>NZ_CP039740.1:3395000-3995000 GCF_005153485.1 Pseudolabrys sp. FHR47
ACCCCGATAACAAGGAGCGCACTGGCAAGAACGATCGGAAAGAACGCCGGTCCCATGCGGCGCGCGGAGCCAAAATTGTAGTCCTTCGCCAGCCAGAGAAACCCAATGCTGAACAGAATGAACAGCAACCCTGCGAAAAAGTCTTTTTGGCTCTTTATGATGCTCATGTTCACCTCCCAACGACCTCCATTACGACTTCAATCCACTGAAGCGCCGGTGTCCTTGATGACCTTGCCCCACTTGTCGATTTCCGCAGAAACGAACGAGGTGTATTGCTCGCTTGAGCCGCCGCCCTTTACATACCCGGCAGCCGCGAAGCGCTCTTTAAGTTGCGCACCTTCAAGCGCCTCATTCACCGCGCTGTTGAGTTGATCTGCGATGTTGCGTGGCAGGTTTGCAGGGCCTGACAGGCCCATCCAGCCTGTTGCGGAGAATCCCGGGAACCCGGACTCTGCGATTGTCGGCACGTCGGAATAAAGAGAATTGCGCTCGCTGCTGGTGACTGCCAATGCCCTCAGCGTGCCCGCGCGCACGTGCTGAAGCGGAATGTCGACATTGATCATAACGGAGCCGACCTGTCCGCCGAGCACGTCGTTGATGGCCGGAGCCGCACCGCGATAGGGAATGTGCTGCAGCTTGATGCCCGTCGTATGCTGCAGCATCGCCATGGCCAGATGACCTGACGAGCCACTGCCCGGGCTGGCGCATGCCACCTGGCCGGGTTTCGACTTCGCAAGCTCGATGAACTCCTTTAGCGTCTTCGCCGGGAAATTTGCGGTTACAAAAAGCCCGTTGGCGATCGAGCCCATCTGGGCGATATGGGTGAAGTCTTTCCGGGAGTCATACGGCATCTGGGCATAAAGCCCGTGGTTCATCGCATTTTGACCATTGCCGGAGAGCAGTAGCGTGTAGCCATCGGGCGCCGCACGCGCGACGGTATTGGCGCCGATATTGCCATTGGCGCCTGCGCGGTTCTCGACGACGAATGTCTTGCCGAATTTCTGCGAGAAATGCTGGGCGAATATGCGGGCGATCACATCGTTCGAACCGCCCGGCGGGAACGGCACAACGATGGTCACAGGCCGGTCGGGCCAGTCGGCGGCAAAGGCAACGCGGTTTGCGCTGAGCGCAGCGGCAAAGGCGCTCGCGGTGGCGAGCAACTGACGACGCGTGAATTGATGCATGGCTTCCTCCGTTGACTCTTTTTTTTAAAATGCGCAGCTCCAGGTGGATGTAATCCACGGCTTTAGTTTTTCTGCGGAAAGGTCCAACCCAAGGCCGGGAGCATCGGGAATCTCGACCTTGCCGTCCGGGCCGACCGTGACGGCACCCGCGACATGCAGCAGCGGATTGTCCGTGCAGTCGATTTCGACATACGGGTAGGACTGCGCGCCGGTGCTGCGCCGTTCTGTCATCAGCGCGGCGGCCTGCACCGCGGCGCTGTGATTGACGATGGTCCCGAATGCATGAGGCATGACGGGAATGTCATAGGCATCGGCGAGCGCGGCGATTTTCATGAACCCCGAAAAGCCGCCGCAAACGGTGAGGTCGGGCTGAAGAATGGACATCGAAGGCCCGGCGGCAAGGAAATCGCGGAAGGCGGCAAGGCTGCCAAGAGCTTCACCACCCGCGATAGCGATGGGAGACGCCGCCGCAACCGCCCGGTAGCCCGGCAAATCTTCCGGCATCACGGGCTCTTCAAGCCAGAGAAGATCGGACTCCTCCATGTAACGGGCAGACCGGATCGCGGCTTGGGCGCTATAGCCTTGGTTGATATCGACCATCAGGCCGATGTCAGGACCGACCGCCGACCGCAGCGCGCGGGCCATCTCGCCATCGAGCTTAGGCCCAGCGCCTCCGCGAGGTTTTACCGCGCGGTATCCCCGTTTCAGATAGGTCTCAACCTGCTCTTCATATTTTGCGTAGGGCGCCGCCCCCTCAGCGATAAAGGGCCCGCTCGCATAGGCGAATACCCGGTCGCGCAACGCGCCGCCGAGCATGGCGCAAACACTGATGCCCTGCGCTTGTGCGGCCAGATCATGTAGCGCCATGTCGATCGCCGACACGGCCATCATGGCCGCCCCTCTACGGTCGTAACCGAGAACGCCGCTCATCCGGTCAAAGATGCGGCGATAGTCCGCAGGCGATTGACCGAGGATGTGAGCCGCAAGGCGCGCCTGAATGAATGCACCAGCGGCGTGCGGCGAGTTGAAGACTTCGCCCCAGCCGATCGATCCATCATCGGCGAGCAGCTGGAGCAACAGGAAGTCGCGACGGCGAATGAATGTCCGCGCGTTTCCGATGGCGGGATTGGGACTGAACCCGACATGAAAGCCGCGCAGTTCGACGATCTTCACGCGCGATTCCTCCCAGACATTCCGTTTCGGCCAAACCTATTGGGCGAGCGTGTAGGCCGTCTTGACCGTCGTGTGGAATTCCTTGGCGTAGGCCCCCTGCTCCCGCGGCCCATAGCTCGACGCCTTCCGGCCGCCAAACGGAACGTGGTAGTCAACGCCAGCGGTGGGCACATTCACCATGACCATCCCGGCTTCGGCGTGTCTCTTGAAGTGAGATGAGTACTTTAGGCTGGTCGTGCAGATGCCGGCAGAAAGGCCAAACTCGGTATCGTTGGCGAGCCGTAGCGCGTCTTCATAATTGTCGGCGGGTATGACGGAGGCGACAGGACCGAAGATCTCCTCCCGGCTGATACGCATCTCGTTGGAGCATTCCGTGAACAAGGCCGGCGACAGATAAAAGCCGGGATTGCTCCGGCGCAGCAATTCTCCGCCGAATGCCAGTTTGGCGCCTTCTTTCCGGCCAACCTCGATGTAATCAGTATCCTGGTCGAGCTGGGACTGATCGACCACCGGTCCAATATGCGTGCCATCCTTCAACGCGTCATCGACAACGAGGCCTTTGAGCCGCTCCGTCAACGCAGCGACGAACTCCTTATAGATGCCCTTCGTCACGATCAGGCGCGATGAAGCCGTACAGCGTTGGCCCGTTGAAAAAAACGCGCCGTTGACAGCGCATTCCACGGCCGTTTTGAGGTCGGCGTCATTGAGCACGACAAGCGGGTTCTTGCCGCCCATCTCGAGCTGGATCTTTTTCATGGGCTGCGCAGCAATACACTGGGCTGCGATGCTCCGTCCGGTATTCACCGAACCCGTGAACGAAATGGCCGCGACATCTTTTGACTCGATGAAGGCCGCTCCCACGGTCGACCCGCGGCCCATCACGAGATTGAAGACACCGTCGGGCAGGCCCGCACGCGAGATAATGTCGGACAACGCCCAGGCCGAACCCGGTACGAATTCTGCGGGTTTGAAAACGACCGTATTGCCGTAACATAACGCCGGAGCGATCTTCCACGCGGGGATCGCAATCGGGAAATTCCACGGTGTAATGAGGCCAACGACGCCGAGCGGCTCGCGCGTAATTTCGACGTCCAGCCCGGCGCGCACCGAGGGCAGCTTCTCACCGGCAAGGCGGAGAGCCTCACCTGCGAAAAACTGAAAAATCTGGCCAGCGCGAACGACCTCACCGACGCCCTCGGGCAAGGTCTTGCCTTCTTCGCGCGACAGCAACCGGCCCAGCTCGTCCTTACGGGCGATGATCTCATCGCCGATCTTCTTCAACGCCTCGTGGCGCTGTTGAACGCCGGACTGCGACCAGCCCGCGAACGCGGCTTTCGCGGCGCCGATGGCCGCGAGCGCATCGGCCTTAGATCCCTGCGCATATTCGCCGACCGTGTCGTTGGTATTGGATGGGTTGATGTTGCGATAGACACTCTGTCCGTCAGCCTGCTGCCCACCGATAATATTCTTGAATACACTCATTTCTGGTCCCTCAGTTTATGACCGGCTCAGGCACCGGTTCGCCAAACGCGGTCTGCAGAAAGTCAAAATCGCAACCATCTTGCGCCTGCGTGATGTGCTGCGAGAACATCCAGCCGTATCCACGCTGGTAGTTCTCTTTGGGCTTCACCCAGGCTGCCTTTCGAACGGCAAGCTCTTCGTCCGAGACGCGCATGTTCAGGGTCCTGTTCGGGATGTCGAGGTCGATCATGTCACCCGTTTTGACCAAGCCAAGAGGCCCGCCGATATGCGCTTCCGGCGAAACATGCAGGATGCAGGCGCCATAGGACGTGCCCGACATTCTCGCGTCCGAAATGCGCACCATGTCCCTCACCCCCTGTTTCACGAGCTTCTTGGGGATCGGTAACATGCCCCACTCCGGCATGCCCGGGCCGCCGAGAGGCCCGGCGTTGCGAAGGATAAGCACCGTATCCGGCGTTACATCGAGGTCGTCACGATCGATATTGGCCTTCAGCTCGGCATAGGAATCATACACGAGCGCCGGACCCGAATGGGTCTGGAACCGCAGTCCCGCGGCGGAGGGTTTGATAACACATCCATCCGGCGCGATGTTGCCTTTGAGGACGGCCAGAGCCCCTTCTTTATAAATAGCATTATCGACGGTGCGGATCACGTCATCATTGAACACTTGCGCGCCGTCGAGGGCCTTGTTCCAGTCCTCGCCGGTGACGTTGATTTGGGTGAGGTCCAGATACGGCTTCAGGCGCAACAGCAAGCCGAGCATGCCGCCTGCGTAATAGAAATCCTCCATGAGATACTTGTCGCCCGACGGCCGTATGTTCGCGATCACGGGCACACGGCGCGACGCCTTATCGAAATCTTCCAGTCCGATATCCAGGCCCGCACGGCGCGCAAGCGCCAGTACATGAATGACGGCGTTGGTCGAACAGCCCATCGCCATGGCAACGACGATGGCGTTCTCGAACGCCTTTCTGGTCAGAATCTTCGCGGGCGTCAGGTCTTCCCAAACCATCTGAACGGCCCGGCGCCCTGCGGCGGATGCCATACGGATGTGGTTCGCGTCGGCGGCCGGAATGGACGAAGCGCCGGGAAGGGTCATTCCCAAAGCGTCCGCAAGCCCGGTCATGGTAGCGGCCGTGCCCATCGTCATGCAGACACCATATGACCGTGCGATCCCGGTCTGCATCTCGTTCCATACCTTTTCGGATATCGTGCCCGCGCGGCGCTCATCCCAGTATTTCCAGCCATCGGAGCCGGAACCGAGGACCTTGCCTTGCCAGTTGCCGCGCAGCATGGGGCCGGCGGGCATGAAGATGGCCGGTACGCCGGCCGAGATAGCGCCCAGCAGCAAGCCAGGCGTGGTCTTGTCGCAACCGCCCATGAGCACGACCGCATCGACGGGCTGCGACCGGATCAGCTCCTCCGTCTCCATCGCAAGGAAATTGCGGTACAGCATCGTCGTCGGCTTGACGGTGGATTCGGAAAGCGAGATGGCCGGCAGCTCGACGGGAAAGCCACCTTCTTGCAGAACACCGCGCTTCACATCGTCGACGCGCTGCTTGAAATGGGCGTGGCACTGGGCGAAGTCGGACCAGGTGTTGATGATGCCGATGACGGGTTTGCCTTTGAACTCGCTGTCGGCGTAGCCCATCTGGTTCATGCGGCTGCGGTGGCCGAATGAGCGCAGATCGTCCGGCAGGAACCACCGCGCGGATCGCAGGTCCTCGGGCTTCTTCAACTTCATGATTTGACTCATCTTCAATTAAACCCGCGGCACCTGCTGCAAGGGATGCAGCAGGTGCACGGCGGTCGCTTTCACTCGGACTTGAGGTTGCCGGCGTCGATCACACGCTTCCACGTCGCGACCTCGTCATGGACGAACTTGGTGAACTTGGCTGAATCCGAGCCTGACGCGACAAAGCCGAACTCTTCGAGCTTTGCCTTGACGTGAGGCGTTGTAAGGCCGTGCTGAATGGCCTTCTGGAGCTTTTCGACGATATCCGCGGGGGTCCCTTTTGGCGCTGAAAGACCCCACCATGCATTGGCCGTGAAGTTCGGATAGCCCGACTCGACGACGGTCGGCACATCGGGAAACGCCGGATTGCGCGTCGCGCTTGTGACAGCCAGCGCCTTGAGCTTGCCGCTCTTCACATAAGGCAAGGCGGTATCGTTGTTGGTGATCAACATCGGAATTTGATTGCCGAGAAGATCGATCATGGCGGGCGCGCTTCCCTTGTAGGGCACGCCAACAATGTCCAGGTTCGCGACCTGCTTCAGATACTCCGTCGCCAAGTGTCCCGAAGAGCCGGGAATCTGGCCGTAATGAAGCTTTCCCGGGTTCTTCTTCACGTAGTCGATGAATTCCTTGAAATTCGACGCAGGAAAGGACGGGTGGACAACGAGCACGATCGGACCGGAAGCCCACTGAACGACATGAACAAAGTCGTCTTCCGTGTACGTCGGTTTTGGATTGTTGAAGCCGTGGATGATGGAATTGCTGCCGATCCCGGAGATCAGAAGCGTGTAGCCATCCGCCGCCGCCCTTGCGACCACACCGGAGCCGATGGTACCGCCCGCCCCCGCACGATTTTCAACGATGAATGGTTGCTTGAGTTCGGCGGTGAGGACCTCCGCCATCATGCGGCCCATGATGTCCTGCGTCCCGCCGGCGGGATATGGCACAACCAGGGTGACGGTTTTGGTCGGATAAGTCGCTTGAGCGCTCGCTTGTCCAGCCGGTAACAGCAATGCCGAAACTAAGAGCAACGCTGCGGTAAGGGTTTTCGTCATTTCCTACTCCTGTCTGTTTTTTTTCTTTGTGTCGTCGAATCCGTAAAGGTCCTGCGGATTGCCAACAAGGATTTGTTGGGCTTCTGACGGGGTCACCCACGACATGAAGAGCTTCAGCTGTCGACCGTCGTCGATCGGGTGAAAGGGCTCAGGCCTGTCGCGCATGCGTGCCTTGCCGGGCCAAGGCCCTGTATGCGGCCAGTCCGTGCCCCACAGCATACGCGATAGATTCGCCTCGATGAGCGGTCGTGCGATACGCTCTCCCGCGCTCTCCGCACCTGGATGGACAATGCGATACGGGGCGGAGAGCTTGACATAGATCGCCCCTACCCGGATGAGATCCAAAAGCACATCAAAACCCGACTGCTCGGGGCCTGCCGATGCATGGGCCAGCGCATAATGATCGACCACCAGCGGCACCGGCAGAGTGCGGATGGTTTCATGGGTCGCGGCAATGAGCGGAAGACCCGCATAAGTTTGAATGTGCCATCCCATGCGCGCCGCCTGTTCGGCGGTACGGATGAAGCTGTCTTTGGCGAAGGATGGATCGGTGTGGCCGTAGGATTGCAGGTTGACCCGAAGGCCGCGCACGCCCGCATGATGGAGAAAGGCGAGTTCATCCGCCGGCGCCGCCGCTTGAACCACGGCGACACCGCGCGCCTGGCGTCCGCGGGATTCGAAGTCCTGCAGGGCTTTGACCAGACAGCGGTTGTCATGTCCTTGAGGACTCGCCTGCACGACGACAACGCGGCTGATGCCGATGGCATCGTGCATGGCGATCACATCCTGCACACGCGCTTCGCTCGGCATGAAGAGCCGGTCTTCGGCGAACCCGTATTCATCGGGCCTGCCGAAGACGTGCACGTGACAGTCACAAGCGCCCGCGGGGAGGACACTGTCCGGTTTGGTATGAGTTACACCGAGCACGCTTGACATAGTTTGCCTAACAGATGCGGCCGTCGACGCGGCCTGCCATCGCCAGCAGCCTTACTGAGGCCCGAGCTTGCGGATCAGTTGAGTGAGTTCTTCGACTTCCCCGGCCTGAAGATCCGACAGAGGCGGACGGACAGGCCCTGCGGAGTGACCAACAATGGTCGCACCCGCTTTCACGATCGATACGGCATATCCTTCGCCCCTGTTGCGGATGCGCAGATACGGCAGAAAGAACTCCTGGATGAGACGGCTGGTCGTGGCGGTGTCGCCCTTCCAATAGGCGTTGTAGAACTCAAGCGCGGTCTTCGGCACGAAATTGAACACGGCCGAGGAGTATGTCGGCACGCCAAGCGCCTTGTAGGCGTTGGCATAGACTTCGTGTGTCGGCATGCCGCCGATATAAACGAAACGGTCGCCCAGTTTTTCGCGAATCGACACGATCCGTTCGATGTCGCCGAGCCCGTCCTTGAAGCCGATCAGGTTCGGGCAGCGATCGGCCAGCAGCGCCAGCGATTCCGCCGTCAACTTTGTCGCGCCGCGATTGTAGACAATAACGCCGATCCGCAC
The DNA here is from genome assembly GCF_005153485.1 of Pseudolabrys sp. FHR47. NCBI lineage: Bacteria > Pseudomonadati > Pseudomonadota > Alphaproteobacteria > Hyphomicrobiales > Xanthobacteraceae > Pseudolabrys > Pseudolabrys sp. FHR47. The sequence continues at coordinate 3,403,130 of NZ_CP039740.1, forward strand.
GCTTTTGCAGACAGCCGCCACATGCTCGACGAGGCCTTGCTGCGTCGCCTCGGTCAGGTAATGCGGAAGCAGGAGAATGCCTTGCGCGCCGGACTCTTCCGCCGCTTGTGCATACTTAATCGCGAGCGATGTACCACCGCCGGCACCGCCCACAATCGGGACCTGGCCGCGGCAGGTTTCTGCCGCGACCTTGATCACCGAACTGTATTCTTGCGGCTCGAGTGAGAAGAATTCACCTGTGCCTCCCGCTGCAAAGAGGACGCTCGCACCATAAGGCATCAGCCACTCAAGGCGGGCGCCATAGCCTTTGGCGTCGAACTGCAACTGCTTATCGAAGTCGGTAAGCGGGAACGAGAGCAGCCCGCTGGAGAGGGCTGCCTTGAGCTCATTGGGAGACATTGCGAATTCCTAGGGTGTTAAGTTCACGAATTATTCGGCCGTGATGTTTCCGGCCTCAATGACCTTCTTCCATCGATTGAACTCGCTCGCCTGGAATGCAGCGAACTGTTCTGGCGTGTTGGCCACGACCTCGAAGCCAACGTCGACCAAGGGCTTGCTGACCGCCGGCTCGGCAAGAATGGCGGCGATGGCGTCATAAAGCTTCTTCTTGATGTTCGGCGCCGTGCCCTTGGGCATCGCAACCGCTTGCCACGAGGTCACGGTGACGCCCTTGAAGCCCTGCTCTTCCATCGTCGGGACATCGGGAAGTTGGGGGGACCGCTTGGCGCTCGTGATGCTCAGGGCGCGCAGACGTCCCGACTTGATGTGCGAGATGACGGCATTGATGTTCTGGAATGATGAGTCGACCTGGCCGCCAAGAAGGTCCTGGATCGCCGGCGCGCCGCCTTTGTAAGCAACATGCGTGCCTTTGGCCTTGATCTCCTGCCAGAACAGCTCAGCGGTCAGGTGGTCGCTCGATCCGTTGCCGGATGACGCAAAGCTCATCTTGCCCGGGTTCTTCTGGAGGTCGGCTACGACATCCTTCAGCGACTTGTACGGGGAGCTTGCGGGGACGACGAGCACGTTAGGCGCCTGCACGGCTACCGTGATGTAATCGAAGTCCTTGAGCGCATCGTAAGGGACACTCTTCATAAGATGCGGGCCGATCACGAGCGGGCCCAGCGACGAGACGAAGATGGTGTAGCCGTCGGGCGCCGCGCGTTTGACGGTCGTCGCGCCAATGGTGCCGCCTGCACCGGCGTTGTTTTGCACCACAAAGCTTCCGCCGAGCTTTTCCTGCAACTTGTTGGCAAGGACGCGCGCGATGGAATCGGTGGAGCCGCCGGGCGGAAACGGTACGATGACGACCACAGGCTTGGCTGTCGGCCATTCCTGGGCGGATACGGCCGACAGAGTGCTCAAAGCGACAAGACCGGCTGCGAACGCGGTAACGAGCTTCCTCATGGTGTTCTCCCTGATTAACCGGGGCTTTCCCCTTGACTTGACCTGAAGCTCAAAAATGATATCGATATCATTTCAAAAAGAGCTCTGGCGCGCAGAACAGTGCGCTCCGGAGGCAATGATAGCGATACCATTGGTCGTGTCAACGGTGTGGCCCCCATGAAATCCAACGTGCCCTACAGGGCAATCACTCTGACCGACGTGGCCCGCGAGGCTGGCGTATCGCGCATCACAGCGTCGCGCGCCCTCAGCAATCCGAGCCTTGTGACCCAGGCCACCATTGAGAAGGTCCGCGCCGCCGTGGATGCCACGGGCTACATTCCAAACCTGCTCGCGGGCGGGTTGAAGTCCAACCGCAGCATGACGGTCGCGGGCCTGGTGCCGATCATTTCAGCGCCTCAGTTCCTGCCGACGGTAAAAGCGCTGACCGAAACGCTGGCCTCGAACGGCTATCAACTGATCCTGGGACAAAGCGGCTACAACAACGTCAACCAGGACAAGCTCATCAGCACGATGATCGGCCGCCGTCCCGACGGCATCGTGGTCACCGGCGCGGTCCAGTCCAAGGAAGCGCGAGTCCGCTTGCGCAGCCTTAATATTCCGGTCGTTGAAACCTGGGAGTTGAGCGACGATCCGGTCGATATGTCGATCGGCTTCTCCCATCTTGCAGTCGGCAACGCAGTCGCGCGTTACTTTCTGTCCAAGGGCTGGACGCACTGCGGAACGGCTAATGGCTCCGACAGGCGCGCACAGCTTCGCGTTCAAGGCTTTATGGAAGCCATGGGCAATGACGTTGTGAATTCAGTTGTGCCAGCTCCAAGCAGCGTCGAGCTTGGTCGCAAGGCCGGCGCCGATCTGCTTGAACGTGCCCCCGGCTTGCGGGCGGTCTTCTGTAGTTCGGACAATCTTGCGCACGGCGTGATGCTGGAGGCGCAGTCTCGCGGCATTCGCATCCCTGACGAATTGGCCATCTGCGGTTTTGGCGATGCAGAGTTCGCCGCCCATCTGCTTCCGTCTCTCACGACGGTTCAGGTGGATGGCCCGGAGATCGGCAGATTGGCGGCCGAACTCATTCTTGATCGATGCAAAGGAAAAGCGCCCGCATCGAAGGTCATCGACCTCGGATATAAGATCGTTCAGCGAGGCACGACGGAGTAGATCCGGCAACAGCGTTGGGTACAATCGCCCCAGCCGGCAAGCCAAGTGCTGTGATATCAATGTCTTACGGGGACCTGGCTGGGGCGGGAGGGATCGAACCTCCGAATGGCGGAATCAAAATCCGCTGCCTTACCGCTTGGCTACGCCCCAACACATGACTCTCGGTCATGAATTCAGCCGAGAACTCCCATGACCCTCGGTCATGAACGGGCGGACCATAGCGATGCCGCCCGGTATCCGCAATACGATCTAGCCCCTTGATCCTCAACGACGTTTCGCTCCGATTTGACCGGGACGTGGGCCCGGCTAGATTGCGCGCCATGACATACCGCGCCCCCGTTGCAGACATTGCCTTCGCCCTCAAACACGCCGCCGGCCTCAAAGCCGCCCTTGCCGAGGGCCTTTACGACGACCTGGACGAAGCCACCGTGGACTCCGTGCTGGAGGAAGCCGGCAAGTTCGCTTCCGACGTGATCGCCCCGCTCAACACGGTCGGCGACAAATTCGGCACCCCGTTCAAGGACGGCGCCGTCACCACCCCGCCGGGCTGGAAGGAGGCCTATACCGCCTGGGCCGCCGCCGGCTGGAACGGCCTCGCCTCGCCCGCCGATTTCGGCGGCCAGGAACTGCCGCACGCCGTCAACGCCGCCTGCATCGAAATGTGGAACGCCGCCTCGATGGCCTTCGGCATCGGCCCGGTGCTGACCATGGCCGCGGTCGACGCCCTGCACGCCTATGGCAGCGACGACCTCAAGCAGAAATATCTCGAGAAACTGATCAGCGGCGAATGGATGGGCACCATGCAGCTCACCGAGCCGCAGGCCGGCTCCGATGTCGGCGCGCTGCGCACCAGGGCCGAACGCGCCGGCGACGGCAGCTACAAAATCACCGGCTCGAAGATATTCATCACCTATGGCGAGCACGACCTCACCGACAACATCATCCACTTCGTGCTGGCCCGCCTGCCTGACGCGCCGGCCGGCACCAAAGGCATCTCGCTGTTCCTCGTGCCGAAGTTCATGGCGGACGGCTCGCGCAACGACGTGCGCGCGCATTCGGTCGAGCACAAGATGGGCATTCACGCTTCGCCGACCTGCACCATGGTCTATGGCGACAAGGGCGGCGCCGTCGGCTGGCTGATTGGCGAAGAGCACAAGGGCATGCTCTGCATGTTCACGATGATGAACCGGGCGCGTCTCGCGGTCGGGCTCCAAGGCGTGGCGATTGCCGACCGCGCTTTTCAGCAGGCTCTCACCTATGCGCGCGACCGCAAGCAGATGGGCAAGGCCATCTTCGACTATCCCGACGTCAAGCGTATGCTGCTGACGATGCGCGGCCTCACCGGCGCGGCGCGCGCAATCTGCTACGCCACCGGTGTCGCGCTGGATCGCTCGATCCGCGGCAAGGATCCGGTAGCGCGGGAGAAAGCGCTGGCGCGCTGCTCCCTGCTGACACCGGTCGCGAAAGCCTTCTCCACCGACATCGGCATCGAGGTCGCCTCGCTCGGCGTGCAGGTCCATGGCGGCATGGGCTTCATCGAGGAAACGGGCGCGGCACAGCATTATCGCGACTCCCGCATTGCCGCGATCTACGAAGGCACCAACGGCATCCAGGCGATCGATCTCATCACCCGCAAGGTCCCGCTCGAAGGCGGCAATACGGTCCGGCTCTACATCAACGAGTTGCGGGAGGTCGTGAAGGCCGTGCAGGCCAGCAACGCGCCCGCGTTCGGCGAAACCGGCGCGCGCCTGAACGAAGCGATCGATAGTCTCGAACGAGCGACGCAATGGTTGCTCGTGCAAAAGACATCCGACGTGACGCTGGCCGGCGCCACGCCTTATCTCAGGCTCTTCGGCAATGCCGCCGGCGGCGTCATGCTCGCCGAACAGGCGCTGATCGCGCTGCGCGAGAACGACGATGCCGCATCGCGCACGGCGCTGGCGCGGTTCTTCGCCGAGAATATCGCGGTGACGTCGGGCGGGCTGGAGCGCAGCGTTACCGAAGGCGCGCAGAGCATTACGAATGCGGAAGCGGCCTTGCAGTGATACTCCGTTCGTCCCCGCGCATAGCCGTCAAAAGGACGGCGTTCTTTCAGAACGCCTATGGCGGGGACCCAGAGCTGGATTCCCGCTTACGCGGGAATGAACGGAGCTTTGGGGGGCTCGCAGCGCACACGCACGCGCAACCTCACGGCATCCGGCCGCCTTCGAAATCGAATGTCCAGCCGGCGTCCTTTACAGCTTTCTCGACCGCGTCGCGGACCTGTCCGTAATCCACCGCACCGCCGCCAGCGGGCGAGGTGTCGGTGCGGGAGCCGGAGCGCGTCCAGCCGCTGGTGGTCGTCACTTCCACCGATAAGGTCGGCGGCGGCATGCCCCAGCTCTTCTCCAGCACGACTTCGCGGAAATGCACCGCCCGCGCCGCCTCGTCGAAACGGCACGACATGCGGTAGCTCACCTTGCGGCTGCCGAGCCACCATTTGGCGAGAATCTTCTCGGCCTCCCCGGCCAGTCCGCCATCCTTGTCGGTGACGGCAACGCCAGACGCGGCCAGCACGGATGTCACGCTGGCTTTCACATCGGGGGCTGCGGCAGGCGTCGGCATAAAAACCAGATTAAGCGGAGCGCCAAAATCCGTCTTGACCCATATCAACGGCGGCCGGTCCGCATTACATTGCCCGACAGGGGCCAATGGCCCGAAAGAAAATCGAGGGCGGACATGTCACTGAAGGGCAAAACCCTGTTCATCACCGGCGCGTCGCGCGGCATCGGCCTTGCCATCGCGCTGCGCGCCGCGCGCGACGGCGCCAATATCGCCATCGCCGCCAAGACCACCGAGCCGCATCCCAAGCTGGAAGGCACGATCTATACCGCCGCCGGGGACATCGAAAAGGCCGGCGGCCAGGCGCTGCCGCTCATCGTCGATGTGCGTGAGGAAGCGCAGGTGAAAGAGGCGCTCGACAAGACGGCGGCGACCTTCGGCGGGCTCGACATTGTCGTCAACAATGCCAGCGCCATCTCGCTGACACCGGTAGCGCAAACCGACATGAAGCGCTTCGACCTGATGCATCAGATCAATGCGCGCGGCACCTTCATGGTGTCGAAATACGCCCTGCCCCATCTCGCCAAATCGGCGAACCCGCACATCTTGATGCTGTCGCCGCCGCTCGACATGGCGACCAAGTGGTTCGCGCCGCACACCGCCTATTCGATGGCCAAGTTCGGCATGAGTCTTGTCGTGCTCGGCCTTGCCGGCGAGCAGCACGGCAAGCTCGCCGTCAACGCTTTGTGGCCGCGCACCACCATCGCCACCGCCGCGGTCAAGAACCTGCTCGGCGGCGACACGCTGATGAATATGTCGCGCACGCCGGATATTCTGGCGGAAGCCGCCTGGCGCATCTTCCAGAAACCGAAGACCTTCACCGGCAACTTCCTGATCGACGACACATTCCTCGCCGGCGAAGGCGTCACCGATTTCGACCAGTATCGGGTCAACCCCGGCCAGCCTTTGCAGGTCGATTTCTTCGTGCCCGACACAATCCCGCCGCCGGCGGGGGTGAGTTTGAAGGCGATGAAGTAGCCACGTCGTCCCCGCGAAAGCGGGGACCCATACGCCGTGTACTCTCGATGGCGCAGTGGCTATGGGTCCCCGCCTTCGCGGGGACGACAATTGAATCAATCGTGCTTCAGAGTTAGATACGATAAATGACCACGCTCCTCATCTCCCATCCCGCCTGTGTCGATCACATCGTGCCGTCCGGCCATCCCGAGCGGCCTGAGCGCATGCGCGCGGTCGAGGAAGCGCTGGCCGCCGAGCAGTTCCAGAACCTGGCGCGCGAGCAGGCGCCGATGGCCGACGGCGATATCGTCAGCCTGGCTCACCCGCTCGAATATTTCGAGGCGATCCGCGAGGCCTCACCGTCCGAGGGCATGGTGCGTATCGACGCTGACACCTCGATGTCGCCCGGCTCGTTCGAGGCGGCCTTGCGCTGCGCCGGCGGCGCAGTGCTGGCCGTGGACGAAGTGATGACCGGCAAGGCGGCCAACGCCTTCGTCGCCACGCGGCCGCCCGGCCATCACGCCGAGACGGCCAAACCGATGGGCTTCTGCTTCTTCAACAATGCCGCCATTGCCGCGCGCTATGCGCAGAAAAAGCACGGCATCGAGCGCGCCGCCATCGTCGATTTCGATGTGCATCATGGCAACGGCTCTCAGGATATCTTCTGGGCCGACAAGACCGTGCTCTATTCCTCGACGCACGAGATGCCGCTTTATCCCGGCACCGGCGCGATCGGTGAACGCGGCGAGTTCGACACCATCGTCAACGCGCCGCTACGTGCCGGCGACGGCGGCGACCAGTTCCGCGAGGCGTTCGAGACGGTGATCCTGCCGCGGCTGCGCCGCTTCTCGCCGGACCTGATCATCATCTCGGCCGGCTTCGACGCGCATACGCGCGATCCGCTCGCCAATCTCAATCTGGTCGAGGCGGATTATGCTTGGGTGACGAAGAAGCTGATGGACGTCGCCGATGAGACCGCCAAAGGCCGCGTCGTATCGCTCTTGGAAGGCGGCTACGATCTGCAGGGCCTCGCACGCTCTGTCGCTGCTCATGTCACCGCGCTGATGCGGGGGTGAGTTTCTTTACCCTCCCCCTTGTGGGGAGGGTCGATCACCGAACGAAGTGAGGTGATCGGGGTGGGGGTAGCTGCTGCACGCTCGCTATTACCCCCACCCCGGCTCGTTTCACTCGCCGACCCTCCCCACAAGGGGGAGGGTAAGAAAAAAAATGCGGCGCCGCGCTCACTTCGCCGTCAGCCCGCCATCGATCGGCAAATCCGCGCCGGTGATGAAGGCCGCTTCGTCCGATAACAGATAAAGACACAGCGCCGCGACTTCCGCCGGCTTGCCCATGCGCTGAAGCGGAATCTCCGCGCTCATCTTTTCCATCGCGCTTTGCGGATCGCGCGCCGTGCTGGCGATGGCATCCACCATCGGGCCTTCGAGGAAGGACGGACACACGGCGTTGCAGCGGATCGGCGGCTTGTTGCGCGCCCCTAACAGCGCCACCGATTTGGTCAGCAACGATACGCCGCCCTTCGACGCATTGTAGGCGGCAAGGTTATGCCCGCCGACCAGCGCCGACACCGATGACAGATTGACGATCGAACCGCCGCGCGGCTTGAGCAGCGGAAAGGCGTATTTGCAGCCAAGGAATGTGCCGTCGAGATTGATGGACAGCACGCGCCGCCAGGTCGCGAAGTCGAGCTTCTCGATGCTGCCCATCGCGACGATGCCCGCAGCGTTGACGAGGCCGTCGAGATGGCCGTGCGTGGCGCTGACATCGTCAACGACGCGCTGCCAGTCGGCCTCCGAGGTGACGTCGAGGTCGAGATCGGCGTCTTTGAGATCGGTGGCGATGGCGATGCCGCCCTGCGCGCGCACGGCGGCGGCGACGGCGGAGCCGACGGCCCCGGCCGCTCCGGTAATGAGGATGATTTTGTCAGTGAGGTTGGGCATGGAAGCGTTTTACGACGTGTTGTAGCCCGGATGAAGCGCAGCGAAATCCGGGGCGGCGGTCCCGGGTTGCGCTACGCTCCACCCGGGCTACGGGCCTTCGGCTTGTCGAGTGTGCATAACCCCGAACCCTTGCACTATCCCCCGCCGGCCCCACTCTCTAGGATGCCGCCGAAACTCAAGGATTCCCGCCATGGCCGACACCGACGTGAAGAAACTGAGCTTCGAGCAAGCCATCGGCGAACTCGAAACGATCGTGAAGCGGCTGGAGGAAGGCAAGGTTCCGCTCGAGGAATCGGTGGCCATTTACGAGCGCGGCGAGGTGCTGAAAGCCCGCTGCGAGGAGCTGCTCAAGCAGGCCGAGGCCCGGGTCGAGAAGATCACCCTCGACGCCTCCGGCAAGCCGGCCGGAACCACCCCGCTCGACGTCGATTAGCCCCGGGACCGGGCGGGCCGCCGGAGGGCGGCGCGCCGAATTGCCCCGTCCGGTCAATATGGTGTAAGCCAACCTGACCGGTCTGGAGCCTTCGATGCCCGCCGGTTTGCGACCGGAGCCGATTTTGTCTGAGCTATCCAAGACCGTGCCGACAAAGACCCCGCTGCTCGACCGCGTCCATATTCCGGCCGACCTGCGCAATTTCTCGGCCGAGCAGCTCAAGCAGCTCGCGGACGAACTGCGCACCGAAACCATCGACGCGGTGGCCAAGACGGGCGGCCATCTCGGCGCCGGTCTCGGCGTCGTCGAGCTCACGGTCGCCATCCACGCCGTATTTGACACGCCCGCCGACCGTCTGATCTGGGACGTCGGCCATCAAGCTTATCCGCACAAGATTCTCACCGGCCGGCGCGACCGTATCCGCACACTGCGGCAGGCCGGCGGCCTGTCCGGCTTCACCAAGCGCGCCGAGAGCGAATACGACCCGTTCGGCGCCGCGCATTCCTCGACGTCAATCTCCGCCGGCCTCGGCATGGCGGTGGCGCGCGACCTCAAGGGCGACAAGAACAACGTCATCTGCGTCATCGGCGACGGCGCGATGTCGGCTGGCATGGCCTATGAGGCCATGAACAATGCCGGTGCGCGCAACGAGCGGCTGATCGTCATCCTCAACGACAACGACATGTCGATCGCGCCGCCGGTCGGCGCCATGTCAGCTTACCTCGCCCGCCTCGGCTCGGGCCGCACCTATTTGAAAATCCGCGACGTCGGCAAGCAGCTCACCAAGCATCTGCCGAAGAGCTGGGACCGCGCCATCACCCGAGCCGTTGAGCACGCGCGCGGCTATGTCATGGGCGGCACGTTGTTCGAGGAACTCGGCTTCTATTACTGCGGGCCGATCGACGGCCATAACCTCGATCACCTGCTGCCGATCCTGCGCAATGTGCGCGACGCCGAGATCGGACCCATCCTCGTCCACGTCGTGACGCAGAAGGGCAAGGGCTACGGCCCGGCGGAGGATTCAGCCGACAAGTATCATGGCGTGGTCAAGTTCGACGTCGCCACCGGCGCGCAAGCGAAATCCAAAGGTGGCGCTCCGCAATACACCAAAGTGTTCGCCGACGCGCTGATCAAGGAGGCCCGCAAAGACGACAAGATCGTCGCCATCACCGCGGCGATGCCGTCCGGTACCGGGCTCGATTTGTTCCAGCAAGAATTCCCGACGCGCACTTTCGACGTCGGCATCGCCGAGCAGCATGCGGTGACCTTCGCGGCGGGGCTCGCCGCCGAGGGCTTCAAACCATTCTGCGCGATCTATTCGACGTTCCTGCAACGCGCCTACGACCAGGTGGTGCACGACGTTGCGATTCAGAAGCTGCCGGTTCGCTTCGCCATCGACCGCGCCGGCCTTGTCGGCGCCGACGGTCCGACCCATGCCGGCGCTTTCGACACCGCGTATCTCGGCTGCCTGCCGCATATGGTGCTGATGGCTGCGGCGGATGAAGCCGAACTGACCAACATGGTTGCGACCTGCGCCGCGATCGACGACCGTCCCTCCGCCGTGCGCTATCCGCGCGGCGAAGGCACCGGCGCCATCATTCCGGCGCAAGGCGTGCCGCTCGAAATCGGCAAGGGCCGTATCGTTCGCGAAGGTCACAAGGTCGCCCTGCTCTCTTACGGCACGCGCCTCGGCGAAGCCTTGAAAGCGGCCGACGAACTCGCCGCGCTCGGGCTATCGACCACGGTCGCCGATGCGCGCTTTGCCAAGCCGCTCGATCTCGATCTGACGCTGCGGCTGGCCCGCGAGCATGAAGTGCTGGTCACCATCGAGGAAGGCTCGGTGGGCGGCTTCGGCTCCTTTGTGATGCAGGCTTTGGCCGAGCACGGCGCCTTCGATGCCGGGCTCAAATTCCGCGCCATGGTGCTGCCCGACATCTTCATCGACCAGGACACGCCGGCGGCGATGTATGCGCTCGCCGGCCTCGACGCCAAAGGCATCGTCACCAAGGTGTTCGAGGCGCTCGGCAAGGACGCCGCGTCGGAAACGGTGAAGCTGGCGTAAGGCGCCGGCATCATGACCACCAAAACCCGCATCGACCGCCTGCTCGTGACGCGCGGGCTGTTCGACAGCCGCGCCAAAGCGCAGGACGCCATCGCCGCCGGGCTGGTGAAAGCCGACGGCAAGGTCGTCGCCAAGGCGTCCGAGGAAATCGCCAGCAATGCTGTCATCGAAGCGACGCCGGCGCATCCTTATGTGTCGCGCGGCGCGCTCAAGCTGATTGCCGCGCTGGACCATTTCAAGGTCGATCCGAAGGGCCGTGTCTGCCTCGATATCGGCGCATCGACCGGCGGCTTCAGTGAGGTGCTGCTCGAACGCGGCGCGACAAAGGTCACTGCCGTCGATGTCGGCACCGCGCAGTTGCACCCGAGCCTGCGCGCCGACCCACGCATCGTGTCACTGGAGCAAACGGATATCCGCATGCTCGATCCCGCCAAGCTGGACCCTAAGCCAAACCTCGTCGTCATTGACGTCAGTTTCATCTCGCTGAAGCAGGTCCTGCCTGCGGCGCTCAAACTCGCCGCGCGGCCAACCGATCTGATTGCGCTGATCAAGCCGCAGTTCGAGGCCGGCCGCGCCCATATCAAGAAAGGCATCGTTCGCGACGAGGCGGTGCGCCAGGCCGTCTGCGACGAGATTGTTAAAAGTGTCACGTCGCTGGGAGCCGAGGTGCGCGGCCTTATGCCATCCCCCATCGAAGGCGGCGACGGTAACATCGAATATCTGATCGGTGCGCAGGTTTCATAAGCATTGGCGATGGCGGTTATCGCGTTGCGTCATCATTCTGTGACCTCACCGCCACGCAACACGATCAAACCCTGTCCGCGGCCACATGCAGCCTTTATTGCGCCATACGAGGCGCTACGGTCCCCGCCATGACGATAGGACACGCAGACATCGCCGCCGGCATCAAGGCGCCGGCGGACGCCATGCCGTGGCGCGATGAATTTCGCGCCACGGTGAAGCTCGCTTTGCCGATCGCGCTGACGCAGCTCGGCCAGGTGGCGATGATGACCAGCGACCTGATGCTGATCGGCCGGCTCGGTGACGTGGCGATCGCCGGCGCAGCATTGGCGCATATCATTCTGTTCGCCGGCTTCGTGCTCGGCATGGGCCTGATGTCGGCGGTGTCGCCGCTGGCGGCGCAAGCCTTTGGCGCGCGCGAACCGCGCATGGTGCGCCGCGCGTTGCGCGTCGGCCTGTGGGCGGCGCTGATGATCGGCGCGCCGATGACGGCGGCAATGTTCTTCGGCGAGAGCTTCCTGCTGTGGCTCGGCCAGGACCCGGAAGCCGCGAGGCTTGCCGGACAATATCTTATGGGACTGGGGTGGTGCCTTATCCCCGGCTGGTGGTTCATTGCCTTGCGCGGCTTCATGGGCGCCGTGAACCGGCCCGAGCCCGCGCTGTGGATCACGCTCGCCGCCATCCCGGTAAACCTCGCGCTCGCTTATGCGCTGATCTATGGCGAATTCGGCCTGCCACGCCTTGAAATGCTCGGGGCCGGCGTTGCCACCACCATCGTCAACATCGGCATGTGCGGCGCCTCGCTCTGGATCGCCTACACTCAGCGGCCGTTCAAGAAGTATCAGGTGCTCGGCCATTTCTGGCGCATGGACTGGCCGCTGACCGGACAACTGTTTCTCATCGGCGGTCCGATCGCCGGCGCTTTCCTGCTCGAATATGGATTGTTCGCCGCCGCCGCGATACTGATGGGCTGGATCGGCACGGTGGCGCTAGCGGCGCATCAGATCGCGCTGCAGGTCGCCGCGATCCTGTTCATGGCGCCGTTCGGCATCTCGATGGCCGCGACTGTGCGCGTCGGCCATGCCGTCGGACGCCGCGACCCGGTGGAGACGCGGCGCGCCGGCTTTACCGCCATTGCGCTCGGCGCTGCCTTCATGGCGGCGATGGTCGTGCTCATTCTCGCAACACGGCATATCCTGCCGCTCGCCTTCCTCGACGGCGGCCGCGCCGATGCCGACGCAACCTTGACGCTCGCGGCAACTTTGCTCGCGGCCGGCTCTACCTTTTTCATCGCGGATGGCGTGCAGACCATCGCGGCCGGTGCGCTGCGCGGGCTCAACGACACGCGCGTGCCGCTGCTGTTCGCCACGCTGAGCTTCTGGATTGTCGGCTTCGGCACGTCCTGGACGCTGGCCTTCCCGTCGGGTCTTGGCGCGGTCGGCATCTGGATCGGGTTTACCGTCGGTTTGGTGCTGTACGCCCTGCTGCTGGTCTGGCGTTTCAACATGCTGACAGCGCACGGCTACATGCCGGAGGCGCCGGGCCACGCCCACGCCTGATCTTCCCCTTTCAGGCAAGTGATAAGCAGGTTAAGTCCTGCCTATGACCGAGCAGCTCACCATCGCCCGCCTGGGCCATCGCGGCGACGGCGTCGCCGACACCGGCGCCGGCGCGATCTACGTGCCCTACGCCCTGCCCGGCGAAACGGTGACGGTCGAGCCGATGCCCGGCCATCCCGACCGGCGCCGCTTGCTGCATATCGACAAGCCGAGCCACGAGCGCGCCAATCCGATATGCAAGCACTTCGGCGTCTGCGGCGGCTGCGCCATGCAGCACTGGTCGCATGCCGAATATCTGATCTGGAAACGGGATCTCGTCGTGGAGGCGCTGGCGCTCGCCGGCATCGTTGCGCCAGTCGAGCCGATCGTCGATGCCCATGGCAAGGGCCGCCGCCGCGCCGTGCTGCATGCGCGCCGCGGCAATGGCGATCTGCTCGAAGTCGGCTTTGCCGCACCGCGCGCGCATCACATCGTCGCCATCGATGAATGCCCCATTCTTAGCGACGGCCTTGCCGGCACTATTCCGGTGTCGTGGGCCATCGCCGAAGTGTTGAAGCCCACGAACAAGCCGCTCGATATTCACGTCACGGCAAGCGACCGCGGCCTCGATGTCGATGTGCGCGGCTCCGGACCGCTTTCGACCGCACGACTCACCGAACTCGCCAAGCTCGCCGACAAATACGCCCTCGCCCGCATCACCCGCCATGGCGAACTGGTGCTGCAGCGGATCGAGCCAACGCTGAAGATCGGGCGCGCCACCGTCCCCCTGCCGCCCGGCGCCTTCCTGCAGGCCACCGCCGAGGGCGAAGCGGCGCTGGCCGCGCTGGTCGTCAAGCATGCCGGTAAAGCAAAGCGCATCGCCGATCTGTTCAGCGGCATCGGCACATTTGCCTTAAGGCTTGGCGAGACGGCGCGCGTTCTTGCGGCGGACAGCGAAGTCGGCGCGATCAAGGCGCTGGAACGCGGCGTCAAGAGCGCGCCGGGACTGAAGCCGGTCGAGGCGCGCTCGCGCGACCTGTTCCGCAATCCGATGGTGGCGATGGAGTTCAAGGGCTTCGACGCCGTGGTGTTCGATCCGCCGCGCCAGGGCGCCGAACGGCAGGCACAAGAGATCGCTTCAAGCAAGGTACCGCTGGTGATCGCCGTATCGTGCGATGCCACGACCTTTGCCCGCGACGCGCGTATTCTCATGGCCGGCGGCTACAAGCTCGCCCAGGTCACGCCGGTCGACCAGTTCCGCTATTCGCATCATGTGGAGGTGGTGGGGAGATTTGAGAGATAGTCGGCGCAACGCCCACGTCTGTCATCACCCGCGAAAGCGGGTGATCCAGTAATCGCCACGCCGTGTTTCATAATCGAATGCGGAGGATACTGGGTCCCCGCTTTCGCGGGGACGACGAATTCACCTAAAATCCATCCCGTCGCCCCAGCGCTCGCGCCAGATCTTCTCGCCGATGGTGCAGGATACGCGCGGCTTGTCAGCACTCGCAGGGATAACCTTTGCCTCCGGCTGCAATCCGGCGATCTCGAGTATCAGCTTCTGCCGCGTCGCTTCGATGAACTTCTCGCGCTCGCGGATCGGAATGACGAAGGCGCCAGGGCCTCCGATCACGCAGTCCTCATAATAGATGTCGAGATCCGCGATATCCATGGTCGCGTAATTGAGCCGCTTGAGCACGAGCGGCAGGCCGTTGATGGTGATGCCCTCCTTGACGATCTCATCGCGCACCGGCACCACCAGCGGCCCGGAATTGTTGGCCCCGTCGCCGGAGACATCGATCACCCGGCGCGCGCCGCGATAGCCGCTGTCGTCGAACAAGGTGCGGGCGAACTTGAGTGCGCTCGAGATCGAGGTGCGCGAGGCGCGGCTGATCGGCGCACGCGCGATCTCGGCCGCCACCGCATCGGCCGCTTCCGGCCCATCGATCACCCGCCACGGCATCACGATTTTCTGGGTCGCGGGGCCGGCCCATTCGAAATAGGTGACTGCGATCTTGCCGTGACCGCCCTCGCGGATGGCTGTGAGGAACTCACGCGACGTCAGGGCCTGGACATAGCCCTGCCGCTGCAGCGCCTGTTCTTCCGGATCCATCGAATAGGAAATGTCGACGGCGAGCACGAGCTCGACATCAACTGGAATAGCGGAAGGTCTGAGATCGGCGAGGCGCGGATGCGGCGCGGCGGCGAGCGCATAAACGGCGCATAAAGCGGCGGCAAGGCCACCACCGACAGCACCATAAAGACGAAACCGCCTCATGCCGCCCTCCTGCGTCAACGCACAGGGGATTCATGCTGGCACGGCTAACGGCCGGAAAAAAGGCCGTTCACGACGGTTATCTCAGCATTCCAGCACGTCGGTGCCGGCGATCTCGATGCCGAAACCGCTCAGGCCGACATAAGTGCGCTGGCTGGAGGACATTAGCCGGATCGAGGAAATGCCGAGGTCTTTGAGGATCTGGGCGCCGACGCCGACGTCGCGCCACTGCTGCGAGCGGGCGGTTTCGGTGCCGGTGGCCTCGCCTTTCGGGATGGCGGCGACCGGCACGCCGGCGGTGCCATCGCGCAAATAGACGATGACGCCGCGGCCGGCCTCCTTGAAACGCTTGAGCGAGGCATGAATCGCCTTGCCGCCGCCGAACACGTCGCCGATCACATCAGCGCGGTGCAGGCGGGCCGGCACGTCCTTGCCGTCGCCGAGATCGCCATAGACGAAGGCCATGTGATGCACCTCGTCGAACGGCGTGACGAAGGCATAGCCCTTGAGCGGGCCGATTTCGGACTCGAGCGAGAAGGCGCCAACCCGCGTGACTAGCTTCTCGCGCGCCTGGCGGTAGGCGATGAGATCGGCGACCGAAATCTGCACGAGCTTGTGCTTCTCGGCAAAGGCTGTCACCTGCGGCCCGCGCATCACGGTGCCGTCGTCGTTCATCAGTTCCGACAGTACGCCGACCGGCGGCAGACCGGCGAGCTTGCACAGATCGGTGCAGGCCTCGGTATGACCGGTGCGCATCAGCACGCCGCCCTCGCGCGCGACCAGCGGAAACACATGGCCGGGCCGCACGAAATCGGCGGCGCCGATATTGTCGTTGGCGAGCGCCCGCACGGTGTTGGTGCGTTCCTCGGCCGAGATGCCGGTGGTCATGCCATGCTTGAGATCGATGGTGACGGTGAAGGCGGTGCCAAGCGGCGCGTCGTTCTTGGCCACCATCGGATCGAGATGCAGGCGCTGCGCGTCGGCGGCGGTGATGGTAGCGCAGACGATGCCGGACGTATGGCGGATGATGAAGGCCATCTTCTCCGGCGTGCACAGCGACGCCGCGACGAAAAGATCGCCCTCGTTCTCGCGGTCGTCGTCATCGGTGACGACGACGAGCTCGCCCTTGGCGAAGGCCTTGATCGCCGCTTCGACATTGCTGTGGGTGTTTGACAATGCGCTGATCCTTAGGCGCCAGGCGCCGACTGCTTCTTCTCGAACGGCCAGGGCTTGCTCTCGCCGACCTGACCGCGATGCATCAGATAGTGATCGGCGATGACGCATGCCACCATGGCCTCGCCGATGGGCACAGCGCGGATACCGACGCAAGGGTCGTGGCGGCCCTTGGTGAATAGTTCGGTGTTGTCGCCGTAACGGTCCACGGTCTTGCGCGGCGTCAGGATCGAGGACGTCGGCTTGACGGCGAAGCGCGCGACGATCGCCTGCCCCGTCGAAATGCCGCCGAGCACGCCGCCGGCATGGTTCGACAGGAACAGCGGCTTGCCGTCGTTCCCCATCCGCATCTCGTCGGCATTATCCTCGCCGGACAGTTCGGCGGCGGCAAAGCCGTCGCCGATCTCGACGCCCTTAACCGCATTGATGCCCATCAGCGCGCCGGCGATGTCGCCGTCGAGCTTGGCGTAGATCGGCGCGCCGAGGCCCGCCGGGACGCCTTCTGCGACGATCTCGATCACTGCGCCGATCGACGAGCCCGATTTGCGCACGCCGTCAAGATATTCCTCGAAGAACTTCGCCTGCACCGGGTCTGGGCAGAAGAACGGGTTCTTGTCGACCTCGTTCCAGTCCCAGCGTGAATGATCGATCTTGTGCGGCCCCATCTGCACCAGCGCGCCGCGCACGACGAGACCCGGCACAACCTTGCGGGCGATGGCGCCGGCCGCGACCCGCGCCGCGGTCTCGCGCGCCGAGGAACGACCGCCGCCGCGATAATCGGTGATGCCGTATTTGACGTCATAGACATACCCGGCGTGGCCGGGCCGGTACTTGTCCTTGATGTCGGAATAGTCCTTCGAGCGCTGGTCGACATTCTCGATCATCAGCATGATCGGCGTGCCGGTGGTCACCTGCTGGCCGGTCGCCTCGTCCGTGAAGACCCCGGACAGGATCTTCACCGCGTCCGGTTCCTGGCGCTGCGTCGTGAAGCGCGACTGGCCGGGCCGGCGCTTGTCGAGGAAGACCTGGATCTCTTCCGCCGTGATCGGGATGCGCGGCGGGCAGCCATCGACCACGCAGCCGATCGCCGCCCCGTGGCTTTCGCCGAAGCTGGTGAACCGGAACAGGTGGCCGAAGGTGTTGAAGGACATGGGGGTTTAGGTAGCCTGAGGTCCGGCAGGGGTCAAATAGCCGGTTCTCATTCCGGGACGGCTCTTAAGCGCGTTTACGCGCGTCTTGGACGCGCTATGGGCCGGACCCGGAATCCCGGAGAATGCCAAGGTCTTCCTCCGCCCGCCAAATCGGAACTTGCTCGGCAGGGAGGAGCCGATTCCAATGTTCGCCGGGCGCCTGCTAGGCTGTCGGATGCCGTCGTCCGGGGACGCGTATGAATCTGCGCCAACTCAAATACTTCGTAAGTGTCGTGGAAGCCGGCAATATGACCCGCGCCGCCGAACAGCTTCATGTTGCACAAACTGCCCTGGGCATGCAGATCCGCCAGATCGAGGAAGATCTGGGCGTCGCCCTCCTCATTCGCCATTCGCGAGGCGTCGAGCCGACCAAGGCCGGAAAGCTGCTCCATGCGAAAGCGCTGGCAATCCTGAAGTCGGTTGAGGAAACCCGCTACGAGGTGTCGCGTTGTGATCGCGAGGACAGCGAACCCATACGTCTCGGAACGACGCCGGCCCTCATGCCGATTGTCGGCCCAGAGCTTGTCATCCATGTTCGCGAACACATCCCGCAGATTCTTCTCAGTCTGGTCGAGGAGATGAGCCATGTCCTCGTCGATACGTTGATCCGCGGAGAACTCGACTTCATCCTTTGCTACGACGTTCCCGAGCTGCCGCACCTGTCGCGCACGCCGCTTTTCCAGGACGATCTTGTGCTTGTCACGCTTCCAGGGCGTCGAAAAGGCGAGCCGATCGCCTTTGCCGAGGCCCTGAACGAATGCCTCGCGATGCCCGAGCCGGGCGACACCGTGCGCAATGCCGTGACACGTGCAGCGAAGGAGCTCGGACTCGAGTTGCAGATCGACTACGAGTTGCGCTCCGTTTCCGCCATGAAAACCATGGTGAAGCGCGGCGCCGTGGCAAGCATTTTGCCCTATTTCTCGGTGATGGATGAGGTTCGCAATGGCGCACTCGATGCGCGCCCCATCATCAAGCCAGCCGTCAGGCGGACGTTGTTCCTCGCGTCCTCGACCCAGCGCCCACCATTTCGCAACGAGGCCGGCCTGAGCGGTGCGATCCGCTCTTCCCTGAAAGGCGTGACAGAGGCGCTCGGTCCCCTCTACCATCCGCTTTGAGTACGACAGTCTAATCCGCAGAAATTCTGCGGCCTGCTCTCTGTCAATCCTCTTGGACATTCGGCTGCCGAGGCGGCCTGATGCTCGGCGCCGGCTATCGCGGCGTCCGAATGGTGGCGTTGCTTCCGGCGGAGTCACAGCTACACGCTGGCGCAGGGAGATATACGATGACCTTCCACAATGTTATCAGACTGTCTGCTGCAGGTCTTCTGGGGCTCGCCCTCGGTTCAACCGGCACGTTCGCGCAGGATCTCAGCATTTATCAAGCGACTTTGGGCGAATCAAATCCCAAGACAGCCGAGGTGAGCACAGAACAAATGCGCCGCATCATGGCCGATGGCAGCGCCATTATCCTCGACACGCGGACGCACGCAGAATTCGTGGCCGGCCATATCCCTGGAGCGCGCGGCCTCGATGCGCCGCCGTCCTCACAGGTGGCGGCTGCCGAGCGTCTGGTCGGCGGAGACAAAAGCAAAGCGCTCGTGCTCTATTGCAACGGTCCCTTCTGCCAGGCCAGCCGGAGGCTAGCCGAACAACTCGCCGCCGCCGGGTTCACCAATGTCCGCCGCTACCAATTGGGCATTCCGATCTGGCGCGCCCTCGGCGGGCCGACGGAGATCGAGATCGATGGCATCCGCCGGATCTTCAAGCTCGATCGAACTGCGGTATTCTTCGACGCTCGCTCCGCCGATCAGTTCGCCAAGGGAAGTCTTCCCGGCACCCATAACGTTCCGGCCGATCAACTTGCGTCAGGCGGCCTGAAGACGGCGCCGCTTCCCGAGGACGATTTCAACCGGCGCATCATCTTGTTCGGACAGGACGCGGCTCAAGCTCGCAAGCTGGCTGATGCGTTACGTGAAAGACCTTGGCACAACGTCGCCTATTTCCCGGGCACATTCGAGGTACTGGCGGCGGCCCTCAAAAGTGGCGACTAGCGCATCGGGGCGCTGCCACCCCGACTCATGATGCCTTAGCTGCTCCGCTCGTGCGATAACCTTGTCGGCCTCGGCTGGCATAGGTAGCTGTTCGGCAAGAATCCTGGAGGTGCTATGCGCTGCCGCCCGCCGGTTCGATCGTGCTTTTGCCTCCTGCTCTGGGCGCTTCCGGTCGCCTTGGGAGCAATGTCGGGTGCGGCGCCGGCAAGCGCGCAGGACGCATACCCCAACCGCTATGTTCGCATCATCACCAACGCCGGCCTCGGCTCCAGCCCCGATGTGCTGGCCCGGATAATCGCCGACGAACTGTCCAGCCTCTGGCGCCAGCAGGTAATCGTTGAGAACAACAGCGCGGGAGGAGGCATCGTCGCTGTGCAACGGGCGGCCGATGCTGCACCGGACGGCTACACACTGCTAGTCGCATCTGCTTCGGCCTTCACCGTCCTGCCAATTCGCCAGGAGCGCGCGCCGATCACGATCGGCACGCATTTGAAACCGGTCGCCTTCCTCGGCGCATCGCCGATGGCTTTCGCCGTCAGCCCCAAGCTCGGCGTCGCATCAATCAAGGAGCTCGTCGCGCTGTCGCGAAGCGAGCCCGACAGGATCTTCTATGCTGCGAATCAAACAGGCTCATTGCCACACATGTCGGGCGAGTATTTTAAGTCGCTCACGGGTGCCTCGCTGACCTTTGTACCCTACCGCGGCGCAGCCGATGGGCTCAGCAGCGTCCTGTCCGGTCAGACCAGCTTGATCATCGAGAACTATCTTGCGATCAAAGGCGCAATCCAGTCCGGCGAGCTCATCCTCCTCGCTTTCTCAGCACAAGAACGCCTGCTCAATTTTCCCGAGGTGCCGACGGTCGCCGAGACCGCGCCCGGGTTTCTCGCCATCGGTTGGGCAGCACTGATGGCCCCGATTGGCGTGCCGGACGACATCGTCAATAAGGTTCACACCGATATCCGCCGCATCTTCGACCAGCCCAGCGTCAGGCAGCGATTGATCGCCCTTGGGACCTATCCCGCCTTTCCATCGACGGCCGAGCTCGCCAACTTCATCGAGCGGGAGCAGGCGCAGTGGAAGCCCATCATTCGAAGCATTCTCGCGGTGGGAGCTCCAGCCAAAGAAGCTGATCGGCCGAGCAGCCCACGCCAATAGGGCTTAGATTTTAACCGGGACCTTCGACGCGGTCGCCCCGGCACAAGGCCTGGCATGACGGCAGCGTCACGCGTACCGCGTCAGCTCCCCGCCCCGGAACACATAAACCACGCCCTGGACGATATCGATGAGCGGGGCGACCGCCGGCTTGGCGACACCGAGCGCCACCATGAGCCCGCGGCAGGTGCCGCCATGGGCTGTGACCACGGTGTCGCCTTCGAGGCCGGCGTACCAGCGTTTCATCCGCGCCGAGACCATCTCGTAGCTCTCGCCATTCGGCGGCACGAAATGAAACTTGTCGTGTTCGCGTTGCGCAATGCGCACCGGATCATTCTGGTGCAACAGCGCAATGGTGGAACCTTCCCAGTCGCCGAAGGATAATTCCTTGAGCTGATCGTCGCGCCGGAAGTCGCCGCGCGGCAGATTGAGGCCGTCGCGCACCAGTTCCATGGTTTCGGTCGCGCGCGACAGCGGGCTGGATGCGTAATCGAGCGCAGCAGAATCGACGCCGTCCTTGGCGAACAGATCGCGCAGCACGAGGCCGCAATGCCGCGCCTGATCGCGGCCGTTATCGTTGAGCGGAATATCGCGATGGCCCTGCAGCCGGCCGGCCACGTTCCAGTCGGTCTCGCCGTGACGGATGTAGTAAACCGTCGGCATTCCCATCGAAGCTATTTAACCGGAAAATCGGGCGCGTCCGGGTGCTTGATGCCAACGACATGATAGCCGGCATCGACATGCTGGATTTCGCCGGTGACGCCGCTCGACAGGTCGGACAGGAAGAACACGCCGGCCTTGCCGACGTCCTCCAGCGTCACATTGCGCCGCATCGGCGTATTGTATTCGTTCCATTTGAGGATGTAGCGGAAGTCGCCGATGCCCGAAGCGGCCAACGTCTTGATCGGGCCGGCCGAGATGGCGTTGACGCGGATGTTCTTCACGCCGAGATCGGCCGCCATGTAGCGCACTGAGGATTCGAGCGCCGCCTTGGCCAGACCCATGACGTTGTAATGCGGCATCCACTTTTCGGCGCCGTAGTAGGTCAGCGTCAGCATCGAGCCGCCATTCTTCATCAGCTTCTCGGCGCGCTGGGCGATCGCCGTGAACGAGTAGCAGCTGATGAGCATGGTCTTGGTGAAGTTGTCTTCCGTGGTGTCGACGTAACGGCCGTCGAGCTGATCCTTGTCGGAATAAGCGATGGCGTGGAGGACGAAATCGAGCGAGCCCCAGGCCTGCTCGACCTGAGCGAAGACGGCGTCGAGCGAGGCCGGGTCGGTGACATCGCAGTGCCCGACCACCAGCCCGTCGACCTCCTCGGCCAGCGGCTCGACGCGCTTCTTGAGCGCATCGCCCTGGTAGGTGAAGGCGAGGTCGGCGCCATGGTCGCGGCAGGCCCGCGCGATGCCCCAGGCGATCGAGCGGTTGTTGGCCACCCCCATGATCAAGCCGCGCTTGCCGCGCATCAAATCCGAGCCTTCAGCCATTTCCGTCCTCGCTTGAGCCGGCATCGCCGGCCGCCCCCGTATGGCATAGGGTCCAGGGGCCATCAAGCAAACCGCCCGTGCCCCCACGGCCAATGTGAATTTCCGCTGCACCACGGAATAGGTCTGATGCGGCGGGGTTTTTCGTCTCAGACGCCGCGGCCGGGCCGACCCCGCGCGTCCGGTCCGGACGGCCGGTTGACGGTTGCCCGGCAATCGGGTCGGCTTTCTCAGGAGCAAGCGATTGGCCACGTTCCGCCGTGAGATCGAGGCGACCATCCCGGCGCTGCGCCGCTATGCGCGGGCGCTGACACGCGATGCCGATCTCGCCGACGATCTGGTCCAGGACACGCTGGTGCGCGCCCTGCGCTCGGAGCACCTGTTCCACGGCGGCGACATCCGCGTCTGGATGTACACCATCCTCGCCAATCTGAACCGCAACCGCCTGCGCTCGCTGGCGCGGCGGCCGACGATGATGCCGATCGACGACGGCGACGCCGCCGAAGGCGCCCCCGAAGGCGCCCGCGACATCGAACGCGCGCTCGCCACCCTCGTCGACGAGCAGCGACAGGTACTGCTCCTCGTCGTTCTCGAAGGCCTGAGTTATCGCGAGGTGGCGGAAATTCAGGGCGTGCCGATCGGCACCGTGATGTCGCGTCTCGCGCGTGCGCGCAGCCAAATCAAAACATTCCTTGAAGGCGGGCGCCCGGCGCTCCGCCGCGTGAAATAGGACGGCCAAAATCATGACCGATCATGACAAGCCCGTGACAGAAGACGAGCTACACGCCTATGTCGACGGCCTTCTCCCCGACGACCGCAAGGAAGCGGTGGCGACCTGGCTCGCCGCCAACCCGGATGCGGCGGCCCTGGTCGCGGCCTGGCGCGCGCAGGCCGACGCTATTCGGGCGCGCTACGGCGCGGTGGCGAGCGAGCCTGTGCCGGACCATCTGCAGATCGATCGCATCGTCGCCGGCGACATCATCGCCGCGCGCCGAGGTAGCCGGCCGTTTCGCATCATGGCCGCGGCCGCCGTGGTGGTGGCCTTTATTGGTGGCGCGGCCGCCGGCTGGGCGGCGCGTGGCGTGCCGGGTCAGTCCCACTCAAGCTTCGATCAGATCACCGCGCAGGCGCTCGATGCGTACAAGCTTTATGTTGTCGAGGTGCGCCACCCGGTCGAAGTGCCGGGCACGGAGACCGCGCATATGCAGGCCTGGTTGTCGAAGCGCGTCGGCGCTGAACTGGTCATTCCCGACCTGGCCTCGCTCGGCCTCAAACTTGTCGGCGGGCGGCTGCTACCCGGTCCGACCGGCACGGCCGCGGCTTTTTACATGTATGAGAACGCGGCCGGCGAGCGCTACACGATCTATTGCGCCAGAGCGACGCAAGGCGAGACCGCGCTGCATTTCAAGACTGGCGAGCAATATGCCGCCGTCACCTGGGTCGACGACAAGGTCGGCTATGTGGTCAGCGGGCCGTCCAATCGCGACAAGCTCGAGACGGTCGCCAAGAACGTTTACGAGCAGATCGACAAGGGTGCGGCGAAGAAGGGGTGAGGCAGCGACATTCAACGCGTCATCACCGGGCTTGACCCGGTGATCCCGCTTAGTGACGCACGGCGCCCACCTAAGCGGGATGGCCGGATCAAGTCCGGCCATGACAACTAGGTAATATCCTTCCTCGGATCGTAGGGCTTCTCGTCGCGCAGTTTCTCGATCTCGCGCTTCAACTCGTCATCGATCTTCTCGGGCAGCATCACGCGCACCGTGGCGAGCAGATCGCCGACGGACTTGCCGCCCTTGGCTTTCAAACCCTTGCCCTTGAGACGGAAGGTGCGCCCGGCATTGGTGCCGGCGGGAATCGCCAGTTCGACGGCGCCGTCGAGCGTCGGCACTCGCACCTTGCCACCGAGCACCGCCTCATAGAGCGTGATCGGCAGCTCGAGGCGCAGGTCGTCGCCGTCGGCCTTGAACAGCGCATGTGGCGCGATATTGATCGTGATGATGGCGTCGCCGTTGCGGCCGAGCGGGCCCGGATAGCCCTGCCCCTTCAGCCTGATTTGTTGACCGCTAGCGATGCCCGCGGGAATCTTGACCTCGACATCCTTGCCGGTCGGCAGGCTGACGCGCGTCGTCGCGCCCTTTACGGCGTCGGTCAGCGAAATCGTCAGCGAAGCGGCAAGGTCCTGCCCGGTCGCCTGCGAGCCGAAATCTTCCGGTTCGAACTCGGTCGAGAAACCGCGCGTGCCGGGACCGCCCGCCCGCCCGCCGAACATGCCGCGCAAGAGGTCCTCGAAGCCCGAACCGCCGGCCCCGCCCGCCCGGCGCTGGAAGCCGTCCGGCCCGAACGAGAAACTCTCGAAACCGCCGCCACCACCCTGTCCAAAGCCCTGGCCGAAACCGCCCGCACCGGGATGGAAGCCACCGCCCGGCTGACCGGCGAACCCCTGGAAACGCGGCTTGCCTTCGGCGTCGATCTCGCCGCGGTCGAATGCCTTGCGCTTCTCATCGTCGCCGACGATCTCGTAAGCGGCATTCAGCTCGGCAAAGCGCGATGCTGCCTTGGCGTCGTTCTTGTTGGCGTCGGGATGGTGCTTTTTCGCAAGCTTGCGGAAGGCGGACTTGATCTCCGCCTCGCTCGCGGTCTTGGACACCCCCAGAACGGTGTAGGGGTCACGCATCCGTGGCAACTCCCGTCAAATCTCGTGAAACAGCCCCTTCGGGCGGCATTGTGCCGTCGAATCGGGACTTAATGTGGGGGCCCTGTTGCCGCGATGCAACGGAGTTGTGGCGCGCCGACCGCTCAGGAGCGTTTCCAGGGCTTCATCGAGCGTATTTCCCAGGCGCCTTTTCTCGGCCGACAGGCTTCGCCCTGCAGCCAGGCCTCCTTGGCGCCATTGACGTAGCTGGCCAGGAAGTCGCGGCAGGTCTGGTCGCCATTGACATAGGCCTGCGCGATCGGGGTCACGGTACCGCGCGCCCCGGTCGCCGGGTTCTCCCACGGCTGGCTGGCGTCCTTGCCGCCGCGCGTCAGCACTTCCTTGACCGCGACGCGAGCGAAAGCGAGATCGGCGGCCGGCGGGAGTTCGTCGGCTTCCTTGGAACCAGGCGGTGGGGTGATGGAGCCTGTGACATCGGAACTAGACCCGAACACCGATTCGAACGGTCCGGAGAGGCTGCAGCCGCCGGCAGCGAGCGCGACGAGCAGCGCAGACATACCGGCCAGCCCGCGCCATAGGCGGGGCGCGACGGTTCCTCTATATAAGGACCGACGGTCCGAACGGGCCATTTCACAGCCCAGTTGACGGGTCGGAAGACCGGTCACCGCGAAACTCCACCTGGTCAGACTTGCTCAAGACTGGAATTGCAATGTCCGAGACGACTTCGATTGAACACACAGTAAAGTTAACGAGTGGTGATTTTACGGAAGCCGACGAGCCGATGCGGCTGTTCGCCGCCTGGCTTGGCGATGCCACACAATCGGAACCGCGCGACCCGACGGCCATGACCTTGGCGACCGTCGACAGCGACGGCCTGCCGAATGCGCGCATGGTGCTGCTTAAGGGTGCCGACGCCGACGGCTTCGTCTTCTATACGAACACCGAAAGCCAGAAGGGCAACGAGCTCGCGGCCAACGCCAAGGCGGCGCTGGTGTTTCACTGGAAGTCGCTCAACCGGCAGGTCCGCGTGCGCGGCGTGGTCGAGCGCGTGACGCCGGAAGAAGCGGACGCCTATTTCGCCACGCGCCCCAAGCAGGCGCAGATCGGCGCCTGGGCCTCGCAGCAGTCGCGGCCGCTGGAAAGCCGCCTCGCCTTCGAGAAAGCCATCGCCGTCAACGCCGCCAAATACGCGCTCGGCACCGTGCCGCGGCCGCCACACTGGTCCGGCTTCCGCATCGTGCCCTCGTCCATCGAATTCTGGCACGATCGCCCGTTCCGCCTGCACGACCGCGTCGTCTTCAAGCGCGACAATCCCGGCGCGCCGTGGAGCAAGACGCGGCTTTATCCGTGATACGCCCCGCTTCCGCGGGGACGAACGGAGAGAAATCAGTTAGAAGAGAACATGCCCAATCCACCATCCAATCAGCCGCGCCGGACCCTGCTCCTGACCGGCGCCAGCCGCGGTATCGGCCACGCCACGGTGAAGCGCTTTTCCGCTGCCGGCTGGCGCGTCATCACCTGCTCGCGGCATCCGTTCCCGGAGAATTGCCCGTGGGATGCGGGACCTGAGGATCACATCCAGGTCGATCTCGCCGACGAGGCGAGCACTTTCGCGGCGATCGAGGAGATCAAGCGCCGCCTTGACGATCACGAACTGCATGCGCTGGTCAACAACGCCGCGATTTCACCGAAAGCCGAGGGCGGCAAGCGCCTCGGCTCGCTCGACACCACGATCGACGTGTGGAAGCGGGTGTTCAACGTCAACTTCCTGGCGCCGATCATGCTGGCGCGCGGCCTGGTCGACGAGTTGAAAGCGGTAAAAGGCTCGGTGGTGAACGTGACGTCGATCGCGGGCTCGCGCGTGCATCCGTTCGCCGGCGCGGCCTATGCGACGTCGAAGGCTGCCCTCGCCTCGCTGACGCGCGAGATGGCGTCCGACTTCGGCCGGCTCGGCATCCGCGTCAACGCCATCGCGCCGGGCGAGATCGACACGTCGATCCTGTCGCCGGGCACCGAGAAGATCGTCGAGCAGATTCCGATGCAGCGCCTCGGCACGCCGGATGAAGTCGCCAAGATCATCTACGTGCTGTGCACCGAGACCAGCTCATATGTGAACGGCGCCGAAATCCACATCAACGGCGGCCAGCACGTCTGATCTCGGCAATCCGTTGCGCACGTGGCGCAAATGCCGCGACGTTGAAGTAAATCCGATTCAAAGTGCGCGTGGCGTGTCGAACGGCGCCGGGCGGGTCGGCGGCCTGCGCCGGTTTTGCACGCCGGCAAATTGCAGCTTGTGCGTTTCGCCGCACGGGCACCTGAAATTCATCGGCGCCTTGAGCGGATTGATCATGTCCTCGTAGGCAATGCGGCTGATGACCGCGATGCCGGTATCCGGACACGTGATGATGATGCGCGGTCGGCCCATGGCTTCGTCCTCCAGCGGCTGCCCCAGCTTTCAGGCAATGAACGCAGGGGGATGCGGGGAGTTCCACAAGCGGCAGCAAAGCGAGTTCTCAGCGCCTTGGAGCTCCTTGTAAGGCGTAAGGCGGTAAGCTAAATTGCTGATATGAACCGTCCGATCCGCCCGCCAGCCGTCTATTCCAAGGTTTCGGTCAAAAGCCAGACGGTGCTGCCGCGCGCCGTGCGCGAAAAACTCGGCATCAAACCCGGCGATACCTTGCGGTATCGCGAAACCGAAGACGGCATACTTCTCGACAAGGCTACACCGGAAGGCGACGATCCGTTCGCGACCTTTTCCGAATGGTCGAGCGAGGCGGACGAGAAGGCCTATGGCTCGCTCTGAGAAAGCGCGTTTTTCCGCTTTCGACGTCGTCGTCGTCGTTCCATTTCCCTACGCGGATCGATTGGCCGAAAAACGCCGCCCGGCTCTCGTCATATCGTCGCCCAAGCTCGCCCCTTACGGTCTCGTCTGGCTGGCAATGATCACGAGTGCCGATAACGAGCGTTGGCCGTGCGACGTGCCGATTGTCGATCTGGACCGTGCCGGTTTGCCGGCTCCCTCGATCATCAGACCCGTGAAGATTGCATGCGTTGAAGCCGCGCGTGTCGAACGCCGCACCGGTCGCCTCGACAAAGCCAGTGCACGGGCGCTCTCGCAGCAACTTAGGGGATTGATGGCCGCGCCTTAAGTGAGGCCCGATCGCCCTACAACCACTTCTTCCACTTGAAGAACAGGATCGGCCCGATGGCGGCGCAGAGCATGATAAAGAGCGCGATCGGATAGCCGGCGAACCAGTCGAGCTCGGGCATGTGCTTGAAGTTCATGCCGTAGATCGAGGCGACGAGCGTTGGCGGCATGAAGATCACCGCCGCGATCGAGAATATCTTGATGATGTCGTTCTGCTGGATCGAGACGATGCCGAGCAACGCGTCGAGCAGGAAGGTGATCTTGCCGGCGAGATAGGTGGCGTGATCGGACAGCGAGATCACATCGCGCTGCATCGAGGTCAGTTGCAGCTTGTAATCCTTCGGCCACTTCATCGCCTCCGCTTCGTTGGCGAGGAACGACAACAGGCGGCCGACCGACACCAGACACTCGCGAACCTTGGAGGATAGATCACCCTTGCGGCCGAGCGTCTTGAGCACCTCGTTGTAGGACGGCGGACCGCCCTCGTCCTCGGGCTCGAAGATCATGCGCGACACCTGATCGACCTCGGCGGCAACACGCTCGAGAATATCGGCGGATCGATCGACAATGGCGTCGAGCAGGTCCATCAGCACGCTGTCGCCCGATACTTTAGGCCCGCAGTAGCGGCCCAGCTTGTGCTCGATCAGCGCGAAAGGCCGCGGCGAGTCATAGCGCACGGTGCACAAGCAGTGGTTGGCCAGGATAAAAGTGACAGGCGTGGTCTTAGGCGTCGCGGTGTCCGACTGGCACATCAGCGTGGCCGTCATGTAACGGCCGCCGTTCTCGACATAGAGGCGGCTGGAGACTTCGATCTCCTGCATCTCTTCCCGAGTCGGAATTGCGATGCCGAGAATCTGCTCGACGGTTCTGTCTTCCTGTACGGTCGGGTTGACGAGGTCGATCCACACCGGCGCCTCCGGAGGCGTCACATCGGGTTCGACCGGAATTCGCTCAAGGAGCGCGCCGCGCTGGACGTAGATCGCGATCATCAATCACCTTGGGCGGTCGCCGCAGCCGCTGTGGCCGATGATCTTTCATGGCAAGAACGCATCGCCCGGCGCAAGCCGAATTTGCGCGGGCCGTGGGCTCAGGGCGACGGAAAACCGGCCGC
Source organism: Pseudolabrys sp. FHR47 (assembly GCF_005153485.1). Classification (NCBI taxonomy): domain Bacteria; kingdom Pseudomonadati; phylum Pseudomonadota; class Alphaproteobacteria; order Hyphomicrobiales; family Xanthobacteraceae; genus Pseudolabrys; species Pseudolabrys sp. FHR47. The sequence continues at coordinate 3,432,218 of NZ_CP039740.1, forward strand.
ACACATCTCGTGCGCGGCGCGGCGGACCCTGACGCTGATCTGAGAAAAGTGGTGCGGCCTGGCTCTCAGATGGCACGGGCCGCAGGCTTGAACCGAGAGCGGACGGATCAGTCGCTGTCGTGCGGCACGAAGCGCTTGGCTTCGGTCGGCTTGCGCTCCGGCTTATGGCGTACGGCGCCGGCGACGGCGGAGATGCCAATCTTGCCATAACGCTCGTTGAGCTGGCCCGACGAGCCCTGCTGCTGCTGTTGCTGTTGCTGCGGACGCTCCTTACGCTCCGTACCCTTGGGCGCGGTCATTTCAGTGTTGCTCCATAAGTCCCTGAGGTTTCCTCGAGGGTGTTTGTTGTCGGCAACTGGGGCGGAATTGCGCAAGCAAACAAGGTCTGTCTGTGACTCTGGCGCAGAACCGGACCATTGCGGCCAATTCGACGAGTATACCCTTTATTATGGTAAACCCTCTGTTAACACCTTGCAGGCAAGGTGCTTTTTCAGATGGGCGCAAGTGTTCCGCTTTTCGCTTGTTTAAAACCCGAAAAAACTGCGGCTTTCCTGCAACAACCGCACAGGAACAGATCGCGCCAGCGTTAAGAAGCGTGGCAAAATCGCGTCGTCTTCGCTTAATTGCGTTGCGGAATTGGACAGGTCGGGCGCTGACCTAGCGACCGGAAGAGAGGGCAAAATGCGGGCTAAGGGGTTGATTCTTGCTGTGTTTGGCGTCGGGCTGATGCTCGGTGGTTGCATGCAGGCCACGGTCGAGCCGGCGTCCGACGCCAGCATGACCCCGCGCGACAAGAAGCTTCTGGCCGCGGCGCCCTACGAAAAGGCGACAATTCCCGAGCCTTATCAGCGGCATATCGTCGACTATCACCGCAAGGAAGTGCCCGGCACGATCGTCGTCGATTCGGACGCTCGCTATCTCTACTACGTGCTCGATGGCGGCAAGGCGATCCGCTACGGCGTGACCGTCGGCGAAGAGGCTCTGGCCTGGTCGGGCGTCGCCAAGGTGGGCCGCAAGGCCGAATGGCCGACCTGGACCCCCACCGAAGACATCAAGAAGCGCATGGACGTGCCGAACTTCGTCGGCTCCGGCCCGCAGAACCCGATGGGCGCGCGCGCGCTGTATCTCTACGAGGGCAACAAGGACACCCTCTATCGCATCCACGGCACCAACCAGCCGGAATATATCGGCCAGGCGATCTCCTCGGGCTGCATCCGCATGACCAACGAGGACATCATCGACCTCTACAACCGGGTGAAGCCGAACAGCGTCGTCGTGGTGCTGGCGCCGGGCCAGGGCGACTCGCCCTTCAGCCCGACGGTCAAGCCGCGCATGGCGTCGGCGAGCAGCCTGTTCAACTGACAAGTTACGGGGACTGAGATGGAAACGGCGCCTTCGGGCGCCGTTTTTGTTTTGCGCCTTGTTACCCGAGCGTCACCCGGACGATCTCCGGCGGCATGCCGAGCCGCATCGGCACCTTGCTGGTCCCGAGGCCGCCCGAGACGATCATGTGCCGGCCCCGTTCGATGATGTGCCCATAGGCGAAGCGCGCGCCGTAGGCGGACGGCGCCCAGAACGGCGCGATCAAAGGCGGCCGGATCTGGCCGCCATGGGTGTGGCCTGCCAAGGTCAACGACACGCGATCCGGCACATGAACAAAGATGTCCGGCTCATGGACCAGCAGGATGATCGGATCGGCGGTGTCGCAGCGTTTGAGCGTGCCAGGCAGATCGTCGACGCCGCGAAACAGGCTGTGGCCGAGCCGATAGGCGAGCTGATCGCCGAGCCCGGCCAGCCAGAACCGCGCCCCGGCCTCGCCGAGCAGCACGGCGTCGTTCTCCATCACCGGGATACGCACATGGCGCAGCGCCGCGCGGGTCGGCTCAAGACCGTGCCACCAGTCGTGATTGCCGAGGATTGCATAGACACCGAGAGGCGCCTTGAGCCGGGCCAGCTCCGCCGACCAGGCTTCCGGCGGCACCAGTTCGGTGATGAAGCGATGCGTGGCGAAATAGTCGCCGAGCAGCACCGTCAGATCGCTGCCGAGCGCATTGGCGGCATCGACCACCTGGCGCACGCGCGCGATCCCCATATTCGGGCCGCCGGCATGGATGTCGGCGATCACCGTGATGGTCAGCCGCTGGCCGACCCGCCATCCCGGCGGACTAAGGCGATAATCGGTGATCGATAGGCCGTTGGCCGCTTCCATCGCCGCATAAACGCCGGTGCCTGTCGCCATGACGCCCGCGAGGCCCGTCAACCCAATACCGGCCTTGATCAGCCCGCGCCGGGTCATGCCCGACGCGGCAGGTGGTGGCGGCGCATATCGGCGCACATCGAAGGTCATGCGTCCGGCCTAGCGGAAAAGGTTGAAAGGAAGGTGGATACCGCCGCCCCGCGATCGCTTGCGCTGGGCCGGGGGGCGCGGCCGTGGCAACGGCACATCGGCGAGCGCGATCTGCGTCGGCGCCGCGTCCGGCTTTGTCGCCGCGTCATCGGCTTCGTCGTCGGGCTCCGCGGCGGTGGCGGGAGCGGCATCCGACATAGGCTCGGCTTTCGCGACCTCGGCCGGCTTCGGCGGCGGTGGAGGCGGTGGCGGCTCGAGCACATTCCACTGGCACATGCGGAAGCCGCCGCGCCGCTGCGCCAAGTCCACATGGATGTGCTCTTCGTGATAGCCGTCCGAGCCAGGCCCCAGCACCGTGGTGAAGCGTGCGCAGGCCGACGTGCGCAGATCGGTGCGCACATCCTTGGCGAAAGTCTTGTCGGTGAGCAACACGGACTTCTTGTCCGTAAAGGTGATGCTGCGGATGTCGACGGCATTGCCCTTGCCGTGCTCGCTGAGCTTGGCGCCGAAGACGCGATTACGGCCGCGGCAACTGAAGTCGTCGTAGGTCTCGACGCTCGCCAAAGTCAGTCCGCTTTTGGCGACGCGAACCGCGATGTCGTCGCGGACCCAGAGGGCGACTTGTTCGGCCATCTCACAGCGCAGCATCGGCGCCGGCCTGATGTCGATAGCCTTGCCCTTGTCGGCGAGCACGGCTTCCAGCTCAACCATGTCCTCGCCGCCGCAGGCGCCCGGCCCCATCAGACGCGGAATTGGTCGAAGCTTTGCCGTCTTCTCGAGCCGCTTGCGGCAATCCGACGGCTCGGAGGTCACGGATGCGGTCTGGAAGTCCGCACCGGCGGCCTCGCGAAACGACAACGGTTCACGCCATGGCGCGGCGACTGCCGGTATCGCCGGCTTCGGCCGCGGCAAAGGCACGTCGTCAGCCAGGGCGGACGACACGCCGCTTCCCATTGCGATGCAAAATAATGCCGCCACTCGCCTCATCGTCTGCGATCTCTGCCACGAATACGGCCTTTGTGCGAGGCACAAAGCGAACGCCTTCCCAAAGACGGCGTTTTCACCTGTCACCGCGCAAGCTAGTCTATGTCCTGACCGGCGAGGGGCCGGTCCAAAAAGCCGGCAGGCTGGCGGCAACCACAGCCGCCCAACAACACTGAGAGGGAACATCATGCTCGGGCTGATGCAGGGCTGGCCGCTATTGTGCCAGCGCATTGTCGATCACGCCGCCACCTTCCACGGCGGCCGCAAGGTCATCACCCGTTCGGTCGAGGGGCCGATCGTCGAGACCACCTACGCCGATATCCGCGCCCGCGCGCTGAAAGTCGCGCAGCGGCTGGACAGAGACGGCATCAAGCTCGGCGACCGCGTCGCGACCCTCGCCTGGAACACCTGGCGGCACCTCGAATGCTGGTACGGCATCATGGGCATCGGCGCCATCTATCACACCGTGAACCCGCGCCTGTTCCCCGATCAGATCGTCTGGATCGTCAACCATGCGGAAGACCGCATGATGTTCGTCGATCTGACCTTCGTGCCGCTGCTGGAAAAGATCGCCGACAAGCTGCCAACCATCGAGCGCTATGTGATCCTCACCGACGGCGCACACATGCCGCAGACGTCGCTGAAGAACGCCGTCGCCTATGAGGACTGGATCGCACAAGTCGACGGCGACTTCGCCTGGAAGGAGTTCGACGAGAACACCGCCGCCGGCATGTGCTACACCTCCGGCACCACGGGCCATCCCAAGGGCGTGCTCTACTCGCACCGCTCCAACGTGCTGCATTCCATGATCGCCGCGATGCCCGACGCCATGGCCGCATCGAGCCGCGATGTCATCCTGCCCGTGGTGCCGATGTTCCACGCCAATTGCTGGGGCCTGGCGCTGACCTCGCCGATGGTCGGCGCCACTTTGGTGATGCCCGGCGCCAAGATGGACGGTGCCTCGATCTACGAATTGCTCAATACGTATAAAGTCACCTTCACCGCCGCGGTGCCGACGGTGTGGCTGATGCTGCTGCAGGATCTGGAAAAGACCGGCCAGAAGCTGCCTTATCTCAACCGCGTCGTCATCGGCGGCTCGGCCTGCCCGCGCGCCATGACCAAGACGTTCCAGGACGTCTACGGCGTCGAGGTGATCCACGCCTGGGGCATGACCGAGATGAGCCCGCTCGGCTCGCTCTGCACCATGAAGCCGGAATACGCGAACCTCTCCGGCGACGCCAGGCTCGACATCGAGATGAAGCAAGGCCATCCGCCGTTCGGGGTGGAGATGAAGATCACCGACGACAATGACAAGCCCCTGCCATGGGACGGCAAGGTGTTCGGCCGGCTCAAGGTGCGCGGGCCGGCGGTGGCGAAGAGCTACTACAAGGGCGAAGGCAACGAGGTCTTCGACAGGGACGGCTGGTTCGACACCGGCGACGTCGCCACCATGGACCCGCATGGTTACATGCAGATCACCGACCGCTCGAAGGACGTGATCAAGTCCGGCGGCGAGTGGATCTCGTCGATCGATCTGGAAAACCTTGCCGTCGGCCATCCCAAAGTGGCGGAAGCCGCCGTGATCGGCGTTGCGCATCCAAAATGGGACGAGCGCCCGCTGCTCGTCATCGTGCTCAAGAAGGGCGAGACCGCGACCAAGGACGAGATCCTCGGCTTCATGCAGGGCAAATGCGCCAAGTGGTGGATGCCGGACGACGTCGCCTTCGTCGACGAAATCCCGCACACCGCGACGGGCAAGATTCAGAAGATCACGCTGCGCAAGCAGTTTGCGGAGTATCGGCTGCCGACGGGAGAGGCGGCGGAGTAAGTTGAAACGGCCTAGAATGAACGCCGAACAACGCCGCAAAGCGAAGCGCCGCAAGGAACCCTCGTGCCACTTCTGATAAGAAAAGACGGACCGGGCGGATTACTTCCACCAATTGCGTCAATCCTAAATCGCCTCCAAGGGCCTCTATTCAACGCCGAATGGGGACTGCAGCATCCGCTTGCGATCTTCAATCGTCGGTGGACGACTTTTGAGCAATCATTAGTCGCAGTTTTAGATGCACTCGATGGCTGGCACTCGCCAAGAGCGAACGACGAAACCTCAGAGCACCTTCTCAAGTCACAAAAGAACCTTTTGTACGATGCGACGGAGCTTATAGAAGACTTCGAGAAAAATATGCTCAGAGCCGTGCTCTCGCGCGAGACCTACGGCAAAAATCGGTTTTCCTTAAGTAAAGGCTTAAGAAACCATGTAGTCGTCCAATGCAACAAAATGAAACATGCACATGCCTATTTAGGATTCGTAGAGGCCCGATATCAGTTTGCTAAAATACCGGGATACTCTGTATTCTCGCTTACTGAACCTGACACCTTGGGCCCGGAAAAGAATATCCATCAGCAACGGGAAGCATTCTCCTTCTCGATAGAACTCAGAAAGATAGTGTCAAACGTCTACCTCTTGGCAGATGAGGTCACACAAGAAATTATAAAGCACGCCACCCTTAGTCACACAGAACCAGACAACAAAATATCTGACCGAACATCGGACATTCTCCGTCGCGTGAACGACCTACCAAGGCTGGCATTTCCATCAGAACGTCCTGCGCATATGCCCATTTATCATTTCGACGGCACCACTCTCGAGATTGACGACAAGGGTGGAGAAATTCATCACGCATCAGGAAATTCGACGATCAGTGCAAGTCACGTAGGAGATGGCGTAACGAAACGATTCCGAGTACCCATCGTATAAACTAACGATTCAGAGCCTCGCCACCGTCGCCCCATCGAACACACCACCGCAGTATTTCGCGATCGCCTCGCTGAACACACCCTGCCCCTGCGCCTTGGCGAACAAGGTCATCGACGAACGGAACTTCATGTCGTCCGGTGAGCCGAATATCAGCTCAACTGTTCGGCCCGACTCGCCGACCAGCTTCGTGCATTCGATGAGGCGTGGACTCAGCACCGGGTGCGCGAGATAAGCCCGCGCCTCGTCGAGGCCGGAGATGGCGTATTTCCGCGACATCGCGCTCATGCCCAGCCCCGCTATCTGCGGAAAGATGAACCACATCCAGTGACTCGTCTTCTGCCCGCGGTTCAGTTCCTCGCAGACATCGGCATAGACCGGCGCTTGCGCCGTGACGAAGCGCTGGAGATTGAAAACGTCGTTCGCCATATCGCTAGGTTCGCCGTGCGGCTAAAGTCGTCTCCTATCGTCGCACGTTGACGGAGGCAGTTTCAACAATGGCGAAGGCTTGGGCCAAAGCATCCGATCTGCGCCGACTGGCATTGGCGCTCAACGGCACCACCGAGGCGCCTCATTTCGATCGCACCGCCTTCAAGGTCGCGCGCATCTATGTGACGCTCGCTACCGACGGCGAAACGGCAAACTTTAAGTTCGCGCCGGACGAACAGGCACTTAAATGCACGGTCGCGGCAGATGCCTTCACGCCGGTGCCGAATGCCTTCGGCAAGCAGGGCTGGACCACGGCGACGCTCTCGAAACTCACGATTCCCGAACTGCAGTCGGCGCTCGAGATGGCGCATGCGCACGCGCTGCCGACAAAGGCCAAGCGAAAGCCGCGCGCTTCAGGTTGAAACCAACATCTTCGCTGGAACGACTCATCGCGCCGCTTGTTCAACCGACAAGCCCGCGCCGGGTGACAACCGGCCGCAATGGGGATGTTGGATGCAGGTGATTTTGCCGGTTTCTGCCTGCAACAGCAACGCATCGGTACGCGTCGACATCTAACCCATTCCCGGCGCGGGCGACATTCGTCCTTCAACATACTCGCTCATTCGCGCCGCATTCTCGCCGCGACCAGGTCGCTTTTTTAATTCACGAGTTCCCTCGCACGTCATCACCAATTCCCCCATCCGTAACGGAACGTGACGGCACCAATGTTCCGTTGATGGCGTTGTTCCAGCACATCTGTCAGCCGGGCCAAGCGCCCGGACAATCCCCGAGACCAGGAGACAACGCACCGCGCCCATCGTGCGCGACGACAGCTTCTTTGCGCCGACAGGGCGCGATGAGAACGGAGGGACCGATCATGAATATCGACCTGCCGCCCCTCTGCCCCGTCTGTGGCGGCCAAACACGATTGAAAGAGATGCACCGCGCCCCGCGCGGCGACGGCTTCAGTTGCTTCTTCCGCTGCGTCGATTGCCGCACCGATTATCCGCGCAGGCTGACCGCCGCTGACGCACAGTCGGCCGGCTTTCTGTCGCCGCCGCCACCCGGCGAGGGCGAGCGCGGTCCGGCGGCATAAGGCCAGCGCGCGATTTTGGAAATCGCGGCAGCTCGGCTACAAGGCCGCCACGGCGGCGCCGACATTCGGCGCCGCGTTTTGTAAGGAGCGCCGGAATGCCAATCACCCGCCGGGCCGCCCTGCTCGCCGCGCTGGCCGCGAGCATCGCGCCCTTCCCCGCCACCGCACAGACCGGAAAAACCATGACCACTGCTTCAGGCCTTCAGATCCAGGACATCCAGGTCGGCACCGGCGCGACGCCGAAGCGCGGCCAGACCTGCGTGATGCACTACACTGGCTGGCTCTATGTGAACGGCCAGAAGGGCAAGAAATTCGATTCGTCGGTCGATCGCGGCGAGCCCTTCGAATTTCCGATCGGTGCCGGCCGCGTCATCAAGGGTTGGGACGAAGGCGTCGCCACCATGAAGGTCGGCGGCAAGCGCACGCTGATCATTCCGCCGGACCTCGGCTATGGCGCGCGCGGCGCCGGCGGCGTCATTCCGCCGAACGCGACGCTGATCTTCGACGTCGAACTGCTCGGCGTGAAGTAGCGCGACAACCGGTTCAGGAACGCCTCGTCACCTCCTTCGTTTAAAGCGAAGGAGGTGACGACATGGGTCTTCAGGAGCTTCTCTACGGCGTCGGCACGGTGCTGCTGCTGGGCGCGCTCGTCTACGGCGTCATGCGCGCGGGCCGCCGACGGCAGACAAGCCGGCGGGAGATCGAGGCGACGCGCCGCAATTTCGACAAGGCGTGAATTGGCGGCGTGAGCAGTTGCTCAGCCGGCCTTGCGCTTCCACGGCAGGAAACCACCGAGCAGCGCGTCGGCCAGCGACGTCGCAGGCTCGCGGCCGGCGCGGTCGTGGACCAGTTCGTGGATGAAGCCGAGCTTACGGATCACCGCGGGCGACAACACGAACGGATAAAGATCGCGCGCTCCCATCGAGCGGTTGACGTTATTCATGGCGAACACATAGGGCAGCCAGGCGTCGACGATCTGGTCGATGGTGTCGGCACGATATGGGTCGAACGTCACCTTCGCGGCGAAGTCGCCGGTGTTGTCGACCTTCGGCTTTACCGACATGCCCGAGGCCGCGACCATTTCCAATGTGTCGACGATGTGGATGTAGTGCGACCAGGTTTCAGCGAAATCCTCCCACGGATGGGCGCTGGCATATTGCGACACGAAATGGTCCTGCCAGTCGGGCGGCGCGCCGGTCCTGTAGTGCCGCTGCAGCGCCTCCCCGTAATCCTGACTGTCGTCGCCGAACATGTCGCGAAAGGTCTCGAGCTTGCCGCCATCACGCACCAGGATGTCCCAGTAGTAGTGGCCGATCTCGTGGCGGAAGTGACCGAGCAGCGTCCGGTACGGCTCGCCCATGGCGACGCGGCGCCGTTCGCGCTCGGCATCGTCGGCCTCGACCAGCGCGATGGTAATGTTGCCATTGTCGTGGCCGGTCATCACCCTGGGACTACCATTTTGTGGCGCGTCCGCGAGGAATTCGAACGAGAGGCCGCGCGCCGGATCATCGATGATCGTCGTCAGCGGGAGGTTGAAGCGGATCAGCGAATAGAACAGCCGGTGCTTGGCCATCTCCAGCGCCTGCCACGCCGCCAGATGTCCCGGCACCGTCAGGTCGGGGACGGTCCTGTTATGACGGCAGGCCAGACAATAGGCATCGGCCGTTTCGTCCGGCACGAACCAGTTACACACGCCATGCTCGGCATTTACACAGAGCAGCCGGCGCTGATCCGGCGCGCTGAGCGGCTTCCACTCATTGCCGCCGAGGGGCTCGATCGCGGTCATATCGGTCTGCGCCGGGCGATAGGCGAGCCGGTGCCCGCAGACCTCGCAGGACACGTTCTCGAAATAGACGATGTTGCCGCAGGCCTGGCACTTGAACAGTTTCATGACTGAATTGATGGAAGCGGCGTTGGAGGAATGCTCACAGCAACGCCATCCCCCAAACGGGTTCCAACGACCGCAGCCAGTTACGCCCGGTCTACTCGGCGGCCTGCAACTGCTTGGGCAGGCGGTTCTGCGCCGCGACCAGCCTCTGCATCAGCCTGAGATCGCGATCGCTGAGCTTGAGCGCGCAATCCGCCCAGATCCGCACGATGTCGTCGAGCTCGTCGAGCGGCATCGGATTGACGCGCCGGCCAACCTCATAGACAGCGCGAATGCCGGCGTGACGGCTCTGGCTGCGCGCAATGTAATCCTTCGCAGCCTCGATCCCCTGCCCCGGCTCCACCACCATATGGACCAGGCCGGCTTCTTTCATCTCGTCGGCCGTATAAGTGCGGCCGCTGAGCATCATGTCTTCGGCGAAAGCAGCATTCGCTCGCCGCGCGACGATGCTGTAGGCGCCCATGCCGGGAAACAGACCGAACAAGGTCTCGGGGAAGCCGAACTTTGCCGTCCGCTCGGCGATGATGAAATTGAACGACAGCAGCGATTCAAGACCGCCGCCGAGCGCGTCGCCCTGCGCCAAGCCGATGGTGACGATCGGCAGGTCGAGCGCGGTGTGAAACCGGTGCAGCACGCGCACGCAGGACTTGCCGTAATCGATCAACGCCTGCCGGTCCTGGTTACGGATGCAAGTCGCGAACAGGTCGAGATCGCCGCCGAGGCTGAAAACACCGGGCGAGCGCGAGCCGGCTATCAGGTAGCGCAGTTCGTTCGGCTGGCTACCAAATCGCGCCACAATGCCGTCCTGCATGGCGTGAATGTCGTCGAGCAAAGCCAGACTGTAGCTCGGACGCCCTTTCGCGCGCATGAAGCTCCACAACGCACCACTCTTCTCATCGAAGGAAACTTCAAGGTGCTCGAGGCAGAAAAGTCTGGCGGCGTCAGCGGCTCTTTGCAGTTCGAGCGTGCGGCCGCCGAGACGGGCAACGCTGTCAGCCTGCATCGCCGGCGGCAGTGCAAAAGGTACAAACCGACCACCTGCAACGGTGTCGCGCGACGCAATACTCGTCATTTGACCACCACGCTTACAACGCAACCAACACGACGGGCGGCACGTACCGCGCCCGTTAAGGATTATTTTACCTTAACACTTTCTTAAGATTGCGCCAGCGCATTAATGCACCTTGGTGAACCGCCATGCAGATTCACGGGTGCGTCACAACGGCCCAAAGGCACGGAAATACCGTAGGTTATTGTGAATTAACCACGGCAATGAAATTGCGCTGGCGCGGTCGCTATACCGCCCGTGCCGACGGCCGGGACACTTAAACCAGCCGAGACTGGCGCCCCGGGAAAATGCGGCCCGCCGACGCCTGTTGCGTCCGGTTGCCACGCCTTGGGCTTCAAATTGCAGAAGCCGATTCGGAACCCTCCCGGCACGCTCCAAACAGGGGACCAAATACCGTCGCCGACGCTGATCGCCGCGGTTCCCGGGTCGCCGAATCGGAACAAATTGAGCATTATTTGATCAGACAGCCTTGACGTTTCTTAAGCACGTTCGACGGCAATTAAACGCGTTTGCTTGGTGTTGATTTTCAGCAGCTAATCTTCCCACATCAGAGGAAGCCGCGCCGAGCACCATGCTTATCAAACAGCTGATGCAAATTCGCCGCGCCGATGCGGAACTGCCGAACGAAGTTCGCGCCGCATTGGTCGAGTCTTTGTTTGCACCAATCGCGTCACTCGCGATCGGTGCGATCAATTGCTCGATCATTGGCATGCTGGTGGCGTGGAATCTGAACAACCAGCAAATCATGCTGACGTCGATTGCTATTCTGGCCGTCGGCGCGATGAGGGTGGTGTCGGCGCTGTTCTACCGGCGCGCCAAGAACATGGCCTTCCGTCATGTCCGGTTCTGGGAGACGTCCTATGAATACGGCGCTTGGGCTTTCTCCGGTCTGCTCGGCCTGCTCTGCTGGCTGACCCTGACCCAGACCGACAATTCCGCGCTGCAGATGGCGGTGGTTACGACCGCAACCGGTTATGCCGCGGCCATCGCCGGCCGCAATGCCGGCCGGCCCTTCATCGCCGGCGGCCAGTTCACCCTGGTCATGCTGCCGATCGTGATCGGGCTGCTGATCTATCCCGACTGGATCCACAAGGTGCTCGGCTTCGTCGGCCTGCTGTTCATCTACGGCATGATGGACATCACGCTCGGCATCCGCGACGTCATCTTCCAGGCGCTGATCATGACGCGCAAGGAGGCGGCGCTGGCCGCCCGCTTCGAGGAACAGGCCAACCGCTTCGACGCCGCGCTCAACAACATGTCGCACGGCCTGTGCATGCTCGATGCCCATGACCGCCTGCAGGTCTGGAACGAGCGTTTCGTCGAACTCCTGCACCTGCAGAATGCCTCGCTCCGGGTCGGCATGCGCATTTCCCAGATCGTGCGGCACAGCCTGCGCGCCCGCAATCACACGTCCGGCAGCGTCAAACTGGTGGTCCACGACCTGGTCAACGGCCTGCGCCAGGACAATTTCGACCAGTTCCAGGTCTCGCTCGACGGCTCGCGAACGCTCGCCATCTCCCGCCGCATGATGCCGGCCGGCGGCTCAGTCGTCATCTTCGAGGATGTCACCGAGCGCAACAGTGCGCAGGAGAAGATCGCACGCCTCGCCCGCTTCGACGAACTGACGGGCCTTGCCAACCGCACGCAGTTCCGCGAACGCATCGCCGACATGCTGGCCGCGGTAAGGGACCGCGCCAATCATCTGGTCATCCATCTCATCGACCTCGACCGCTTCAAGACGGTCAACGATACGCTCGGCCATCCGATCGGCGACCTGCTGCTCAAGGAAGTGGCGTCGCGTCTCTCCGCGCTGGTCCGCCCCGGCGACATGATCACGCGCTTCGGCGGCGACGAGTTTGTCATCCTTCAGACCCATACCTCGCGCCAGCAGGCGGCCCATGCGCTCGCCTCGCGCATCATCAAGGCGCTGAAAGAACCGTTCCACATTGCTGGCCATCGCATCGATGTCGGCGCCTCGATCGGTATTGCCATGGCGCCGCATGACGGCGTCGACGCCGACGAGCTGATCAAGAAGGCCGACATGGCCCTCTATGCCGCCAAGAGCAGCGGCGGCGGCAGCCACCGATTCTTCGCGATCGAGATGGAGGATGCGGCGCAAGAGCGCCGGTCGCTCGAACTCGACCTTCGCGAAGCCCTCACGCACGACCAGTTCACACTGAATTATCAACCGCTGGTCGACCTGCACACCGGCCGCGTCACGACCTGCGAAGCCTTGCTGCGCTGGACCCATCCGACGCGAGGCAATATTCCGCCGTCCGTGTTCATACCGGTTGCCGAGGAAACCGGTCTGATCATCGCGCTGGGCGAATGGGTGCTCAACCGCGCCTGTGCCGACGCTGCGGACTGGCCTCGCCATGTGCGTGTCGCGGTGAACCTGTCGCCGGTGCAATTCCGCGACAAGGGGCTTGGTTTGCAGGTGATCGCGGCGCTGGCGAAGTCCGGGCTGTCGGCACAGCGCCTTGAACTCGAAGTGACGGAGCGCCTGCTGCTCGAGGACAACGACAGCACGATCGAAACCATGAACCGGCTCCACGAGCTCGGCGTCAGCCTGTCGCTGGACGACTTCGGGACCGGCTACTCGTCGCTCAACTATTTGCGCAAGTTCCCGTTCCAGAAAATCAAGATCGATCGTTCCTTCATCACCGATCTTGGCGATGGCCGCGATGCACGCGCCATCATCGGCGCGGTCGCGAGCCTCGGAGCCGGCCTCGACAAGACCGTCGTTGCCGAAGGCATCGAGACCGAGGAACAGATGAACCTGGTGCGCTCGCAGGGTGTCCACGAAGGCCAGGGTTATCTGTTCGGCAAACCGATGCCGGCCGCCGAAATCCAGTCCCGACTGGACAAGCCGATCATCGCCATCCGCCGGGTTGCCTGACGGCCGAGCCGGGGCATCGCAAGCCGACATTGCGCGGCAGCCGCGTTGGCTTTATCCCTTCCGAACATCCGATTGCATGAGGCCGCGTCCAGGCGCGAGCCGGACGGGAAGCTGCCGTGGCGCGCCGCCTCTATATTGAAGAGAACCTTTCGCCCTGGGCCGTCTGGTCGTCGCGGCTGTCGCTGTTCGCGCTCGCCGTCGGCGGCTTGTCCGCGCTCATCCTGACGACAGGAGCCTTCGAGTTCGGCCCGGCTTTGGCGACTTTCGGGGCGGCGCTCGCCTTCGCCGCAGTCGCGATCCTGTTTGCCCTGATCGCCTTCGTCGCGATCTGGCGTAACGGCGGCGCGGGCCTTGGCCGAGCGATCCGGGGGCTTCTGCTCAGTATTCTTCTGCTGCTGTATCCGGCCTATCTGGCGCAGCGCGCCATCAAGTTGCCGGCCATCAACGACATATCGACCGATACCGCCAACCCGCCGCGCTTTGTCGCCCTGGCGTCGCAGCGGCCGCCGAACCATGTCGCCTATCCGGGCGGCCAGACGGCTCAGCTCCAGCACGCTGCCTATGGCGATATCTCCCCGCTGCAGGTCGATCTGCCGCCGCGCAATACCTACGAAGTCGTGCTCGGGGTCATCAATAATCACAAATGGCCGATCGCGGCCGCCCAGCCGCCGGCCGCCACGCGTCGCGAGGCCACAATCGAAGCCACGGCCCGGTCGCTGGTGATGGGATTCCGCGAGGACATCATCATTCGCATCGCCCCGGCGGGCACCGGGTCGCGCATCGACCTGCGCTCGGCTTCGCGCGTCTCGATCCCCGACCTCGGCACCAATGCGGCGCGGCTACGGGCGCTGCTGGAGGAAATCGACGACGCGGTGAGCAAGGCGCCGGAGCCGCGGCCCGAGCCAAAGCCGGCAGAGAAGCCGGCGCCACGGCGGACGCCGCGGCGCTAGATTCTACTCAGCAAGCGTGAAAACGCCGTCGATAGCCGGGGTACCGTCGGTTTTGACAACGCCGCGCACCACCAGATCTTCCATATGGGCGAGCACCGACAGACCGGCGGCGCCGGTGAGGCGCGGGTCGAGGCCGATATAAATCGCGCGCACGATGGTGGGAATATCGGCCGCGCCCTTGGACAGCCGGTGGAGGATCGACTGTTCGCGGGCGAGGCGGTGCAAGATGTAATAGTTCACAAAACGTACGGCCTCGGGGATGACCGGGCCGTGCCCCGGAAAGTAGAGCTGCTCGGGGCGGGCGGCGAGCTTGCGCAACGACAACATGTAGTCGCTCATGGCGCCGTCCGGCGGCGCGACAACCGACGTCGCCCAAGCCATGACATGATCGCCGGCAAACAGCGCATTTTCGCCCTTGAGCGCGAAAGCCATGTGATTGGCGGTGTGGCCCGGCGTCGTCACGGCTTCGATCGCCCAGCCGTCGCCTTCGACGACCTCACCGTCCTTGAGATACACATCCGGAACGAAATCGCGATCGCCCGATGAATCCAGCGGATTGAGTTCGCCGATATGCAGCGGCCGCGCCGCACGGTGGACGCCTTCGGCGTACACCGTAGCGCCGGTGGCGTGCTTGATCGCCGGCACCGCCGGCGAATGATCGCGATGGGTGTGGGTGACGAAAATATGCGTCACGGTCTCCCCCCGCACCGCGTCGAGCAGTGCGCCGACATGGGCCGGATCGTCCGGGCCGGGATCGACAATCGCGACCTTGCCGCGACCGATGATGTAGCTGACCGTGCCCTTGAAGGTGAACGGCCCGGGATTGTTGCACATCACACGGCGCACGCCGGGCGCAACCTCGTCGACAGTGCCGGGAGCGAGATCGAGGGTTTTGTTGAAGGGAATGTCGTCGGCCATGAAAGAGCGCGTCCGGTGTGCCTGGCGCTCCTCATAGTAGACCTTTCCCGCGATGCAAAGACACCCGCCGCATGGCGGGCATCCACGAATCTCGCGGGCGGCTTGGGACCTTTCGCAAGCCGCCCGCGACACGACCTGCGTCAGTTAAGCCCAATCCCCGTGAGCGGGGTCGAGTTGTTGTTATTGCCGTCGATCAGATTGTTCTTATAGGACAGGACTTGTCCGCCGCTCTGAATAACCGCCACGGTGTTGTTGCCGGTGATCAGCGAGTTGCCAAGGCGCAAGACCGCAGCGCTGCCGCTCACCACCACGCCGTTATTGTTGCCCGAAATCACCGAATTGTTGATCGTGGCGCTCGCCGAGGTGCCGCCGGCATTGGTGAAGGCGGAAAAGCCGTGACCGCTATTTCCCACCGCAATCGTGGACTCGACACTCGCCGAAACCGTGCCGGTCGTCCCCGTCGTATTGATCTGCATCCCGATGCGGTTGTTCGCCATTTGCACCTGGTTCAGGCTTACGAACGCGGAACCCGAACCGCTGGGAAGGACCAGGATCGCGCCGCCCGAGGTCGCGCCTGCCGCAGCGCCGTTGTTGGTGAAGGTCGTATTCGACACGTAGAGTTCGGACGAACCGGACGGCGCGAAAAGAATGCCGTTGCCAGCATTGGCCGCCGTCGAAACGAAATTCTTGATCAGGCATTTGTCGAGATAGAGCGCCGCACCATTGATAAACCGTATGCCGTTAAGTCCGGGCATGGTTGGCGGCGCGCCATCGATGACAATACCGCGAAGTATGACGACGTCTGTCGCGGCGGCGTTGACGGTGATGCCATTTGTATTGGACGCCAGAATGCCGGCCTCGCCGGTGTAGTCATTGATGATGCTGATCGACTTGGTGATGGTCACCGCGCCATAGCCGCCCGGATCAAGAACACTTATTTCACCGCCGGCGGCGGTCTTCGAAATCGCACCGGCAAAGGTCTTGCACGGCGCCGTGCGGCTGCACGGATTGGCGTCGTCACCGACTCCCGATACCCAAGTGCGCGTTGCCTGGGCATGGGCCGAGCAAAGCGTTGCCGTGAAAAGCAACATGATCGCAAGCGCACCCGCGCCTGAATTGGCACTTTTCATGTGTCTCCCCGAGGGACGAAACGCCCGCCGCGCACGCGGCGTCATGAAGGCGGCCGCTCCCTGGAAGGAACCTTAACAGGGAGGCACTGCATCTATAAGTAATAGATTTATCGTTCGATCAACCGAGGATAGTATAAACCTACCATCGGAAGCGCCGTTTGATCAGTGAATCTCCGGCTCTGGCACCTGGCCCGGACGGCTGAGGAAATCGAAATCGCAGCCGTCATCCGCCTGACCGATATGGTCGGAGAACAGAGCGCCGTAGCCGCGCGGATAACGCGGTGCCGGCTTCTGCCAGGCCACCTTACGGCGCGCCAGTTCCTCGTCCGACACATGGAGGTGGATCTTGCGCGCCGGGATGTCGATCTCGATCTCGTCGCCCGTTTGCACGAAGGCCAACGGTCCGCCGACGAAGCTTTCCGGCGCGACGTGCAAAATGCAGGCGCCATAGCTCGTGCCGCTCATGCGCGCGTCCGAGATGCGCACCATGTCGCGCACGCCCTGCTTCACCAGCTTCTTCGGGATCGGCAGCATACCCCATTCCGGCATGCCGGGGCCGCCTTGTGGGCCGGAGTTCTTCAAGACGAGAACGTGGTCGGCGGTGACGTCGAGATCGTCGCGCTCCACCTCGCGGGCCATGTGGTTGTAGTCCTCAAACGCGATGACCTTGCCGCGATGCTTGTGCAGCCGCTTCTCGGCGGCCGACGGCTTCATCACGCAGCCGCGCGGCGCGAGATTGCCGGTGAGCACGGCGGTCGCGCCATCGCGCGACACCGGGTCATTGAGGGATTTGATGACGTCGGGCTTGTAGACCTCGGCGCCCGCGATGTTGTCGCCGACCGATTTACCGGTGACGGTCATGGCGGACAGATCGAGCACGCTGCGGAGCTGGCTCATCAGCGCGCGCAGGCCGCCGGCGTAAAAGAAGTCCTCCATCAGATAAGCACCGGATGGCCGCACATTGGCGATCACCGGCACTTCACGCGACAATTCGTCGAAGCGGTTCATCTCGAGCGGGATACCGGCGCGGCGCGCGATGGCGATGAGATGGATGATGCAGTTGGTCGAGCCGGCCATCGCCATGTGGACCTTGATGGCGTTGTCGACGGACTGCTTCGTAAGAATGTCGGAAGGCTTGAGATCGTCCCACACCATCTCGACGATGCGGCGGCCGCTTTCCTTGGCGGCGCGCGGGTGGTTCGAGTCCGGCGCCGGAATCGACGACACGCCCGGCAGCGTAAAGCCGAGAGCCTCGGCGACCGCCATCATGGTTGCAGCGGTGCCCATGGTCATGCAGGTGCCGAAGGAGCGCGCGATGCCACCCTCGATCTCTTCCCACTGCGCCTCTGTGATCTTGCCGGCGCGCTTCTCGTCCCAGTATTTCCAGGTATCCGAACCCGAGCCGAGAACTTCGCCGTGCCAGTTGCCGCGCAGCATCGGACCGGCGGGCATGAAGATCGTCGGCACATTCATGCTGATCGCGCCCATCAGCAGGCCTGGCGTGGTCTTGTCGCAACCGCCCAGCAGCACGGCGCCGTCGATCGGGTGACTGCGCAGCAGTTCCTCGACCTCCATTGCCAGCAGGTTACGGTAGAGCATCGTCGTCGGCTTGACGAAAGATTCCGACAGCGACAGCGCCGGCAGCTCGATCGGAAAGCCGCCGGCCTGCAGCACGCCGCGCTTCACTTCCTCGGCGCGGGTGCGCAGATGAACGTGACAGGGATTGATATCGCTCCAGGTATTGATGATACCGATGACCGGTTTGCCGGCCCAATCCTCGGTATCGTAGCCGATCTGGCGCAAACGCGAGCGATGGCCGAACGAACGCAGGTCGGTAACGCCCAGCCAGCGGTGGCTGCGCAGATCTTCAGGACGCTTCTTGGCAGACATGGTTGTTACTTCTGAGAGATGTCACGTGGACTTCGCCGGTGCCGGCTGTACGGCGTTGCGCCGCGCGACGACCTGGGTGGCGATCACGACGATAGCGATAACCGCGCCGATGAGGTCCGTTTCGAGGCCGGGCTTGATCAACAGTAAACCGCCGACAATAAGCAGCGCGCGCTGCCAGGTTGTCGTCGCGGTGAGGAAATAGCCGTGCAGCCCGCCGGCAAACATCAGGATGCCGAAAGCCGACGTCAGGAATGCCGATATGATCGTCGGCCAATCGCCGATCATCAGAAGGCCAGGCTCATAGATCACCATGAATGGCACGATGAAGCCCGCGGCGCCGACCTTCACCGCGGCCCAGCCGGATTTCCACAAATCGGCCTTGGCGATGCCGGCAGCGGCGAATACCGCCAGCGCCACCGGCGGCGTGATCGCCGACAGCACGGCGAAGTACAAGGCGAACATGTGAGCGGCCGGCGGGATGACGCCGAGCTTGATGATCGCCGGCACCAAGAGCGCAGTCATGATGATGTAGGCCGGCGTCGTCGGCATGCCCATGCCGAGGATGATGCCAGCGCACATGGTCATGATGAGGGCAAGCACCAGGAAGTGCTCCGACAGATGCGTGACGAACTGGGTGAAGACGATGCCCGCGCCCGACAACGTCACCACGCCGATCACAATGCCGGCGCAGGCGCAGGCGGTGGCGACGCCGAGCGCGTTGCGCGCGCCGTCGACGAAGGCGTCGAGGATGTTCTTGATGTTGACATATCCGCGGGTCGTCTTGCGCAGTGCCGCGACCGGGAAGCAGGCCAGCGTGCCGACCAGCGCCGCCAGCGGCGCGCTGTAGCCCGAGTACATGACGACGAGAATCAGCATCACCGGGATGAACAGGTGGCCGCGCACGCGCAGGGTTTCGCCGAGGCGCGGCAGTTCGGAACGCGGCAGGCCGACCAGGCCGCGGCGCTTGGCCTCGAAATGCACGGCGGCAAAGCACGAGACGTAATAGAGGATCGCCGGGATGATCGCCCAGATCAGCACCTGGCCGTAGGACACGGCGAGGAACTCGGCCATCACGAAGGCAGCTGCGCCCATGATCGGCGGCATGATCTGCCCGCCGGTCGAGGCGGTCGCCTCGACGCCGGCGGCGAAATGCGCCGGGAAGCCCGAGCGCTTCATCAGCGGAATCGAGATCGGGCCGTCGACCATCACATTGGCGACGGCGCTGCCGGAAATGGTGCCGAACAGGCTCGACGACACCACCGACACCTTGCCGGGACCGCCGGCCTGGCTGCCGGTCAAACTCATGGCGAAATCCATGAACAACTGGCCGGTGCCGGTACGCTCCATGAACGAGCCGAACAGGACGAAGATCAGGACGTAACCGGCCGACACCGATAGCGGGATGCCGAAGATGCCCTCGGTCGTCATATAAAGTTGATCGAGCAGCCGCATCGGCTCGAGCTTGGCGAAGAACAGGCCATAGATCAGGAACACGATCGCCGTCATCGGCAGCGCCCAGCCGATGACGCGGCGGGTTGCTTCGAGCACGACGAGCGTCATGACGACGCCCATGATCATGTCCATAGGGGTCAGGTCGTCGATGTAGAAGATGCGATTGACGATGTAATCGTAATTGACGAACAGGTAGACGATCGGCGCGGCCGACACCGCCACCAGCGCGTAATCGAACAGCGACGGCAACGTGATCCGGGCCTCGCCCTCGACCTGGGCGCCCTGCGCCAGTTCCATATCCTCGGTCTTCGACGAGAAGCGGAACAGCAAAAACACCAGTACCAGCGCGAACAGAAGATGCGTGCCGCGGAATAGCACAGCTTCCGGCGAACCGAAGGCGATTGCCCAGATGTGGTAGCACGCCATCGCGATCGAGATGGCGTAAAGGGCGATCCGCAGAAGCCCGCGATAACTGGTGTCGATCTGCATCCCGCCCCCTCGGACTGTAAATGGAAACGCCGGCCGCCCGACGAGCGGCCGGCGTCTCAGTAGTTACTTGGTGGCAACCGTGATGCCGGCTTCCTTGTAGAACTTTGCGGCGCCGGGATGGAACGGCACGCCGATATCCTCGGCCATCGCCTTCGTCGTCAGGCTCGAAATCGACTTGTTGACCGAAGACATTGCCGGGATGTTGCCCGCCATCGCCTTGGTCATGGCATAGACGGTATCGGCCGGCAGCTTGCAAGACGCAACGATGTGAGTGGCATAACCGATCACCTTCACGTCGTTGTCCTGCTTCGGATAGGTGCCCTTCGGGATAGTCACCAGTGTGTAACCGGGATTGAGCTTGCGCATTTCCCCGAGCTGGTCGGCGAGATCGAGGATCGTGATGGGACGCGCCGCGGCGAGATCCATCACGGCGCCTGACGGAATGGTGGTGCCGAGACCGAAGGCGACGGCGTGGCCGTCCTGCATCTGCGTCACCGAGTCGGTGTACGAGACGAAGCTCATCTTGACGTCGTTGTACGAAAGACCATTCACCTTCAGCAACTGACCGGTAATCAGCTCACCAGTGTTGCCGCGCTGCTGCGTCGTCACGCCCTTGCCCTTGAGGTCCTTGACCGACTTCACGCCGGAATCGGCGGTGACGACAAGCTGGTAGTACTGCGGGTAAAGCGTCGCGACGTTGCAGACATTGCTGGTCGGCTTGGTGAATGGCGCATTGCCCTTCAAGCCGTCGACCGTCGAGATCGAGTTGCCGAAACCGACATCCGCTTTGCCTTCGTCGACGCCACGCACGTTGGCGATGCCGGCGCCGGGCAGAGACTGCACGTTGAGGCCCGGAACGGCCTTTTCCCACATGTCCTTGAGTTGACCGCCGAGCGGCACCCAGACGCCACCCTGCGGGCCGGTCATCAGCTTGATATCCGCAGCCGCGGCCGGAGCGGCCAGACCGAGACTGACGCCAAACACGGCCGCAAGAATAGAAATCGAGTTTTTCATAATTCTGTCTCCTCCACGCCCGCTGTCTGACACGCACGGGCTTTGCCAACCGCCTTGTCGGCGGCTTTCGTTTTCCTCAAAATTGACCTTACTGGGGGCCGCGCCCTCTGCACAAGACCCTTTTTACAACTCTTGACAACATTGCCCCGGCGAGACCAAGTGTGCGGGCCACGCTTCAAACGCCACCGGGGGACTCCATGCGAGAAACGACCAAGAGCAAACTGATGGCGGTGTCGACCGCGACACTGACGACAGTGCTGTTCAAGCACGGTTTCCGCAACACGTTCATCGGCGGCATCCATCGCATCAACGCCGGCGATAAGCCCAATATGGTCGGCCCGGCCTACACGCTGCGCTACATTCCCGCGCGCGAAGATCTCGACCACCTCGGTGTGTTCGAAGACCGGAGCCATCCGCAGCGCAAGGGCATCGAGGAATGCCCGGCCGGCGCCGTCTTCATGATCGACAGCCGGCGCAATGCCTCCGCCGCCTCGGCCGGCAACATATTGGTCACACGCCTGTGGAAACGCGGCTGCGCCGGCATCGTCACCGACGGCGGCTTCCGCGACACGCCGGAAATCGCGGCCATGCCCTTTCCTGCCTATCACGCGCAGCCGGCGGCGCCGACCAACCTCATCAAGCACCACGCCGTCGATCTGAATCTGCCGATCGCCTGCGGCGAAGTATCGGTCTATCCTGGCGATATCATCGTCGGCGACGGCGAAGGAGTGGTTGTCATTCCGGCCAAGATTGCCGACGACATTGCCGACGAAGCCTTCGAACAGACTGCGTTCGAGGACTTCGTGCAGGAGCAAGTGATGGCGGGCAAGAGCATCTTCGGCATCTATCCGCCGTCGCCGGAGGCGAAGGAAGAATTCGCGCGCTGGCGCACCGCCAACAAACGCTAGAGGCAGAACGACACATGCCGACAGACCGCTCCGCATTGGCGACCGCCTCATCCGGTTCCAGTTGGAGCGAGGCAAAGCGCAGCGCGCTCATCTATCAGCGCATCTTCGAGAGCATCGTCAACGGCGAGTTCTCGGTGAATGCGCGTCTACCGTCGGAAACCGAACTGGCGACGCGCTTTGGTGCGTCGCGACCCGTAGTCCGCGAGGCACTGGCGCGGCTGCGCGATGACGGCGTTATCGTTTCGCGACAGGGCTCGGGCAGCTACGTCAAGCGCCGGCCCGATGTTGCGGTGCTCAACCTGTCGCCGGGCGCCTCGATCGACGATATTCAGCGCTGCTTCGAATTCCGCCACGGACTTGAAGGCTCCGCCGCTGCGCTCGCCGCGGAACGCTGGGAAGCCGCCGATCTTGCCGAAATCCGCAACTCATTCGAGGCGCTGGAACGAGCCGTCAAGAATGTGGAACTCGGCGCCGAGGCCGACGAATGCTTTCACGCGGCGATCGCGCGCGCGACGCATAACCCCTATTACGTTTCGGTCCAGACCTCTATGCAGCCCCATATCCGGTATGGCATGAACGTGAACCGAAATCTGTCGATGCTACGCACCGCCGAGCGGATGCGCATGGTGCAGGATGAACATCGCGCGATTCTCGAAACTATTGCCGCACGCGACCCGGACGGTGCCCGCGACGCCATGCAACGTCATATCGCCAATGCGCGCCAACGCATGTTCGAGGGCGTGACGGCGTGACCACCCAATCTCCGGCCACGCCACGCGCGCGGCGCTTTTTCGGACTGACCGGTAATCCCTATCTACTGCTCGCGCTAACGTCGCTGTTCTGGTCGGGCAATCACATCGTCGGCCGCGCCATTGGCGGCCACGTGCCGCCGTTCGCGATCTCCGCGCTGCGCTGGCTCATTCCGTCGCTGCTGCTGTGGGCCTTCGCGCACCGCACCATCGCCAAGGACTGGCCAGCCATACGCGCGTCGTGGAAGATACTGCTCTGGCTCGGCATCGTCGGCGGCACGATGTTCACGTCGCTGCAATATGTCGGCCTGCAGTATACGACCGCACTGAACGTCTCCGTCCTGAATTCGCTGACTCCGGTTCTGATCGTGGCGACCAGCGCGGCAATTTTCCGCGATCCGGTCACGCCGATCCAGATCGCCGGCATTGTCACGTCGCTATTGGGCGTGCTGGCGATTATCGCGCAAGGCGACATTGCGACATTGCTTCATCTGTCTTTCAACGGCGGCGATATTCTGATCGTCTTCAACATGCTGCTGTTTTCGGTGTACACGGCCTATTTCAGACTGCGGCCGCGGATCAGCCCCATCAGCTTCCTGTTCGCATTCGGCGCCGTCTCGGTGCTTGGCACTTTGCCCTTTGCGATTGTGGAGGCCTTGTCCGGCTACACGCTGCAGGCAAATTGGGAAACCGTGGGCGCCGTGCTGTACGTTGCGCTCTTCCCCGGCTTCCTCGCCTACCTGTTCTGGAACCGGGGCGTGGAGTTAATCGGCGCCAATCGCGCCGGTCCATTCCAGCACCTGATCCCGCTTTATTCGGCAATCCTGGCCAGCACGCTGCTGGGCGAGCAGCTTCACGCCTATCATGTTGCCGGCTTTGTGCTGATCATCGGCGGCGTCTGGCTGGCGTCGGTCAAGGGCAAGGCCCCGCGGGAGACGGCCTGAACCGTCTCACCAATCCGGCTTGGTCGAGATTTTTTCGGCATCTTTGACCTCCGCAGCCAACGGAGCGGCAAAAGCCCGCAACTCTTTGGGAATTGCATCGAGTTCGTGGCTGTCGAACGACAGCTTAAGATAGCGGGTCGCTATTGTGGCGATGGCACGCGCCTGCTCGCGGTCGCGCGGCGCCTTGAGTGGATCGCGCCCATCCCTGTCCGACAGCCACGCCTTGTGGAGCGCAAAGGCGCGCGGATCGATAACCGCCAGTCTGACCGGATAGCCTCGCTCATCGATAGCGACGGCATCCAGCTTCGGAGAATTGATGAGCCATGCCAATCCGAAGATCGCCGCGCCTTCAAGATCGTCCGGCAAGTCCGTCAGAGAACCGCGGCTTGCGTTACGAACAGGGTCTTTCGCCTCCGGCGCGATCAGGTCCACCAGATAGCCATTGCGATTTGTAGCGCGAAAGCTCCGCTTCGTTGTCGGGGTGAAGGATTCATCGACAGCCTTCAGAATTCCGATCAGCCCGTCCGGACTCATATCGCTGACCGCAATACTCAGGCGGCGGCGTGCGTCGTAAAGAAGATCGACATCGCCAGTGGCGACGAGACCGCTATCGATATGGACGCCGGCTGCCGCCTCATAGGCATAGATCGCATTGGTGCCAACGACGAGAATCTGCTCGCCGAGCAACTCTCGTGCATCGCAGGCGCGTAGAATGCGCGCCACGATCAGCGGAACGCGACCAAGCCCCAGCGCGACATTGACCGGCGCGAGTTCATTGAGACGAGCCGACAAACTCTCGAGACGTCTTGTGTTGTCGTCACGTCCGCTGATGAATGCGTCGTAAGCGGCCTCAGTCTTTTGGTCGCGCGGACCGAGCGAAGTTTCCGATTTTCCGATCTTGCGCAGGAGATAGTCGGTGCCGTTACGTGCAGCCCAGCGCATACCGCCCGCAAAGCGGCGACGCCGATCATGGTCGGCCGCTCGCCAGGCCTCGTAGACCTGTTGCGTATCGATGGACTGCCGGCGCTGTTCGGCTGATAATGGCCTCATAATAAATCGTTTTCCACTTCAATTGGCAACTTTTACAATAATAGTGGAAAATGATGTAAAAACAATTGCTTGCATGAAATATCACAAGCTATTGATTTATAATATATTTCCACCGTTATTGCTCATGCGTGATATGGAAGTGGAAAATATAATTTAATCAGTTGCTTATAGTAACGTTGTTCGACGACCAGTCTGACACCTAGCCGCGTTTCTTCGGTGCCGGTTTGGCGGGAGCATTGACCTTGACCGGCTCCAGCACGACCTTGAGCGGGTTCGGCTTGTGATCCATGGCCGCGCCGGTCACGCCGTCGGTGACCAACCCTACGGCGCCGCCGACGAGCACGTTGCCGGCAACACCGGCCGCGCCGCCCGGCGCAAGTTCGCGGCCGAGCTTGACCGTCTTGGGGTGATAGCCGGGCTTGGTGAAAGTGACGACCAGGTCCTGATTGCGGGGCACCGCGGGGGTACACGGCGTGACGCAGGTCGGCCCGGGTATGGGTTCGGTCCGGATGTTCTCTTCGAGGTAGGCTGACTCGCTGCCGACCTTATCGTCGCGAACCGGGCATGGCCCGCCGCACGGATAGTCGATCACCGACCGCATTTCGGCGCCTGACGGCTCCGAGTCGAAGACGACCTGCTCGCTTGTGCCGCGCGTGACCGATGCGCATCCGGCAAGCAGAATTGCGGCCGCGCCGAACGCGGCGAACTTTTTTGATGTCATGAGCCCCCCAGCCCTGCTGTCCCCGGTCGCGGAATGACGACCCCAGGACGTCCGGGAAGTTTAGACGCGCCAAGTGTGCCCGGCAAAGTAGATTGTGCCGTCTTGCGCCAAAAGTTCGGTCTAAAAGGAGGGAAAGCTGGTCGGAGTGGCAGGATTTGAACCTGCGACCCCCTCGTCCCGAACGAGGTGCGCTACCAGACTGCGCTACACTCCGACTGTGGCGGGCCTTATAACCCCCCGGCTAAAACCGCAAGCTTCAGAGCACGTCATGAACGCTGAGCCGCAAACGCGGGTCCTGCCGGCCGATCCGGCCGCTATCGAGACCGCCAGTGCCTGCCTTGCGGCGGGCGGTCTGGTCGCGTTTCCGACCGAGACGGTCTACGGCCTCGGCGCCGACGCCACGCAGGGCGAGGCGGTGGCGCGGCTCTACGCCGCCAAGGGCCGCCCGGCCTTCAATCCGCTGATTTCGCACGTCGCGGGCCTGGAGGCGGCGCGGACGCTCGCCCGGTTCAATCCGGACGCCGAACAGCTGGCCGGCGCCTTCTGGCCGGGGCCCCTGACCCTGGTGCTGCCGAAGCAGCCGGATTGCCCGGTCTCGGACCTCGCCACGGCCGGGCTCGACAGCATTGCCTTGCGCATACCCGCTCAACGCACCGCCCGGGCCCTGCTCACAGCCTTCGGCAAGCCGGTGGTCGCGCCGTCTGCCAACAGGTCCGGACATGTATCGCCGACCGACGCCAAACACGTCCTGGCCGACCTGCGCGGTCGCATCGACCTGATCCTCGACGACGGCCCCTGCCCGGTTGGCGTCGAATCCACCATCGTCGGCCTGCTCGGGGAACCGACCTTGCTGCGGCCCGGCGGCCTGCCACGCGCCGACATCGAGCGTGTGCTCGGCCGGCCGCTCCGCACTCCCGATCGTACGGTCGATGAGGACGCGCCACTCGCCCCCGGCATGCTCGCCTCGCACTATGCGCCGAGGGCTACGATGCGGCTCAACGTGCGGGAGCCGCGCGAGGGTGAAGCGCTGCTCGCCTTCGGACCGGCGCCGGCCTTCGCGGGACCTGTCCTCAACCTGTCGCCGAGCGGCGATCTGGTCGAAGCCGCGGCCAAGCTGTTCTCGCATCTGCGCCGGCTCGATGCCGCCGGCGTCAAGGCGATCGCAGTGATGCCGGTGCCGAACGAAGGCCTCGGCGAAGCGATCAACGACCGGCTTGCGCGCGCTGCCGCGCCCAAAGCATAAGAAGAAAGCAGACGAGGAAATACCGCAATGAACGCGCCGACCGCCAACCCGATGCGCCTTGCCCCCGCGCCCGAACTGATGGCGCGCTTCGCGGCGATCGTCGGCGACAAATACGCGATCACCGACCCGGACGTGCTGGCACCAAACCTCGTCGAAGGCCGCGGCCTCTATCACGGCAACACCGCGATGATGCTCAAGCCGGCGAGCACCGCCGAAGTCGCGGCGATCCTCAAGCTGGCCAACGAGACGCGCACCGCGATCGTGCCGCAAGGCGGCAACACCGGCCTTGTCGGCGGACAAATTCCGTTCGATGGCGAGATCATTCTTTCGCTGACGCGGCTCGACAAGATCCGCGAGGTCGATATCGCATCGAACACGATGACGCTCGAAGCTGGCGTCGTGCTGCAGAAGGCGCAGGATGCCGCTCATGCCGCAGGGCGGCTGTTTCCGCTGTCGCTTGGCTCGGAAGGCAGTTGCACCATCGGCGGCAATCTGTCGTCGAATGCCGGCGGCACCGGTGCGCTGGCATACGGCATCGCGCGTGAGCTGATGGTCGGCATCGAGGTCGTTCTCGCCGACGGCCGCGTCATGAACCTCTTGCGCAAATTGAAGAAGGACAATACCGGTTACGACCTGCGCCATCTGTTCGTCGGCGCCGAAGGCACGCTCGGCATCATCACCGCTGCGGTGGTGAAGCTGTTTCCGCAGCCGCGCGCCATCGAAACGGCGTTCATCGGCCTGCCCTCGCCCGAGGCGGCGGTGAAGCTGCTCAACCTCGCGCAGGCGCGCATCGGCGGTACGGTGACGGGCTTCGAACTGATGATCCGCGAAGTCATCGAATTCGCGCTTAAGCACGGCCACAATGTCCGCGACCCGCTCGGCTCGGTGCAGCCCTGGTACGTGCTGATGGAAGTGTCGTCGCAACAGGAAACCGGCCTGCGCGACAATTTTGAGGAATTTCTCGCTGCAGCCATCGAGCAGGGACTCGTCACCGACGCGACCATCGCGGCCAGCATCGATCAGGCCAGGGCATTCTGGCACATGCGCCATACGCTGACCGAAGTACAGAAGCCGGAAGGCGGCTCGATCAAGCACGACGTGTCGGTGCCGGTCGCCGTCGTGCCGCAATTCATCGCCGAGGCGTCCGACGCGGTCGTCAAGCTCATTCCCGGATCGCGTCCGGTGCCCTTCGGGCATGTCGGCGACGGCAACATGCATTTCAATGTCAGCCAGCCGGTCGGCGCCGACAAGGATGCCTTCCTCGCGCGCTGGAAGGACGTCAATGCCGTGGTCGACAAGATCGTGCTCAAGCTCGGCGGCTCTTTCTCGGCCGAGCATGGCATCGGCAAACTCAAGCGCGAGACGTTGGCGAAGGTGAAGGACCCGGTGGCGCTTGCCCTGATGCGCGACCTCAAGCAGATGTTCGACCCGAACGGCATTCTCAATCCGGGCAAGGTGTTGTGACGCGATGAGTGAACTTGCCATCGACGAGGCCACCGATGCCGACATCGACGCCATTGTCGCACTGTGGCTCGCCTGCGGCCTGACGCGGCCGTGGAACGATCCGCGCACCGACATCGACTTCGCCCGCAAGGGACCGAACTCGACCATTCTCGTTGGCCGCATTGACGGCGCGATCGTTGCTTCGGTGATGGTCGGCCATGACGGCCATCGCGGCTGGTTCTATTATCTGTCAGTGGCGCCGCAGATGCAGAAGCGCGGGCTGGGCCGCGTCATCGTCGAGGCCGCGGAGCAATGGCTCAAGGCGCGCGGCGTCGTGAAGGCGATGCTGATGGTGCGGCAGGACAACACCGCCGTGCAGAAGTTCTATGAATCGCTCGGTTACTTCGATCAGCCGCGCACGGTGATGGCGCGCTGGCTCGATGGCCGCGATCCGACGCCTTAAAACAACAGACCCTGCCCGTCATCGTTCGGTTTGGCGACTTTTGGCTTTTTCGCTGCCGTAACTTTCGGCGGCGGTGCCGGGTCGGCACCTTCCGCGACCTGCTCGATGAGATGCGCATTGTCGTTGGCGACGCGATTGACGTCGGTCGACACCGGCCAGACCTCGAGCAAGCTGTCGGGCGCCGGCATGATCAGCGCTGACGCCGTCGTGGCGTCGACATGATCGCAATCGAGCCAAAGATCGAACGCTTCCGGCGGCACAATCACCGGCATACGGTCGTGCAGCGGGCCCACGGTGCGGTTGGCGTCGGTGGTGACGATGGCAACGGTATCGAGTTCTTCGCCATTAGGGCCGGTCCAGGTCTCCCACAATCCGGCGAAGGCCAGCGGCTCACCGGATTTGGCATGGATATAGTAAGGCTGCTTGCGCAGACCGCCGGCTTTCCACTCGTAAAAGCCGTCCGCTGGTATCAGGCAACGGCGTCGTTTCATAGCGGCGCGGAAGGCGGGCTTGTCAGTGACATTCTCGCCGCGCGCATTGACGATCAGTGAAAAGGCCTTCGGATCCTTCACCCAGGATGGCAGCAAGCCCCAGCGCATCAAGGCGAATTTCCGCTGCCTGTTTATAAGGCGGACGACCGCGATCGGCTGCGTCGGTGCTATGTTATAGCGCGGCGGGAAATTCGGCTTTTCCGCATACCGAAAAAAATTGCGAATGGCTTCGGGCGAAGCCGTGAGTGTATAGCGCCCGCACATCGTCAGGTCCCTTGGCCGCCGCGCTTAAGCACGTCTTAACTTAAGATAATATAACAAACTGAGACGAAAGGTTGATCGGGGAAAGTCGTTGTTTCGGGTTCAACACAGCACCGTCGCGATGGACGATCAAGGCGACAATTCCTTCCCGTCCGCTCCACGCGCCGTCGAACCTGCGACCGTGGCTCACATCAATCCCGTCACCGGTCTGGCCACCGACTACCTCAATCATTTCAATGAAGCCATCATGCTTCTGGAAATGTTGCCGGCCTGTCCGGATTGTCGCGACGATCTGCGCGCCTGGACTCCGATGCGCTACTGCGAGCATTTTCGCCGGTCCCGTTTCACCGGACGCAATCGCGCCATCGCGGCCTATGAAAGTGCCGACCCCGCTACGCGCGACATGCTCGAGGCGCTCACCGAGACCATGATCGCTTTAGTCGAGCGTGCTCGCAAAGAGATCGACGCGGAAACGAACGCGCGTGTGAGCGCCGGCATCGCCGAACGAACCGCCGCCTGGCTCAAGCTGCTCGCCGAGCAAGCGAGCGCTGTGATTAATGGCCAACGCACCGAGAGCACCGACGGCCCACCGCAATCCGCCGCGGACCGCATGATCGGTTGAGCGAGGCGCTCGGGGACGTGCTAGGCAAAGTCCGAGCGACAGAGCCATGACCGATTCCCGCGCCTATCCGCCGCGTCCCATTCTTGCCGTGTCTGCGGCCATCGTGCATGACGGCCGGGTGCTCGCTGTGCGCCGGGCCCGCAAGCCGGCGATCGCGCTCTACACCATGCCGGGCGGCGTGGTCGAAACCGGCGAAACGCTGTTCGAGGCGGCGATCCGCGAGGTCCGCGAAGAGACCGCGCTGTCGATCGAGCCGGTGGCGCTGGCCGGCCATCGCGAAGCCATCATGCGCGACAAGGAGGGCCGCGTCGAACGGCACTTCGTCATCCTGTGCTTTGCCGCAAGACTGCTCGGTGGCGAAATCCGGCTCAACGACGAACTCGACGACGCGCGCTGGCTGGCGCCGCATGAGTTCTCGGGCGTGAAAACCACCGACGGCCTCACCGAAATCGTGATGACGGCGGTCGATCTCATTGGCCATCGGCGTTAGGCCAAGCCCGACCGGTCAGACAGCCGCCTTGCGGATGCCGCGCCGGCGGCGCATATGACGGACGCGACCTCCCACCGGGACCCGATCTTGCTTCCACGAATTGCAGCAGCCGTTCTCCTGACCGGCCTGGCTACTTTGCCGGTGCAGGCGCAATCCGCGCCGCCCGCGACGGCGCCGGCACAGGATTCCGTGGCCGCGCCCTACGACGCCGATCTGCAGCGGCTGGCCGAGATACTCGGCTCGCTGCAATATCTGCGCACGATCTGCGGCTCGAAAGAGGGCCAGAAATGGCGCAACGAGATGCAGGCCCTGATCGACAGCGAAGCGCCAAGCGGCGAGCGCCGCCGCCAGATCGTCGCTCGCTTCAACCGCGGCTATCGCGGCTTCGAGCAGACCTACCGCACCTGCACGCCGGCGGCCGATCTGGCGATCCGCCGCTATCTCGACGAGGGCGCCCGGATCGCCCGCGACATCACGGCCCGCTACGCCAATTAGCCGCAGGTTCCAGCCCCCGTCCGTGCCTTCCCGCAGCGCAATTCACATTTGACCACAGCCATTAACCTTTCCTTTAGGTCTGGGCTATTGCCGCAAGCACCCCGTGATAGGGTCTTTCGGGTTAGCGACTGACGCCCGTTTCCGAGGCGGCAGGGGACGAAGGTACGTAATGAACACTCCCGAGCGATCAACGCACATGCGCGAGCCGGTGCCGGACCATGAGCAAAAGCGCGTGGCGCTGAGCTATCTGAACGAGGCATGGGCGGAAGCGCGCATGGACGGCGTCGATGGCGACTGCCTGGCGCAGGCCTGCCTGTTCACCGCGCTGGCCGAATTCGTCTCCACCTATGGCGAGGAAGCGGCGGCCACCTTCACCGAGGGTCTCGCTGGCCGCATTCGAAACGGCGAATTCTCCGTCGATCTGCCCCGCCAGTAAACGGCCCCACCCTCCATCCTTGCCGAAGCTCGCCGCTCCTTACGGAGCTAAACCGTAATAGCGGTCGAGCAGGCGATCGATGTCGGCCGGATAGAACGGCTTGCGCAGAAAGCCGAGAGCGCCGAGAGCGGCGGCCCGATCGGCGACCTCGTTCTCGACCGTCGCCGTCATCATCACGACAGCGACCCGCGGCACCTCGCGCTTGATTTCCGACAAGGTCTCGCAGCCGTCGAACCCCGGCATATTGTAATCGAGAAACACCAGATCGAACGGCTCTTGCCGCAGGCGTTCAATCGCCACCAGACCCTCTGCGGCGTCGTGCAGATCGAGCCGGAAGCGGCTGGCCGACAGTATCTTGCGCACGATGCCGCGCATGGTGCTGGAATCGTCAACGACGAGCACCCGCGTGGGCAACTTGGTACGGACGCAAATGTCCACCATGCGGTGGGCGTCGGCGACATCGGCGGGCTTGGTCAACACGCCGGTCATGCCGTTCGGCGCTGCTGCGCCGCGCGCGGCACGGATGAACAGATGCGGCCTCAGCCGCAGCGCCTTAGTCGACGCCAGCGCCGTCGCCTTCACCGCCTCCGGCAGCGCGCCATCGAGCACACAGATGTCGACGTCGCCCTGCGCCAGCGCCGCAATGCCCGGCGCTGCGTCATAGGCGGAAAAATTGACCGGGATGCTGGCCAAGGCAGCACCTTGCCGCCACAGTTCCAATTCGGAACCGGCGATCCCGATCAACATCATGTTGAGCGAAACGAACTCATGAGTCATGGGTGCCCCGCGCCCATCCGCATCGAACGCGCCACGCTCCCCAAGCGTGACGTGCGCATACCGTTAATCAGGGTCGCATCGCATTGGCAATACGGCGCCAGATAAAAATATTTTAAAATTTTGGTGTTTGAAAAACCGGACGCGTCAGGCTGGCGCCAGCGTTTCCAGAAAGCGGACGCATTCGCCGCGGGCAGCGGTGACAAGCGTGCCTTCCCACATCACCTGGTGGCCCCGCACGAAAGTGCCGACCGGCCAGCCGGTAACGGTTACACCCGTGTAAGGCGACCAGCCGGCGCGCGAGGCGATCCAGTTTTCCGTGATGGTCTCGCTTCGCTTCATGTCGACCACGGTAACGTCGGCGTCATAGCCGACGGCGATGCGGCCTTTGTTGGCAATGCCGTAAATCCGCGCCGGACCGGCGCTGGTGAGATCGACGAAGCGTTGCAGCGTCAGGCGCCCGGCGTTGACGTGATCGAGCATCAGCGGGACCAGCGTCTGGACGCCCGGCATGCCGGAATGGGCCTTCGGATATGGATGCGCCTTTTCCTCGCGGGTGTGCGGGGAGTGATCGGAGCCGCAGGTGTCGATGATGCCCTGCTGCAGGGCATGCCACAGGCCGGCCTGGTGAATTGCGTCTCGCACCGGCGGATTGAGCTGCGCCATGGTGCCGAGCCG
Source organism: Pseudolabrys sp. FHR47 (assembly GCF_005153485.1). NCBI lineage: Bacteria > Pseudomonadati > Pseudomonadota > Alphaproteobacteria > Hyphomicrobiales > Xanthobacteraceae > Pseudolabrys > Pseudolabrys sp. FHR47. The sequence continues at coordinate 3,465,296 of NZ_CP039740.1, forward strand.
TTCATAACAATCCGGCGCGGTGAGCGTGACATGCGCCGGCGTCACCTCGGCTGAAGCGACATCCTTATGGCCAGCGAGATATTCGGCCTCGTCCTTGCTGGTGACGTGCAGGATGTGAATGCGCTTGCCGGTCTCGCGCGCCAGCCGCACCAGACGCTGCGTGCACATCAGGGCGGCGGTCGCATCGCGCCACACCGGATGCGAACGCGGATCGTTGTCGATGCGCAGATTCATGCGCTCACGCAGGCGATATTCGTCCTCGGAATGAAAGGCGACGCGGCGGTTGACGTTCTCGAGGACGGCGCGGATGCCGTCGTCGTCCTCGATCAGCAGCGAGCCGGTGGACGAGCCGGCGAACACCTTGATCGCGCAGGCGCCCGGCAGCCGCTCCAACTCGGCGAGGTCCTTGGTGTTCTCGCGCGTGGCGCCGACATAGAAGCCGAAGTCGCAATGCATGCGGTGATGCGCGCGGGCGACCTTGTCGGCGAGCGCGGCCGCATCCGTCGTGGTCGGGATGGTGTTCGGCATTTCGAAAGTGAGCGTGACGCCGCCGAGCACCGCGCCGCGCGAGCCGCTCTCGAGGTCTTCCTTCTGCGTCAGCCCCGGCTCGCGGAAATGGACATGGGTGTCCATCACGCCGGGCAGGACGTGCAAGCCGCGGCAGTCGATGACCTCCCCGGCCGAGGCCCGGGCCAGGTCACCGATTGCGGCGAAGCGACCGTCACGGATGCCGACGTCCCGCACCCCCTCACCGTCCTGGTTGACGACGGTGCCGCCCCTGAGGATGAGGTCAAAGGTTTCGGCCATGGAGGCGGGCTTTCTGCCGGGCTTGAGGATCGTCGGCCAGCGCTTACGTTTGCCGGACGTTTCTGGCAAGCCCGTTTCTAGCAAGCCCGTTTCTGCTAAGACGGGCATCACATTTCCAGAGACGAATCCGGGGATTTTTCACGCCATGAAGGCAGCTTTGCTACCCGATCGGGGCGTCATCAAGGTCGCCGGCGAGGCCGCCCGCGGCTTCCTCAACGGCATCGTCACCAGCGATATCGGCGATGTGGCGCCCGGCACGGCACGCTTCGCCGCTTTGCTGACGCCGCAGGGCAAGATCATCGTCGATTTCCTGATCACCGAAGCCGCGGCGGAGGACGGCGGCGGCTTCTATTTCGACGTACCGAAGGCCCTCGCGCCGACGTTGGCCCAGAAGCTCAATTTCTACAAATTGCGCGCCAAGGTGACGATCGAGGACCTGTCCGACCGACTCGGCGTCATGGCGGTGTGGGACGGCGCGGGCACGAGCGACTACGGCCTCACTTATCCCGACCCGCGTTTCGCGCCGCTCGGGTTTCGCGTCATCCTCCCGCCCGAGGTGATCGCCGAAGCCGCCGCCGACCTCAGCGCGAACCTCACCGATGCCGACGCCTATGAGGCGCATCGCATTGCGCTGGGCGTGCCGCGCGGCGGCGCCGACTTCGTTTTTGGCGACACCTTCCCGCATGAGGCCGACATGGACCAGCTCGGCGGCGTCGATTTCGACAAAGGCTGTTACATCGGCCAGGAGGTGGTCTCGCGCGTCGAGCATCGCTCCACCGCGCGCAGCCGCGTCGTTCCGGTCGCCTATGACGACAACGCGCCGATGCCGGGCCTCGACATCACGGCCGGCGACAAGCCGGCCGGCATGATGGGCTCGGCCGCCAATGGCCGCGGCCTGGCGCTGCTGCGGCTCGATCGCGTCGCCGATGCGATAGCCACCGGAACGCCGATTTTATGCGGCGGCGTCACACTGCGCGTGGTGAAGCCCGACTGGGCCCGCTTCGCGTTTCCCGGCGAGACCAAGGCGGCGGAGTGAGCGCCGCGACAGCCCGGACGCGCCGCGCTATATCTCCGCCATGGCTATTCCAAAAACGATTCTGCACGCCGACGGCTTGAAGCGCTGCGCCTGGCCCAAGGAAGACCCGCTCTATGTCGCCTATCACGACGAAGAATGGGGCGTGCCCGAATGGGATGATCGTGCGCTGTTCGAGAAGCTGATCCTCGACGGTTTCCAGGCCGGGCTGTCCTGGATCACCATCCTGCGCAAGCGCGACAACTTCCGCAAAGCCTTCGACGGTTTCGAGCCCGAGAAGATCGCGCGCTACACGCCGAAGAAGGTCGAGCGGCTGATGCAGGACGCCGGCATTGTGCGCAACCGCGCCAAGATCGAAGGCACGATCCTGTCGGCGCGCGGCTATCTCAAGATCATGGAGAGCGGCCCCGGTTTCTCGGCGATGCTGTGGGACCATGTCGGCGGCGAGCCGCTCGACAACAAACTGCGCGCCGGCAAAACGCTGCCGGTGGAGACGCCTATCTCCAAGGCGATGTCGAAACAGCTCATCGGCCACGGCTTCAAATTCGTCGGGCCGACCATCGTCTATGCCTTCATGCAGGCGGTCGGCATGGTCAACGATCACGAAGTGACGTGCTGGTGCCACGCCGAATGCAACAGACTGGCGGCGAAGCACGCGAAGAAGAAAAAGAAATGAGCAAAGCTGCTGCGAAGTCGCCCCCTCGGGCAAAGGCTATAAGAGCTTGGCAGCGTATGCTGTCGGGGCGCCGGCTCGACCTGCTCGATCCCTCGCCGCTCGACGTCGAACTCGAGGACATCGCCCACGGGCTGGCGCGCGTCGCGCGTTGGAACGGCCAGACCAAGGGCGCGCATATTTTTTCGGTGGCTCAGCACGTGCTTTTGGTCGAGGCACTAGCGCGCGCCAAATCGCCGAGCCTCGACGACCGGCTGCGCCTCGCCATCCTGCTGCATGACGCCGCCGAATATGTGATCGGCGACATGATCTCGCCCTTCAAGGCCGTGATCGGCGACAGCTACAAGATCGTCGAAAGCCGGCTCCTCACGGCGATCCACGTACATTTCGGGCTTCCGGCGCATCTTCCCGAAACCTGGGTGAAGATCATCAAGAGCGCCGACCGCAATGCCGCCTATCTGGAGGCGACGCGACTGGCCGGATTCGAGGACACTGAAGCGCGCAAGTTCTTCGGCCAACCGCCGAAATTTTCCGCAGCCATCGAGCGCGATTATCTTACGCCGTGGCCGGCTTCGACCGCCGCCAAGCGGTTTGCCGAGCGGGTGGAAAAACTGCTCGGACCCGGCTTTTCAGCCGCTTCGCGCCAGCCTAAATAACCCCTTATGATCCACGTCTGCTCGCTCGCGCTGCTGTACAAGACGGTCGAAGAGACCAGGGCCCAGCACATCGTCACCCTGCTCCGCCTCACCGACCGGGTGACACGGCCGGCGCATATCGCCGCCGACAATCACCTCGTGCTGGCCGTCGACGACATCTGCGATCCGGAAGAAGGCTGCACCGTCCCGGCCGCGGATCATGTGGTGCGGCTTGTCGATTTCGCGCAGCGCTGGGATCGTTCGGCGCCGATGGTGGTGCATTGCTTTGCCGGCATCAGCCGTTCGACCGCGGCCGCCTTCACCGCTGCCTGCGCGCTCAATCCGCAACGCGACGAGGCCGAGATCGCATGGACGATCCGCACCGCCTCACCCACCGCCATGCCCAACCGGCGCATCGTCGCCATCGCCGACGAGATCCTCCAGCGCAATGGCCGCATGGTGCGCGCGGTCGAGGCCCTCGGCCGCGGCCAGGAAGCGATGGAAGGCCATCCGTTCCGGCTCGACATTGGCTAGGCGCCTCGAACCGACTAGGGTTTGCCCGCCAACCGGGGGATTTCACCGTGTCGACGCTTCACTACGGGCTGGTCAGCCCAGAGACGCTGGCCGCACATGACGGCCTGACCTTTCTCAAGGGCATCATTGCCGGACAATTCCCGCAGCCCCCGATTGCCGAAACACTCGGTTTCCAGCTTGTCGAGGCCGAGCCCAACCGCGTCGTCTTCGAAGGCCTGCCCGAGCAGCGTCACTACAATCCGATCCATACGGTGCATGGCGGCTTCGCGGCGACCCTGCTCGATTCCGCGCTGGCCTGCGCGATCTTCACGACCATGCTCAGGGGCGATGCCTGGACGACGCTGGAACTGAAGCTGAACTATGTGCGGGCGATGACCAAGGATACCGGCCCGGTGCGCGCCGAAGGCCGCGTCATCCATCGCGGCCGCAGCATCGCGACCTCGGAAGGCGATCTGAAAGACGCCGGCGGCAAGCTCTACGCCCACGCCACGACGACCTGCATGATCATGCCGGCGAAATAGAAGCGCCCTTTATTTATTTTTTTGTCGCGCTTCCGGACGGCGAACCGGTTTCCACTTCGCCTGGAAGCGCTCTACCCCTGCGTCGGCGGCACGCGCACCACCATGCCTTCGAGCTGCGGCGTCAGCGTGATGCGGCAGGCCATGCGGCTCGATTTCTTCACCTCGGCGGCAACTTCGTCGAGCTTGTCGTCTTCCTCGCGGCTGCGCTTGGGCAGGCGCGATTGCCAGGGCTCCTCGATATAGACGTGGCAGGTGCCGCAAGAGCAACTGCCGGCGCAGGCGCCGATAATGCCGTCGATGTCGCATTCGACCGCGGCTTCCATCAGCGTCATGCCGGGCGGCGCTTCGACCGGCTGACGATGACCGTTCGGTTCGATGAAGACGATGGTCGGCATGGCTTCACCCCGGCGCGCGCGTTACAGCGCCCGGTGGCGGGCGCCACCGGCCATCATTGCCGTTCAATCGTGTAGATTCAGTTGTTGCCGGCCGCGAACGACGAACGCAGCTTCAGCGGCCCCTCTTCGCTCTCGACGCTGGCCGAGCGCGTCGGGCGGCGGGTGAATTCGCAATAGGCAAAGCCGAGCCCCGAGATCGAACCGCGGAAGGTGTATTCGTCGACCTTGGTCACGCGGAAGCACGGATCGATCGGCAGGCCCTTCATGGTGGCGCAGACCGAGCCTTCGCGCACATGCAACGTATTGGCCGGCAGCGAGGCGTAGCGCACCTTGCCGGCGCCTTGGAACTGGATCGAGCCGACAACCGAGCCGTCATGCAGCACGCGGCCGCGGCCACGGGTGCCTTCGAAGCAGGTGTAATTGAAGGTCTTGCCGACGACGAAAGCGCGCGCCTGCTCGGCCGTCAGTTCTTCGGCCGAAGCCATCGACGGCAGCGCGGCCAACAGGCCGATCACGCACGCACCTACACGCAACATCACGGAACTCCGACTGACGCCACAAGACAAGACTAGCGGGCTTCCGCCCGCCAGAAAACATCTTGCGGATTATGCCTAACGATCGTTGGCAAATCCTGAATGGAATTTACCCGATCTTGACCACGACGCGACCCCGGACCTGCCCGGCGACGATGGCGGATGCCGCCTCCGGCAGGTCTGAAAGGCCGATTTCCTTGGTCATCGCGGCTAATTTCTGGCGGTCGAGGTCCGTTTCGAGCCTTTTCCACGCCTCTTCACGCTTGGGCAGCGGACACATCACCGAGTCGATGCCCAAAAGACACACCCCGCGCAAAATGAAGGGCGCGACCGAGCCCGGCAGATCCATACCGCCGGCCAAGCCGCAGGCAGCCACCGCACCGCCATAGCGGATCATGGACAGGAGGTTGGCGAGAGTGGTGGAGCCCACGCTGTCGATACCGCCGGCCCAGCGTTCCTTGGCTAGCGGCTTTACCGGGCCGGTGAGCGCGGCGCGCTCGACGATTTCGGTGGCGCCGAGGCTCTTGAGATAATCGGCCTCCGCGGGACGGCCGGTGACGGCACTGACCTCAAAGCCAAGTTTGGACAGGATCGATACCGCGACCGAGCCAACGCCGCCTGCGGCGCCGGTGACGGCAATGGGACCGCTGGCCGGGCTGAGGCCATGCTTTTCCAGCGCCATGACGCAGAGCATCGCGGTATAGCCGGCCGTGCCGATGGCCATGGCGTCGCGGGTCGAGATGCCCGCGGGCAAACGCACCAGCCAGTCGCCCTTCACCCTCGCCTTTTCGGCATAGGCGCCGAGATGGGTCTCGCCGAGACCCCAGCCATTGAGGATGACCTTGTCACCAGCCTTCCAATTGGGATGGCTCGAGGCTTCGACGGTACCGGCGAAGTCGACCCCGGCGATCATCGGGAACCGGCGCACCACCGGCGCCTTGCCGGTAATGGCGAGACCGTCCTTGTAGTTCACCGTGGAGTATTCGACGCGGACGGTGACGTCGCCGTCCATCAGGTTCGCCTCATCGAAATCGGCGAGCGCGGCCTTGGTGCCGCCCTCGGTCTTATCGATCACCATCGCCTTGAAAGTTGCCACCCGGCCCTCGCTTCGTTCTTGAGGAAATGTTGGCCGAGTTTTCGCGCGCGGAAGCCACGCGCGCAACTGTTTTGCGCGTTCCGCCTACGCGGCCGCCGGCACCAGCGGCCGTGTCACCGGCTTTTCCACGATCGGCAGGTTGATGATTGCCGACAGGACGCCGAAGAACACGCTCAGCCACCACACCGGGTTGTAGCTCTGGAAGTATTCGAACGCGAGACCGCCAAGCAGCACGCCAAGGAAACCGCCGACCTGGTGGCTGAAGAAGGCGATGCCAAACAGCATCGCGAGCCAGCGCGTGCCGAACATGATCGCCACCAGCGATGACGTGGGCGGCACCGTCGACAGCCACAACAGACCCTGCGTAGCGCCGAAGATCAGCGTCGATATCGGCGTCACGGGCAGCAGCACGAAGACAGCGATCGAAATGGCGCGGCCGAAATAGATCGCCGACAGGATATAGCGCTTGGGCATGCGCGAGCCGAGATAGCCCGACGTGATCGAGCCGACGATATTGAACAGGCCGATCGCCGCCACGGTCCAGCCCCCGATCTCCGCCGACAGGCCGCGGTCGGCGAGATAGGCCGGCAAGTGCACCGTGGTGAAGGCGAGCTGGAAACCGCAGGTGAAGAAGCCGATCACCAGCAGCACATAGCTGCGGTGGCCGAAGGCTTCCGAGAGCGCCTGTTTGTAGGATTGCGTCGGTTGCGCCGGACCGGCGTTCACGGCTTTCGGCGGCGCCGCCAGCACCAGCGACAGCGGCAGGATGATCAGCATCAGCGCGGCGAAGACGAACAATGCGCCGGTCCAGCCGGTCGAGCCGATCAGCGCCACCGCGAGCGGCGAGAACAGGAACTGGCCGAAGGAACCGGCGGCGGTGCCGAGGCCGAAGGCGGTCGAGCGCCATTCATCCGGTAGCAGCTTCCCGAAAGCGCCGACGACAATGGTGAAGGAGCATCCCGACAGACCGAAACCGATCAGTACGCCGGCCGACAAAGTCAGCGTCGCCGGCGTCGTCGAATAAGCCATCAGGAACAGGCCGGCCGCATAGAGCAAGGTGCCGGCCATCAGGACCCGCGTCGCGCCATAGCGGTCGGCGATCGCACCGGCGAAGGGCTGGCCTACACCCCACAACAAATTCTGCACCGCGAGAGCGAAGGCGAAAACATCGCGGCCCCAGTTATTAAGTTCCGACATCGGCGTGAGGAAGAAGCCGAGCGCCGAGCGCGGGCCGAAACCCAGAAGCGCAACGATACAGCCGCAGACAATAATGACGGCCGGCGTCCGCCAGCTAGAGAGCGAGGACGCGCTGGCGTTCTGGGTGGACATTCGGGGGTGCTCCGGCGAATTTGAATGGCCGACGGCCCATCGCCGACGACCAGAGCCGGAACATAGTAACAAGCCTGCGCCGCCCCTAGCGAAAAGTACTGATCAAAGCCATTTGCGACACGCATGGCTGCACGGAAATCGTTGGGGAAATTCCTCCCGCCGCTTGCCCGCGCCGGCCGCTAACGGCCGGCATTGCCGTAGATCTCGATCAGATTGCGGGCTTCCTTCAGGGTGTATTTCGGATCGCCCCAGCTCGGCTCCTCGGCGCCGTCGCCCCAATTGCGTGGGCGGTAGAAGATGAGGCCACCGAGCTTGTCCATCTTTTTCATCTCGCCGATCCAGTTCGGCCGCGCCCAGTCGTCGTGATAATGCGTCGACTTGGCGACCTGCGGCATCCACAGCTTGCCGTCGAGCGACTCGCGGGCGATGCGCATGGCGCGCTCGTAAGGCTCCGGTTCCTTGATCGCCTTTGACTTGCCATCGCAAGCAAAGGTGAACTGGCAGGCCAGATGCCGGTGTTTGTTCTGATAGACGACGCCGCAGATATCGTTCGGGTAGTACGGCGAGAACACGCGGTTGAGCACGACCTGGGCCACCGCCATCTGCGCGGTCACAGGTTCGTCACGGGCTTCGAAGTAAATCGCGTGCGCAAGGCACTTCTCGGCCTGGGTGCGTTTGGCGCCGGCCAGTGACAGACGCTCGGCTGGCGACCGCGGCCGCTGATCGGGACCGGTGACGATGCCCTTGGCCGCGACGCTTTCTCCTTGGTCGACATTGATATCGCCGGTCGGCGGCGACAGCGCCGACATCTTTACATCGGGATCGCCGGACGCGATCACGACAGGCGCATCGCCCGGCGCCCAGGGCGACAGCCGCTTCTGCTCGCCGGCCAGCGGCTTCCGTTCAAAGAACACGTCGTCGCTGGAGTAGAGTTCCAGCCGCGGGCCTTCGTCCTTGCGCTTGAGATCGAGCTGCGGGCCGGCACTGCGTTCGATCGCAGCCAGCGCCGGCAGAGGCGGCATCGGCAAGCGCGCACGCGACAAAAGCGAATCGCGCTTGCCGGCGCGGTTCACCGTCGGGAACCGAAACGGCGCATTGGGATCGGTCCAGGGCTGCGCCGCGATCGACTGCGTGACATCGTTCGGATCAAGGCTGGCCAAGGTGTAGACAGGTCGGGGAATTTCAGTACCGACCGGCCGCGGCAGCGAAAACATCGCGGCATGGATGGTGCCGAAGGGCGATGCTATCAGATGCTCTCGCGCGCGCTCCGCGACGCCGGGCTGACGCGCCAGCAACGAGGCCAGATCCTGCTCGCCGACCGCTGTGGGCAGAACGGCAAAAGCCGCCGCGGCACAGCCGAGCAGCCTCACCCTTCTCCACACGCCATAACGCCGGCGTACTTTCACATTGACTTTACGCGACGCCACGCAACGTCCCCGACCACGTATGTCACCCGTGATCGCGACAATGCGTCAGGTTTCGTTATTGGCTGGTTAACCTTGCCCGCGCGTTAACGCCGCACGGCCTCGTGCGCGCGAAAGAGACTGTTAACCCTATCGAAATCGACGCCCGGCAGAATACGATACCGGATGGGTCATCACGGGGCGCCATGGAACTCCTATCTTTACTCACGACTCTTGGCGGCCAGGCGGTGCTCGCCCAGCTCAGCCTTGTCCTTCTGATCGTTGCCATTATCGTCTACCGGCGACAGCACGCGCAGTATCAGCATCTGTCAGTCGGCCTCGATAACATGTCGCAAGGCCTGTGCATGTTTGACAGTCGCGGCCGTGTCGTTCTCAGCAATCGCCGCTATCTCGAGATGTACCGGCTGTCGCCGGATGTCGTGAAGCCGGGGCTACCGCTCCGCGACCTGATCGTGCACCGAAAGCAGACCGGGCTGTTCACGGGGAACATCGACGAATACTGCGCCGGCATCTTCGAGCGTGTCCGCACGCGCAGCGAACTCGGCGCCTATGTGCCGGCCAAGGACGGCCGCATCGTACTGGCCAAGGACGAACCGTTGGCCAGCGGCGGATGGGTCTCGACGCACGAAGACGTCACCGAACAGCGCAATGCCGAGCTTGAGCGCGCCGCGAGCCGCGACACTGAGCGGCGGCGCACCGTCATCGACAGCGCCATCGCCACTTTCCGTCCGGCTGCGGAAAACCTGCTGCTACGCGTCAGCGACGGAGCGGCCGCGATGCGTTCCACCGCCGATGCCCTGTTTGAGGCTTCCGACAAGACCGCGCAATGCGCCGACACCGCCGCGCAGGCCTTTAACGAGGCCAGCGCCAATGTCGAAACGGCAGCCATCGCCGCCGAGCAACTGTCGCAGTCTATCGGAGAAATCAGCCAACAATTGAGCCACGCCAGCTCGATCGTAAAGCTGGCGACCGAGGAAGCGCGCGCCACCGACAACGAGATCGGCCAACTCGCCGACGGCGCACAAAAAATCGGGGACGTAATCAAGCTGATCGGCGACATCGCCGGGCAGACCAACCTGCTGGCGCTCAATGCCACGATCGAAGCGGCGCGTGCCGGCGAAGCGGGCCGCGGCTTTGCCGTCGTGGCATCGGAGGTCAAGTCGCTGGCGGTGCAGACCGCGAAGGCGACCGAAGACATCGCCGGCCATATCCTCGCCGTGCAGAACTCGACCGGCGGGGCCATCGAGGCGATCCGCAACATCGCCGAGCGCATGGGCGAGATCAATCGATACACCGTGGCGGTGGCCGCCGCGGTCGAGCAGCAGAGCGCGGCGACCGACGAGATTTCGCAGAACGTCGCCGCCGCGGCGCAAGGCTCCGGCCATGTCGTTCAGGTGACCGGCGAAGTGGCGGCGGCCGCCGGCGAGACCCGTGCCTCGGCGGAAATCGTCCGCGCCACCTCACAGAGCGTGGAAGGCGCGGTCGGCAACCTCCGGCTTGAGGTCGAGGACTTCCTCAAGAAGGTGGCGGCGTAGCTCCGCTTACGCCTGGCTCGCCGCGGCCTTGCCGAGCGCGGCCTGCGCCGCGGCCAACCGCGCGATCGGCACGCGGAACGGCGAGCACGACACGTAATCGAGCTTGGCCTCGTGGCAGAATGCCACCGACGACGGATCGCCGCCGTGCTCGCCGCAGATGCCGACCTTCAGCTTCGGCCGCACCTTGCGGCCGCGCTCGACGCCAATCTTCACGAGTTCGCCGACGCCCTGCTGATCGATCGACACGAACGGGTCGGCCGGCAAGATGCCGCGCGCGGTGTAGATGCCGAGGAAGCTCGCGGCGTCGTCGCGCGAAATGCCGAAGGTCGTCTGCGTCAGATCGTTGGTGCCGAAGGAGAAGAACTCGGCCGACTCGGCGATCTCGCCGGCCATCAGCGCAGCGCGCGGCAGTTCGATCATCGTGCCGACGTCGTAAGTGAGCTTGACGCCCTTCTCCTTCTCGACCGCCTGGGCCATAGCGTCGATGCGCGCCTTGACCAGATCAAGTTCGGCCTTGGTGGCGATCAGCGGCACCATGACTTCCGGCACCACCTTCTTGCCGGTGCGCTTGGCGACGTCGGCCGCGGCCTCGAAAATAGCGCGCGCCTGCATCTCGGCGATTTCCGGATAGGCGATGGCGATGCGGCAGCCACGGAAGCCGAGCATCGGGTTGAACTCGGCGAGTTCCTTCGCGCGATCGGCGATCTTGCGCGCGTCGACGCCCATGGCGGCGGCAACCTCGGCGATTTCCTCGTCGCCATGCGGCAGGAATTCGTGCAGCGGCGGATCGAGCAGACGGATGGTGACCGGGCGGCCATCCATGATCTCGAACAGCTCGACAAAGTCGCCGCGCTGCATCGGCAGCAGCTTGGCGAGCGCGGCGCGGCGCGCCTTCTCCTCGTCGGCGAGGATCATTTCACGCACCGCCTGAATGCGCTCCTCGTCGAAGAACATGTGCTCGGTGCGGCACAGGCCGATGCCTTCGGCGCCGAAGCGGATCGCCGCCTTGGCATCGTTCGGCGTGTCGGCATTGGCGCGGACGCCGAGCTTGCGCACCTTGTCGGCCCAGCCGATCAAGGTGGCGAACTCGCCGGACAATTGCGGTTCGATCATGCTTACGCGGCCTTCCAGCACCTGGCCAGTGGAGCCGTCGATGGTGATGTTATCGCCTTTCCGGAAGGTCTTGCCGCCGGCGGTCATGGTGCCGGCCGCGTAGTCGACGCGGATCGAACCGGCGCCGGAAACGCAGGGCTTGCCCATGCCGCGCGCCACGACGGCGGCGTGCGAAGTCATGCCGCCGCGCGTCGTCAGAATGCCTTCGGCGGCGTGCATGCCGTGAATGTCTTCCGGCGAGGTCTCGACGCGCACCAGCACGACCTTGTGGCCGTCGGCCTTGAGCTGCGCGGCTTCATCGGACGAGAACACGATCTCGCCCGACGCCGCGCCGGGCGAGGCCGGCAGGCCCGTCGCCAGCACGTGGCGATGCGCCTTGGGATCGAGCGTCGGATGTAGCAACTGATCGAGCGACAGCGGGTCGACGCGCAGCACCGCTTCGTTCTTCGAGATCAGGCCTTCATTGGCCAGTTCAACCGCGATGCGCAGCGACGCCTTCGCGGTGCGCTTGCCACTGCGGGTCTGCAGCATCCACAACTTGCCCTGCTCGACCGTGAACTCGAGGTCCTGCATGTCGCGGTAGTGCTTCTCGAGCTTGTTGTAGAAGCGCGTCAGTTCCTTGTAGGCCTCGGGCAGCGCCATCTCCATCGATGGCTTGTCGGAGCCGGCTTCCTTGCGCGCGGCCTCGGAGATTTCCTGCGGCGTGCGGATGCCGGCGACGACGTCCTCGCCCTGCGCGTTGATGAGGAACTCGCCGTAGAGCTTCTTCTCGCCGGTCGACGGATTGCGCGTGAAGGCAACGCCGGTCGCCGAGGTATCGCCCATATTGCCGAACACCATGGCCTGCACGTTGACCGCGGTGCCCCAGCTTTCCGGAATCGAATGCAGGCGGCGATAGGTCTTGGCGCGCTGGTTCATCCACGAACCGAACACGGCGCCGATCGCGCCCCAGAGCTGCTCGTGCGGATTCTGCGGGAAGTCGCGGCCGAGCTCTTCCTTGACGCGCGCCTTGTAGCGCTCGACCAGCTGCGCCCAATCGTCGGCGGTCAAATCGGTATCGAGCGAGTAGCCCTGCTTCTCCTTATGCATGTCGAGGATCTCCTCGAAATGCTCGTGACCGACGCCAAGCACGACATCGGAATACATGGTGATGAAGCGACGGTAGCTGTCGAACGCGAAACGGCGGTCGCCGGACTTCGCCGCCAGCGCCTCGACCGTCTGGTCGTTGAGGCCAAGATTGAGCACGGTGTCCATCATGCCCGGCATCGAGGCGCGGGCGCCGGAGCGCACCGATACCAGCAGCGGGTTGACGCGATCGCCGAATACCTTGCCGGTGATCTTGCCGACCTGGGTGAGCGCCTTCTCGACCTGATCCTTGAGCGCCGCCGGATATTTCTCGCCATTGGCGTAATAGTAGGTGCAGACCTCGGTGGTGATGGTGAAGCCGGGGGGGACCGGCAGGCCCAGATTGGCCATTTCGGCGAGATTGGCGCCCTTGCCGCCAAGGAGATTCTTCATCTCCGACTTGCCCTCGGCCTTGCCGCCGCCGAAGGCGTAGACCCACTTCCCTTTCGTGGCCGCCGGCGCGGCCTTGGCCTTTACCGGTGCCTTTGCGACCTTAGCGGCGGTCTTCTTGGCCACCGCCTTTTTGGTCACCTTGGCCGCAGCCTTTTTCGGGGCCGATTTCTTGGATTTCGCGCCGGCGCGCGGAGCCTTGCGTTTCGCCATCTCGGAGATCTGATCCTGGAACTGGGGAGGGAATGGAACCCGGGGGCCGTCAAATCACGCCGAATGCTGCAGCGCAAGCCCGTAAAGCCCCGGTACCGACAGGTTTTTAGGCCTAGCGGAAGATACCGAGGCCGATCAAGCCGACGATGATCAGGTAGGCGGCGACGATATAGTTCAGGAGTCGCGGCATGATCAGGATGAGAATGCCGGCGAGAATGGCGACGATGGGCTGCAAATTGGCGATGCTGATGGTCATGGAGGAAAGTCCTTTTTGCGGTGCAGGAGGAACGGAACCTAAAACGGATGAAACCGCGCCGGGTTCCCAATCGTACGGCCATCCACACCTCGTTGAGACCGGGCGGACGCGCGTCATCGCCCCTGTTCTTGAAGGCCCGGGGCGGCCTGCCGTCCTCTTCCACCCTCGGAAAACGCCGAGGGGATGGAGCGCCGCGAGGCGCCCTTCGTGGATCGCACCTTGGGGGTGCGAGGCATCCCTTGCGAAGGGACACCTGCGCCCCGCGGCGCTCCATCGCGGTGTCTTCACAGTGACGGGCCGCGCTTCTGGCGGCTGATCTGCCTTTCAGCAGGTAGCGCTCACCATCAGCAAGCTCCTTGCAGGAGGTCATAGTGCCTCCGGGCGGAGCCCCGTCGCCGCCCGAGCGCTTGAGGTGCGTTTCCTCAAACCCGCGGGCACCGCGCCCTGTTCCCACTGAAACGACGCCTCATGACAGCGCCCCCGGCCGGAACAGGACGAGATTGCTTATAGTCCTGCTAGGAATAATAGGCAAGGACTATTTTCTGGGCGCCCGAGACAAACTCCCCTTCCCCTCTCCCCTTGTGGGAGAGGGTGGCGAACGAACGAAGTGAGTGAGCCGGGAGAGGGGTCGGCATCTCGTCTGGCACTGACCCCTCTCCCGCCTCGCCGCCAAGGCGGCTTGGCACCCTCTCCCTCAAGGGGAGAGGGGAAGGAAGAAGAGCTACCCCTCGATCCGCGAGAAGTCCGCTACCGCTCGCGTGGCTTCGCGGATTTCATTGAGCAAGGTCAGGCGGTTGGCGCGCACCGCCTTGTCGTCAGCGTTCACCGTGACCTTGTCGAAGAAGGCATCGACCAGAGGACGGAGCGTAGCCAAGAGCGACATCGCCTCTTGGAAGTTCTCGTTTTCAATCGCTGCCTTTAAAGGCGAGCTCAAGAACCGAATGTGATGAGCGAGCGCCTTCTCTTCCGCTTCCTTGAGCAGCGCGGCATCGACGGCGCCGGCGTAAGACTTGCCGTCCTTCTTCTCCTCGATGCGCAAGATATTCGAGGCGCGCTTGACGCCGGCCAGCAGGTTCTTGCCGTCATCGGTCTCGAGGAATTGGCCGAGCGCCTCGACACGGCGCACGACCATCAACAGATCGTCCTGGCCTTCAAGGGCGAACACGGCGTCAACGAGATCATGCCGCGCGCCCTGTTCGCGCAACTGCACCTTGAGACGGTCGGCGAAGAAGGCAATGAGATCGCGCGTCGGCGTGACGAAGGAATGCGCCTCGATCAGCTTCGGCGCGGCGACGCTGCGCTCCTTGGCCGAGACCAGCACTTCGAGCTTCATCGCCAGCTCGACATCGGCCGCACCGATGGCGGCGATATCGTCATGGATCGGATGCAGCACCGCAAACGCTTGAGCCAAAGCCTCGTCGCGCGCCACCGCGCCGAAGTGACGCCACAGCAGGCGGCGCAGCGGCAAGCGCAACTGATTGTCGATGATGATACGGATGAGCCCAAGCGCCGCACGGCGCAGCGCATAGGGGTCTTTCGAGCCGGTCGGCTTTTCATCGATCGACCAGAAGCCGACCAGCGTGTCGATCTTGTCGGCGAGCGCGACGGCGATCGATACCGGGTCGGATGGCACCAGATCGTCAGGGCCCTTCGGCCGGTAGTGATCCTCGATCGCATGCGCGACCGCTTCGTCCTCGTTCTGCGCCTCGGCGTAGTAGCGGCCCATCAGGCCCTGCAACTCGGGGAATTCGCCGACCACTTCGGTGAGCAGGTCGGCCTTGCAGAGCTGCGCGGCGCGCTCGGCCTTGGCCGCATCGGCGCCAACCACGGGCGCAAGCTGCCCGGCGAGCGAAACGATGCGCGCGATGCGTTCGGCCTGGGTGCCGAGCTTCTCGTGAAACACGATGCTTTCGAATTTCGGCAGCCGATCTTCGAGCTTCGTCCTCAGATCGGTCTCGTAGAAGAACTTGGCATCGGACAAACGCGCGCGGATGACGCGCTCATTGCCGGCGACGATCGCCTTGCCGCCATCGGTCGCCTCGATATTGGCGACGAGGATGAATTTATTGACCAGCCTGGCTGACGACGGATCGCGCAGCACGAAGCATTTCTGGTTGGCGCGGATGGTCGAGCGGATGACTTCGCCCGGAATGTTGAGAAAGTCCTTGTCGAAGGAGCCCATCAGCGGCACCGGCCATTCGACAAGGCCGGCGACTTCCGCGGTCAGCCCTTCGTCCTCCACCAGTTCGTGGCCCTGCGCGAAAGCGAGGTTCTTCGCATCGGTGCGGATGATGTCCATGCGCCGCGCCGGATCGAGCACGACCTTGGCCTTCTCCAGCGACGCGACGTAATCGTCGAAGCGGCGCACTTTGAAAGCGCTCGGCGCCATGAAGCGATGGCCGCGGGTTTCGTTGCCGCCCTTGATGCCGTCGATGTCGAACGGCAGCACAGTCGGTTCCTCGGTCTCGGGACCGAAGGTGGCGATGATGGAATGCAGCGGCCGCACCCAGGTCAGCGCGCCGGGCTTCGCCGAATCCGCGCCCCAGCGCATCGACTTCGGCCACGGGAAAGCGCGCACAATTTCCGGAATCATCTCGGCGATCACCTCGACGGCGTCGCGGCCCTTCTTCTCGGTGATGGCGACGTAGAAGTCGCCCTTCTTGTCGGCCTGCACCTTGGCCTGATCGATCGAGGTGAGGCCCGCGGCCTTCATGAAGCCGGCGATCGCCTGCTCAGGCGCCCCCACTTTCGGGCCTTTGCGCTCTTCCTTGAGGTCGGGCTGGCGCGCCGGCACGCCCTGCACGGTCAGCGCCAGGCGCCGCGGCGTGGCGAAGGCCTTGGCGCCCTCATAGACGAGGCCAGCCGCGACCAGCCGGTCGGTGACCATCTTCTTGAGGTCATCGGCCGCCCGCGCCTGCATCCGCGCGGGGATTTCTTCGGAGAACAATTCGAGCAGAAGGTCGGGCATGGCGATCAATTCAAGGGGGGAATGCGCGGCGACTGCCTAGCAAGTGCGGCCGCTGATGTCACCCGGGGCGCTACCAGCCGCCGCCCCCGCCGCCACCGCCGCCGCCGCCCGATCCCCCGCCGCCGCCTGAAAAACCGGATGAGCCGGACGACGCCGGCACGGCGCTGGCGAGCGCGCTGGAGACGCTGCCGACGGTCGCGGCCACGGCGCTGCCGAAGGCCGCCCCGGACCAGTTCGTGCCGCCGCTGCCCCAGCCCGGCCGATAATGCGTCATGGGATCGGGCTCATCGGGGTGCGCCCGGCGCAAAGCGGCCGCGAAGGCGTCCGACCATGGCTTTTCCACATAGAGCGCGACCGCGTAAGGCAGCAGCGCCTCAAAACGCTCGGCAGTAATTTCCGGCGCCTGCATGTTGAGCCGGTCGGCCTCTGCGGTTTCGAGATAGAGCTTGAGCCCTGCGAGCTGATCCATGATCGGACGCCCGAGCTCGGTCGGCGCCCGCAACAGGTAAAAGAACAAACCATTGAGCGCGGTGAAAGCCGACAGCAGCACGAAAGAAAACGGATAGGCCGCGATGAAGGCGCCGATCGCCGGCAAGGCCTCGCCGATCTCACCCGGAATGACTGACCGCAAAACGTTAGCTGCCAAAGACACCATGATGCCGAGGACGGCGAGCGACATCACGGTTCGAATGAGAACGTGGCTGCGGCCGCCGCCAAACAGCGCCATCGTCACCGGCACGATGAACATGCCCAGAAAGAAACTGCCGAACGCCAGCAAGGCGAGGACGCCGATGTCATCGTCCTGCAAACCGCCGATAATCAGCACGCCGATGATGACCGCGACCGTCATCGCGATCCCAGCGATCGCATAGCCGAGATTGCGGCGGAAAAAGCGATCCTTGCTCTCACTTTCGATCTTGCTGACGAACAGGTTGCCGGCCTTGGCGACGGCGGTCCCATGCGCCTTGTCGATCACGGCGCTGACGCCCTGCCCTTTCACCCAGTCGAGGATGACCTGCTCGCCCGGCGGCAGTGTCGTTCCCGCCGGTGCATCGGCCTTGAATTTCAGGATGAGCTTGTCGTCGTTCTGGTCGAAGGTGATGAGCCCACGCACCGCGAGCGACAAAGCAGCGGCCGTGAAAGCGCGCCAGCGATTGCGGCCGAAGCCCCATCTGTCGATGTAATTGGCGAGCGCGGGCGACACACCTTGCGGCGGATAAAACAGCGGAATGATGACGCCGCCGCGCGGATCGCGGCCGACCGCACGCCACGCCATCACGTAATAGATCAGCACCGCCAGAAAGCCGGCACCGCTCAGAATCCAGTGCCGGTTGTCGTAGAACAGATACCAGAGCTCCGCATCGCGGCCCGGCGGCGCCACGGCACCGTCGGGGAGCGCGGCGACAACGGTGAGACCTTCGCCCGCGTTTAACACGCGGGTCGTCGCAACCGTCAAGACGCCGGCATTGTCGATCTGGCCGCGCCAGTCCTTGCCGAACTCACCGCGCGGGCCCGTATAGGCGGTCCATTTTGCCGGCCGCGCACCACCGGACAGCTCCAGCCGGTAGGTCGCGGAGAGAATCGGAAAATTCCAGAAATTGCCGGTGACATTCCAGTTCAGCTCGGGCTGGCCATCGAACCACCGCACCTGGCGGCCGGTCTTGTAACGAAAGACATAAGTATGCTCGCCGGTCGAAAGCAGCACATCCTTGTCGCCGGCATAGATGCGGACGAAGCGCTGCTTGCGTTCGGTGAAGTGCGGTTCGGGCTTGCCGTCGCGGGTGACATCCAGCAATTGAAACTCGACCTCGCGTTCGCGGCCGGCCGCATCCGTGAAGGTCATCGGGAAATCGCGATAAATGCCACGCCGGATGTTGCGGCCCTCCGCACGCACGCGCACGGTTTCGGTAACGGTCAGCGTGCCGTCCTTGGCGAGCTGCACGATCGAGTCGAATTTCTGGATGACTTCGGCGGCGAAACTCGCCCCGGCCATCGCCAAGGACGCGACCAGCGCCAGCGCACCGGCCGCCGCGATGGCGCGGAGCCACCTCATGACCGCGTGCCCAGCGCAACCTGCGGCGCCGCGCGCTCGGCGTCGTTGCCGATCTCAAAGAACGGCCTTTCGCCGAAGCCGAACAGGCCGGCGACGACATTCGACGGGAACGACTGCACCAGCACATTCTGGTTGCGCACCGCGCCGTTGTAATAGCGCCGCGCCATCTGCAATTCGTTCTCCAGCGTCGCGAGTTGCTGCTGCAGGTCCAGGAAATTGCGGCTGGCTTTGAGGTCGGGATAGTTCTCGGCGAGCGCCATCAGCTTGCCGAGCGCCAGTGTGAGCGCGCCTTCGGTCTGCGCGCGACCGGTAATGTCGTCGCGCGGCAGCGCGCCCGCCTGGCTGCGCAGCCTGATGACATCTTCGAGCACGCCGCGTTCGTGCGCGGCGTAACCCTTCACGGTCTCGACGAGATTCGGCACCAGTTCGGCGCGGCGCTTGAGCTGCACATCAATGCCGCTCCACGCCTCGTTCGCCATCTGGCGCGCGCGCACCAGCCGGTTGAAGAGAACGATGGCCGCGATGGCGGCGGCCGCGACGGCGGTGAGGATGATCCAGGTGAGCATGGCCGTTTCTCTTCACCCTCCCCTAAAACGATCGGAAGTGGAGTCCAGTGCCATCATGATCGTCTCGCCAACACCGTCTGTGTTGCCGATCACATCATCTCGATAGCTTACAGCGTTGAGAAGCTCTAGCCAGCCCCGCCGGCTTCGGTCATCAGCCACGCTTCGCCGCAGGCCTTGGCGAGTTCGCGCACGCGCAGAATGTAGCTCTGCCGTTCGGTGACCGAGATCACGCCGCGGGCGTCGAGCAGATTGAAGACGTGCGAGGCCTTGATGCACTGGTCGTAGGCCGGCAGCGCCATCGCATGCTTCGAACGATCGTCGTTGTAACCGGCGTCGAGATACTTCTTGCAGGCTTGCTCGGCCATCTTGAACTGCTCGAACAGCATGCCAGTGTCGGCGACTTCGAAATTGTGTTTGGAATATTCGCGCTCGGCCTGCAGGAAGACGTCGCCGTAGGTGACCTTCCTGTCGCCGTCGAGACCGTTGAAATTCAGATCATAGACGCGGTCGACGCCCTGCACATACATGGCGAGGCGTTCGAGACCGTAAGTGAGTTCGCCGGCGACCGGCGCGCATTCGACGCCGGCGACTTGCTGAAAGTAGGTGAACTGCGACACTTCCATGCCGTCGCACCAACATTCCCAGCCGAGACCCCAGGCCCCTAACGTCGGGCTTTCCCAGTCGTCCTCGACGAAACGGATGTCGTGCAGATCGGACGCGATGCCGATCACCTTGAGCGAGTCGAGATAGAGCTGCTGGATGTTCGGCGGCGACGGCTTCAGGATCACCTGGAATTGGTAGTAGTGCTGCAGCCGGTTCGGGTTCTCGCCATAGCGGCCGTCCTTCGGCCGGCGCGAGGGCTGCACATAGGCGGCGTTCCAGGGCTTGGGCCCGAGCGCGCGCAAGGTGGTGGCCGGGTGAAAGGTGCCGGCGCCGACTTCCATGTCGTAGGGCTGGAGAATGACGCAGCCCTGCCCCGCCCAGAACTGCTGCAGCGCCAGGATCAGGCCCTGAAACGAGCGCGACGGATCGAGATTGGCTGGCGCGGCGGACATGGAACGTTCGGCTCGGACGGTCGTTTTGTTACTGATTTTAAAGGCTAATGGCGGCCGGACCCTATCGGCGGCCCCCGGGTGGGTCAAGTCGAGACACTTGTAACGATCGACTTTAGGCGATCTTGAAACTGAAGCGTTAAAAACCCAGTTAGATGGCGGGCAAGAGAACAGGGAATAGAATGTTGGCGTTTCAGCTCATTGGAATGGGACTGTTGGCGCTGTTTCTGGGTGCTCTTGTGACAGGCGATCACCGCACGGCTCGTTAGCCGGGCCGCGCTTACCCTTATCCTCAATCGACCCTTAAAGTCGGTACTCGCCGGTCGCGGGATCGCGCCGCAGCGTCGGCCGTGCTTCGCGATCGGTGACGCGCACCCGCACGCGGCGCTGCGCCTCGAGTTCGTCGTTGATGCGGCGAGCTTCCTTCACCGCCCATTGCACGACCATAGCGCCGCCCATGGCGGCAAGCGTCCACTTCACCAGAGGCGAAAACAGAATCGCGGGCATGTCGGCTCCTTGCGTCAGTGCGGGGATGGTCCCGATCAATCTGGGCGATTTCGCGACGGAAAGCGCCCCGCAACATTTACAATCCGTAACGCGACCATAAGGCGCGCTCTTCCAGCGCGGTGAGGACATCGTCGGCGAAACCGCCGCGGCCGCGCACCATGTCGGACAAGCGCGCGCCCATCAGCCGGCGGCCGAGGAAGCCGCGCTCGGTGGCGATGACCGGCGTGCGCACCTTGTCGCCATAGCGCTCGCGCAAAACCGATCGCAGTTCGCCGCGGCCATCGGCGAGGCCGAGATCGATGGCCTTGTCGGCGGTCCAGAACTCACCGGAGAACAACACCTTGTCGTCGCCTTTGAGCTTGGTCCCGCGGCGCTTCTTCACCAGCTCGATGAAGCGGGCATGGATGTCGGCCTGGATCGCCTTGATGCGCGCAACGTCTTCGGGATTTTCCTCGCGGAACGGATCGAGCATCGCCTTGCGCTCGCCGGCCGTATAGATGCGCCGCTCGACGCCAATCTTCTTCATCAGTTCCTGAAATCCGAAGGAGCCGCCGATGACGCCGATCGAGCCGACGATCGAGTAGTCGTCGCAGATGATCTCGTCCGCGGCACAGGCCAGCATGTAGCCGCCCGAGGCGCCGGCATCCTCGATGAAGGCCAGCACCGGGATGTCCTTTTCCTCGGCGAGCTGGCGGATGCGGCGGAAGATCAGGTGCGACTGGGTCGGCGAGCCGCCCGGCGAATTGATCACCAGTGCGACGGCACGCGCGCGGGGCACCGCAAAGGCGCGGTCGAGCGTGCGCGTCAGCCCCGCCAGGGTCAGGCCCGGCCGCAGCGGCGTGGTCACACCGATCATACCGGACAGCCGAACCACCGGCACGACAGGGATGTCCGAGCGGAACCGCGCCGGGATCAGGGCGTTGAGGGGCGCGAGCAGGGTTTCGACGAGCGAGGCCATGGCCTGAGTTAGTCGGTCCAGGGCCGCCTCGTCAAAGATGGCGCGGCCGGGTGACCGGTATCCGAATAGGTGCAGCGCAGCAAACGGCCGCAGCAACCCAGGCGGATATCACAAAAACTTGCACTTTATTTACGATATGATGATTTGTGCACTGCAGTAGGCGACCCTATCTTGGCTGTGTTCGGGGGAGAACAAGGAAGCGACAAATGGACCCGAAGCTCACCATTCTGTTTCTGTTGATCGGCGCGATCCTGACCCTGTCGTCCTACGGCGACGGCATATTCGACCGTGTTCGCCAGCAGATCCGCGGCGCCTTCCGCCGCTAGCCAGCGTCCTGCCCGGCCAGTGCCAGCGGCATGGCCTCGCGTAACACGGCCTCGGCGGCCGCGGACGGCTTGCCTGCATCGTCATTGAGGACGAGAGGCCCCAGGTCCGGCAGCCGCCCTGCTCCACCTTTGACGGCCCGCACCAGGATACGGATAGCCTCGGCCTCCAGCCGCGGCCTGACTTCCATCACGGTAATGTTGCCGAAAACCGGCGCCAGTGCCACCAGCACGGCATCGCGCACCGCCGCACGCCAGATCAGCGTCACTGTGCCGCGCGGCTTCAGCACCCAGGCCGCGCTCGCCAGCCAGCGCGCCAGCAGATCGCCGTCCGCGACATGCGCCAGACGCCGTCCGGCATCGGGCGAACTCTGCTGGCTCGCCGGATCGTTGAACGGTGGATTCATGAGGACGCGGTCGGCGCTTGCCTGCGCCAAGCCGAGCGCCGCGACGTCTTCGACATTGCCGGCGATGACCTGAACGCGCTCGCCCATGCCATTGCGGCCGGCATTCTCGCGCGCCAGTGCGGCCAGCGCCGGATCGATCTCGACCAAGGTCACGCGCAGGCCCGGCACCCGCCACGCCAGTGCCAGCCCCGCCCCGCCTATACCGGCGCCAAAATCGATCGCCATTTCTCCGGGCCGCCCGCCGGTCGCCGCCGCCAGCAGAATGGCGTCATGACCCACGCGGTGACCGCGCCTGGGCTGCAGCAGCCGCAGCCGGCCGCCGAGCACGGCGTCGTCTGTCGTTTCCGTTTCAGCGGTCATCGGGACGCAGCTCATGGCCGAGCCCGGCATCCATGAGCAGCCGGCGCGCGGCATCGAGTTCGTCGTCGGCTACCAGCACGCGGCGCGGCAGCACGCCGAGCGAGCCTTCGAGCACGCTCATATTCTGGTCGAGCACCATATGCGCGATATTGGCGCCATCGAGCAGCGCGGTCACGGCCGAGACCAGCACCGCGTCATTGGTGCGGACGATTTCTTTCATCGTCAGCGATCCGCTCTCCGCCGTTCTTCTCCCGGCGCACGGTGGTTGAGATAGGCGAGCAGCTTCATCTCGCGCCGGCCGCGCGACACGGTGTCGAGCACGAGGCCGACGGCAATCGACAGGAAGGCGAGCAGCATCAGGCCCATCGCCAGGATGGCGGTCGGCAGCCGCGGCACCAGGTGGGTCTCGAGGAAGGTGATGACGATCGGGATGGCCAGCGCAATCGAGATCAGCGCCAACACGGCGCCGGCGGCGCCAAAGAAAGAAAACGGCCGCTCGCTGCGGTAAAGTTGCACGATGGTCCACAGGATGCGGAAACCATCACGCCAGGTATTGAGCTTCGACGCCGAGCCTTCAGGCCGCGCGTAATAGGGCGTCTTCACTTCGGCCGCGGCAAGGCCGAGTTCGAGCGCGTGAACCGTCAGTTCGGTCTCGATCTCGAAACCGCCCGACAACATCGGGAACGATTTGACGAAACGGCGTGAGAACACGCGGTAGCCCGACAGCATGTCGTTAAAGGTCGGACCGAACACGGTGGCGACGAAGGTGGTCAGCAGCCAGTTGCCGGTGCGGTGGCCGGCGCGATAGGCGGCCACCTCCTGATCGACACGCTGGCCGACCACCATGTCGAGATGGTCGCGCAGCAAAAGGTCGATCATCTTCGGCGCGCTCGGCGCGTCATAGGTCGCATCGCCGTCGACCAGCACGTAGATATCGGCCTCGACGTCGCTGAACATGCGGCGCACCACGAAGCCCTTGCCCTGGTGCATCTCCTTGCGCACCACCGCCCCGGCCGCACGCGCAAGCGCCGCGGTGTCATCGGATGAATTGTTGTCAAAGACATAGATGACGGCGTCGGGCAGCGCCGCCCTGAAATCGGCGACCACCTTGGCGACCGCCGCCGCTTCGTTGTAACAGGGCACAAGCACGGCGACCCGGAGGGCCTGCCGCGCCGCGGTATCCTCTGCGCCCATCGCGGTACCGCTCGTGCGTTCGTCCATTGCCGCCCCTGTTCCCGACCTCGTGACTCGGCGGGTCTTGCTGCTTTAGCACAGCGTTTCTATGCTCGCCTTTGCCCGCCGTCGAGGGCCGGAAATTCCGCCCTAAGTGCCTCAAGGAGAATGCGTCTTGGCCGTTGTGGTCCCCTTTGAAAATCCGCAGGCCTCGATCGAGCGGCTGGTCCGCCAGCTCGCCCCGGCGATGGAGCGCGTCAACGCGACGATTCTCGACCGCACCGGCTCCGACGTCACCATGATCCCCGAAGTCGCCAACCACCTGATCTCATCGGGCGGTAAAAGGCTGCGGCCGATGCTGACGCTCGCGATGGCGCAGCTCACCGGCTACAGCGGCGACGGCCACATCAAGCTCGCCGCCGCCGTGGAATTCATGCACACCGCGACGCTGCTGCACGACGACGTCGTCGACCAGAGCGATATGCGCCGCGGCAAGCAGGCCGCGCGGATGCTGTGGGGCAATGAGGCCAGCGTGCTGGTCGGCGACTTCCTGCTCGGCCAGGCTTTCAAGATGATGGTCGAGGTCGGCAATCTCACGGCTCTCGACATTCTCTCGTCGGCCGCCGCGGTGATCGCCGAGGGCGAGGTGATGCAGCTTGGCGCCGCCAAGAACACCGCGACCAACGAAGACGAATACATGGCCGTGATCCGCGGCAAGACCGCCGAACTGTTCGCGGCGGCCTGCGAGGTCGGCCCGGTGCTCGCCGGCCGCGACAAGGCGGCGATCGCCGCCTGCCGCTCCTATGGCATGAATCTCGGCATCGCCTTCCAGCTCGTCGATGACGCGCTCGACTACGGCGGCAAGTCGGCCAAGCTCGGCAAGAATGTCGGCGACGATTTCCGCGAGGGCAAGATTACGCTGCCTGTGGTGCTGTCATTCCGCCGCGGCTCGGACAGCGAGCGCGCGTTCTGGAATCGCACGCTCGGCGAAGGCAAGATCGAGGACGGCGACCTCGACCACGCCATCGGCCTGATGACCAAGCATCACGCCATCGAGGACACGCTCGGCCGCGCCCGGCACTACGGCGCGATCGCCACCGAAGCGCTGGCGCTGGTACCGGACTGCGAGATCAAAACGGCGCTGGAAGAGACCGTCGCGTTCTGCATCGCGCGGGCGTATTGACGCCCCCGCGAGCGACTACTTCGTGATCGTGTAGCCGGTCTCGGGCTGGCGCATGAGCTGCAAGCGGATGAACGGATCGGGATCCTGACCAATATAGCGGCTGCCGTAGTAAACGGCCGGCGAGCAGCCATTCGGCTGCGGTTCGCCATTGAACCAGATGCCGCGCAAGGTCGGGCCGCCGTAATTGTCCTGACAGACGGAGCGGGCCACCTTCATCTTCTTCTTGGCTTTGGCTGCGAAGGCCGGTTCGGTAACCGAGGCGCCGAACACGGCAAGACCTGTCGCAACAATCGCCAGCCACCGCCAGTTCATGGAATTTCTCCGTTAGGAACGCCGCCGCTGTACCGGCAAATCAGGCAGGCGGCAACAGTTCCCGTCAATCGCGGGGAATTCAAGGCGTCCGGTTCAGAACTGTCGCGGCCGCCCACCACTCGGGATGCCATGCGGCAAGGTGCGATTCGCCAGCCTGCGCCTCGGCTTCCGTCGCGAACAACGCAAAGCAGGTGGCGCCCGAGCCTGACATGCGTGCGAGCCGGATGCCGGGCAGTGCCTCAAGCGCAGTCAGCACTTCGCCGATTACCGGCGCGCAGGCGAGCGCAGGCGCGGTGAGATCATTGCCGTGGCTTTTCAGAAATTCGATCAGGCCGGCGGCGTCATGTGGAATATCGCCGAGAGCGCGGCCATCCTTTGGCAGGCCGGCTTTGGCCAACGCCGCGAAGACATCGCGCGTCGATACACCGACGCGCGGATTGACCAGCAGCGCCGGCAATTCCGGCAGGTCGAGCGGCGGCGACAGCCGCTCGCCGACGCCGGTCATGACGCAGGCATGCGACACGAAACACACCGGCACATCCGCGCCGACGCGCAAAGCCGCTGTCATCAATCGCGCGTCATCGAATGAGATGCCGTTGTGACGCGCCAGCAGACGAAGCGCCGCCGCCGCATCGGCCGAACCGCCACCGACGCCGCCGGCCACGGGAATATGCTTATCGAGACGGAAGCGCCCGCCTTTCAGACCCGGCACCAGGGCGCCGAGCGCGTTGACGGCCTTGAGGACGAGATTGTCGGTCGCCGCATCGATGGCGCCGGCAAACGGCCCGGTGATGTCGAGCGACGTATGCACCGCCGGCTCGAGCGTCAGCGTGTCGGCGATGTCGGCAAAGACGACCAGGCTTTCAAGCTCGTGATAGCCGTCAGTGCGCCGCCCGGTAATGCGCAGCGTCAGATTGATCTTGGCGCGGGCAGTTTGGGTGAGATGACCTGATATCAAAAGCGCTGCGCTCCGTCCTTGTCCCGGGCGCGGTGCAACGTGAAACGTTGCGCCGCAGAACCGGGACCTTAGCGCACTCGGTGTTTGGAATGGCCCCGGATCAGCGTCGCATCACTTCGTGCTGCAACGCGTCCGGGGCAAGAAGACATCACCCGCCGTTGCCGGGCTTGACCGTCGCCGGCTTCTCGGAGGAATTGGCCTGCGACGTCGTCTCGTCCGGCAGGCCGGTGCGCAGCTTTTCCAGAATCTTCGGCAGTTCTTCCGGATCGGGCTTGAGATCGCGCGCGTGATTCCACTGGAAGGTCGCTTCCAGCTTGCGGCCGATGCGCCAGTAGGCATCGCCAAGATGATCGTTGATGGTCGGATCCTCGGGCTTCAAGCCGATCGCGCGCTCGAGCTCCTTGGTCGCTTCCTCGTAATTGCCGAGGCGGTAATAGGCCCAGCCGAGCGAGTCGACGATGTAGCCATCATCCGGCCGCTGCGCGACGGCCTTTTTGATCATCTCCATGCCCTGATCGAGATTGACGCCCTGATCGATCCAGGAATAGCCGAGATAGTTGAGAACGTGCGGCTGGTCCGGGTACAGCTCGAGCGCCTTCTTCAGATCGGCTTCGGCTTTCGGCCATTGCTTGGAGCGCTCGTAGCAGATGCCGCGGAAATAGAAGACGGTCCAGTTGGCTTTCTCCGGCTTTCCGATCAGGTCGATCGCCTTCGAATAAGCCTCGCCGCATTCGGCGAACTTCTTGTGGCCGCGCAGCAGATTGCCGAGCGCGAGCGTCGCCTCGAGGTCCTTAGGATCGTCCTTGAGCAGTTCTTCAAGGCGCTTCTGCGCTTCCTCGCTGCGTTCGAGCGCATCGAGATCGGCGGCCATCTGGATCGAGGCGTTCCGGTGCAACGGCGAAGCGTGCGGAATGCGCTCATAAATCTTGATCGCCATGTCCGGCTTTTTCATCGCCTCATAGAGATCGGCGAGCGACAGCAGCGCGAGTTCGTGCTGCGGGGCCAGATGCAGCGACAGCTGGAGATAAACGAGACCGAGGTCTTCGCCGCCGCGGCGGCCGAGCGAAGCGCCGAGGCCGTAGAGCGCTTCGGCCGCGCCGGCCTGCGCATTGGTGACCATCAGCGGAATGGTGCCGGCCTTGGCGGTGCCGCCACGTGGCGCATCGCCTTCGTTGAGTTTGGCGATGGTCTTGGCGTCGGCGACGCCATCGGCTTTCAGCCCGTTGCGCGATTGGAATTCGCGCAAAGCGGTCACCGTCTGCGCCCCGAACCGGCCGTCCGCGGCTAGACCGAGGCGCGTCTGCAGGGCAGTGACGTCCGCCCCGCTCGCGCCGCGCGACAGAACGCGATTGGCGGCGAGCTGCGGCACGCTGGCCTTGGACTCGGCGGGCTTGGCATTGTCGGCGGGCTTGAGCTTGCTCATCGCCTCGACGACGAGCGGATGACGCGGCAGCACCTTGTCGAAAGCCGTAAAGACCGCGAGCGCTTCCTCGGCCGACCGGTTGCGCGACAGCCAGCCGCCATAGGCCTCGACGACACGCAGCGCCGAGGAATCGAGCTTGTAGGCCCGCTCGAAGCGCTTGCCCGCTTCTTTGGCGTCGCCGGCAGCGTCGAGAATGAGGCCGGCATGCAGATCCTTGAAGATGCCATACCATTCGGGGCCGGTCAGACGATCGATCGTCGCCACCGCGCCCTTGGCGTCGCCGGCGCCGGCATAGCTCCACGCCGACAGCAGCGCCGCGGTAAGGTCCGTGATCGGGCCGCGCACCGATTGCGTGAGATTGCGCCGCGCCGTGGCGAAATGGCCGATCTTGAGGTCATGCACACCCAGCACGAGACGGGCGGCGCGATCGGTCTTGCTCGTCTGGACGATACGCTCGGCGAACTTCACGGCTTCGCCGACATCGCCGCCGACCAATAAAGACACGAAAGCGCGATCGAGCAGCTCGGCGTTCTTGGGGTCGCGCCGCAGCGCCGCCCGATAAAAAGCGGCGGCAGCCAGCGCATCCTGTTGGCGGCCGGCATGGCGGGCGGCGAGATAGCTGCCCGACGCGGTGAGCCCCGACAGATCGATCTGGCCGTTAGGCGCGGGCGGCCGTGAGGCCTGGGCGGTGGCCGAAGCCGGTACGGCAATGACGGAAGCAGCCGCGAAAGCAGCAACGGCGGCGCCCGCCGCGACAGCCCGGAACCGGCTCGATGATTTCACTGGCATTGCTCCGATGGGCGATCGCGCGAAATGCCGCGCTGACTCGCGAAGGTCAGATTCAGAATGACCCGTTTGCGCCGCAACCGCAAGAATTGCCGCGTCGCACGCCCGGGTCCCGGGGCGCAGCTTGAATACCTTGGTGTGGCAGCAGGATGGCCGGTGCCCTGTGGCCGTCATCACAACCGAGATGACCGCGGCCGGACTGCCCGCTGCACGCTCAAGGCACACGGTAAAATGCTACAATTACAACTATATATGCCGGACTGCCGCCACCGGAACACACCACCTCCGGCGCCGGCCGACGCGCTTCGCTCACATCCCCGAATAGTTCGGCCCGCCCGAGCCTTCCGGCGGCACCCAGGTGATGTTCTGGTTCGGGTCCTTGATGTCGCAGGTTTTGCAGTGGACGCAGTTCTGCGCGTTGATGACGAACTTCGGATTGCCCGCCTCTTCGACCCATTCATAGACCCCGGCCGGGCAATAGCGCGTCGACGGGCCGGCGAACACGTCGTGCTCCGACGATTTCTGCAAGGCCATGTCCTTGACCTTGAGATGCGGCGGCTGGTCTTCCTCGTGATTGGTGTTCGACAGGAATACCGATGACAGACGATCGAAGGTGATCTTGCCGTCCGGCTTGGGATACTCAATCGGCGTCGACTCGGCGGCAGGCTTCAGCGATGCGTAGTCCGGCTTGCCATGGCCTTGCGTGCCGAACAGCGAGAAGCCGAACGTATTGGTCCACATGTCGAGACCGCCGAGCGCGATGCCGATATAGGTGCCGAACTTGGACCACAGCGGCTTGGCATTGCGCACGCGCCAGAGGTCCTTGCCGATCTTCGAATTGCGCCAGCCGCTCTCGTAATCGTCGAGCGTGTCCTGCGCACGGCCGGCGGCCAGTGCCGAAGCCGCCGCTTCCGCCGCCATCATGCCGGACAGGATGGCGTTATGGCTGCCCTTGATGCGCGGCACATTCATGAAGCCGGCGTCGCAGCCGATCAGCGCGCCACCCGGGAAAACGAGCTTCGGCACCGACTGATAGCCGCCTTCGGTCAAGGCGCGCGCTCCGTAGGACAAACGCTTGCCGCCCTCGAATGTGTCGCGCACCAGCGGATGCGTCTTGAAGCGCTGGAACTCCTCGAATGGCGAGAGATACGGATTCTTGTAGTTGAGATGAACCACGAAGCCGACAGACACGAGGTTGTCGTCGAAGTGATAGAGGAACGAGCCGCCGCCGGTCGAACCATCGAGCGGCCAGCCGAATGAATGTTGCACAAGGCCCTTCTTGTGCTTCTCCGGCGCGATCTGCCACAATTCCTTGAGACCGATGCCGAACTTCTGGGGTTCGCGGCCTTCGCCGAGATTGAATTTGGCGAGCAATTGCTTGCCGAGATTGCCGCGCGCGCCTTCGGCGAACAATGTGTACTTGGCGCGCAGCTCCATGCCGCGCGTAAAGTTGGCGTTCGGTTCGCCGTTCTTGCCGATGCCCATGTCGCCGGTGGCAACGCCGACCACTGCGCCGTTGTCGTCATAGAGAACCTCGGCCGCGGCGAAGCCCGGATAGATCTCGACGCCGAGCCCTTCGGCCTTGGTGCCGAGCCAGCGGCAGACATCGCCGAGCGAGACGATGTAGTTGCCGTGATTGCCCATCAGCGGCGGCATCATGATATTCGGCAGGCGCAGCGAGCCGGCATGGCCCAGGAAATAGAAGCGGTCGTCGGCGACCGGCGTCTTGATCGGCGTGTCTTCGGAGCGCCAGTCCGGCAGCAGGGCATCGAGCCCCGCCGGATCGATCACCGCGCCGGACAGGATATGCGCGCCGACCTCGGAGCCCTTCTCGACCACGACCACGGACAGGTCGGCATTGACCTGCTTGAGGCGGATGGCGGCGGCGAGGCCGGCGGGACCTGCGCCCACCACCACGACGTCGAATTCCATGGCCTCTCGGGCGGGTAGGTCGGTCATCAAGGCCTCCTGAAGGGGGCGAATGGCGCGAAAACCACGGTCCTCACCCCCGAAACGCAGTTCATAACGCTTCTATTGACCATTTTTGCACAGCGTGGGCAATCGGCAGAGCGCCATATTTCCGTGTGCTATAGTGCGGCGATGAACCCCGCCCCCGACATAACGGCCCGAGACCTGCTCGAGTTCTATCTCGATGCCGGGGCCGACGCCTTTGTTGGCGAGGAAGCGGTCGATCGGTTTGCAGCGGTAGAGACGCCGGCGGTACCGAAAGCGCCCGCCCGGCCTTCCGCGGTCCGAGAAGCTGCACCGGTCGCCGCCGCCCCGGCGCGGAGTGCACCGCCCGCCCCCGACGAGGCCGCCATGGCGGCACGCGCCGCGGCCAAGAGCGCGGCCACGCTCGACGAACTGCGCACCATCCTCGAAGGCTTCGACGGCTGCGCATTGAAGGCGACCGCGTCGCGCACGGTGTTCGCCGACGGCAACCCGCAAGCGCGCATCATGTTCGTCGGTGAAGCGCCCGGCCGCGACGAGGACATCGAAGGCCTGCCATTCGTCGGCCGCTCCGGCAAACTGCTCGACCAGATGCTGAAGGCGATCGGGCTCGACCGCACCTCCGCCTACATCGCCAACATCGTGCCGTGGCGCCCGCCCGGTAACCGCGATCCGAGTCCGCATGAGACGGCGATCTGCCTGCCATTCATCCTGCGACAAATCGAGCTGGTCGACCCGGACGTTCTGGTGTGCCTCGGCAAGCCGTCGATGCAGACCTTGCTCGGCCTGATGGAGCCGATCTCTAAAGCGCGCGGCCGCTGGGTCACCTTCAACACCGGCAAGCGCGACATCCGCGCCATGGCCACGTTCCACCCGGCGTTCCTGCTGCGCTCGCCGCTGCAGAAACGGTTTGCCTGGCGCGATCTGCTGGCGATCAAGAAGGCGCTGGCCTCGTAACTCGTCATGGCCGGGCTTGTCCCGGCCATCCACGACTTGCTTTCTCAACTATCGAAAAGACGTGGATGCCCGGCACAAGGCCGGGCATGACAGAGTCCTACCGAACCGCCACCAATATCGCCCCCGCCGCGATCAGCGCGACGCCGAGCCAGTTCGGCGCCGACAGCCGCTCGCCCAGGAACGTCACGCCAAATATCGCGACGAGGACGACGCTCAATTTGTCGATCGGCGCGACCTTGGCCGCCTCTCCGATCTTGAGCGCACGGAAGTAACAGATCCACGACGCACCGGTCGCCAGCCCCGACAGAACGAGAAAGACATAGGTGCGCGCCGAGACACTGCCCGGCGACTGGAATTGTCCGGTGGCATAAAGGATGAGCGCCAGCGTCATCAGGATGACAATGGTACGGATGAAGGTGGCGAAGTCGGAATTGACGTTCTCGACGCCGACCTTGGCGAAGATCGCGGTGAGCGCGGCGAACACCGCCGACAGCACCGCCCAGACTTGCCAGGATGACCAGATGCTCATGGTGTTCTCCATTGTCGCATGCGTCATGACGGCGCATACGGCATTCGCTCACCGATAACCGTCATTAATCGGCGACCGTATCGAACCGCGCATCCCGGAACAACGTTAGTTGCATAACTCGGCGCGCTGGATTCAGATATAGACCTGCTCTAAATTCAATCTGCAACCGCGCGCGGGGGCGCCTGCCGGGAGAAGAATCATGGACGCCGATCCAGTCCTACTCGCTCGCCTGCAATTCGCCTTCACCGTCGTCTTTCACATCATATTCCCGAGCTTCACCATCGGGCTGTCGGCCTGGCTCGCTACGCTCGGCGGCTTGTGGGTGTACACCGGCGAGGAGCGCTATCAGCTCCTGATGCGCTTCTGGGTGAAGATCTTCGCCGTATCGTTCGCCATGGGCGTCGTCTCCGGCATCGTGCTGTCCTATCAATTCGGCACCAACTGGAGCCGCTTCTCCGCTTTCACCGGCGATGTCATTGGGCCGCTGCTCGGCTATGAAGTGCTGGCGGCGTTCTTCCTCGAAGCGACCTTCCTCGGCATCCTGCTGTTCGGCTTCAGTCGCGTGCCACCGTGGCTCTACACCTTATCGGCCGCCGTGGTCGCCTTCGGCACCATGAGTTCGGCGTTCTGGATTCTCGCCGCCAATAGCTGGATGCAGACACCGGCGGGCCACGCCATCGAGAACGGCATCGCAGTGCCGGTCGATTGGCTGCAGATCATCTTCAATCCGAGCTTCCCCTACCGCTTCGCTCACATGCTGAACGCGGCTTACCTGACAACGGCCTTTGTCGTACTCGGCGTCGGCGCGCGCTTTCTGCTTGAGGGCCGCCACCTGAGCGAAGGCCGCACCATGCTGCGCATGGGCATCGGCCTCGCCGTCATCCTGGCGCCGCTGCAGCTCTTCATCGGCGATCAGCATGGGCTCAACACGCTCAAGCATCAGCCCATCAAGGTCGCGGCGATGGAAGGCCACTGGGACGGCTCAAAACCCGCCGACTTCTACATCTTCGCCTGGCCGGACGAAAAAGCGGAGAAGAACCGCTTCGAGATTTCGATCCCGCACGGTTCGTCACTCATTCTCACCCATTCGTGGGATGGCCTGATCCCTGGCCTTTCGAGCGTGCCACCCGACCAGCGCCCGCCGGTGACGGTCGTGTTCTTCGCCTTCCGCATCATGCTGGCGCTCGGCTTCTTCATGATCGCGGCGGCGCTCTACGGCGCCTTCCTGTGGTGGCGCGGCACCCTGTTCCAGACACGCTGGTTCCTGCGCATTGTCGCCAACGCCTGGTGGACCGGCTTCGTCGCCGTCATCGCCGGCTGGGTCGTCACCGAGAGCGGCCGCCAACCCTGGCTGGTCTACAATTTGATGCGGACCGCGGACGGCATCTCGCCGGTGCCCGGCGCGACCGTGCTCGGCACGCTCGCGCTGTTCATCGTCGCCTACGGCATCGTGTTCTCGTTCGGCATCTATTACATGAACCGGCTCATCAAACAGGGTCCCGACGCGGGCGGTCACGGCGGCCACGAACCCGGCTTCCTGTCCGGCAATCCCGTCGCGGCGGCGCAGTCGCCCGGCCGAGAAACCTGAGAAAGGAGAGGCGCCATGGGCTCCATGGAAATGTATCTCCCGCTGATCTGGGCCGCGCTGATCGGCGTCGCGGTGGCGATGTACATCATCCTCGACGGCTTCGATCTCGGCATTGGCGTCCTGTTTCCCTTCACCAAGAGCGAGACCGAACGCGATCAGATGATGCGCACCATCGCGCCATTCTGGGACGGCAACGAGACGTGGCTGATCCTCGGCGGCGTCGGTCTGTTCGTCGCCTTCCCGCGCGCCTATGCGGTGATCATGCCGGCGCTATACATCCCGGTGATCGTGATGCTTGTGGCGCTGGTGTTCCGCGGCGTCGCTTTCGAATTCCGCACCGTGTCGCGCAGCAAGACCGGCTGGAGCTTCGCCTTCGCGCTCGGCTCGACCTTGGCCGCGTTCTCGCAGGGCGTCATCCTCGGAGGGCTGGTGCAGGGCATCGCGGTGACCAACCGCGAATTTTCCGGCGGTCATTTCCACTGGGCAACGCCGTTCTCTTTTCTATGCGGCGTGGCGCTGGTCGCCGGCTACGCCCTGCTCGGCACCACCTGGCTGCACATGAAGACCGAAGGCCAAGTCGCGGCGCGCGCGCAGCGGCAAGCCAAATACTGGCTGATCGCAGTCCTCGTCTTCATGGCGGCGGTAAGTCTCTATACACCGATCGCGGAGCCGCGCATCGCCGCACGCTGGTTCTCGCTGCCGAACTTCTATTTCCTGTGGCCGGTGCCGACGATCACCGCGCTCGTTGCTTTTGCCTGCTGGCACTGGATCGAACGCGGCCGCGAAGTGCCGCCGTTTCTGGCGTCGATCGCGCTATTCATGCTCGGCTATATCGGTCTTGTGATCTCGAACTATCCGTATCTGGTGCCGCCGTCGCTCACCATCTGGGACACGTCGGCCTCAGCCGGCAGCCAGGTGTTCATGCTGATCGGCACGCTGTTCCTGCTGCCGATGGTCATCGGCTATGTAATCTTCGTATACTGGATATTCCGCGGCAAGGTGCGCGAAGGCGAGAGCTATCACTAGCTCACGTCGTCGGCGCTCGTTGCTATTGCGCCGGCGGGCGCAGCACGGCCCAGCCGATGCGGACTGGCGGCAGACGGCCCTGCACCGCGCGGTCGAACTGACGCGGCAGTTCCGGCACCAGCCCGGGAAACTGCGTACGCAGATCCTCCGGCACCGCATTGTTGGCGGCCGCCGGCCAGACCAGCACGCCGCCATGGGCCGCGACATCGTCAACGCTGACCCAGGGACTGCGCTGCGGCGCCCAGGCGAAGAACACATGCGGGCGGCCTTGCGGCCCGCCCGGCGCCATCATGGCGATCAGCGGCGCCAGCCGCGCATCGCCGCTGACATATTGCAGCGGCTTGCCGGTGCGCCGCTGATAGGTCTCAGCGAAGAACTCCGCCTGGTTGGCCGACGGCTGCGCCAGGCGATTGTCGCGCGCAAAGGTCCATGGCGCGACGAGCAGGCTGAGCGCGAGCAGCAGCGGCGGCGCCACCAGCAGCGCAAGCCATGACGACGACACCCAGTGCTCGCGATAGATGAGCACGCGATTTCCGGCGGCGAGAACCACCGCCATGCCGGACAGCAAGGCCAGCGGCGCCAGCATCGACCATGTCGTCAGCGCGCCGAACGACGACAGCAGTGCCGCCTGCGGCACGCGCTCGCCGATCAGCACCAGCGCGATGACGACAAGCGCCGGCGCCAGGGCGAAGAAATAAACGAAAGCGCGCGCCGCGGGCTCCACCGGACTGCGATCAATCTCCGGCGCACGCTCGTTGCGGCCGCGGCCGATGCCGGTCGACAGCACCGCCAGCAACAGCAGCCCGAGATGCACGGCGACCAGTGCGCCGGCAAGCCGCAAGGCCGAAACTCCTGCGGTGCTTTCCTGAAGCGTAGCCGCCACCAGCGGCCAGGACTGGCTCAGCCAGGCGGCATAGGGAGCGACCACGACCACTAGCAGCAGAAGCGCCAGCCACGGCTCGGGATGGCGGAGTGCCTCCCGGCCGCGCCGCGTCAGCGGCGTGAAGACGATCAGCAATGCGACCAGCACGATGCCGGCAAAGTGCGTCAGCAGCAGCAGGCCGAGATCAACGCTGAGCAAAAACCAGCTACCACGTCTGCCTTCGCCCAGCGCGCGCCAATAGTGCATCAGGGCCAGCGCCCATAATGGGATGGCCAGCACCGCCGGGCCGAAATCCGGGCTCGGCACCGTAAAGGCGGCGATGCCAACCATCAGGAGAATGGCAAGCACGGCATGGCGCGTGCCGATCAACGTGCGGCCAAGCGTGAACACGGCCCACAGCGCCACAACGATACAGATTTGCGACAGGGCGTAGAGGCCGAACATGCCGCCGCCGCGAAATGCGATCTCGGCAAGCCAGAATGCCAAAGGCGGCCCCAGATAGCTGCCGAGCTGGAATTCGCGACCGACCGCCAGCACCAGCGGCAGGTCACCGGGCGGCGATGAGAAGAACAGTGCCGGGATCAGCGTCCACAGCATGCCCTGCGACAGCGCCACGAACCAGAACACGACCTTGGGCCGGCCGCGGAGGAATTCGATGATCAGGGAGACGTGGTGCATGGCTCTCTTATCCCTCCCCGCTTGCGGGGAGGGTCCGGCGCGCAGCGCCGGGGGTGGGGTCAGAGTGTGCGGCACCCCACCCGGCTCGCTGCGCTCGCCACCCTCCCCGAAGACGGGGAGGGATAAGCAAGCAAATCAATAAAGAACGCCGTCTAAAGTGGCAACACGGCCGCGAGCGCCTCATCGGGCACATCCTCGAGCCGCTCGCCCATCGCCGCGAACTTGGCCGCCACCGGCGCGAAGGAGCGGCGGTGGTGCGGCGTCGGCCCGAGCGCCTGCAAGGCACGGAAATGCTCGGGCACGCTGTAACCCATATGCCGCTCGAAGCCGTAGCCGGGATAGGCTTCGGCCAGCCGCATCATGTAGCGGTCGCGCGTCACCTTGGCGACAATCGACGCCGCCGCCACCGACAGCACCAGCGCGTCGCCCGAGACCACGGCCTCGCAGTCGCATCCGCAATCGATCTTCATGTTGCCGTCCATGAAGACGAGCTTTGGCCGGACCGGCAGCGCCTTCACGGCGCGAGCCGAGGCCCAGAGCGAGGCGCGCAGGATATTGTCGCGATCGATGCGATCGACCGAGGCGAAGGCGACCGAGACCTGCGCGGTGGCGCAGATTTTCTCGTAGAGCTTCTCGCGCGCCTCGGCGTCGAGCTTCTTGGAATCGTTGAGCCCGCGCGGAATGCGGTCGGGATCGAGGATCACGGCAGCGGACACAACCGGCCCGGCGAGCGGTCCCCGTCCCGCCTCGTCGCAGCCGGCAACGGGAAAGATGCCGGCCTTCAACGCGCGGCGCTCGCGGCGGAAGGTCGGGCGCAGGATTGGCTCGACCAGCGGCAATTGCGCTTTCGCGGCGGATTTCGCGGCCGGTTTCCGCGCAGTTTTCTTTTTGGAGGCAGGTGCCATGGGCCGATGGGTACGCCCGAGTCGGGCGCCCGTTCAACCCTATTCACGCCCGCCGGTGAAAAACGGGGACAGAAGCTGTCATCGCCCGCGAAAGCGGGCGATCCGGCGTTCCTCGCCTCAGACAGAAGGGCTAGGTCCTCCGCATTCGCGGAGGACGACACTCAGCACCTAAAACAAACTCATCTGCGCCTCATCCGGCCTGGGATGCCGGAAGTGCTCGGTCGACAGCTTGCGTTTGGCGACGTTGAGGCCGAGCTTCTCGCAGGCCAGTTCAAACCGCCGGCCGATCAGCCAAGCATAAGGCCCCTTACCTTTCATGCGCGTGCCCCATTCGGAATCGTAGTCCTTACCGCCGCGCATCTCGCGCACCAGCCTGAAGACATGACCGGCGCGATCCGGATAATTGGCTTCCAGCCATTCGCGGAACAGATCGCGCACCTCGAGCGGCAGGCGCAGCATGACATAGCCTGCTTCCTTGACGCCGGCCGCCGCGGCAGCGTCGAGAATACGTTCGATCTCGCTGTCATTCAGCGCCGGGATGATCGGCGCCACCATGACCGTGGTCGGCACGCCGGCCTGAGATAACTGGCGCAGCGCCTCGAGCCGCTTAATCGGTGTCGCTGCACGCGGCTCCATCTTGCGCGCCAGTTCGGGATCGAGCGTCGTCACCGAAAGCGCCACCTTGGCCAGATTGCGTTCGGCCATCCGCGCGAGGATATCGAGATCGCGCGTTACCAGCGCCGACTTGGTCACGATGCCGACGGGATGACCGGCGCGATCGAGCGTTTCGAGAATGCGGCGCATCACCTTGTAGCGCCGCTCGATCGGCTGATACGGGTCGGTATTGGTGCCGATCGCGATCACCTTCGGCGAATAGTTCGGCGAAGCGAGCTCACGTTCAAGGAGGTCGGCTGCCTCCGGCTTGACGAACAGCTTGGATTCAAAATCGAGACCCGGCGACAGACCAAGATAGGCATGCGTCGGCCGGGCAAAGCAGTAGACGCATCCGTGCTCGCAACCACGATAAGGATTGATCGACCGGTCGAAGCCGATGTCAGGCGACTGGTTGCGGGTGATGATCTTGCGCGAAGTATCGACCTGCACCGTGGTCTGGAACGGCGGCAGTTCCTCAAGCGAGCGCCAGCCGTCGTCGAACGCGATGCGCGCATGCGGCTCGTAGCGGCCCGAAGCGTTCGACTGCGCGCCACGTCCGCGGCGGCGTTCATGCTCGACAACGACGCCAAGCAGGCCCGTGAGATCGTCAACGCGAACCCCCCCCGGCGCGGAGGGCAGCTCCGTTCCGCGATCGGAAATGGCGGTCCGATCAAGGTCCGCCGGGGGGCGTTTCAAGGCTGCAGGTCGTTGAGCCATGGACCTTACCTAGTCACGAAATGTGAACATAACAAGAACATTTTCGCGGTTTCCCGGCGGCTGCCGCCTTTCGTGGTTCGCCTTCACATCCGCACATGATGTGGTAGCAACCGTGGGGACAACGGTTGTGTTCCGCTTGCTGTCGCCTTGGGGGCTATGCTCAGCGTCATCGTCGCCACGCACGAATCGGAGCGCACTTTGGTGCCGACATTGTCGGCACTGATTCCGGGCGCGATGTCCGGTCTTGTTACGGAGGTCGTTGTGTCCGACGCGGAGTCGAAGGACGCTACGGCCGAAGTCGCCGACATTGCCGGATGCCGGTTCATTGCGTCGGCGGCCCCGCTCGGCGAGCGGCTCAAAACAGCCGCCCTGAGCACGCGGACACCCTGGCTGATGTTCCTGCGTGCCGGCATCGTGCTCGATGCCGATTGGACCGGCGCCAGCGAGACTTTCATGCAGTCGGCTTCGTTCAGCGAAACCGCCCCGCGCGCCGCGGTGTTCCGGACCGCCGGCACGGCTTCGGCGCAGCCGGGGCTCGGCGACGTCATTGCGCTGGCCCGGGCGGTGTTTGCCGGCCGCAAGCCATCGCCGGATCAGGGCTTGGTCATTTCCCGCAGCCTTTACGAGGCGGTCGGCGGCCACCCGGCGCACGCCGATGCCGAAGCGAGGCTGCTGAACCAACTCGGCCGCAAGGTGGCGCTGCTCGGCGCCGCGGTGCGGCGGGTCGCCTGAGCCTTACTTGACTTTGTCAACTAACTGCCCGACCTTGCGGCCATGCCTGCCGCCGGACCATCACCCGCGCCCGAAGCCGACGTTCCGCCCGACCGCGTCGCCGCGGTGCGCGGCTTCAACCGCTTCTACACGCGCCAGATCGGCCTCTTGCGGAAAACCTATCTCGACACGCCCTACTCGCTCGGCGAAATGCGCGTGCTGCACGAACTGGCGCATCCGAGTGTCGAGCAACCGACGGCGAAGGACATCGGCCGCGCCCTCGACCTCGATGCCGGCTATCTGTCGCGCGTGCTGCGCAATTTCGAGAAGCGCGGCCTGATCAAGCGCACGACGTCGAAGAATGACGCGCGGCAGAGCCACCTGTCGCTCACGGCCCAGGGCCGCAAATTCTTCGCGCCGGCCGAAAAGCGTTCTGCCGAAGACGTCGCCGAAATGCTGGGCGCGCTCAGCGAGCGCGAGCAAAGCGAACTGGTGCGCGCCATGCGCACCATCGAAACGTTGCTTGGACAAGAGGCCGACTCGCGGCCCGCGCGCACTTATACTTTGCGCGATCTACAGCCGGGCGATCTCGGCTGGATCGTCGCCGAGCATGCCCGCGTCTATACGCGCGAATACAATTGGGACAATTCATTCGAGGCGCTGGTGGCGCAGATCGTTGCCGACTTCGCCAGGAACTTCGATCCAGCGATGGAGCGCTGCTGGGTCGCCGAGATGGATGGCGAGCCGGTGGGCTCGGTGATGCTGGTCAAGGACGATAAGCCCGGCGTCGCCCGCATCCGCCTGCTCATCGTCTCACCGAAGGCCCGTGGCCTAGGCCTTGGCCGCCGTCTCACCGACGAATGCATCGCCTTTGCCCGCGCCAAGGGCTATCGCGCCATCACTTTGTGGACGCATGAATGCCTGACCGCCGCGCGCCATTGCTACGAGAAGGCCGGCTTCACGCTGACCTCGAGCCAGAACAAGATGAGCTTCGGGCAGAACGTGGTGGCGGAGTTCTGGGATATGACGCTTTAGGCCGTCGCAAACGCAGAACGTCATCCTCTGCGAAGCGAGGTACTAAGCCGTCGCGCCCTGCGCCTTCGGCCTTCGCAAATGCTCGTCCAGCCGCGGCAGAATTTCGACGAAGTTGCACGGCCGGTAGCGGTAGTCGAGCTGGTGGACGAGGATGTCGTCCCACGCGTCCTTGCAGGCACCCGGCGAACCCGGCAGGCAGAAAATGTAGGTGGCATTGGCGACGCCGGCGGTGGCGCGGGTCTGGATCGCCGAGGTGCCGATCTTCGGGTAGCTCACCATCGTGAAAAGCGTCGAGAAACCGTCCATACGCTTCTCGAACAGCGGCTCGACAGCTTCCGGCGTCACGTCACGGCCTGTGAAGCCGGTGCCTCCGGTCGAGATCACCACGTCGATGAACTTGTCCTCGATCCAGGCCTTCACCTTGCCGCGGATGGCATCGACCTCGTCTTTCACGATCGAGCGCTCGGCGAGAATGTGCCCGGCGGCCCGAATGCGCTCGACCAACGTATTGCCGGACTTGTCGTCGGCGAGTTCGCGCGTGTCGGAAATCGTCAGCACCGCGATCTTGAGCGGCACGAACTGCTTTGATTCATCGATACCGGGCATGGACTGAGACCTTATAACTGTGCGTTCGCCGCGAAGGTATTGCACGACGACACCTTGCCGGACTTGAAGCCGGTCGTGAACCAGCGCTGGCGCTGGGCAGAGGTGCCGTGTGTGAAGGAGTCCGGTACCACGTAGCCCCGCGCCTGCTTCTGCAGCCGGTCGTCGCCGATCGCCGCCGCGGTCTGCAGCGCGGCCTCGATGTCGCCGGGCTCGATCGAATTCCAGCGCTGGTTCGACTGGTTGGCCCAGATACCGGCAAAGCAGTCGGCCTGCAGTTCGACACGGACCTGGATACGGTTCGCCGCCGCGCGATCGCCGGCCGCCTGCTGCGCCTCGCGCGCCTTCGGCAGGATGCCGAGCAGGTTCTGCACGTGATGACCGACCTCGTGCGCGATCACATAAGCCTGGGCGAACTCGCAACCCTTGCCGGTACAGGCGCGGAAGCGTGAGCGCATTTCATCGAAGAACGACGTATCGAGGAAAATGCGACGGTCCGGCGGACAATAGAACGGACCGCTGGCCGAGCTTGCCATGCCGCAGGCGCTGCTCACCTGACCGGTAAACAAGCGCAGGCGCGGCGCGCGGTATTGCTGACCGGCGGTCTCGAACACCTTGCCCCAGGTATCTTCGGTATTACCGAGCACCGCGGCGACGAAACTGCCCATCTGATCGGTCGGTGCGCCGGTGCGCTGCGCCGGCCGATCGACACGCTGCTCATATTGTTGCGATGTCCGGCCGTTGTTCAGCATCTCCGCGCCGGAGATCAAAAGGCTCGGATCAATACCGAGCGCCCAGCCGATGAGTCCGAGCACGACAACAGTGCCGATGCCCAAACCACCGCCGCCCACCGGCAGATTGAAACCACCGCCACCGCCGCCGCGATCGTCTTCGACGTTATCGCTGCGGCGAAAATCGTCCCAACGCATTCAATCTGTCTCCCAACCCGCGCTGCCCTGACCGTTTCCTTTAGCACGACTGATTGCGGCAATACTTGGCACACTGTTAACCTCTGCTAACTCCCGGTTAAGTTAGCAGAATTCGTTCCGACAAATTTTTCTATAAAGGTTTTTTTCACCTTGGGCTGCGCATGATGCGGGCCTGTCGGTTTGTAGGTCCCGCGTCAGCCGACCGCGTCGTCCTTGAGTCAGAGTTGAGTCATGGTTGAGTCGCGTCGCGGGGCGCCCGGTCGGGCGCCCCGTGGTCTTTCCAAGACCCCCGATCATCGAATCCTTGTTGGCGACTGCGTCAACGAGATGTCGAAGCTTCAGGCCGGTTCCGTCGACCTGATTTTCGCCGATCCGCCCTATAATCTGCAGCTTGCCAGCGATCTGAAGCGGCCGGACGACTCTCATGTCGACGCCGTTACCGACGACTGGGACAAGTTCGCGAGCTTCGCCGCTTACGATGCGTTTACCAAAGAGTGGTTGGCCGCCTGCCGCCGCGTGCTCAAGCCTGCCGGCACGATCTGGGTGATCGGCTCCTACCACAACATTTTCCGCGTCGGCGCGATCATGCAGGACATGGGGTTCTGGATCCTCAACGACGTGATCTGGCGCAAGACCAACCCGATGCCGAATTTCCGCGGCCGGCGCTTCACCAATGCGCACGAAACCATGATCTGGGCCTCGCGCGATCCGAACGCCAAGGGCTACACCTTCAATTACGAGGCCCTGAAGGCCGGCAACGACGACGTGCAGGTGCGTTCCGACTGGACCTTCCCGCTCTGCACGGGTTCCGAGCGCCTGAAAGGCACCGACGGCAAGAAGCTGCATCCGACCCAGAAGCCGGAAGCGCTTCTGGCGCGCGTCATCCTGTCGAGTTCCAAGCCGGGCGACCTCGTCCTCGACCCGTTCAACGGCACCGGCACCACCGGAGCGGTCGCCAAGAAGTTAGGGCGCCGCTACATCGGGCTGGAGCGCGAGAAGAAGTACGCCTCCGCCGCCGAAAAGCGCCTCGCCGATGTCGAGGTCGTGCCCTCGCCCTCCATCGCGCCGTTCATGACGGCCCGCGAGGCCCCGCGCGTCGCCTTCGCCTCGCTGATCGAACGCGGCCTTGTTACGCCGGGCGCCCGCCTCACTGACTCAAAGAAACGGCACAAAGCAATCGTCCGCGCCGACGGCGCCATCGCGGTCGGCGACACGGTCGGCTCGATCCACCGCGTCGGCGCGGTGGTCCAAGGGCTCGATGCCTGTAACGGCTGGTCGTTCTGGCATGTCGAGACGCCGAAAGGCCTCGTGTCGATCGACGACCTACGCGCCCAGGTGCGTTCGGAAATGGCGCTCCTGGAAGCGGCGGAGTGATTCTCCGCCGTCAGCCTTTCTTCGGCTTCAACGCCTCCCCGGTCTCTTCCGAGATCACGGTTGAATGTCCGTAATCACCGTCCGGCTCCGGCACGCCTTTGCGCAGCAGAAACTTGACAGAATGCGCGCCGTTCAATCCGGCCGGAATGCGGATCTTCCGGTTGATGATGTATTCGCCGCCGCTGCGCGTCAGAGCGCCCGAACCGACAAGCTGCAGCAGACCGGCCTCCTGTGGCAGCACCTCGTAGGGCTCCGCCGGCACCGAGGCGACGACAGCCTTGGCATCGATGGTAACCACACCACCTGGGCTATAGCGATCGAGGTCCGACGAAGCCTGGCGGTCCGGCTTTACGGCGGTGATCTTGCCATCGTTTAGAATGTAGCTCGTGCCATTCTGCACAATGGTCAGGCCCGGCCTGTCCGGGCCGACCGACTCGATCTTGCCCGACGGCACACTGAAAGCGACTATCGCGTATTTGCCGGAAACCATCTCGGGCGCCTTGCCCGTCATCGTCCGCACGAAGCCGGCGGCCTTCGCCGAGTCCGTCGACGGCACGTTAGAGAAATAGCGCATGCAGCCGGTGCGCTCTGGGAATGTCACGCGATCGGCCGGCAGACCCGTGGCGCCGGCGGCGATCCGCGGCTTTTCGCCGGATTGTACACCACCATTCGATGACAGTACGGCGCGTTCGATGCGCTCGACGGCGCCGTAGAAGCGCCAAATCGTCGGACGCATGGTCGCGATCACGAGATAAAGTGGTTCGCGGCCGGGCTCGACCACGACATTGCCGACACCCGTCACGTCGCTTTGCGAGCCGAGCGCGACGGTCGAGAGGGATTCAGTCTGATAGCTGCCGAGCAGCACGACCTTGGCGGCCTGCGAAGCCTTCGGCAGGTCGCAGC
Organism: Pseudolabrys sp. FHR47; assembly: GCF_005153485.1. NCBI lineage: Bacteria > Pseudomonadati > Pseudomonadota > Alphaproteobacteria > Hyphomicrobiales > Xanthobacteraceae > Pseudolabrys > Pseudolabrys sp. FHR47. The sequence goes on from NZ_CP039740.1 coordinate 3,509,379, forward strand.
CCGGTTGCACCTTGTCCGGGGCCGGCGGCCGCGCAGCCTCCATCCGCTCGCGATTGACATCCCTACGCTCGGCGTCGAGTTCATCCAGCGAGATGGTGCCGTTGCCGTCCTTGTCGACGGCGCGAAAATACGCCGACGCCGCGTTCTCGACATCGAGCGATGTGAGGGCGGTTTTGCCTTCCCGCGCCAGCGACAACATTTGCCGCGCAACGATGCGAAGATTGTTGACCGTGCCTTGCGCGTAGACGCGCTGTGACGCGGCGTAATCCATCGCCTCCTTGATGCTCAGGCGGCCATCCTTGTCGGTATCGGCTTCCATCGTCTTGCGCAGGCTCTGCTCGATCCGTTCTTGCGGTCCCGGACTGCCGGGGCGAGCCGGCTGAAGCAGCGTTCCGTTACGGCGCATGTCATACTGAAGTTTCTGGCGCAACTCCTGCTCGGTGACATAACCGTCGCCGTCGAGATCGGCCGGCATGATCTGCATGACGAAAGTCGTGCGCCAGCCGGCCTCGCCGATCTTCACCTGCAGATCGATGTCGTCCTGATCGAATACGTCATTTCCATCGGCGTCCTGCCGCTCAAACTCGCCGCGAAGCGAGGCGAGAAAACGATCCAGCGTCATGCCGCCTTGCAGGCGATTAACCAGATACTGACGCGGGGAGGGCAACGGCGGCCCGGAGTTCTCTTGTGAAACCCGCAGCACCTGGGCTTGGGCGTCCGGCGAGGCAATGCAGGCAAGCATCGCGGCGACAATGAATTTCTTCACCATAACGAACGCGCCTCTTTCATGCGATGAGAGACGCGCAGAGCCTAATTTGAAATTGGTGACGCGCGTATTACTAAACTGGCGCGTGCATCAAGATCGACAAATACGGCCTTAACGCAATCGGTCAATTCGTACCGAGCGCGTCGACCAACAGCTCCAACGCCCGCTTCGCGAACGCGTCCATATTGGCCGCGCGGTCGGTGCTGCCGGTTTCCAGCGTGATCGCGCGCTCGACCGGCCCTGCGAGCGCGATACAGGAGTGACCGGCGGCATCGCCATAGCGGTTGCCGGTCGGGCCGGTGGCGCCGGTCTCGCCCAGGCCCCAGGTCGCGCCCATCTTGTCGCGGATCGTGCGCGCCCCGAGCAGTGCATAAGGCTCGGTCGAGGGCCGCAGGCCCTTCATCTCGGCATCGCCGATCCCGAGCAGCGCCGCGCGCGACGCCTTCGTATAGACAACCGCGCCGCCGAGAAAATAAGCCGAGGCGCCGGGCACGGCGAGCAGAGCCGCCGAGATCAGACCGCCGGTCGAGGACTCGGCAATGGCGATCGTTTCCTTGCGGGCAATCAGGCGCTCGGCGACTTGTTCGGCAAGTGGTGCAAGCGCGTTCATGACCGTCAAGCCTTGGCCACGTTGCCGCTGCGCGTCGGCACGCCGAATTCGCGGCGGCAGACCTCGGCCAGCACGGCGATGCCTTCGCGAATTTGCTGATGCGTGGGGCTGGCGAAGCAAATGCGGATGCGGCTCTGGCTATGCGCCTTGTCGGTGGACCATTCGGGGCCCGGATTGATCGCCACGCCTTCCTTCAGCGCGGCCTGATATAGCTTCAGGCTATCGACATGGTCCGGCAGCTTGACCCACAGGAAGATGCCGCCCTGGGGATCGTCGAACTCTGCGGCAGTGCCGAACTGCTCGTTCAGCGCCTCCATCAAGGTCTCGACCTTCTTGCGCAGTCCCTTGCGCAGCGCGGGAACATGGGTGGCGAACAACGGCTTGCAGTATTCGGCGAGCACCATCTGCTCCAGCGCACCGGAGCCGGCGTCGGTTTTGAGCGCCAGCATGCGCGACATGATCTGCCACGGTGCGACCACGAAGCCGACGCGCAAGGCCGGCGCAATCGATTTCGAGAACGAGCCGACATGAATGACATTGTCCGACTTGCTCATCGCATGCAGCGCCGGCGGCCGCTGGCCGCTCCAGACGAGATCGGCATAGCAGTCGTCCTCGACGATCGGCACGCCATATTGGTCGGCAAGCGCCAGCATGCGGGCGCGACGGCTCTCGTCGAGCACGGTCGCGGTCGGGTTCTGCACTGTCGGGATCGTGTAGATGAACTTCGGCGTGACGCCGCGCGCCTTGAGATCCTTGAGCGCATCCTCGAGGGCGTCCATGCGCATGCCGCCCTTGTCGAGCGGGATGCCAATGGCGGTAACGCCGAGCTTGGTGAAGCGATTGAGCGAACCCTGGTAGTTGTCCTTCTCGACGATCACGGTGTCGCCGCGCGACAAAAGCGCGCTGTTGACCAGATCGAGGGCCTGCAGCGAACCGGAAACGATGAGGATATCGTCGGCCGTGCACGACATGCCGGCGTCGCGCTTGAGCTTTACAGCCAGAAACTCGCGCAGCGGCCGGTAGCCTTGCGGGCCGCTATTGAGGCCATAGGTCGCCAGCGTTCGGCCCTCGCGCTGGAGCACCAATTGCGCCGCGGCCATCAATCCGTCGAGCGGCACCTCGTCGGGGTCGTTGTTGCCGCCGACGAAATTGTATTTCGGCGTACCGGTCCACCGCACCGCCGGCGGCGGCAGGCTCGCCGGAAACAGCGGCGTGAAGTCGAAGGGCATGAGTGTCTTCTCCCAACGTCATGCCCGCACTTGTTGCGGGCATCCACGTCTTGCTTTTCTCTCATTAGAGAAGACGTGGATGGCCGGCACAAGGCCGGCCATGACGGGTTGTCAGGCGCCGCCCTTATTTCGCCGCCTGCACCATGATCTCGACCTTGTATTCCGGTGCGGCGAGCCGCGCCTCGACGGTGGCGCGCGCCGGCGTGTTGCCCGGCGACACCCAGGCGTCCCAGGCCGCGTTCATGGCGGCGAATTCCGACATCGAGGTGACCCAGATATTGGCCGACAGCAGCTTCGACTTGTCGGTGCCGGCCTTGGCCAGGTAGCCGTCGATCTGCGCCAGAATGTCCTTGGTCTGGGCCGTCATGTCCTTGCCCTTGGGATCGTTGGCGACGATGCCCGCCAGGTAGACGGTGTTGCCATGAACCACGCATTTGCTCATGCGCTGGTTGGAATCGTAACGCTCGATGGCCATCGGCCTGCCTCCACTCGGTTGAAAAATCCGGCGGAGTCTTAGCGGTCTTCGGCGCGGAAGGGAACTCGGAACCCAACTTTTGATTTATAGTGGCAAGCGCGCGCGTGACCCGCCGCCGCGCCGCAACAGGGAGAGTTCGTCATGGGCTGGTTTTCCTCCGATATCGACACATTCGAAGAGCTGTTCGTCCACAGCTTGCAGGACATCTACTATGCCGAGCACCAGATCAGGAAGTCGCTGCCCGACATGATCGAGAAGGCGTCCGATGCCGAGCTCAAGAAGAGCTTCCGGATGCACCTCAAGCAGACCGACGGCCAGATCAAGCGGCTCGACCGCGTGTTCAAGATGATGAAGTCGGTACCGCAGGGCACCAAGTGCCCGGCCATCGACGGCATCATCGAGGAGGCAAACGACATCGCCGGCGAGATCGAGAACAAGACCATCCTCAATGCCGCGCTGATCGCCGCGGCGCAGGCGGTCGAGCACTACGAAATCACGCGTTACGGCACACTGGTCGCCTGGGCACGGCTGATCGGCCGGCCGGACGTCGCCAAGGTGCTCAACATGAACCTCAAGGAAGAGAAGGCAACCGACAAGAAGCTGGGCGGCATCGCCAAGCGCAAGATCAACAAGAAGGCGGCCGCGACAAAGCTGAAGAAGCCGAGCAAGGCCGAGGAAGCCGAGAACGCCATCCTGGTTGCCGCGGCGGGCATTCCGGCGATTTGACCGAGGGCGCCGTCATCGCCCGCGAAGGCGGGCGATCCAGCGCTTCGCTGCAGAGCTGGGTCCTCCGCTTTCGCGGAGGACGACGTTGAGTGATCATCCCCCCTTCACGCCCTGCGTATTGACGTAGAGCGCGTAAAGCGAATGCGCGGCGGCCATGAACAGGCGGTTGCGTTTGACGCCGCCGAAACAGACATTGGCGCAGCGCTCCGGCAACGAGATGTGGCCGATCGGCTCGCCTTGCGGCGTAAACACGCGCACGCCGTCGAGTTCCGGCGTCATGCCCCAGCCGCACCACAGATTGCCGTCGATATCGACGCGGAAGCCATCCGGCGTGCCGTCGGGACCCGCATCGATCAGCACCTTGCGGTTCGACAACTTGTCGCCGGCGCCGACGTCGAAGCTCAGAATCTTGCGCGGCTCGCTGCGCGACTCGACGATATAGAGTCTCGATTCGTCTGGCGAGAAAGCGAGCCCGTTCGGCTGGTTGATGCCTTCCATCACTACCGCGGCCTTTCCGGTCTGCGGATCGATCCGATAGACATTGATCGGTAGCTCGGATTCCGCCTTGTCACCCTCGTAGTTGCTGAGAATTCCGAACTGCGGATCGGTGAACCAGATCGAGCCGTCCGACTTCACCACGACGTCGTTCGGTGAATTGAGCCGCTTGCCGTCGAACCTGTCGCATATCACCGTGATGCTGCCGTCATATTCGGTGCGGGTGACACGGCGCGTCAGATGCTCGCAGGTGATGAGCCGGCCGTGGCGGTCGCGCGTGTTGCCGTTGCCATTGTTCGACGGCTTGCGGAATGGGCTGACCTGCCCGCTCTCCTCGTCCCACTTCAACATCACGTTGCCGGGCACGTCGCTCCAGATCAGGCAACGCGCGTCGCCAAAATAAACCGGGCCCTCGCCCCAGCGCGTGCCGGTGTAAAGACGCTCCACGCTCGACAGCGGCAGATGATATTTCTTGAAGCGCGGATCGAGCGCGGTGATCAGCGGATCCGGATAACGCTGGCTGGGCGACCATTGGCCCGCGAGCACCGCGGCTTTGCTATCGAGCGACATCGTTCTGATTTCCCCCAGGGATATTGTTCTGCAATCAGTCTAGCGCATGTGCGAGTACTTTGCGCATGACGTTTGGCAGCGCCTCGCCGGGCAGATCGGCGACCTTGACCCAGCGCGCGCCCTTCGGCGCGGCCGTTGCCTTCGGCACCGGCGCGACGAACACCGTCAGCGCCAGCGGGAAATGGGTGAACACATGGGTAACCTCGCCGGCGAGCTTGCGCCATTTCACTTTGCCCGACAGCTTCGGCGCGGCATCGAGCGCCGCCCCGACATCGAAGTCGTGTGACCAGTCGCTGCCCGGCACTTCGGTCATGGCCCCTAACAGGCCTTTTTCCGGACGCTGGCGCAGCAACACCTGCATGTCGCCTTTTGCATCCTCGCACAGCGCGACAAACGCGGCGCCGCGCCGCAATTTGCCTTCGCGCTTGGGCGCCTTGCGCGGGAAGGTCTCCTGATCGCCGCGCGCCCGCGCCATGCAAACGCTGTCGAACGGACACAGCGCGCAGGCCGGCTTCTTCGGCGTGCAGATCGTGGCACCGAGATCCATCATCGCCTGGGCGAAATCGCCGGTGCGCGCGGGCGGCATCAGCGACGCCGCTAGCCGCTTGATTTCCGGCTTGGCCGCCGGCAACGCTTCCTCGACGGCGAACAGCCGGCTCACCACGCGTTCGACATTGCCGTCGACGGGCACCGCCGGCAGATCGAATGCGATGGCGCCGATCGCCGCCGCGGTGTAGTCGCCGATGCCCGGCAGAGCGCGCAGCGCCTCGAGATCGGCCGGGAAAACGCCGCCATGGCGCTCGACCACCGCGATGGCGCAGGCATGCAGATTGCGGGCGCGGGCGTAATAGCCGAGGCCGGCCCAGGCGCGCAGCACGTCATCGAGCGCGGCTTCGGCCAGCTTTTCGACGTTCGGCCATTTGCTCAGGAACTTCGCGAAATACGGACCCACCGTTTTCACGGTCGTCTGCTGCAACATGATTTCCGACAGCCACACTGCATAGGGCGCGGTGCGTTCGCCCTTCCGCGCCCGCCACGGGAGAACGCGGCGGTGCCGGTCGTACCAGGCGAGCAGGTCGGCCGGGTCGGGGGTCGCTTTCTTTCGCCGCGGGACGCGGACTGCTACGTTCATGGCCGCACGATCCTAGAACCCCGCATGATCCCGAAAAGTGGGAACCGGTTTTCGGACAAGATCATGCGTCATAGAAAGCCCCGATGAGCAAGCCTTCGAGCAGTTTTCCCCGTCCGTTGTCCGACTTCACCGCGGCGAGCCTCGGTGGCGTCCTGAAGGCACAGGGCTTTGCCTCGACCGAAATCCTCACCCGCTGGCCGGCCATCGTCGGGGCGGAAATCGCCGCCCATAGCGAGCCTATGAAGATCAATTGGCCGAAACCGAAGCAAGACACTGGCGACGTGGAGCAGGCCGAACCGGCCACTCTGGTGCTGCGGGTCGAAGGACCGATGGCGCTGGAAATCCAGCATCAGTCGTCGGTTATTCTGGAGCGGGTGAACCGGTTCTTCGGCTGGCACGCGGTCGGCCGGCTGGCGCTTCGGCAAGCGCCATTGCGTCGCAAGACGCCGAAGCCCCGGCCCAGCCCGCCGGATCCGGCCCTGACTGCGCGGCTCGCCGCTGACATGCCGGAAATCGAGGATGACGACCTGCGCAACGCGCTGGCCCGGCTGGGCACGGCTATCAAGACAAAGTGAGCCGTGCTGGCGATCGGGCCCGGCTTCGCGCCATTGCCACAATCGTCCTGTCCAGCTAGCAGAATGCCCTGCGCGGACGCCTTTTCCGCGAACAATGTAACGGAGATATCCCTTGCGCCTGACCCGACGTGAATTCTGCCAGAGCACGGCTTTCGTGGCGCTCGCGACGGCCTTGGGGATGTCCGCTCTGCCCGCCCTCACCGAACCGGCGCTGGCGCAGGCGGCGGTGTCTGAAACGGAACTGATGGCACCTACGGCTTTGCCGGACATGGCGCTCGGCGATCCGAAGGCGCCCGTCACCGTCATCGAATATGCCTCGATGACCTGCCCGCACTGTGCGACCTTCACCGAGAAAACCTTCCCCGACATCAAGAAGAAATACGTCGACACCGGCAAGGTGCGCTTCATCTTCCGCGAGTTCCCGCTCGACAACCTCGCCGCCGCCGTCTTCATGCTGGCGCGCTGCAATGCCGAGACCAATGCCGACAAGTATTTCGCCTTTATCGACACCATGTTCCGCCAGCAGCGCACCTGGGCGGTCGAAAAGCCGCTGGAGCCGCTGCTGACCATCTCCAAGCAGGCCGGTTTCACCCAGGAAACCTTCAACGCCTGCCTGTCGAACCAGAAGGTTCTGGATGGTATCGAGGCGATGCGTCAGCGCGCCGTGGACAAGTTCAAGGTCCAGTCGACCCCGTCCTTCTTCATCAACGGCAAGCTCTATACCGGCGCCCTGTCGGTGGACGAGATGTCCAAGATCATCGACCCGCTGATCAAGAGCTGAACTGGCTCAGGTTCCACCGGACCGCAATATATAGTCCGGTGGTACAAGGGTATTTTTACTGCCATCCACAGCCGAAAAGACTGGAAAACCGGGCTTTTGCGGTCCACCTCGGTTGCCTGCACGTCATCAAAATTTCATTCTTCCGCGTAATGCGGCATACGACGTATAGCGCCCGGGCGGTGGCCCCGGCACCCAGCTCTCGTTAGTCATCGGCAATCCCTGAAGGCGGCGCATGCGCCGCCCGCGGGTCGAGGTTCCTCAGTATGATTCTTACCCGTTTGCGTCTCCTCGGTTTCAAGTCCTTCGTTGAGCCGACCGATTTTGTCATCGAGCCGGGCCTGACCGGCGTGGTCGGACCGAACGGCTGCGGCAAATCGAACCTCGTCGAAGCGCTGCGTTGGGTGATGGGCGAGAACTCGTACAAGTCGATGCGTGCGTCCTCGATGGACGACGTCATCTTCTCGGGCTCGAACACGCGCCCGGCCCGCAACAACGCCGAAGTCGCGATCCTGATCGACAACAAGGAACGTTCGGCGCCGGCGCAGTTCAACGACACCGACACACTGGAAATCGCCCGCCGCATCGAGCGCGAGTCCGGTTCGGCCTATCGCATCAACGGCAAGGAAGTGCGCGCACGCGACGTGCAAATCGTGTTCGCGGACGCTTCCACCGGCGCGCGCTCGCCGGCACTCGTGCATCAGGGCCGCATTGGCGAAATCATTCAGGCCAAGCCGGAGCAGCGCCGCCGCGTGCTGGAAGAAGCCGCCGGCGTTTCCGGACTCCACGCCCGCCGTCATGAAGCCGAATTGCGCCTCAAGGCCGCCGAAGCCAACCTGCTGCGCATTGAGGACGTGATCGGCCAGCTCGCCGGCCAGATGGAAGCGCTGCGCAAGCAGGCCAAGCAGGCGATCCGCTATCGCACAGTCTCGGCGCAGGTGCGCAAGACCGAAGCCACGCTCTATCATCTGCGCTGGACCGCCGCGAATGTCGAGCAGACCGCCGCCGAGCACGCCAAGGATCTGTGCGTGCGCGAAGTCGCCGCACGCACCGAAGCGCAGGCCGAGGCCTCCGTCCGCCAGACCAATCTCGCCGCCACGTTACCGCCGCTGCGCGAAGCCGAAGCCCGCGCCGGCGCCGCGCTGCATCGCCTGAATGTCGCGATGCAGGAACTCGATCGCGAAGAGCAGCGCGCCAAGGACCGCATCTCCGAACTCGACAAGCGTCTCGTGCAGTTCGCCGCCGACGCCGAGCGCGAGCAGAAGCTGGTCGCCGACGCCGAAGCGGCGATCGCCCGCCTCGCGGCCGAAGAAGAGATGATCAAGGCCGAGGCCGCCGAGAGCGCCGGCCGCCGTTCGGGCGTCGATGCCCGGGTCGAGGAAGCCGGCAGCGCGCTCGCCGCCGCCGAGAAGGTGTTCTCCGAACTCACCGCGCGGCTCGCCGATCTCACCGCGCAGCGCAACCAACTCGAAGCCGCCATGCGCCAGCATCGCGACCGCGCCGGCAAGATCGAGGCCGAGATGGCTGAAATTACCCGCGAGATCGAGACACTGGATAGCCATAGCGGCCCTGATCTCGCCGCGCTGACGGCCGAGGTCGAGGATCTGCAGCAGGCGCTGGCCAACGCCGAAAACGCGGCCATCGACGCCGAAGCCGCGCACGCCGCCGCGCGCGCGGCGCTTGAAGCCTCGCGCAATCCGCTGACCGAGGCCGAGCGCCGCGTGCAGCGGCTGGAAACCGAGGCCAAGACCTTGTCCAAGGTGCTGGCGGTCGAGAGCAAGAATTTGTGGCCGCCGGTGATGGACAACATCATCGTCGACAAGGGCTTCGAGAAGGCGCTCGGCGCCGCGCTCGGCGACGACCTCGACGCGCCAATCGATGCGACGGCGCCGATGCGCTGGGTCGGCTCCAAGGTGGACGCCAACGATCCGTCGCTGCCCGATGGCGCGACGCCGCTGTCCGCGCATGTCCGCGCGCCCGAGGAACTGACGCGCCGCCTCAACCAGATCGGCGTCGTCGACAAGGAAGCTGGCCCGCGCCTCGCCGCTCAATTGCGGCCTGGCCAGCGTCTCGTGTCTCCCGAGGGCGATCTGTGGCGCTGGGACGGCTTTGCCGCCGCGGCCCATGCCCCAACCGGCGCCGCGCGCCGCCTCGCCGAACGCGCCCGTTTGGCGGAAATCGAGTCCGAACTTGAAGTCGCCCGGGCGGACGCCGAGGCCGCGCGAGCGGCCAACGAAGCCGCGCAAGAGGCGCTGACCGCCGCAGCCGCAGCCGAACAGGAACATCGCAACGCCGGCCGCGAGCGTCAGCGCGAGGTCAATGCCGCGCGCGACCGCCACGAAGCCGCCGAGCGCGAGGTCAACCGCAATGCCGCGCGGCTGTCGGCGCTGACCGAAGCCCGCACGCGCCTCACCTCAAATCACGACGAAGCCACCGCGGGCATGGCGGAAGCCGAGGCCGCGCTGGCTGCGCTCGCTCCGGCCGCCGACCTCGAAGCCGAGCTCGCCACGGTGCGCGACGACATCGCCGCCAAGCGGGCGCATCTCGCCGAGGTTCGCGCCGAGCAGCAGGCCATCGTCCGCGAAGCGGAAATCGCCGATCGCCGCTTGCGTCAGGTCGGCGAGGAAAAGGCCGGGTGGTTCACGCGGCAGGAAAGCGCCCGCAGCCAGACCGAAACCCTGGCCCTCCGTCATGAAGAGGCGCAGCGCGACCGCGCCGAACTCGAAAACGCGCCGCAGGTCTTCGCCGAGAAGCGCGAAGCGCTGATCAGCGAAGTGCAACTGGCCGAAGCCGACCGCCGCGAATGCGCCGACCGGCTGCAGGAAGCCGAGAACGCCCTGGCCGACGCCGATCGCGACGCCCGCGCCGCGCTGGAAGCCGCCTCCACCGCGCGCGAGGAAGCCGCCCGCGCCGAGGAACGCTTCGAGGCGTCGAAACGCCGCCTGACCGACATCGCCCGTGAAATCCACGACATGCTCGAGGTCGAGCCGCAGGCCGTCGCCGAACTCGCCGAACTCAAGGAAGGCGAAGCCCTGCCTGACCTCGCCGAAATCGAAGCCACGCTGGAGCGGCTGCGCCGCGAGCGTGAGCGTCTCGGCGCCGTCAATCTACGCGCCGAGGAAGAACTGATCGAGGTCGAGACCCAGCATACCTCGCTGACCGCCGAGCGTGACGATCTCGTCGAGGCAATCAAGAAGCTGCGTCTCGGCATCCAGAGCCTCAACCGCGAAGCGCGCGAGCGCCTGATGGCCTCGTTCCAGCAGGTCAACACGCACTTCCAGCAGCTCTTCACCAAGCTGTTCAACGGCGGCACCGCCGAACTGCAGCTCATCGAGAGCGACGATCCGCTCGAGGCCGGCCTCGAAATCCTGGCCAAGCCCCCCGGCAAGAAGCCGGCGACCTTGTCGCTGCTCTCGGGCGGCGAGCAGGCGCTGACCGCCATGGCGTTGATCTTCGCGGTGTTCCTCACCAATCCGGCGCCGATCTGCGTGCTGGACGAAGTCGACGCGCCGCTCGACGATCACAACGTCGAACGGTTCTGCGACATGCTGGACGAGATGACGCAGTCGACCGACACGCGCTTCGTCATCATCACGCACAATCCGATCACCATGGCGCGCATGAACCGGCTGTTCGGTGTCACCATGGCGGAGCGCGGCGTCTCGCAACTGGTCTCGGTCGATCTCGAAGCGGCCGTGCGATTCAGGGAAGCGGGCTGACACTTCATTGCAGATATTATTCTGCATTGATTATTTGGAAGATTGGCGGTGTCCGCCGATCTTTTGTTACAATTACCGCTTATTAAACATCTAGTTGCAGCCGTGCAAAATCGCGGTTGCAAACAAAAAACATTTGGCATTTCGCTATTTGAGCGATAGGACGCACGCGTGCGCGAATAGCAGCCGCTTATCTCAATACGACGAAGGAAAATGTAATGGCTAAAAAGTCCGCCAAGAAGGCCGCCGCAAAGAAGATCCGGCGCAGGCCATGGACCAATGAAGAATACAAGAAGCTGAAGGCACATTCGAAAGCGCGCACGCCGGTCGCCAAGATTGCCAAGGAGTTCAAGCGCACGCCTGGAGCGCTGCGTCAGCAGGCTCTCAAGCTCAACATCGGCCTGGGCCATCAGCGCTAACCGCTCGACCTGCCCGATTGCCGCATGGCCGCCATGCAGTTTCTTCGAACTGGATGGCCCGCAAAAATTCAGCCTTAGCGCGATCCTCGGCGGAACCAATCACCGGGGACGGGGTTAGTTAGCCGACTCTTAAGTCGGGCGGCTCCCCCCTTACCCCCCGAATAGCCGTCTGGCGAAAAGGCCCCGAACGCGAGTTCGGGGTCTTTTTTCTGCGATCCGGCCGGTTTACACATGGTTCCGGCCATGAGCGGCCATTTCCGGTTCCGTCATCGCGCCGACGGCTGAACCGGGTTCGACAAATCGGCGGCTCGATTTCATCAGGAGCGATCGAATGTCCACCACAGGCTGGGTCATCCTTGGCGTCGTCGTCGTGGTCGTGCTGTGGGCCATTTCCATTTACAATAGCTTGGTCGCGATGCGGCAGCGCGCCAATCAGGCCTTCGCCGACATCGACGTCCAGCTCAAGCAGCGCCACGACCTCATCCCGAACCTGGTCGAGACCGTCAAAGGCTATGCGGCGCACGAGCGCGGTACCCTGGAAGCCGTGGTCCAGGCGCGCAACGCCGCCATCGCGGCCCCTGGGGTCGAACAAAAGGTGGCCGCCGAGAACATGCTGACCGGGGCGCTGCGCCAGCTTTTCGCTCTGGCGGAGAGCTATCCGGACCTCAAGGCCAATACAAACTTCCTCCAGCTCCAGAGCGAGCTGGCCGATATCGAGAACAAGCTGGCCGCGGCGCGGCGCTTCTTCAACAATGCGGTGCAGGAATACAACACCGGGATCGAGCAGTTTCCCGCAGCACTGTTCGCCGGCATCTTCGGCTTCCACCCCCGCACCTTCTTCGATCTCGGCGACGCACGGCCGCAGCTGGAGCAGGCACCGAGCGTGAAATTCTGATGCCTTGGGGCGAGTGGTCCCCCGCATCCGTCATGTCCGGCTTTATGCCGGGCATCCACGACTTGCTTCCATAAGGCGTGGATGGCCGGGACAAGCCCGGCCATGACGTCGATAGGTGCAGCGCACGGTCATGGCCGCCGACGGTCTTTACACTCACATCCAGTCGAACCGACGGCGGTCGATCGCATTGCTCATCGGCCTGTTCGGGCTGGTCTATGTGCTGGTGTTCGCCGGCGCGCTGCTGGCCGAGGCCATGAGTGTTCCCGACGCGCCGCTCGAATACCTGGTGCAGGCGGCGGTCCACGATCTTGTGCTGGCCGCGCCAGTCGCGACCATCGGCACCATCATCTGGGTGCTGATTGCCTACAAGTTTCACCAGCGCATGATCGACGCCGTCACCGGCGCCCATCAGGTGACCCGCGCCGAGGAGCCACGGCTCTATAACCTGCTCGAGAACCTGTGCATCTCGCGCGGCATCCCGATGCCGAGCCTGCGCATCGCCGAAGACGACGCGCTCAACGCTTTCGCCACCGGCCTCAACGAGAAGCAGTATTCCATCACCGTGACGCGCGGCTTGATCGGCGCTCTCAACGACGCCGAAATGGAGGCGGTGCTCGGCCATGAGCTGACCCATATCCGCAATGGCGACGTGCGCATGCTGGTCATCGCCGTGGTCATCGCGGGCGTGATCTCGTTCTTTGGCGAGATGGTGTTCCGGCTGTTCTTTCAGAGCGCGCGGTTCGGCGGCTTCGGCGGCCGGCGCAGCGACAGCAGCGACCGCAAAGGCGGCGGCGCTGCGATCGCGATCGTTATCGCCATTGTCCTGATCGTCGTTGCCTGGGTGCTGTCGATCGTCATCCGTTTCGCGCTGTCCCGGAAGCGGGAATATCTCGCCGACGCCGGTGCCGTCGAGCTCACCAAGAACCCCGATGCCATGATCATGGCGCTGCGCAAGATCGAGAACCGCGGCGAACTGGCGACCGCCAATTCATCCGTGATGGAAATGTGTGTCGACAATCCACGCCAGGGCTTCAGCGATCTGTTCGCCACGCATCCGTCGGTTGACGCGCGTGTCGACGCCTTGGTGAAATTCGCCGGCGGTCATGATCCCGGCCCCATTGCCCTTGAGCCGCCGGCGGATCCGCAAGCACAGATCGAGGATAACGCCCCGAAAGGGCCATGGGGCGCCGATCCGCAACAGGACACCGCCACGCCGAGATCGAGCCCGCAGGGGCCTTGGGGTCCGACACCCGCCTCAGACAAACCGTTCCTGCCCGACCGCTCGCCGCTCGACGATAGCGGCGGCCCGAGCGGATCCACTCCTCGGTAGAACCTTCACTTACGAAAGTCCTGTCCATGCCATCCTCTATCCCTTGGCCTCAACCCGTTACCCTGAACGGTACCCACGCGCGCCTCGCGCCGCTGGCTCCGGAGCATCGCGACGGCCTGATCGAAGCGGTGAAGGACGGCGAATTATGGCGGCTCTGGTACACCGCTATCCCCTCACCCGAAGGCATGGAGAAGGAAATCGAGCGGCGGCTCGGCCTGCAGGCCGCCGGGTCGATGCTGCCATTCACGGTCTTCGACGGCGACGGCCGCACCGCCGGCATGACGACCTACATGAATATCGACGCCGCCAATCGCCGAGTCGAGATCGGCTCAACCTGGTACGCGAAGCGCGTGCAGCGCACGGCGCTCAACACCGAATGCAAGCTGATGCTGCTGACGCATGCCTTCGAAAAACTCGACTGTATCGCCGTCGAATTCCGCACGCACTTTTTCAATCGGGCCAGCCGCCGCGGCATCGAACGCCTCGGCGCCAAGCTCGACGGCATTCTTCGCAGCCACCAGATCGGCGCGGGCGGCGCGCTGCGCGACACCGTCGTCTACAGTATCATCGCCAGCGAGTGGCCGACGGTGAAGCAGCATCTGACGTTTTCGCTGACCCAAAAGCAGGTCTGACGGCGCCGGGTCGGCGGCCGCGTCAATGCCCCTCGAAGCCGATCAGCGTGCGCACCGGAACGCCGAGCTTGCGCAGCTTCTCGGCGCCGCCGAGTTCGGGCAGGTCGATCACAAAGCAGGCGGCCAGCACTTCGGCACCCAGTTGGCGCAGCAGCTTCACCGCCGCCTCGGCGGTGCCGCCGGTCGCGATGAGATCGTCCACCAGCACCACGCGCTCGCCCTCGACCAGAGCATCGGCATGCATCTCGATGATGTCCTCGCCGTATTCCAGCGCATAGGCGACGCTCACCGTCTTGTGCGGCAGTTTGCCCTTCTTGCGGATCGGCACGAAGCCGGCCGACACCTGATGCGCCACCGCGCCGCCGAGAATGAAGCCACGCGCTTCGATGCCGGCAACCTTGTCGATCTTGGAGCCAGCCCAGGGCTGTACCAGCTCATCGACGGCGCGGCGAAAGGCGCGCGCATTGCCGAGCAGCGTGGTGATGTCGCGAAACACGATGCCCGGTTTCGGGTAATCCGGGATCGAGCGCACGGCATCGCGGAGTTCGGATTCGACGTTCGTTACATTCATGATGATTGCTCTCACGCTCTAAGATTGCCGAGCACCCGGCCGGCGACCGCGTCGAGCATCGCAATCAGCTCGGGGTCGCGCGCATCGGAATGTGTGATTAGCGCATTGTCGAGTGCGCGGTCGGAGCCGATCGGGCACAGCTCGTGTTCGCGCGGGAAATCGCGCGCCAGCCGGGACACCAACCGCTTGGCACGGTCGGCATTGTCCAGCAGCACGTTGACGATCTGCGCCACCGTCACCGCATCATGGTCCGGATGCCAGCAGTCGAAGTCGGTGACCATGGCGACCGTGGCGTAACAAATCTCGGCTTCGCGGGCGAGCTTGGCCTCCGGCATGTTGGTCATGCCGATCACCGAATAGCCGAGCTGCTTGTAGGTCATGCTCTCGGCATAGGTGGAGAACTGCGGCCCCTCCATGCAGACATAGGTGCCGCCGAGTTTCGGCTCGATGCCTTCGGCAATGGCGGCGGCAGCGATGCGCTCGCGCAGGCGCGGCGACACCGGATGGGCCATCGAGACATGAGCGACCAGCCCCTTGCCGAAGAACGAACTCTCGCGCTTGTGGGTGCGGTCGACGAACTGATCGACCAGCACGAAAGTGCCGGGCGGCATGTCCTCGCGGAACGAGCCGCAGGCCGACAGCGACACCAGATCGGTGACGCCGACGCGCTTGAGGACGTCGATATTGGCGCGGTAGTTGATGTCCGACGGCGACAGGCGGTGGCCCTTGTCGTGGCGCGGCAGGAACACCACCGGCAGGCCGGCGATGTCGCCGATGCGCAGCGCCCCGGACGCCTCGCCCCAGGGGCTATGGACCCGTTCCTCGCGAACGTTCTCCAGGCCCGGCAGGTCGTAAATGCCGGAGCCGCCGATAATGCCGAGAACGGATTTGGCCATGAGATACCTTTGTCGCCCATTCCGTCATTCCGGGGCGCCGCCGCAGGCGGCGAGCCCGGAATCCATAATCCGAAGCGCTGCGGCGTATGGATTCCGGGCCCGCTCACTTCGTTCGCGTCCCGGAATGACAGCGTAAAATTGGGCGTCAGACTACATAAGCCGCACCAAAAACAAAGGGCCCCGAACCGGGGCCCTTCGCATCTCTAATTCGCTGGCTGCGTCCTAGTGCACCGCCGACCACACCTTCTTTTTGGTGAAGTACAGGAGGCCTGTCAGCACGAGCAGGAAGATCATGACCTGGAAACCGAGGCGCTTGCGCGCCACCAGGTGCGGCTCGGCCGCCCACATCATGAAGGCCGCGACGTCGCGCGAATACTGGTCGAGCGTCTGCGGCGCGCCGTCGTCATAGGTCACCTGGCCGTCGCTGAGCGGCTTCGGCATGGCGATGACGTGACCCGGAAAATACTTGTTGTAATTGCCGCCGGCCGGCATCGTGAAGCCCTGCGGCGCGTCCTCATAGCCCAGCATCAGGGCATGGATGTAGTCCGGCCCCTGCTCCTGGAACTGACTGAAGATGTCGATGATCCACCACGGGAAGCCGCGTTCGTAGGTACGAGCCTTTGCCAGCGTGGAGAAGTCCGGCGGCGCGACGCCGCCATTGGCGGCCGCGGCTGCCAGCGGGTTGGCAAACGGCGCCGGGAACTTGTCGGCGGGACGGCCGTCGCGCTCGATCGCCTCGCCCTTGTCGTCCAGATCCTTGATCTTGTACTCGGCGGCCAGCGCCTCGACCTGCTTCTCGGAGTAGCCGGGGCCACCCGGCTCCGCCAGATTGCGGAACGAGACGAGATTCATGGAGTGGCAGGAGGCGCAAACTTCCTTGTAGACCTTGAAACCGCGCTGCAACTGGCCCTGGTCGAACTTGCCGAACGGACCGGCGAATGACCATTTCAGCGACGGCGGATGAGCCTGCCCCTCGGCGGCTTGAGCGACGCTGGTGCCGAGAACGGCCGCGCCAAGCGAGGCGGCCAGAGCGAAAGCGGTGAAGGTACGATGCATCGTCATGTCCGTTCTCCCGCTCAGGCCTTCGCCAATACCGATTCGGAAATCGAATTTGGCAACGGCTTGGTCTTCTCGAATATCCCGAGCAGCGGGAGCACGATGACGAAGTGCGCGAAGTAGTAGAAGGTCAGGATGCGCGCGATCAGCGTATAGATGCCTTCCGCCGGCTTCGAGCCCAGCCAGCCCAGCCCGATGCACACCGCGACGAACAACCAGAAGAACTGGCGATACAGCGGGCGATAGCGCGCGGAACGGACCTTCGAAGTGTCGAGCCACGGCAGGAAGGCCAGGATCGCGATCGAGCCGAACATGGCGAGAACGCCGAGCAGCTTGTCCGGAATGGCGCGCAGGATGGCGTAGAACGGCAGGTAGTACCATTCGGGCACGATGTGCGCCGGGGTCACCGCCGGATTGGCCGGGATATAGTTGTCGGCATGGCCGAGGTAGTTCGGCGTGTAGAACACGAACCACGCGAACATGATGCAGAACACCACGACGAAGAAGCCGTCCTTCAGCGTCGCATAGGGCGTGAACGGCACCGTGTCCTTGTCCGACTTCGGCTCGATGCCGGCCGGGTTGTTCTGGCCGACAACGTGCAGCGCCCAGACATGCAGAATGACGACGCCGGCGATCACGAAGGGCAACAGGTAGTGCAGCGAATAGAAGCGATTGAGCGTCGGGTTGCCGACGGCGTAGCCGCCCCACAGCCAGGTAACGACGGTCTCGCCGACGCCGGGGATCGCCGAGAAGAAGTTGGTGATGACGGTCGCGCCCCAGAAGCTCATCTGACCCCAGGGCAGCGTGTAACCGAGGAAGCCGGTGGCCATCATCAGGAGATAGATGATGACCCCGAGGATCCACAGCACTTCGCGCGGCTCCTTGTAGGAGCCGTAATACATGCCGCGGAAGATGTGGATGTAAACGGCGATGAAGAACATCGACGCGCCGTTCGAATGCAGATAGCGCAGCAGCCATCCGTAATTGACGTCGCGCATGATCGCCTCGACCGAAATGAAGGCGAGATCGACATGGGGGGTATAGTGCATCGCCAGCACGATGCCGGTGACGATCTGCACGCCCAGCATGAACGACAGAATGGCGCCGAACGTCCACCAGTAGTTCAGGTTCTTCGGCGTCGGGTAGGCGACGAAAGAGGAATGAATGAGACCGCCAATCGGCAGCCGCTTCTCGATCCATTGCAGAAAGCCATTCTGCGGCTGGTAGGTCGAGTGTCCGCTCATGATCGAACCTTCAAGAATGCAATCGTTGCGGATCAGCCGATCCGGATGCGGGTGTCTGAAACGAACTGGTAGGGCGGCAGTTCGAGGTTTTTCGGCGCAGGGCCCTTACGGATGCGGCCAGCGGTGTCGTAGACCGAGCCATGGCAGGGGCAGAAATAGCCGCCGTACTCACCCTGATGGGCCAGCGGAATGCAGCCGAGGTGGGTGCAGATGCCGATCACGACCAGCCACGGCTCATGGCCGGGCTTGGTGCGCTGGGCATCGGTCTGCGGATCGGGAAGGGTCGCGACATCGACGTTCTTGGCCTCGTCGACTTCCTTCTTCGTCCGGTGAGAGATGAAGATCGGCTTCGAGCGCCAGAACACCTTGATGACCTGACCTTCGGCCACAGGCGCCAGATCAACCTCGATCGGCGCGCCGGCCGCGATGGTCGAAGCATCCGGATTCATCTGGGCGATCAGCGGCACCAGCACGGCGGCCCCGCCGACGGCGGCGACGGCCCCAGTGGCTACATAAAGAAAATCGCGGCGCGTGTGCTCCGCAGAAGACACGGTCGTCACGTCTGAACCCTCTCCCCCGGCTTGGTTTTCCGCCCCAGGCTGGCGCCCTTGAGGAAACCTCTTCCTGCAAAGGCTGCGGGGCAGACCGGCATCGCGCGGCTCTGTTCAAGGCAGAACGGCGATTTCGAAGCGTTCTATTGACACCCTTGCGGTGCGAGCGCAAGCCCACACACAGGCTACCCCGGGCACCCTGCACAAATCGTTGGTTCAGAACCGCTTAGCCGGGCCGACCCGGCTTCAAGGCATACCGATGCGGATCGCGCTTTACGAACCCGATATCCCTCAGAATACCGGCACCATCCTGCGCACCTGCGCCTGCCTCGGCATCGAGGCCCATATCGTCGAGCCGGCCGGATTTCCGGTGACCGACCGCGCGTTCCGGCGCGCCGGCCTCGACTACCTCGACCGGGTCACGATCCTGCGCCACGCATCCTTTGCCGAATTCGAGGATTGGCGCGCTCGTTCAGGGCTTTCCCTGGTGCTTATGACCACTTCGGCTGACACGTCTTATCTCGACCACCGCTATGGTGACGATCAGATCGTCATGGTCGGACGCGAATCGGCCGGCGTACCGGAAACCGTGCACAATGCCGCGGACGTCCGCCTCCGTATCCCGATCCGGGAAGGCTTCCGCTCGCTTAATATCGCCGTCGCGACCGCTATGGTTGCCGGGGAAGCCCTGCGGCAGCTAAATCCCTTACCATGACCGCCACACTCGACACTCCCGAAGCCCGCAAGAACCGCGCCCGCACCTGGTTCGAGGCCCTGCGCGACGAGATCTGCGCCAGCTTCGAAGCGCTGGAAGACGCCCTGCCCGCTTCGGCGCCGCTCGGCGACCGGCCGGCCGGCCGCTTCGTCCGCACGCCATGGCAGCGCACCGACCACAGCGGCGCGGCGGGCGGCGGCGGCGTGATGTCGATGATGCGTGGCCGGGTGTTTGAGAAAGTCGGCGTGCATTGTTCGACCGTTCATGGCGAGTTCGCCCCCGAGTTTCGCAGTCAGATTCCGGGCGCTGCCGACAATCCGAACTTCTGGGCCTCGGGCATCTCGCTCATTGCGCATCCGCAGAATCCGAACGTGCCGGCGGTGCATATGAACACGCGCTTCGTCGTCACCTCGAAGGCCTGGTTCGGCGGCGGCGCCGACCTGACCCCCGTGCTCGACCGGCGGCGCACTCAGGACGACCCGGACACGATTGCGTTCCACGCCGCGATGCGCGCCCCCTGCGACGCACACACGGGCGTCGCCGACTACGGCAAGTTCAAGACATGGTGCGATGAATACTTCCTCCTCAAGCACCGCAACGAGCCGCGCGGCATCGGCGGTATCTTTTATGACTATCTGGAGGGTGACTGGGACGCGACCTTCGCTTTCACCCAGGATGTCGGCCGCGCCTTCCGCGCAATCTACCCGACGCTGATCGAACGCAATTTCACGACGCCCTGGACCGAAGCGGACCGCGACGAACAGCTCGTGCGCCGCGGCCGCTATGTCGAATTCAATCTGCTCTACGATCGCGGCACCATCTTCGGCCTCAAGACCGGCGGCAATGTCGACTCGATCCTGTCGTCGATGCCGCCGCTTGTGAAATGGCCGTGATGTAACTGTCATCGTCCGCGCCTAGGCTCTCGCGATCTTACAAAATATGAAAGCGGTGAGCCTATGAGCTATTCAGCGGGAAGCATTGTCGTTCTCAAATCCGGCGGTCCGGCCATGACCGTGGTCGCCGTCAACGAAGACGATATCGAATGCGTGTGGATCGGCGAGGAAGGCGATCTGTTCCGCCAGGCGATTCCGGCCGTTGCCCTCGAAGCCGTCGAGGTCGAAGAAGACGAAGATGAGGACGAAGAAGACGAGGAGTGAAACGTCTTCTATCGGAACGCGGAAATAATCATCGTCGCGCCACCGATCAGCACGACCGCATCGAGAATCGCGGTGTGCACATGGATCGGCATGCGCGCGACGATGAACCGTGACAGATGCGCGCCGGGCATCGACATCAGCCCGGTGAGCAGCGCGAGCGCCACGATCTGCGGCGTCAAAACACCCGACAGGCCGAACACCGAAACCTTCACGATACCGACGCCGATCGACACCATGGCGTCGGTCGCGATCACGGCCGCGCCTTCGAGACCGACTGCCATCAGAAGCGACAGCATGATCACGCCTGAGCCCGCCGTGCCGCCGACCAGCACGCCGTAGCCGCCCGAACCGAATGCAAGACCACGGTCGTCGATGCGCCAGTTGCGCTTCCGCGCGAAGCGTCGCAACGGCACGCTCGCCATCAGCATGGCGCCAATGACAATGGCCGCCCCGGCGCCGGTCAATTGCGAATAGCCCCAAGCACCGAGCACGCAACCCGGCAGCGCCATCGCCGTGGCGATCGCGGCGCGGCAGCGGTCGAGTTTCTTCAGATAGGCCGACACCCGGCCGGAATTGTTGAACAGCGCCGCAATGGCGATGATAGGCACCACGGGCGCCGCGCCGACCATCGGCACCAGCACCAACGGCATCAATGCGCCGCTACCGTAACCGGACACGCCGCCGATGATGCCGGCCAGCAACGCGACCGTGGCGACGAGCAGGAGTTGCAGCAGCGAAATGTCGGCAAAGCCACCGAGAAGTCCCGAGAGCGTATCCATGAATGCGCGCGTGCCCGGTCAAGGACCACAGGTCAAGGCCACAACACGCATATCAAGCCGTCATTTCACGGCGGAAAGATCGGCCGGCGAGATCAGCACGCCGAAGCGTTCGCACCAAATGACGACGCTCGGATAACTCGACAGGTCGACGCCATCGGGAATGGCATAGCGCTGGCTGCCTTTGAAGGCGCGCAGGCGGCCGAGATCGACGAACATCGAATCCTTCACGGCCGCCTCGTCGCGCACCTTCTCCTTCGGTACGAGGTAGACGTGGTAGGCCGGACCGGGGCCAACCTCGAAATCGGGTTCGAGAAACACCGCGCGTTGATAGACGCTGACCTTGCCCTTGCCGTGGTGGATCGGGTCCGACGGGTTGGCGTGAATGAAATTGCCGGTAGCGACAAGCGCCGTGCGATCGGCCTCGGTAATCTGCTCGGCCGCCGGCGGCGGCGGAAACACATACGGAAAAAGAAAAAAGCCGAGCGCAACACCAAAGCCGGTGCCGAGAACGCCGCCAAGCAGAAAGATCGCAAGGCCTCGCCAGAATCCGCGCACGATTCCCTCCCCTGTCACCAGCGACGATATCGGGCGAGGGCTTCAAGTGGCAGACAAATGCTCGTTATTCAGCTGTTCAGTCAGCGGTGGGTAGCCGCCGCATGGTGAACTCGATCGTGTCGCCAGGCAGGACGCGCCAGCTTTCGATCTCGGTCATGTAAGCCGCCTTGGGATAGCGCTCGAACCATTCGCGCGCCTTGGCGCGCGCCGCCTCGCGGGGCAGCGCGAAGGTCTCGCGCCGGTAGGATTCGCGCTGACGATGGCGCCGCTCGCTCGCTTGGGCGAGCCGACGGGCCAGATCGCGCGGGGTGTCGTGACGAGCCATGGCACTAGAATCGGGCTGCAGGAGAGGTTGTTCAAGACGCCGGCCAGGGGTCGGCACATCACCTTCACCACACCGCGTTACTACCGTGCATAATATGAATTATTCAAATACCATAAATGGTTGTAAAGCTGCAACAGCGCTTGAAAATGCACGCGGATTGAACGGCCTTACGCACTCTCCCGTATTGAGTGCCCCCGGCCTTGCGCCTAGCCTCCATCTACAGACACGTTCTGGAGATTGGTGAGACCGATCTTCAGCCAATGCGCACAACGCTGCGCGCTGCGCGCATGAAACAGCATGGAGGTCGATATGCGTCGTTTTGCTGTGGCGCTGCTGGGCGCAACGCTTCTGGGTGGGGTGACTGCGAATGCGGCGGATTTGCCCGTCAAGGCCCCGGTCTACACCGCTCCACTCATGTACAAGTGGACTGGCTTCTACGTGGGTCTCAACGGTGGCGGCGGCTGGGGACACACCGACTGGACCTACGTCGCTGGAGGCGCCCAGGCCGGTCACAACACAAGCGGCGGACTGATCGGCGGCACCATCGGCTACAATTATCAAATTCAGAATTGGGTCCTGGGCATCGAGGGCGACTGGGACTGGGCCAGAATTAAGGGCAGCACGGCCTGCCCAAACCCAGCCTACACCTGCGAGTCAAAACTTAACTCGCTTGGAACGTTGCGCGGCCGCGTAGGCATGACGATGGGATCGACCGGCAACTTCCTCCTGTACGGCACCGGCGGTTGGGCATGGGGCCGGCTGAACATTCAGACCGTGCATCCCACCGTCGGCACCAACGGCACCAGCCATACACCGAGCGGCTGGACCGCGGGCGGCGGCGTCGAGTGGGGTTTCCTGCCGAACTGGTCGGCGAAGCTAGAATATCTGTATGTCGGCTTTGGTACGAACACCTACACTGTCGATGCCGGCTTGCAGGTCGATGCCAAGGAGCGCGTGAACGTGTTCCGCGCGGGCGTGAACTATCGGTTCTGACCGCGACACGATGCAATGCGAAGGGCCGCCGTCATCGGCGGCCTTTCCGCTTCGATGAAGCTGCGGTCAAGTACCGGCGGCGCCCGCGTCCGCAATCGCCGCCAGCGTTGCCTCCTCGGCCGGAAATCCCGCCGCGATCCACGCCTCTTCGGCCGCGCGCAAGGCCGCGCCGAGCGCCGGGCCTTTCTCGATGCCGCGGCTCATGAAATCGGCGGCCTTGAGGGGAAACACTGGCGGCGTCCAGCGCTGCGGCAGCGTCACCAGTTCACGCCATGGCGCATCGTGGTCGGACGCCTGCGAACGCGCCCAGGCCATGAGCGCGCTGTCGGTGTAAGCCGTTTCCTTTAGCCGATAGAGCAACGCGCGCGCCGCACCCTCACCCGCCCGCGGGGAAAACCGCAGCCAGTTCTCCGCCATCGCCGTCAGCCGGGTGTGCTCGGCATTGCTGAGACGAAGCTTCTGCGACAGGCGCTCGGCATCTTCCGTGATGACGACGCCGAGCGCGCCAAGCCGGCGCGCGGCATCGGGACGAAGGCCAACCACGGCTTCGGCCTTCGCCATATTCTCGAAGGCCGCTAGATAAGGCACTCCGCCGAGCACGCGCAGAAGCAGGCCCGTCTGCGCCATCGCGGCCAGCGTCGGCGCGGCGCGCGGTGCGACCACGAGCTTCAGCATCTCCATGCGCACGCGTTCACGCGACAACTGGTCAAGGCCGCCGCGCTCGTAAATGCAGGCAGCCAATCCGTCGGCGTCGGGATGACCATGGCCATAGGCCGCGTGGAAGCGGAAGAAGCGCAGGATACGCAGGTAGTCCTCCTCGATACGCCGCCGCGCATCGCCGATGAAGCGCACGCGCCGCGCCTCCAAATCGGCCAGCCCACCCGCGTAATCGTAGACCGTACCGTCGCGCGATGCCGACAATGCGTTCATGGTGAAGTCACGGCGCAACGCGTCCTCGCGCCAGTCGCGGCCGAAGGCGACCTTGGCGTGGCGGCCGAAGGTCTCGACATCGGTCCGCAACGTCGTCACCTCGAACGGATGCTTGTCGATGACGACGGTGATGGTGCCGTGGTCGATGCCGGTCGGCACCGGCCTGAAGCCGGCGGCCTTGGCGCGACGCACGACTTCCTCCGGCACCGCCGTGGTGGCGACATCGACCTCGTGAACCGGCATACCGATCAGCGCATTACGCACCGCGCCGCCGACGACGCGCGCCTCTTCGCCGTCGCGATCGAGAACGTCGAGCAGCCGCGCCAACTGCCCGGCAAAGGGCCAGGCGGAAAAATCGACCTTGCGCGCCGTTGCACTCATCGCATCTGCCCCGGCACGAAGCGGCCCTGCTCGTCGATATGCGCCGGCACGTAGCGAGAGCCGGGCGCGAAGCCGCCATATTGCGCGAAATAGAGAAAACTGCTGACCACCAGCAGCAGCGCGGCGATCGCCAGCCACGCAATACGCTTTACCGGCCAGGATTCCGGATCGAACACACCTGCCTTGGTCGACCACAGAAAAATAACGTAGAGCGCGAACGGCGTCAGGAAGAGCGCGATTTCGGTCACGATCGTACGGATCATCGATAGATCCTCTCGCGCATGTTGCGCAGGATGCCGGCGGTGACACCCCATATGTACCGCTCACCGAAAGTGATCGCGTAATAATGCCGCTCGACGCCCTGCCACTGGCGCGAATGCCGCTCCATATTGGCGTCTGCCATCAGGTAGTCTAGCGGCACCTCGAAGGCGACATCGACTTCCGACGTGTTGAGCGTGAGGGCAAAGCCCGGCTCGACGCGCGCAACCACTGGCACGATGCGATAGCCGAGTGTCGTCATGTAGAGATCGAGATAGCCGAGCGGCTGAATGAGGTCGCGCGACAGGCCGATCTCCTCTTCGGCTTCGCGCAACGCCGCCGCCATCGGATCGGCATCGGTCTTGTCGATCTTGCCGCCGGGAAATGAAATCTGCCCCGGATGATCCGGCAGATGCTGGGCACGCTGGGTCAGCAGCACCGTCGGCTCGGGATGATCGACGACGGCGATCAGCACGGCCGCGGGGCGGATCGGCCGCACCTCCGAAATCTTCTGCATCACCGGGTCGGCGTCGTGATCGCCGCGCACCGGCGTCACCGAGGGATCGGTCAGGCCGGCGGGCGTTTCCAGCGTGAGCCGCTCGCGAACGCGTGCGAAGAATTCCGGCGCCGAGAGCGGCGCGACGCGCGATTGCGGGTCAAGCATCAGGAAAACTCCCGCAACGTGCTGGCCTCGGCCATAGTGTAGAATTCGCCACGCGAGGTAATGCCGAACATCGCCTTGCCGCCGATGTCACGTTCCTCGCCGAGATCGACGAGATCATAGAACAGCGCCCGCGTCACTTTGGCCCACAGGTCACGACGGACATGGAGATAAGGCGCCAGCCCGCCATTCTCGTCGTCCTCCTCGAAACGCAAGGCATGGCCGGGACCGGCCGCGATCCATTCATCGACATTTGTCCGAAAATTCAATGTGCGGCCTTCGGGCGCATCCTCGACCTTGAGTTCCACCGCCGTGAACGGCGCGTCATCGACGATGATGCCAACCTTCTCCACCGGCGTGACCAGGAAATACTTGTCGCCCTCGCGCTTGAGCACCGAGGAGAACAGCTTGACCAGTCCGATGCGGCCGATGGGCGACTTTTCGTAAAACCAGGTGCCATCCGAGGCGATTCGCATGTCGAGATCGCCGCAAAACGGCGGATTCCACAGGTGCACGGGGGGCAGTCCTTTACCGCCCTCACGCGGCAGCATGGCAGCGATGCCGTCCAAGCCGCCCTTTTTGCGGTCGGCGGCCGCATCCTGCCGCTTGTCCTGCCCTGTCTTCGCCATTGTTACCTTCGTACTCTCCTATGGCGTGCGTTGGCTGTTCGCAACTTTGTGACAATCCCCGACGCTACAAGAAGATAGCGTAGGCTACGCAAAATAATGAGGCAGATTCGACAAGCCGCCATAGGTCCGTGGTGCATTTGTTGCATAGCCTCTGGGCACGAGTTTCCCGGCAAGCCGGAGCGTCCGGCGCGGATCGCGGAAGCTGAAAGGGACAGACATGGCGTCGGCAAGCGGTGAAAGCATTGAAAAGCTGGAAGATATGATCGTGCGCGCGGCCGAGACCACGGCCGCCCATGTGCGCGCCGCCAAGGACGCCATCGGCACGGTCATCTTCGGCCAGGAACAGGTGGTGGAGCGGGCGCTCATCACGGTGCTGTCCGGCGGACACGCGCTGCTGGTCGGCGTGCCGGGTCTCGCCAAGACCAAGCTGGTCGAGACCATGGGCATCGCGCTCGGCCTCGACGCCCGCCGCGTACAGTTCACGCCTGATCTGATGCCATCCGACATTCTCGGCTCCGAAGTGCTTGAGGAAAACACCGCCGGCAAGCGCAGCTTCCGCTTCATTCCCGGTCCCGTGTTCGCCCAGCTTCTGATGGCCGACGAAATCAACCGCGCCTCGCCGCGCACGCAGTCCGCGCTGCTGCAGGCGATGCAGGAGCAGCATGTGACGGTCGCCGGCGCGCGACACGATCTGCCGAAGCCGTTTCATGTGCTGGCGACGCAGAATCCGCTGGAACAGGAAGGCACCTATCCTCTGCCCGAAGCGCAACTCGACCGCTTCATCATGGAGGTCGACGTCGATTATCCGGACATCGTCGCCGAGCGTAAGATTCTGTTCGATACCACCGGCGCCGAGGACAGCCAGGCCAAGGCGGCGATGACCGCCGAGGACCTGATCGCGGCGCAGCGCCTGGTGCGCCGCCTGCCGGTCGGCGAGTCGGTTGTCGAGGCGATCCTGCAGCTCGTGCGCTCGGCGCGTCCCGGCGTGGAAGCCGGCGATCTCGGTCATCTCATCTCCTGGGGCCCCGGCCCGCGCGCCTCGCAAGCGCTGATGCTGGCGGTGCGCGCCCGCGCGCTGCTCGACAACCGCTTCGCGCCATCGATCGACGACGTGCTCGAACTTGCCGAGCCCGTGCTCAAGCACCGCATGGCGCTCACCTTCGCCGCGCGTGCCGAGGGCGAGACCGTCGGCAATGTCATCAAGCGGCTGAAGTCGCGTATCGGATAAACATGGCGGGAACCGTTTTGGCCGAGCCGACCGCGATTGGGACAAGCGAAGCACCGGTCAACGCCGCGGCCGGCAAGAGCAGCAAGCTTGCCGCGCGCATTCCGCGCCTCATCCTCGAGGCGCGCCGGGTCGCCGCGACGCTGATCCATGGGCTGCACGGCCGGCGCCGCGCCGGCACCGGCGAGAATTTCTGGCAGTATCGCCACTTCGTCTCAGGCGAGCCGGCAGGCCGCATCGACTGGCGGCGTTCGGCACGCGACGATCATCTCTATGTGCGCGAACGCGAATGGGAGGCCTCGCATACCATCTGGAT
The DNA here is from genome assembly GCF_005153485.1 of Pseudolabrys sp. FHR47. Lineage (NCBI taxonomy): Bacteria > Pseudomonadati > Pseudomonadota > Alphaproteobacteria > Hyphomicrobiales > Xanthobacteraceae > Pseudolabrys > Pseudolabrys sp. FHR47. The sequence goes on from NZ_CP039740.1 coordinate 3,536,969, forward strand.
GTGGGCCGACCGGTCGCCGTCGATGGAATTCTCCTCGCACCTGACCGAATGGTCCAAGCTCGACCGCGCGCTGGTCGTGTCCTTTGCGCTGTCGGAAGTGCTGGTCCAAGGCGGCGAGCGCGTCGGCATCCCGCTTCTGATGCGGCCGACCGCCAACCGCAATGTCATCGAGACCATGGCGCAGCGCATCATCCACGACCGTACCGAAAGACCGAGCCTGCCGCCGAACTTCGCGCCGGCGCCGTTTTCGGAAGTCGTGATCTTCTCCGATCTGTGGAGCCCGATCGCCGAGTATCGCAAGATGATCGGCCAACTCGCCGCCAATGGCGCGCGCGGCCATGTCGTGCAGGTGTGCGATCCGGCGGAAGAGACATTCCCCTATTCAGGCCGCGTCGAATTCGTTGAATCCGAAGGCCTCGGCAGCGTCACCGCCGGCCGCGCCGAAACCTGGCGCAACGACTATCAAGCGCTGCTCGCCAATCATCGCGCTGCGTTGCGCGCCGAGACCGAAGCCTTCGGCTGGACCTTCACTGTGCATCGCACCGATCGCGGCCCGACCGAACTTCTGTTCGCGCTGCATGGCCGCATGGGCGCGCACTCGATCCAGACCGCGCTTAACACCCGCCACCTTCCCGTCGAAGAAGGAGGCGCGGCATGATCGGTTCGCTCCCGCTCGCTTTCGCCCAACCGCTGATCCTGCTCGGTCTGCTCAGTCTGCCGGTGCTGTGGTGGCTGCTGCGGCTGGTGCCGCCGCGCCCGCAGGTCGTCTCATTCCCGCCGACGCGGCTTCTGTTCGAGATCGCGCCGAAGGAAGAGACGCCGTCGCGCACGCCATGGTGGCTGATCCTGCTGCGCCTGCTGCTGGCCGCCCTTGTCATCATCGCCGCCGCCGGTCCTCTATGGAATCCGCCGGTCGCGACCGGGGCGAGGAACGCGCCGCTGCTCATTCTTGTCGATGACGGCTGGGCCGCGGCGGCGTCCTGGGACATTCGCCTGCGCACCGCCGACGAAATGCTGGCTCGCGCTGAAGCCGACAATCGCGGCGTCGCCCTGCTCCCGCTGTCGGAGACGGCGCGCGATATCTCGCTGCAGGTGGCCGGCGCTTTGCGGGTGCAAACGAAGCAACTCAAGCCGAAGCCGCATTCGATCGATCGCGTCGAGGCGCTCCCGGTCATCGATCGCTTCCTCAAGGTTACGCCGGATGTCGAGATCGTCTGGCTGTCCGACGGCGTCGATATGGGCAAAAGCGCGGGCTTCGTCGACGGCCTCAAGCAGATCGCCGGTTCGCGGCCGATGACGGTGGTCTCCGGCGGCATCGCCATTCCGCATGCGCTGGCCGCGGCCGACAATGCCGCGGGCGCGTTGACCGTCAAGGTGCTGCGCGCGCAGACCGGCGTCAGCGAGAACGGACTCATTCATGCCATCGACCTCAAGGGCCTACCGCTTGGCGATGCGCCATTCGCTTTCGGCAGCGGCGACCGCGAGGCCGAGGCGCGGATCACCCTGCCGGTTGAAATCCGCAATGACGTGGCGCGTTTGGAAATTGCCAGCGAACGTTCTGCCGGCGCCGTGCAACTCCTCGACAATCGCTGGCGGCGGCGCACCCTTGGCATCGTGTCGGGTTCGGCCGCCGATCGCTCGCAGCCGCTACTCGGCGCGTCATATTATCTTTCGCGCGCCCTCAATCCCTTCGCCGATGTGCGACTGGCCGAAAGTGTAGCGCCGGCCGAGGCGATCGGTCGTTTTCTCGACCAGCGCCTGCCGATGCTGGTACTCGCTGACGTCGGCAATGTCGCCGAAGCGCGCGGCCGGCTCGACACCTGGATCGAGAACGGCGGCGTGCTCGTGCGCTTCGCCGGCCCGCATCTCGCGGCCGGCAGCGACGATCTCGTGCCGGTGCGCTTGCGCCGCGGCGGCCGCATCCTCGGCGGCTCGCTGAGCTGGGAGAAGCCGCAACAACTTGCCGCCTTCTCCCGCGAAAGCCCGTTCGTTTCCATGGCTGTGCCGAACGACGTCACCGTCACGCGCCAGGTGCTGGCCGAACCCGATGCGACGCTCGCCGACCGCACCTGGGCGACGCTCGCCGACGGCACGCCGCTAGTCACCGCGCAGCGCCGCGGCAAGGGTCTCATCGTGCTTTTCCATGTGACCGCCGACACGCGCTGGTCCGATCTGCCGCTGTCGGGCGCTTTTGTCGACATGCTGCGCCAGATCGTATCGCTCGCCGGCGCGACTCCCGCTGCGGACGGCGACGCCGCCGGGCGCACGAACGCCCAGGCGGTGCCGGCGACGCGCGTACTTGACGGCTTCGGCGCGTTCACGGTGCCGCCGGCCAGTGCGCGCCCCGTCCCCGCGGGCTTTGCAGGCCGCGCCACGGCCGATCACCCGCCCGGCTTCTACGGACCGCCGGAAGGCCTCGTCGCCGTCAATACACTGACGCCTGATGACCGCCCCGCCCCGCTCGATTTCTCTCCGCTCAATGCGCGACAGGACATCTATCGTTTCGGAGAACCGGTCGACCTGCGCGGTCCGGTTTTCATTGCGGCGTTCGGATTGATCGCAATCGACGCGCTGGTCGTGTTCGTGCTCGCCGGCGGCCTGGCCGCATTCGCGCGCCGCCGACGCGCTGCGACGGCTGCCGCTCTGCTGCTGGCGCTCGCCGGCGGTCTAGCGATGCCCGAGCCCCTTCGCGCCCAGTCGACGCTGATCCCGTCGGGGAGCCTGCCGCAACGCACGCCGCTGTCGCCGCAGCAGCAAGACTATGCCATCAAAGCGACGCAGCAGACGCATCTCGCTTACATCATCACCGGCGACGCCGAAGTCGACGAAGTCAGCCGCGCCGGCCTTTCCGGCCTGACCCTTTTCCTCGCACAACGCACAGCACTCGAACCGGGCGAACCGGTCGGACTCGATCCGTCGCGCGACGAATTGTCGTTCTTTCCGGTGATCTACTGGCCGATCTCAGAGCGCGCCGCCAAGCCGTCGCGCGAGACGCTCGATCGCATCGACACTTATATGAAGCAAGGCGGCACGGTGCTGTTCGATACGCGCGATGCCATTGACGCGCCACCCGGCCCCGACGGCGAAACGCGCTCTCCGGGTATGGTGGCGCTACGAGCCATTCTGTCGTCGCTCGACGTGCCGGAACTCGAGCCGATCCGCGCCGACCATGTCCTCAACAAGACGTTCTTCCTGATGAAGGACTTCCCGGGCCGCTTCACGACGGGCCGTCTTTGGGTCGAAGCGCTGCCCGCGGACGCCGAGGAAGATCCGAGCCGCCCGGCACGCGCCGGCGACGGCGTGTCCTCGATCATGATCACGTCGAACGATCTCGCCGGCGCCTGGGCGCTGCGGCCGGACGGCCAGGCCATGCTGCCGCTGGTGCCGGGCGAGCCACGCCAGCGCGAGTTCGCCTTCCGCGCCGGTGTCAACATCGTGATGTACGCACTGACCGGCAACTACAAAGCCGACCAGGTGCACATCCCCGCCCTGCTCGAACGGTTGGGGCAGTAACATGAATCTCGGCGTCGCCTTCGCACCGCTGGTTCCGCAATACGTCGTCTGGACGGCGTTTGGCGTTGCCGTGCTGCTGTCGATCCTGCTGCTGATCGCGCGCAGCCGCGGCGCGGTGATACGCACCATCGCCATGGCCATGCTGGTGCTGGCGCTCGCCAACCCCTCGATGACGCGTGAAGACCGCGACCCGATCCCCTCCGTAGCCGCAGTCATCATCGACAAGAGCCCGAGCCAGGAATTCGGCGACCGCGCCGCGCAAACCGAACAAGCGCGCGAGACTTTAATCGATCGCCTCAAGCGCGTCCCCGGTCTCGAAGTGCGCGTCGCCGAAGCCGGCGCTGCCGATGGCGAAACCGACGGCACGCGTCTTTTCAACGCACTGTCCTCGACGCTCGCCGACGTGCCGCCGGACCGCATCGCCGGCGCGGTAATGATCACCGACGGCCGCATTCACGACATTCCGGCCGACGCCACCGCGCTTGGCTTTGCCGCGCCGCTGCATGCGCTGATCACCGGCCGCGCCAACGAGATCGACCGCCGCGTCGTGCTCACGCAAACGCCGCGCTTCGGCATTGTCGGCCAGATGCAGACCATCGGCTTCAAGATCGAAGATCAGGGCGCACCGTCCGGACCGGTGCAGGTCACCGTGCGGCGCGATGGCGAACTGCTCGAGCAGCGCACCGTCAATGGCGGCGCCGAAATCCGCATGCAGGTGCAGATCCCGCATGCCGGCGCCAATATCGTCGAAGTCGAGGCGGCGCCGCTCGCCAATGAGCTGACGCTGGTGAACAACCGCGCCGTCATTTCCATCGACGGCGTGCGTGACAAGCTGCGCGTACTTCTGGTGTCGGGCGAGCCGCATGCCGGCGAGCGCACCTGGCGCAACCTTCTCAAGTCGGACGCCTCGGTCGATCTCGTCCACTTCACCATTCTGCGTCCACCGGAAAAGCAGGACGGCACGCCGATCAACGAACTGTCGCTGATCGCCTTCCCGACACGCGAGCTGTTCCAGCAGAAGATCAGCGAATTCCAGCTCATCATCTTCGACCGCTACGCGCGGCAGGGCGTGCTGCCGATGATCTATTTCGACAACATCGCCCGCTACGTCCGCAACGGCGGCGCGGTCATGATCGCCGCCGGTCCTGACTACGCCTCGCAAACCTCGATCTGGCGTACCCCGCTGGATGTGATCCTGCCAGCCGAGCCATCCGGCGACGTGACCGAACAGAGCTTCCACGCCCGCCTGTCCGATGCCGGCAAGCGTCATCCCGTCACGCGCGCGCTCGAAGGCTCGGACGCCGAGCCGCCGGCCTGGAGTCACTGGTTCCGGCTGGTCAACACCAAGCGCACCACCGGCACAACGGTGATGCAGGGGCCGGATAACAAGCCACTCCTGGTGCTGGCGCGCGAAGGCGAAGGCCGTGTCGCGCTGATGCTGTCCGATCACATCTGGCTGTGGGCACGCGGCTATGAAGGCGGCGGCCCGCATCTCGACCTGTTGCGCCGCCTGTCGCACTGGCTGATGAAGCAGCCCGACCTCGACGAGGAAGCGTTGCGCCTCATCGTGCGCGGCCGTGACATGACCGTGCAACGCCAGACCATGGCCGACGCGGTCGCGGACGTCACCGTCACATCGCCATCCGGCAAGAGCCAGACGTTGAAGTTGTCGTCAGCCGAGCCCGGCCTGTGGCGCTCGCAGGTGCCCGCCAATGAACTCGGCCTGTGGCGCGCCACGGATGGCAAGCTGACCGCGCTGGTCAATGTCGGCCCGGCCAATCCGCGCGAATTCCAGGAAGTGACCTCAACAACGCGAACGCTGGCCGCGCTCGCGGACGGCACCGGCGGCAGCGTGCGCCGCCTCATCGAAGGCGCCGGCGGAGTCGAAGTACCGCGCGTTGTGCCGGTGCGCACCGCCTCGACCTATCGCGGCGACGACTGGATCGGCATGAAGATGCGCGACGTCTCGGTGGTGCGCGGCATCGGCGTGCTGCCGATCTTCACCGGACTGATCGGCCTGTTGCTGCTGGTCGGCTCGCTGGCGCTGACCTGGGCCAGAGAAGGCCGGTAGCACAAACTCCGTTCACTCTCGCGAAAGCGGGGATTCATTTCTGAAAAGAAAGACTGGGTTCCCGCTTTCGCGGCGACGAACGGTTTGTTAGCGTCCGTTACACCTTCTGACGCTCGTGTGTTCCCCATGACCCTTTCCCTCTTCGTCGCCACCATGATCGCCGGTTTCACCTACTCGGTGATCCCCGGACCCGCTGTGCTGCTGGTGTTCTCGCTCGCCGCCCAGCACGGCCGCGCCATGGGCGCCAAATTTCTGATCGGTCACATGGTCGGCGACATTACGTGGAGCGCCATGGCGTTCGCTTCCATCGTCGGCGTGAGCAAGATGGGCCCGCTGCTGTTCGACATCCTCGGTGCCGGCTGCGGGCTGTACCTGATCTATCTCGGTATCAAGGCGATCCGCGCCAAATCGATCGGTGACGCGCCGGTGCTGCGCGGCCACAGGCCCTACCGCGCCGGCTTCCTGTTCGGGCTCACCAATCCCAAAGCCTATCCCGTGGCGGTCGCGGTCTTCACGGCGCTGATCGCGCGCTATACGATGGATTTATCCTGGTCGTCGCTGCCGCTGATGGGACTCGCCGCCTGGATCGGACTGGTGCTCGGCTATCTCGCGACTTTGTTCTGGGCAGGATTGCCGCTGGTGCGGCGCTTTTTCCTCATGCACGGCGTCGTGGTCACGCGCATCATCGGCGTGACCTTCGTCCTGTTTGGATTGAAGTCGCTGGTCGACGCCGGCCGTTCGTTCCAGACGCGCTAGCGTCGAGCTTCAGTCTGGCTCAACCCAGTCCGGCCGGATCAGCCCGGTAACGCCGTCGAATGCGCCGGGCACAAGCTCGTTAACGAGGAGCCGGGCCGGGTTGACCGGGCCGGGCATCTTCACCTGCCCCTTGGGAATGCGCTTGAAGCCGCTGCGGCCGTAATAGGGCTCGTCGCCGACCAGCACGACCAGTTTGTACCCTTTGGCTTTGGCGTCCTTGAGCGCGCGGGACATCAGAGCAGCACCGACACCGCGCGAGCGGAACGGCGGTTCGACCGTCAGCGGCCCGAGCAGCAGCGCCGGGGTGTCGCCGATGCAGACCGGCGTCAGTCGGATAGAGCCGACCATCAGGGTGCCGATCCGGGCGACGAAGGACAGTTCGAGCAGGTGGCTCCGCCCTTCCCGGATGCGGTAGGCGCTGCGCGCATAACGCCCCGGACCAAACGTGCGCTCGTTCAGGCGTTCGACGGCGAGCGCGTCGCTCGGCGTTTCGGGGACAATGGTGAGGTCGAGTTCGCTCATGAAACCATGCGATTAGCACCCTGCCCGCCCAAGGTCCATCGGCGGTGGCGGCGGGCTCCCCAAGGGCTTAACTAACCGGGGACAGTCAAAAAAGGAATGCGGCATGGGACTTCTGGTTGACGGCGTCTGGCGTGACGAATGGTACCAAACCAGGAATGGCCGCTTCGAGCGGCAGGCCTCGCCGTTCCGCAACTGGGTGACCGCCGACGGCAGCGCCGGACCGACGGGCAAGTCCGGTTTCAAGGCCGAGGCCGGCCGCTATCACCTCTATGTCTCGCTCGCCTGTCCCTGGGCGCACCGCACGATGATCTTCCGTCAGCTCAAGGGCCTCGAAAATCTCATCTCGATGTCGGTCGTCTCTCCCGACATGCGGGAAAACGGCTGGACCTTCCACAAAGACGAAGGCTCGACCGGCGACGCGATCAACGGCAAGGACAAGCTCTACGAGATCTATCTGCTCGCCGATCCGGCCTTCACCGGCCGCGTCACCGTGCCTGTGCTGTGGGACATGAAGACGAAGACGATTGTCAACAACGAATCGTCCGAAATCATCCGCATGTTCAACTCGGCCTTCGATGGACTGACCGGCAACACCGTCGATTTCTATCCACAGGCGCTGCGCGCCGAGATCGACCGCATCAACGACCTCGTCTATCCGAACATCAACAACGGCGTCTATCGCGCCGGCTTCGCGACGACGCAGGAGGCTTACGAGGAAGCCTTCCGCAACCTGTTCGACGCGCTCGACCGGGTCGAGGATATCCTGTCGCGGCAACGTTATCTCGCGGGTAACCAGATCACCGAAGCCGACTGGCGGCTGTTCACGACCCTGGTGCGTTTCGACGCCGTCTATTACGCGCACTTCAAGTGCAACTGGCGACACATTCACGAATATCCGAATCTGTCGAACTACGTGCGAGAACTCTACCAAGTCCCGGGCGTCGCCGGGACGGTGGACCTCGGGCAGATCAAGCGGCATTATTATTTCAGCCAGCGGATGGTGAATCCGACCGGCATTGTCCCGGTCGGCCCGCAGCTCGATTTCGCCAGCAAGCATGACCGGGGAAGATTGAGCTGACTCCTTCTTTCGTTGCAGAGGTTCCGATGTTCGGTACGCACGATCTCTGGCTCTTCATTCTGTCGGCCCTGCTGCTGAACATCACACCGGGGCCGGACACGGCGCTGGTGGTGGCGCGCTCGACACAAATGGGTTTGCGCGGCGGCGTGGCGGCGTCGTTCGGCATTGCCGGCGGCATCGTCGTGCACATTGCAGCGGCGGCCATCGGCCTGTCGGCGTTGATCGCGGCCTCCGCCACCGCCTTCACCGTCATCAAATATGTCGGCGCCGCCTACCTCATCTATATCGGCCTGCGCATGATCCTCAGCCGTTCCGCCGCGGTGGCCGAAAGCACCGCGCCGGCGCAGACGACGTTGCCGCTGCGCAGCGTGTTCTGGCAGGGCTTCTTCAGCAACGCGCTCAATCCGAAGGTGGCGATCTTCTTCCTCGCCTTCCTGCCGCAGTTCGTCAGCAACGACACGCCGTCGAAGGCGATCGCCTTCCTGTTCCTCGGCGTTGTCTTCATCATCGGCGGCACGCTATGGAGCCTGGTCCTCGCCGCCGTCACGGCGCATGCGACGTCGCGGCTGAAGGCGACGCGGCGCTTCCAGCGCCTCATCGACAGCGCCATCGGCGCCATGTTCGTCGCGCTCGGCATAAGGCTGGCGCTGGTGGAACGCTGAATCGCCGCCGTCGTTCTCCGCGAAGGCGGAGAACCCAACACTTGCGACGATCTTGAGAAGAGCTGGATCCCCGCGTTCGCGGGGATGACCGGTTCTGGATTTGTCTGATTCAATTTTCAAACAGCCCGGAAACTTGCAGCCAACGCTCCGCTGGCCCTGTTCTTTACGGCGCGGGTCACGCCGGCTTCCCTTTCCTTCTCCCTCGGCGCATGCCGAGGGGATGGAGCGCCGCGAGGCGCCCTTTTTGGATCGCACCTTGAGGGTGCGAGGCATCCCCTGCGAAGGGACGCCCGCGCCCCGCGGCGCTCCATCGCGGTGTCTTACGGCGCACGGGCCGCGCTTCTGGCGGCTGATCCATCTTGCGATGGGTAGCGCTCACCATCAGCAAGCTCCTTGCAGCCGGTCTTATTGCCGGCGGGCGGAGCCCCGTCGCCGCCCGAGCGCCCGGGATGCGTAATCCCCGGGCTCGCGGGCACCGCGCCCTGTTCCCACTGAAACGACGCCTCATGACAGCGCCCCCGGCCGGAACAGGACGAAATGAGCCTATAATGTCCTAGGAATAAGAGTCAAGGACTATTTTCTGGCCTCGTATCGTCATCGTCCGCGAAAGCGGACGATCCAGTATTCGCTGACACCCGCGATTACTGGATGGCCCGCTTTCGCGGGCCATGACGCCGTTGGAGCAAAGAGCTCGATCGCCCGCCTACGCGGGCGATGATGCTGAGAGATACTGTCCCCGGATTTCGCTGCGCTTCATCCGGGCTACAGGATGTTGCCCCACCGACGACACCGAGCCATCACCACATCTCGCTCACCGCCCGGCCCTCGAACACCTCGGCGATGCGGGCGCGGGCGGCGCGGCCGGTGTCTTCCGGCAATTCGTCAATGGCGAAGAAGCCGTGCGCCACGATCTCGTAGTCCGGCACCGGCGGCGATTCCTGCACGAAATCGCGCACGACATAGAGCATCACATGATCGCGCCGCGAGACGCGACGGTTGTGGAATACGCCATGCAGCACTGGCTCGCCAGTGAGTTTGATGTTGCCTTCCTCGATCAGTTCGCGCGCCAGCGCCGTCTTCACCGTCTCGCCGGTTTCGACGCCGCCGCCGGGCAGATGCCAGCCGCTGACATAGGAGTGCTTGATCAGGAAAACCCGGCCCTGACCGTCGATCACCAGGGCGAAGGCGCCAAGCGTCGCACCACGGGCGAAACGCCAGTAAAAGTGAAAGGCACGGCTCAATATCGGCTCAAAACGGCGACGTAAGGCAGACAAGCGGCGGTTCCCTTTTTGCGACCCATTCTCATAGCGCATCGGCTGAAAGTTGGGCGGACTGAGGCCTTTAATCTTTAGAATGATTCCAATATATGGGGTTAAGCCAGACCCGCTAAGGACGTCCCCCGTGAAGCAATTCTCCGACCTGACCGAGCAGGAAGTGCTGGCGCTCGCCATCACCAATGAGGAAGAGGACAGCCGCATCTATCGCGGCTTCGCCGAGGGCCTGCGCGAGCAGTTTCCCGCCTCCGCGAAGGTGTTCGACGAGATGGCCGAAGAGGAAGTGCATCACCGCGCGATTCTCTACGACCTCTACCGTCAGCGCTTCGGCGAATATCTGCCGTTGATCCGTCGCCAGGACGTCAAGGGCTTCCTTCACCCGAAGAAGCCGCTGTGGCTGATGCGGCCGCTCGGCCTCGAGGAAGTGCGCAAGTTCGCCGAGAACATGGAGTTCGAGGCCGAGCGCTTCTATCGCAAGGCCGCCGAGAACGCCCGCGATGCGTCGGTGCGCGAGCTGCTGATCACTTTGGCCGAAGCCGAGGCAGGACATGAGACGCTGGCGCACAAGCTGACCGCGAAGATTCTCACCGAAGATGCGCGCGCCGAGGAACACGAGACGGCGCGGCGCATGTTCCTGCTGCAATATGTGCAGCCGGGCCTGGTCGGGCTGATGGACGGCTCAGTGTCGACGCTGGCGCCGTTGTTCGCCGCGGCCTTCGCCACGCACAATACCTGGGAGACGTTTCTCGTCGGCATGGCGGCGTCTGTGGGCGCCGGCATTTCGATGGGCTTTGCCGAAGCCTTGTCCGACGACGGCTCGCTCACCGGCCGCGGCGCGCCGTGGCTGCGCGGCCTCGTCTCCGGCCTGATGACGACCATCGGCGGCGTTGGCCACGCGCTGCCGTATCTCATTCCCGACTTCTATGTCGCCACCATCGCGGCGGTGATCGTGGTCGCCATCGAACTCGCGGTGATCTCGTGGATCCGCTACAAATACATGGACACGCCGTTCCTGAAGGCGGCGTTCCAGATCGTGGTCGGCGGCGTGTTGGTGTTCATCTCCGGGATATTGATCGGGAGTTCGTGATTCTTTGTTGTCGTCCCCGCGAAAGCGGGGACCCAGTATCCCCTGTGCGCGATTGAGGCGCATACCTCGCTTATCCCTTCATTCCGGTGGATACTGGATGCCCCGCTTTCGCGGGGCATGACAGCCATTGGACGCCGGCTTTGCCCTTCACCCTCGCCCACCTCTCCGACATCCACCTTTCGCCGCTGCCGCCGGCGCATGTGCTCGATCTGTGTAGCAAGCGCATCACCGGTTACCTGAACTGGCAGCGCAAGCGCCGCTTCGTGCATGATCCGGCGGTGCTTGGCAGCATCGTCGCCGATCTCAAGACGCAAAGGCCGGACCACATCGCCGTCACCGGCGATATCGCCAATATCGGGTTAGAGGCTGAGTACGCCGCCGGCCGCGGCTTTCTCGACGCGCTGGGCAAGCCGGAGCAGGTGAGCTTCGTGCCGGGCAATCACGACATCTACGTCGCCGAGTGCGCGCGCTTTGCCGCGCGGGCCTGGGGCCCGTTCATGACCGGCGACGACGGCGAGACGTTTCCCTATGTGCGGCGGCGCGGCCCGCTCGCGATCATCGGCCTCTCGACCGGCGTGCCGACGGCACCGTTCCAGGCGACCGGCGAACTCGGCGACGGCCAGCTCGGCGCGCTGGCAACCCTGCTAGACCGTATGCGCGACGAGAAGCTGTTTCGCGTTGTGCTGATCCATCATCCGCCGGTCAGCGATGCGCCGGCCTATAAGCGCCTCACCGACGCCGGCAACTTCATGCACGTCATCGCCCGGCACGGCGCCGAATTAATCCTGCACGGCCACGACCATCGCGACATGCTCAATGTCATCGACGGGCCGAACGGCGCGCGAGTGCCGGCGGTCGGCGTACCTTCGGCTTCCGCCGCGCCCGGCCTCGACAAGGACAATGCCGGCTATCACCTCTATCGCATCGATGGCGCGCCCGGCGCGTGGCGGTGCGAGATGGTGGTAAGGGCGGTGAGTGAGGATGGGTTGGTGACGGAAGTGAAGCGGGAAATGCTTTAAGGCACCGGCGCGGTCAGCAGCGCCCAGGTGAACAGGACCGCCACCGCGACCACGACACCGTAGATGAACATGCGCAGGCCACGCAGGCGGCCGCGACGTTGCTCGTCCTCGATGGTCTTGAGCGTCGCCGCCTGACCGAACGGCACGTCGTCCGCCAGCGCACGTTCCCGCTCGAGCAGGCGCCGGGCCACATAGCGCGTTACGGCCGACACCATCTCCGGCAGTTCATAGCTCTCGGCCAGCACGGCGCGGCCGTAGCGCGTATCCTGCACGAAGCGGTACTCGCGCTTGTCGCGGCCCATCTCGATATGGGCGACGACGTCGATCCACAGCCGTGGTGTTTCGCCCTGGCTGACGCCGCGATCGAACAGCTCGACCTCTTTCGGGATTTCGGCGAACAGCGGATCGAGCGCTTCGCTCAGCAGCTCCAGCCGCGCCACCTCGGCATCGCGCAGATCGACGATGACAGCCGAGCGCTCGGCGGCCTCGATGCGCGCCTCGCGCATTGCCTCCTTGAGCGGCGTCGGCGGCACGGGCATCTCCGACTCGGGCTTTTTGCGGCGTCCCCACATGGGGGCCTTTCTAGCAGGCCCCGAAAGCCCGGAAAAGGGAGAAAGGTCAGGTTTTTCAAGGCTATTGACGGTTAGCCAAAGGTTAATTGCGCGGATTGACACCGTATTGCCGGATCCAGCCCAGGCTGTCCTCGGTCCGCGGCGTCGAGGGGATGTACTCGCAGCCCACCCAGAACGGATAGCCGAGCCGATCGATCTCGGCGAAGACGTAGGGGTAATTGATCTCACCATCCTCGTTGGGCTCGTGGCGCACCGGCACCTGCGAGCACTGGATGTGGGCGATCAGCGGCTGGTACTTTTTAAAACGCTCGATGATGTCGCCGCCGACGATCTGCACGTGGAAGAAATCGTATTGCATGAAGACATTGTCGCTGCCGACTTTGGCGATGATGTCGGCGGCGTGCTCGACCTGATAGAGAAAATAATTCGGCACGCTGCGCTGGTTGATCGGCTCGATATAGAGCTTGATGTTTTTCGCCGCGGCCTGATCGGCGGCGCGCTTGAGGTTGTCCACGAACACGTCCTCCGCTTTGCGGCGCCGCTCGGGCGTCACCATGCCGGCCAGACAATGGATGGCGAGGCCGTCGACCGCAGCGACATAGTCGAGCGTCTGCGCGAAGGCAGCGCGCCATTCGTCCTGCCGTCCCGGCAGCGCGCCGAGACCGAACTCGCCCTCGCCGCCCTGCGGCGTGTTGATGCCGAGCACCTTGAGATTGTTGCGCGTGGTGGCGCGCCTGTAGTCCGCCGCGCTCACACCTTCGGGAAAGCGGCCTTCGATCGCCGTAAAGCCGGCCGCCGCTGCCGCGTCGATGCGCTCGATGAGCGGCCGCTCCTTGAACAGATAGTCGATGTGAGCGGAAAACCGCGGCATGCTTCTCCCCTTGCGCCCATCGCCTGGGCCGTATTCATTAGCGGGCAAATTACCGTCCAAGCGCCGCAAAGGCCACCCGTATCGAGGAACGCCGCATGTCCGCCAACTCCGCCTTTCATATTTGCGTATTGCCGGGCGACGGCATCGGCCATGAGGTGATGAAGCCGGCACTCGATGTGCTGCGCCGCATCGAGGAAACGACGCCGAGCCTCAAGTTCCGCTTTTCGGAAGCGCCGGCCGGCGCCGAGGAATACAAGGCGACCGGCAAATCGATGTCGGACGCGACGGTGAAGCTCGCCGGCGAGGCCGACGCCATCCTGCTCGGGGCCTGCGGCATGCCGAGCATCCGCTATCCCGACGGGACGGAGATCATGCCGCAGGTGGAACTGCGCTTCATCTACGATCTCTATGCCGGCGTGCGCCCGGCGCGGCTGGTGCCCGGCGTGCCCTCGCCGATCGTCGGCGCGCATGAGCACGGCATCGACTTCGTGCTGGTGCGGGAATCGACCGAAGGCCTGTTCGCCTCAATGGGCAAAGGCGTCACCACGCATGATGAAGCGCGCGAGACGCTCGTCGTCACGCGCAAGACCACCGAGCGGCTGTTCGACTTCTGCCTGCGGCTCGCGCAGCGCCGCAAGGCGCGCGGCAAGCCGGGCCGGCTGACGCTCGTGGACAAGGCCAATGTGTTCAAGGCGTTCAACTGGCAGCGCGGCATCTTCGACGAACGCAAGGCGGCGTTTCCCGATGTGGCGACCGACAAGCTCTATGTCGATGCCTGCGCCGCCATCATGGTGAAAAAGCCGTGGGACTTCGACGTCATGGTGATGGAGAACATGTTCGGCGACATTCTCTCCGATCTCGCCGCCGGCCTGATCGGCGGCCTCGGCATGGCACCATCCGCCGATATCGGCGACACCCATGCGGTGTTCCAGCCCTGCCACGGCACCGCGCCGGATATCATGGGCCAGGGCAAGGCCAATCCGACCGCCATGATCCTGTCCGCCGCCATGATGCTCGACTGGCTCGCTGACAAGCACGATCACCCGCCCGCCGCCGAAGCAGCCCAGCGTATCGAGCAGGCGGTCGACGATGCCTATCGCACCGGCCTCAAGCCGATGGAATATGGCGGCGGTGATGGCACTGCGACGATATCCAAGGCGGTGATGACGGCGCTGGGATAGCTACTCAGCGGCCTGCGGCGCTTCGACGACTTTCCGCCGCACCAGCAGCAGCATGACGACGCCGACCGCGGAGGTCGCGGCGCCTGCGATCGACACTGCCGGCAGGCCGAGGCCGGCGTCGATCACCGCACCACCGAGCGCGGCGCCGACCGCATTGCCGAGATTGAAGGCGCCGATGTTCATGGCGGAGGCGAGGTTCGGCGCTTCGTGCGCTTCCTGCATCACGCCCATCTGCAACGGCGGCACCAAAGCGAAGCTGGCGATGCCCCACAAGAAGATCAGCACCGCGGCGCTCGCCTCCCAGCGCATGCCGACCGCAAAGGCGGCGAGCAGCACGACGACGCCGAGCAGCGACGCCATCAGCGTGCCGTCGACCGAGCGGTCGGCGAAGCGGCCGCCGATCAGGTTGCCGACCGCGAGGCCAACGCCATAGACGACCAGCATCGCGGTAACGAAGGCCGTGCCGGCGCCGGTCTCGGACTTGAGGATCGGCACGATGTAGGTGAACACCGTGAACATGGCGCTGGCGCCGACCACGGTGAGCGCCAGAGCCAGCAACACCGGCGCGCGGCCGAGCACGCGCAGTTCGGCGCGCATGTCGGCATTGCTGTCGGCCGGCATCAGCGGCAAGGCGAGACGCAACGCCACCATGACGACCGCGCCGACACCGGCGATACCCCAGAAGGTGGCGCGCCAGCCGAACACTTCGCCGAGCCAGGCGGCGAGCGGCACACCGCCGATGGTGGCGATGGTCAGGCCGGTGAACATCGCCGCCACGGCGGAAGCCCGCCGTTCCGGCGCGACGACGCTCGCCGCCACCACCGAGCCGACGCCAAAGAAGGCGCCATGGTTGAAGGAGGTGATGATGCGGGCGGCAAGCAGCATCGAATAGCTGTCGGAGATCGCCGCCAAGAGATTGCCGGCGGTGAAGATGCCCATTAGGCCGATCAGCAGCGTGCGGCGCGGCACCCGGGCGAAGGCCAAGGTCATCACAGGCGCGCCAACCAGCACGCCCAGCGCATAGGCGCTGACCAGAAGCCCGGCGGCTGGGATGGAGACGCCGAGGCCGTCGGCGATCAGCGGCAACATGCCCATGGGCGTGAATTCGGTGACCCCGATGCCGAAGGCGCCGAGTGCAAGAGCGAACAGGGGTGGATTGAATTTCATGGCGGTACAGCGCTCCGGAATTTTTGCAACCCCGGACATGGTGCAGCGCCGCAATCCGCACTAGAGGCTTTCCCGGTCCAGCATCTTTGCGTAGGATTCACAAATGGAGCGAGCTGACCACACATCGGAGATGGCGGCCTTTGTCGAGGTCGCCCGCCAAGGCAGCCTGTCCGGCGCGGCGCGGGCGCTTGGGCTGACGCCCTCGGCGGTCAGCCGCATCATCGGGCGCATTGAGGCCCGGCTCGGCGTCCGCCTCATGGTGCGCACCACGCGCTCGCTGCGGCTGACCGCCGAAGGCCAGAGCTATATCCATGCCGCGTGCCGCATCCTGGCCGACATTGCCGAGACCGAACGCGCCATCGCCGACCAGGCCTCGCCGCGCGGCAAGGTCCGCCTCAGCATGGCCTCGGCGCATGGCCGCATGAACGTGCTGCCGCTGCTCGGCGAATTCACAGCCCGCTATCCGGGCATCTCGCTCGATATCGACTTGAGCGACGAGGTGGCCGACATCCTCGGCGGCCGCGCCGACGTCGCGGTCCGCTTCGGCCCGCTGGCCGACAGTCCGCTCACCGCGCGGCGTCTCGGCCACACCGGCCGCACGGTGATCGCCTCGCCGGCCTATCTTGAGCGCCACGGCACGCCGCGCCGGCCGGCCGACCTCGCCACGCATAACTGCCTCGACTTCAGCTTCCGCCGCATAGAGCCCGGCTGGCCGTTCCGCGAGGACGGCCGCGACTATATCCTGCCGGTGAGTGGCAACATCACCGCGAACAACGGCGAGACGCTGGTGCAGCTCGCGCTCGACGGGCTGGGCATCACCCGCGTCGGCAATTTCCACATCGAGGATGATCTGGCGAGCGGCCGCCTGGTGCCGCTGCTCGAAGAGTTCAACCCGCAAGATCGCGAAGCCATTCACGCGGTCTTCATCGGCGGCGCGAACATGCCGGCGCGCGTGCGCGTGCTGGTTGATTTCCTGGCCGAGAAATTGCGCGCACCGGGCGCGGCATAACCTGCGCCGTTGGGCGACCGCCCGCATGAGGCGCGTATTGTTTCCGTAATCCGAAAGCTATTGGCAGGAATGGCTTTGCACTGACGCCGTCCACCGCCTACGCTACCGCTACAGAGAGACCGATCCGGCATCGGCCAAAAGCCAACGCAAAGACCGGATCGACAGGGGAGGAAAACCAATGTCGATTGAAACGTCGATCGAGACCCGTCATGGCGTCGCCCGTTTCACCCGCGCCGCACTCGGCGCCGTTGCCGCGCTGACGCTCACCGCGACCGCGGCCTGGTCGCAGGCCTATGGCATCTACAGCATGCCCGCCGGCACGCTGAGCCACACCACCGCCTCGGCCATCGCCAAGGTGCTCAAGGAAAAGGGCGGCATGAACATGCTGGTGCAGCCGACGGCCGGCGAAACCACGCTGCTGCCGCTGCTCGCCCGCGGCGAAGGCGATCTCGGCATCGCCAACATCTTCGAGACCGAGATCGCCGTGAAGGCCTATCCGGACCTGCGCGTCGTCGGCTCGCTGCACTCGCTGCGCGGCGCCTTCTGGGTGCGCAAGGATTCGCCCATGAAGACCGTCGCCGACCTCAAGGGCAAACGCGTCGTGCTCGGCTTCTCGGCGATGCGCACCATAGATCCGCTGGTGAAAGCGATTCTCGCGACCGGCGGTCTGACCGAGGCGGACATCAAGCCGGTGCTGGTGCCGAACGTCGTGCGCGGCGCGGAAGATTTCGCCAACGGTTCGGCCGACATGTTCTTCTTCGCCTTCGGCGCGGCCAAGGTGCGCGAGGTCGACGCCACCGTCGGCGGCATCCGTGCCCTGACCATTCCGAAAGAAGGCATGGCCGCGGCGCAAAAGATCGTGCCGGAAGGCTATCTCACCCCGGCCGCGCCGTCGCCGTTCTTCGTTGGCGTCGAGCAGCCGATGGAGGTCTACACCTGGGACAACATGCTGCTGACCAACGCCAAGGTGAAGGACGAGGTCGTCTACAAGATGATTGAGGTGATGGAAGCCAACAAGAGCGAACTCGTCGCGGTGCAGCCGGCCTTGCGCGATTTCGACGCCAAGAAGCTCTACAAGACCTACAACATTCCCTATCACCCCGGCGCCTTGAAGTATTTCAAGGATCACAAGATCGAGGCGATGAAGGTCCAGTGAGCGCCATCCAGTGAGTGAAGTTCACGCTATCGACGAAACGGCGGACGACAAACCCGCCGTTTCGAAAGTCGCCGCCTGGGCAACCGATATCCTGCAAGCCTTGCTGCTCGCCTGCGTGGTCGGCTGGGTGCTCGACCTGCCGCGCAAGTTTCTCGGCCTGTCGCTCTATACAGAGCAACTACTCGCGATCTGTCTTGGCCTTGCGCTGGCGCTATCCTTCATCAACGCCCGCTTCAAGCATGCGGTCTTCGGCTGGATCGGCGCCGCGCTGGCGCTGATCATCTGCGGCTATATCGCCGTCCGCTACGAGGAACTGACACTCTCGATCGCGCTGCTGCCGGTCGAAGGCATTATCGGCAGCGCCATTCTCGTTCTGCTGGTTCTGGAGGCGACGCGACGTTCGGCCGGCGCCGTCCTGATCGTCATCATTCTCATCATCTCGGCCTATGTCTTCATCGGGCCCCATATGCCCGGCGATTTCGCCACGCGCGCCGTCTCGCCCGAGCGCCTGCTGGTCTATTACGGCCTCGATACCAATGCCATCATCGGCAACATCCTGTCGGTCGCCGTCCTCATCGTCGTGCCGTTCACGCTGATGGGCCAGGTGCTCGGCCGCACCGGCGGCGCGGCCTATTTCGCCGACCTGGCAATGTCCGGCATGGGCAGCTTCCGCGGCGGCGCGGCCAAGATCGCCGTGGTCGGCTCCGGCCTGTTCGGGCTGATCTCCGGCGCGGCGGTGTCGAATGTCATGGCCGTCGGCATCGTCACCATCCCGCTGATGTCGCGCTCCGGCTTCTCGCGCACGCGCGCCGCGGCGATCGAGGCCGTCGGCTCGACCGGCGGCCAACTGATGCCGCCGGTGATGGGCGCCGCCGCCTTCCTCATGGCGGAATTCCTGCAGGTGCCCTATGGCGCCGTTGCGCTCGCCGCTTTCATTCCGGCGCTGCTCTACTACATAGCGCTGTTTGTGCATGTCGATCTCGAGGCCGCCAAGCACAAGATCGGCGCCGCGCAGGTCGCCGAGATACCGGCTTTCACCGCGGTGCTGAAATCGGGATGGCATTTCCCGATCCCGCTGATCTTCCTCATCGCGACGCTGGCCTGGCCCGAGTTCTTCCAGATCCCGATCGAGCGCGCCGCCGTCTATTCGACGGCGATCCTAATCGTGCTGTCGCTGCTGTTCGGTTATCGCGGCAAGCGTGTGAGCCCAGGTGAGATGCTGCGCGCCGTGCTCGACACCGGCCGCGCCGCGCTGGACATTATATTGATCGGCGCCGCCGCCGGCATGGTGGTCGGCGCGCTCAACATCTCCGGCATTTCCTTCGGGCTGACGCTGCAGCTCATCGCCATCGCCGGCGAGAATCTGTTCGTGCTGCTGGCCCTGACCGCGGTCATCTCCATCATCCTCGGCATGGGCATGCCGACGGTCAGCGTCTATGTGCTGACGGCCTCGCTGCTGGCGCCGTCGATCATCAAGCTCGGCGTGTCGCCAATGGCGGCGCACATGTTCGTGATGTATTTCGGCATGCTGTCGATGATCACGCCGCCGGTGGCGATCGCCGCCTATGCGGCGGCCAATATCGCGCGCGTGCCGGGCTGGAACGCCGGCTGGATGGCGGTGGTCGTGGGCTGGAGCACGTTCTTCATCCCCTTCCTGTTCGTCACCCAGCCGTCGCTGCTGTTCGACGGCACCTGGCTCGAAATCGGCTGGAACCTGTCGCGCAACGTGCTCGGCATCGTGATCGGTACCGCCGCCATTGTCGGCTTCATGTTCGCGCCGCTGGCGGGCCCGCTGCGCATCGCCTTCGGCGTGGCGGCCATCGCCATCCTGCTGCCGCCGAATGTCTTTGCCGGCGCGCAATGGATCGACATCGTCGGCCTCACCGGCGCGCTGGCGCTGATGGCGTTCAACTGGATGCAGAGCCGCGCGCAAAAACAAACGGCGCCGCAAGTAGCGGCGCCGTAGATCTTTCTTCACTTCTCCCATGGGGAGAGGGAGCGTTCAGCGTATACCGCGCAGAATGAGCCTCAATTTCCCTCCCGCCAGATGCCGAGCGCTTCCTGCGCCGGGCGGTCCGAGATCGAGAACAGCACCGCGTCGGCATTGCCCTTGACCTCGTGGCTGTAGCGCTTCCACGGCGGGATGACGAACACGTCGTTGACGCCCCACTCCAGCGGCTGGCCATCGACCATGGTCACGCCCGAGCCTTCCGCGACGCAGAACACGGTGCCATCGGTCGAGCGATAGGGCTCGCCCTTGAAGCCCTTGGGCAGCAGCGACAGATGCGCGCCCATGGTCGGCAGCACCGGGCCGCCATTGATCGGGTTGGCGTAGCGCACGCGGGCACCGAAGCGCTTGTCGATGTCGCCGGTCTTGCGCAGTCGCTCGAGCACCGGCTTCATCTTGCGGTACGGATAGTTGATCACCGGCGAGCGGTTGGTCACCGCCGGCATGCCGTCCGGCAGCACGCCGGTGGCATAGCGCTCGAACGAGTCGCCATCCTCGTGATTGACGTTCTGCATCTTCTCGTCGAAGTGCTTGGCGAACGATGCCTGGAAGTGATTGACCGTCGGCATGTCGAGCACGTCGAGCCACATCACCGGCTCCTTGCCGGTGTTGCCGTGATCGTGCGGCGCCCAGTTCGCGGTGATGATGAAGTCGCCATGCTCCATATTCGACTTCTCGCCCTCGACCGCCGTATAGGCGCCTTCACCCTTGAGCACGAAGCGGATGGCGGAAGCGACATGCTGGTGCACGTCGGCAATTTCGCCCGGCATGATGAGCTGGATGCCGGCGAACAGCGAATTGGTGATCTTGGACTTGCCCGGATCGCCGGGGTTCTCGAGCACCAGCACGCGGCGCTCGGCCTCCTCGGCCGTGATGACCTCGCCGGCTTCGAGCATCAGCTTCTCGACCTGCGGGAACTTCCACACCGCCGGCACCATCTGGGTTTTCGGCTCGGGCGTCACGAGGCCCTTGAGCACCTCCCAGAGCGGGGCGAGGTTATAGCCCCGGATTTTCTCGTAATAGGCCTGCCGTGAGGCCTGGATGTTATGTTTGGACCCAGGATTGGCCTCGGTTGCCATCGACATGCGCGCGCTCCCTGAGGGCGATTTTTGCCCGATCGTTCCGTTTGTAACCATCTTATAGCGCAAAACGATACCGGGCGAAACAGCCCTGCTTTGGAACAAACTCCTGCCGAACCGATGGGCCTGCCCACCCGGTTAGGCCCTCACCCGCTTGATGAAGCCAGCGAAGCCGGCGAGCTGCTGCTTGATGAAATCCTTGGTCTGCTGGTCGGTCAGTTCCAGCGTATCCTTGTCGAACTTGTTCTGCGCGAAGGACACGATCACTTCCGGCGTGCCGAAGATGAAGGCGTTCAGATACGTGATCGACTGGCGCATGTGATACTGCATGCGCGAGCCGCCCATCGGCCCGCTGCTGGCGGACTGGATCGCGACCGGCTTTTCCTTGAACGGCTGGTCCTTCATGCGCGACACCCAGTCGAACGCGTTCTTCAGGGCGCCGGGGATGGTCCAGTTGTATTCCGGCGTGACGATGATGACGCCGTCGGCGGCGCGTATCGCGTCGGCGAGCTTCACCACCGAATCCGGAAAGCCGGAAGCGTCCTGAATGTCCTGATTATAGAACGGAATGGTGTCGAAGGGCGGCGACTCCGAAAAGGTCATGCCCTCGGGCGCCAGCGCCGGCAGCGCACGCACCAGCGCGTGATTGTACGACTTCTTGCGCAGCGATCCGCAGATCGTCAGCACCTTGAGTTCATCGGCCATCAACAGTCTCCGTCCCGGCGTCGGCCCGCAGCACGTCCTTTCGCAGGTGACAAAACGCGCGCCCCGCCGCTCCGCGGGACGCGCAATCTGTCAAATTCAAAGAAACAACACCAGAGCGGGTGCTTGGTTCACTTCTCGTCGGCGATGGTGTTCTTGAGAGTGCCGATGCCGCCGATCTCACACTCGATGGTGTCGCCGGCCTTCATCCACACCGGTTCCGGCTTGCGGGCATGACCCACACCCGACGGCGTGCCAGTGAACAGAACGTCGCCCGGCTCCAGCGTCATACCTTCGGTGAGATAGACCAGCGATTCCGCCACCGGGAACATGAAGTGATCGGTGTTCGAGGACTGCATCACGTTGCCGTTGAGGCGGCTTTCGATCTTGAGGCCCTTGCCGCCGCGCGGCAACTCGTCGGCGGTGACGACCCACGGGCCGTAGCTGCCCGTCTCGTCGAAATTCTTGCCCATGCCCCACTGCGTGGTGTGGCGCTGATATTCGCGGATGGAGCCTTCCATGCCGCAGGTGTAGCCGGCGACGCAATCGGCGGCGTTCTCCAGCGTCAGGTGCTTGGCGCGCTTGCCGATGATGACGACCAGTTCGCCCTCGTAGTCGAACTGGATCGACTTCTTCGGCCGGATCAGCGGTGCGCCCGGCGACGTGAAGGACGACATCATGCGGAAGAAGATCGACTGGAATTTCGGGATATTGTCCTTCTGCGGACCTTCCTTGACGTGGTCGAGATAATTGAGGCCGAGACAAATCACCTTGCCCGGGCTCATCACCGGCAGCGCGAACTTGATGCCGGCGAGCGGCACGCGGGCCGATGCCGGCGCCTTCTTTACGACATCGGCCAGCGCCTTGACGTCACCGCCGGCGCGCAGGAAGGCGCCATACTCGGTCGGCAGCGTGCTGTCGGCGGCGTTGACATCAACGACGGTGTCACCGTCGACGACACCCATGCGCACGCCGTTGCTTGATTGGAAATTGACGATCTTCATCGCGCCTCACCCAGACTTTCGTGGTCATGCCTCCGGGCGCGGACGCGCGCGGAATGTCGGGGAGTGGCTTAGCGCAGACCGTGGCTATCGTTCAACAGCCTGAGCGCGCGGCTGTTTTCGGATTGCGGAAGGGCATTTGCCCACCTCAGACCTTGGCGGTCTCCGGCAGCGAGAAGGCCTGGATCGAGAAACGGCAATCCGCGTCAGTCCACACCCCGGCCGGCTCCCAGCCCACGCCACGGGCAAGCGCCGCGAGCGAGTCCGGCGTATACTTATAGCTGTTCTCGGTGTGGATGGTCTCACCGGCGCGGAAGTCGAAGCACTCGCCCGCCACCTTCACCTTCTGCCGCTTGGTGCTGGCCAGATGCATTTCCACGCGCTGGCGCTCCCGGTTGTAGAAGGCGTGATGTTCGAACGTCTTGAGATCGAACGTGCCGCCGAGTTCGCGGTTCATGCGCGTCAGAAGATTGAGATTGAATTTTTCGGTGAAGCCCGCCGCGTCGTTATAGGCGGCATTGAGGGTTTCGGAATCCTTCACCAGATCGGCGCCGATGATCATCCTGGCGCCGGGGCCGAGCGTCTTGGCCGCGTTGCGCAGAAAGGCCGAGGCTTCGTGCGGCTCGAGATTGCCGATGGTGGAACCCGGAAAAAAGCCGACGCGGGCCGGCGCGTCGACGGCTTCCTGCGGCAGCGCGAAGGGCTGGGTGAAATCGGCCTCGACCGGCCGCACGTTGAGCGACGGAAAATCCGGCGCCAGTTCGGCCGCTTCCTGCGCCAGCATTGGGCCGCAGATATCGACCGGCACATAAGCGGCCAGCGCCGGCGCGGCAGCTAGAAGGATACGCGCCTTCTTGTTAGAGCCGGAGCCGAATTCGATCAGCGCCGCGCCTGGCACGATCAGCTTGGCGATCTCGGCGCCCTGCTCGCGCAGGATGCTCATCTCGCAGCGCGTCGGATAGTACTCCGGCTGCTCGGTGATGCGTTCGAACAGCTCCGATCCGACCGCGTCGTAGAAATACTTGGGCGGCACGCGCTTGCGCTGCGCCGAGAGGCCTTTCACGACATCGGCGGCGAAGGCCGAGGTTTCGGCGTCATCCGCGATAAAAGATTGAGTTCGTGCCAACGCGACCATAGGGCCTCACGATCCGATCATGTGTCTTTCGGTGCCGTCCCGTTCAGGGAAATTCGGCGAGGCGCAGGCTTGAGAACTGCCAACGCGCCGGCGGATAAAAGAAGTTGCGGTAGGTTAAACGCTCATGGCCGTCCGGGGTTGCCAGCGACGCGCCGCGCAACACCATCTGTCCGCTCATGAACTTGCCGTTGTATTCCCCCAGCGCCCCTTCGGCAGCGCGGTATCCCGGATAGGACAAATAGGCACTGCGCGTCCATTGCCAAGACAGGCCGAAAGCGTCGGCGATGATGCCGGCGCGAACCGCCACTTCCCATTCCTGCTCACTGGGCAGGCACTTACCGGCAAAGCGGGCAAACGCGTCGGCCTCGTAATAGCTGACATGCAAAACCGGAGCGGCTGGATCGACCGGTTTCAGGCCGCCGAGCGTCATGACATGCCAGGTTCCATCGCCCTGCCGCCAGTATCCCGGTGCCTCCCAGCCTTCCGCCTGCACCGCCGCCCAGCCGTCCGATAGCCACAGCGACGGCGTGCGGTATCCGCCCGCCTCGATGAACGCCAGCCACTGCGCATTGGTCACGAGATGGCGCGCGATGCGCATTTTGGGAATAAGCGCGTCGTGGCGCGGCAGTTCGTTGTCGTAACAGAAGCTCGCATTGTCATGGCCGATCGGCTGGATGCCGGACGGCACATCGATGAAATCGTTGACCTCGCGCGGCCCAGTCGCGCCGCGCGGCATCTGCCAGTCGGGATCGTAAGCCGGGTTCGTCGGGTTCTGCGCGAAGGCGTGCAAAATGTCGGTGAGCAGCAGCTCCTGATGCTGCTGCTCGTGATTGAGACCGATCTCGAGAATCTCGAAAACTCGCGGCGCATCTTCTTCGGACACGTGTTCGATCAATCTCTCAACCGCGGCGTCGACATGCGCGCGATAACGCGTCACCTCTTCGCTGTTCGGCCGTGTGATCAGGCCGCGCTGCGGCCGCGCATGCCGCGGACCGGCGGCGACATAATAGGAGTTGAACAGAAAGGGAAAGCGTTCGTCGAACAGCGCATAGGATTTGTCGTATTCGCGAACGAGAAACGTCTCGAAGAACCAGGTCACATGGGCGCGATGCCATTTGGTCGGCGACGCATCCGCCATCGACTGCACGATCTGGTCCTCGGGCGACAGGAAGGACGCGCGACGCTCGGTCTCGGCGCGCACGGCGCGATAGGCCGCGAGAAAACGCGCGCGACGCTCGTCGGCCGGCTGATTTCGAAGTGAAGCGCCGGGGACCGACGACATCGCAGTGTGGGCCATCAACGGCCTCCGTGACGTATCTGAGGACAACTCGCCCCCGGCGTGTACCAACCCTCAAGCTATTTACGATTGGCAGCGGCAATTGTTCCATCGTCCGAACGCGCGCACAACCGCCAGCCTCGTCGCATTCTGGAGAGCTGTGGACGCCGACCGCATCGCACGCTTCGCCTGCCGCCGCGCGGGCTTAATTCCGCCGTGAGTCCAAGGCGATAACGGTCGATTGAAACCTCCACGGCCCGTCTCTATAAGGGGCGCCTCGGGGGTCTGATGCGCAGCAACGACGAGTCCGGTCGGACGGTCTGGGCGCTCGAACGCGATATGCGCGCCGGTTTGGCGTGGCAGCGTCGCGCGAACGGGAGATGCCGGATATGACATTCGATGTTGCCGCCTTCTACAAGGCCGAATTCGCCGAGCAGCGCGCGGTGGCGCAAGCGACCGAAGCTGCGCTCGGAAAGGCCTTCGCCGATCTGCTGGCGTCCTGCGTTACGTCGATCCGCGCCGGCGGCAAGATCATGCTGTTCGGCAATGGCGGCAGTGCCGCCGACGCTCAGCATCTCGCGACCGAACTTGCCGTCCGGTACAAGAAGGACCGTCCGGCCATCGCCGCCCTCGCCCTGACCACCGACACGTCGGTCTTGACCGCGGCCGGCAACGATTTCGGCTTCGACTACATCTTCGCGCGGCAGATCGAGGCGCTCGGCCGGCCGGGCGACGTCGCCATTGGCATCTCGACTTCGGGCAAAAGCCCCAATGTCACGCTGGCGCTGAAGCAGGCCAAGAAAATGGGCCTTGTCACCGCGGCCCTCACCGGCAAGGGCGGCGGCGATCTGACCGGCCTTCCGCAGCACCTGCTTGTGGTGCCATCCGACACCACGGCCCGCATCCAGGAGATGCACATCACGCTCGGGCAGATGCTGTGCGGCGCGATCGAGATCGAACTGGGCTTCGTCCAGCCGTGACGCTCTGGCGGTCCTACCGCGCAAGTCTGCCGGTGCAGGCCGACTGGCTCGTTGCCTTGCTGGCCGCTTCGCTGCCGTGGTCGACGTCCCTCACCGCCATCTTCGCCGTGCTGTGGCTGATTGCCGTCTTGCCAACACTGGGGCCTGAGGATTTCCGGCGGGCCTTTCTGCGGCCGGCCGGCGTCACGATCCTCGCCCTCGTCGGCTTGGCCGCGCTCGGCATGTTGTGGGCCGATGTGTCCTGGGCAGAGCGGTTCGACGGCTTTGACTCTTATCTGCGCCTTTTGTGCATTCCGCTGCTGCTGGCGCAGTTCAGCCGCTCCGAACACGCCGGCCGCGTCATGATCGGCTTTGCGGTGTCGTGCACGGTGCTGCTGGCCGTGTCGTGGCTAAGCTATTTCGGGCTGGTCCTGCCGCCGCCTTTCAAGCCGGACGGCATTCCGGTGAAGGACTACATTGCGCAGAGTGCGGTGCTGACGGTGGCGCTTCTGTTCTTCGTGCGGTTGGGCGTGGACGCCTGGGGAAACGGGAGACGCACTCTGGCGCTCGCGCTCGCGCTGCTCGCGACGTTGTGCCTGATCAACATCTTCTATATCGCCACCAGCCGCACGGCACTGGTGGTGACGACGCTGCTGCTGGTCGTGTTCGGCTTTCGCCGGTTCGGCTGGCGCGGCGCGGCAGCGATGGCCGTCGCCTTTGTCATCCTGATCGCGGCGGCCTGGCCGACGGCCGATTTCCTGCGCCAGCGGGTGGTCGGATTCGTTCAGGAAGTCCAGAGCTTTACTCCGGAAGGCCGGGCGACACCGGCGGGCGAGCGCCTCGAGTTCTGGCGCAAGTCGGTATCCTTCATCGCGGCGGCGCCCATCCTCGGACACGGCACCGGCTCTATTCGCAATCAGTTTCAGAAGGCCGCGGAAGGACAATCAGGGATGGCTGCGACGGTCGCCGCCAATCCACACAATCAAATGTTCGCCGTGGGGATTCAGATCGGCCTGGTCGGTATCGCGATCCTGATCGCGATGTGGCTGTCTCATGTGGCCTTGTTCGGATCCCACAGTATTGCGGGCTGGATGGGGCTCGCGATCGTGCTGCAGAACATCGCCGGCTCAATGTTCAACTCCCATCTGTTCGATTTCACGCATGGCTGGCTATATGTGATCGGCGTCGGCGTTGCCGGCGGCGCTGTGCTTCGGGAAGCGCACCGTACCGGCGCGGCCGACCGGCGCGGCTAGATAACCTTCAGTCGCTCCAGGCCGCGAACCACCTGCTCTGCCAATTCGGTGGCGGTGAACTCGCCGGACTTCAAGTGCAGATCGGGCGATTGGGGCACTTCATAGGGCTGATCGACGCCCGTAAAATTCTTGATCTCGCCGGCGAGCGCGCGGCGGTAGAGTCCCTTGGGATCGCGCGCGACGCATTGTTCGAGCGGGGCATCGACAAAAATCTCCAGGAACTCGCCGTCTGCAACCAGCTCGCGCGCCATCTGACGCTCGGCGCGGAACGGCGAGATGAAGGAACAGAGCACGACAAGGCCCGCTTCGGTCATCAACTTGGCCACTTCGCCAATGCGCCGGATGTTTTCGACACGATCGGCTTCGGTGAAGCCCAGGTCGCGATTGAGGCCATGCCGCACATTGTCGCCGTCGAGCAACAAAGTGTGCACGCCGCGCGCGTGCAACTGGACCTCGACGAGATTGGCGATCGTCGATTTTCCCGCGCCGGAGAGCCCGGTAAACCAAAGCACTGCGGGCCGGTGATTGTTGAGCAGCGACCGCTTTTCCTTGGTCACCGTGATATTCTGGCGATGAATGTTGGTGGCGCGGCGCAAGGGAAAATCGACCATACCCGCCGCGACGGTTTCATTGGAGACGCGGTCGATCAGAATGAATGCGCCGGTCGTCCGGTTGTCGGCATAGGTGTCGAAAACGATCGGCCGCCCGGTCGACAGGTTACAGACGCCGACTTCGTTCAGCGCCAGAGTCTTGGCGGCAAGCTTGGCCAGGCTGTCGGTATCGACCCGGTGCTTGAGTTCCGTCACGGTGGCGACCACGGCACCGTGGTTGATCTTCATCAGATAGGAGCGCCCCGGCAGCAGCCGCTCCGCCGACATCCAGACGAGATGCGCGGCGAATTGATCGGCCACCTGCGGCCGCTCGCGCATGGGCGCCATCACATCGCCGCGGGCGATGTCGATCTCGTCGGCGAGCGTTACCGTGACGGCGTCACCGGCCTCGGCACGGTCAACCTCACCGGCCGGCGACAGAATGGACTTGATGACGCTCGATCGTCCCGACGGCAGAACGGCGATCTCCTCGCCGATGCCTATCGTGCCGCTGGCCACAGTGCCGGCAAAACCGCGGAAATCCAGATTGGGCCGGTTAACCCATTGCACCGGCAGGCGGAATGCCTTGGCGGCGCGGTCATCCTCGACATCGACGGTTTCAAGAAATTCGAGAAGAGAGGGCCCGTCGAACCAGGGCGTTTTGTCGCTTCGCACCGACAGATTGTCGCCGTAGCGGGCCGAAAGCGGGATCGCCTGCACGACCTTGAAGCCGAGCGGCGCGGCGAAGGCGGCGAACGCGCCGGCGATGCCATCGAAGACGTCTTGCGAAAAGCCGACGAGGTCAATCTTGTTGACCGCCAGCACCACATGCCGGATGCCGAGCATGCCGGCAATGATGGCGTGCCGCCGCGTCTGCGCCAGCAGGCCTTTGCGCGCGTCAACCAGAAGAATGGCGAGGTCGCTATTGGATGCGCCGGTGGCCATGTTGCGGGTGTATTGCTCGTGGCCGGGCGTATCGGCGACGATGAAGGCGCGGCGCGGCGTCGCGAAATAACGATAGGCGACATCGATGGTGATACCCTGCTCGCGCTCTGCTTCGAGACCGTCGAGCAGTAATGCGAAATCGATGTCGGCGCCGGTGGTGCCGTGCTTTCTGGAATCGCGGGTCAATGCCGCAAGGTGATCATCGAAGATCAGATTCTGTTCGTAAAGCAGCCGGCCGATCAGCGTCGATTTTCCGTCGTCGACCGATCCGCAGGTCAGAAAGCGCAGCACCGGCCGCGAGCGCACCACACTGCCAGCGATGTCTGGTCCGGGCGAGCTCATCAGAAATAGCCCTCGCGCTTCTTCTTTTCCATCGAACCACTATCGTCGTGATCGATGAGCCGGCCCTGCCGTTCCGAACTCGACGACGAGCGCATCTCCTCGATGATGGCATCAAGCGTGTCGGCCCCCGAACGGATGGCGCCGGTCAAGGGATAACAGCCGAGCGTGCGGAAGCGGACGCTCTCCATCCGCGGCGTCTCGCCCGGTTCGAGGGGCAGCCGCTCGTCATCGACCATGATCAGCGTGCCCTCGCGCTCCACCACCGGGCGCGACTTAGCGAAATAAAGCGGCACCACCGGGATATTCTCGGCGCGGATGTAATCCCAGACATCGATCTCGGTCCAGTTCGATAGCGGAAACACGCGCAGCGACTCGCCAGGTTTGATGCGCGCGTTAAACAGGCGCCACAATTCGGGCCGCTGGTTGCGCGGGTCCCAGCCGTGAGATGCGCTGCGATGTGAGAAGATGCGCTCCTTGGCCCGGCTCTTCTCTTCGTCGCGCCGGGCGCCGCCGAAAGCCAGATCGAACTTCCATTTGTCGAGCGCCTGCCGCAGCCCCTCGGTCTTCATGACCTGCGTATGAACCGCCGATCCCGACGCAATCGGCGAAATACCGCGCCGGAGCCCCTCCTCGTTGACATGAACGAGCAGATCCATCCCGATCCGGGCCGCGGTCTCGTCCCTGAAGGCGAGCATCTCGCGAAATTTCCAGGTCGTGTCGACGTGCAGAAGCGGAAATGGCGGCTTGCCCGGTGCAAAGGCTTTTTGCGCAAGGTGCAGCATCGCGCTGGAATCCTTGCCGATGGAATAGAGCATCACCGGGTTGCGCGACTCGGCGACCGCTTCGCGAATGATTTCGATCGCCTCGGCTTCAAGGCGGCGCAGACCGATGTTGTGCTCACGCCAGGTCATGACGACTTTCAACAAATAGAAACCGAAGAATAGCGGCCATTGCCGCCGCGCTCAAAGCCGCCACAAGTCGATACCGTCCGGACAGTGGCTACGATCGAGCCGCGACTTGACATCGATGACCGACCCGCGACCGCCCTTGAGCAGACGGGACATCAGCGCCCAGCCTTCGTGCACATAGTCGCTGTGCGCGACCGCAAAGACGACCGCGTCGGCAGGCCCCAGCTTGTCCATGGGCGTCAACTCGATGTCGTACTCGTGCCGGATCTCCTCTGCGGAAGCCATGGGGTCGTGAACCTGATAGCGCACGCCGAAGCGGTCCAGTTCGCGAATGATATCGATCACTTTGGAGTTGCGTATATCGGGGACGTTTTCCTTGAAGGTCATGCCCAGCACCGTCACCAAGGGGTTGGTGCAGTTTCGCTGCGTCAACATGCGCACGCATTCCTGCGCAATACGCGCACCGACGCCGTCATTGATACGCCGGCCGGCGAGAATGATCGCCGGGTGATAGCCGGCTTTCTCGGCGCGATGGGTCAGATAATAAGGATCGACGCCTATACAGTGCCCGCCGACCAGACCAGGCTGATAGTTGAGGAAGTTCCATTTGGTTGCCGCCGCGGCGAGAACATCCGCGGTGTCGATATCGAGCACCTGAAAGATCGCGGACAGTTCGTTCATGAACGCGATATTGAGATCGCGCTGGGTGTTCTCGATGACCTTGGCGGCTTCGGCGACCTTGATTGACGGCGCACGATGGATGCCGGCCTTGACCACCGAGCCGTAGACCTTGGCGACGATGTCGAGCGCTTCGGGAGTCTGCGCCGAAACGACCTTGGTGATGGTCTCGAAGCGGTGCTGCTTGTCGCCGGGGTTGATGCGCTCCGGCGAGTAACCGATCCAGAAATCTTGGCCCGCCTTGAGGCCGGAGCCGGCCTCCAGCACCGGAAGGCAATCTTCTTCGCAGGCCCCGGGATAGACCGTGGACTCGTAGACGACGATATCCCCACGCTTGAGATATTTGGCCACGGTGCGCGATGCCGACAGCATGGCGCCGAGATCCGGCCGCCGCGCCTCGTCGATCGGCGTCGGCACGGTGACGATGAAGAAGTCCGCTTTCGCTAGGGCCGAGTCGTCGGCGCTGTAGGTCAGGTTGGGATTAACCAAATCCGCTGCGTCGACCTCAAGCGTACGGTCATGCCCCGATTTCAGCTCCGCGATCCGGTCCGCATCGACGTCAAACCCAACCACCGGGACGCCCGCACGGGCAAAGGCGACCGCAACCGGCAGGCCTACATAACCAAGGCCGATGACCGCAATTGTCCGATTGTGAGTCAGCATCTTCCCGGAATTCCGTTGGCGCGCGAAATAGACAGGCGTTGATACACGTAGCGTTCGTGCCGTGTCGATATCCTACTCTAGGCACTGCCCTAGCCGAATTCCAAGGCTGGATATAGAGACAACACCACCTGCCCCGGCGCCCCCGGACGTGCGATGCGCCAGGCCATCAAAAAGGACTAAATCCGGGCTTGCCCGTCGAGCGTGGCGGGATGCTATGTGGGTCCGTCCCGTTCGAATCGAACCGATTAAAAAGCCGAATCCCTTATGCTGGATGCGACGATCATCATTCCGGTCTTCAATCGCCAGGCGCTGTGCGAACGAGCGCTGCACAGCGTCGTCGTACAGAACGTTGCGAATACCGAGATCATCGTTGTCGACGACTGTTCTCAGCCCGCATTCACGCTGCCGTCCAGTCTTTCCGGCCATGGCATTCGCGTCATTCGCCACGAAAAAAACCACGGCGCCGCGGCGGCGCGTAACACCGGGATCGAGGCGGCACAAGGCGAGTGGCTGCTGTTTCTCGACTCCGACGATTACTGGCTGACGGATACGCTCGCCCCTCGCCTGACGATGGCGCAGCAGAACTACGCCACGAACCGGTCCGCCCTCACCGCTTTTGTCGCGGGCTTCGTACTGGAAAACAAGTCAATTGGCCGCCATGACACCCGCATCCCTCGCGCGAGTGACGATCCACTCGACTTCGCCAGTGGCTGCTGGTTTTCGCCGGGCTCGACCCTGCTTCTGCGCCGGGAGGTCTTTGCGAAGATCGGGCCTTACGATACGGCGCTCGCGCGCCTCGAAGACCTCGACTGGTTTTTGCGCTTTGCCCTGGCCGGCGGCCGGCTCGAGCGATGGCCGAATGTTGCCGCTATCATCGAACTCGGCGGCAAACCGCGCCGCGACACTCTTGAACAGGCCGCACACCGGTTGCTGACCAAATACGCCACCACCGGAAGTCCGAACCGCCTGACCGCGCCCTTTATTCGTCGGCTGAAGGCCTATCTGGATGTCGAGCGTGCGTCGATTGCCGCCGCCAATCGAGACTGGCTGGCGACAGCCTTCTATTTTGTCCGGTCGTGGCTGCGTGTTCCGCGCACGACGCTCCATCTCAAACGCTTCTGGGATTGAACGCACCCTCAATTCTGTCGCGTCACGGCGTTCTGAAGCTTCCTCAACCGCCGTCGTAGTGCGGGCGAAGCCAGCGGACGGACATAAGACCAAAGCCCACGCCCGATAATGCGTATAGCAAGCTGCGGCGTCACCCATTGTCTTCCGAGGGGGCTCGCAAGCAGCCAATACAATGTCCTTAAACGATATTCCGGGATCAATCCGGCGTCCTGAAACCGTTTGATGACATCGGCATAGGCGGGGGTCGCGAACCGCTCCAGCACCTTCATCAACATCGGCCGCTGCGCGCGTGAATCGCGCAGGCTTTGCGCGGAATAAGAATCGCCTCGCACCGTCAGACATGTCAGCGATTCCGGCAGATAGCACGCGCCGTGACGACAGGCGACGACAAGAACCAGGAACCAATCGGAAAGCCAGTGCAGATCGGGATCGAAGCCCCCCGCCTGACGGAAGGCGGAGGCACGAAACAGGCCCGTATTCGACGAAATATGAAAGTAGTTGCGGCCGAACAAGGCGACGAGCGCGTCCGGCGAGTAGAATATTGGCTTGTCGCTCAGATTAAGAGGGTAATGAATCTTGGTCCCCTCTTTTTCATAATATTCCGTCGGATCGGAGAAACTCAGACCGGCCTCCGGATGGTGATTCATTTCGGTGACGCAGCGCTCGAGGAAATTCGGCGCGACAAAATCGTCGGCAGCCGCGCAGCAGATGAATTCGCCTTCCGCCACCTCGAGCGCGCGCATGACGGCGTAATTGACGCCGCGGTTTTCCCCCAGCGCGACCGACCGAACGCGCGGATCGCGCTTCGCAAAGTCTTCGATGACCTCGCGGCTATTGTCCGTCGAGGCGTCGTCAACGACGATGATTTCGAAATCGGTCCACGTTTGCGCCAACATCGCATCCAGCGCGCGCGGCAGATAATGCGCGTGGTTGTAGTTGGGCATCAAAACGGAGACGAGGCCGGTCCTGGGCAAGGACAACTCCCACGCATTGTCGCTAGCCGCCCGAGTTCGATCGGGACCGGCGCGCGCCGCCTGTCAGGCGGAAACGCCCAGTGACAGGTGCTCGAGGCCGGCCGCACGGCAAGCGGCGCCATCAAGGCACTTATACGGGTCGATGACGACCTTGCCACGCAGATGTTTGGCGATGTCGGTCGGGGCAAGCGCCTTGAACTGCGGCCAGGGCGTTACGATGACCAGCGCATCGGCACCGTCGCAAGCCTCCAGTTCACTCCCCTTGCCGGCGAGCCGCGGATGCCATTCCGGTTTCGGCGCAACGACCGGATCGAAGGTCTGCACCTTCGCATCCTTGATCTGGGACAGAAGCGCCAGCGACGGCGAATTCTTGGTCGAGTGCGTATTTTCCTTGTAGGCGAGCCCAAGCACCGCCAGCGTCGCATCGGGCGTTGCCGCCAGCACCTTGCTGCGCAAGGTGCGCAGCACCCAGTCGCGCCGGTAGCGGCTGTTGTGCTGCCAGGCGCGCACCACGCCGACATCGGTGCCATGCTTGTCGCCGAGGCGGACGATGGTCGCGAGGTCGCGCTCCAGATTGCCGCCGGCAATGCCGAGGCCCGGCGCTAGGTACGAATACTGGCCGATCCGGCGGTCAAGCTTCAACGCCGGCACGATTTCCGACCAGTCGGCCCCAATATTCTCACAGATCTCGGCCAGCGTATTGGCGGTCGACACCGAGGCGACCAGACAGCAATTGATGGCGATCTTGGTGAGCTCGGCGCTCTCGAAACGCATCGGCAGAATCGGACAGCCGAAGGCCTTGAGGAAGGTGTCGAACGCCGGCGGCAAGGGCTTGCCCGGCTCCGCCACGCCGACGATAAAACGCTCCGGCAGCGTCACGCGCTCCACGGCGCGGCCGAACACCAGGGTCTCGACCTGGTAGTAAAGCTGGCGCCCCGGCCGCTGCCGCGCCCGGGTAAAGCCCGGCGACACCTGGCTCAGCACCACGACGACGGCGTCCGGCCTAGTATTGGCCAGCACCAGTTCAAGGAGCTTGTCGAGACCGGTCAGATCGCTCGTCCCGGTGTCGTCCGTCGGCACGTCCGGCGCGACATAGACCAGGTCGCAAGCCTTGAGATCGGCCGCATCGGCCGTGAAGCTAATGCGCGCGCGGTTGTCGCGCAGCATATCGTCAAGGTCTGGCTCGACCACCGGCAATTGCCCGGCCTTGAGCCGCTCGACCAGCGCGGCGTCGGCGTCGAAGCAGACCATGTCGAAGCCCTTGCTCGAGCCGCCGATGGCCGAGCAGAGGCCGAGATGGGTCATGCCGGCATAGCCGACCGTTGGTTTGCTCATTGTGCGTTCGCGACCTTGACCGCAGTGGCTGACAGCTGTCCAAGCACCCGCAGCAGCCAGCGATCGTTTGAAAGATTTGCCGGCGCCGCCTCGGCGATCAGACGTTTGAAGTGATCATATTCAAGCGCCCAGGTCGGGTCGTCCTGAACCAGCGTGACGTCCTGCTCGGGCGGACGACCGCTCGGCAAGACGCGGCGGCGATGGGTAAAGGTTGTCGGCCCCCACTTGCACAGCGAGGCGATATGCGCCGTACCGTTCTCGGCGAAGATGTCGCAAGTGAAATGGTTGCGCCACGACAGCAGCGTCATCTCGAGTTCGATGCGCGGGCTACCAGCCTCGCAGCCGATCACGACATGGTCGGGCGCCCGGTTCTCGAAGCTGTTCGCAGAGATCACGCGGAAATCGTCGCTGATGTCGCCGAACCAGAAGCGCAATGTGTCGAGCAGATGCGAGCCGAGATCCGGCAAAACGCCGGCGCCCTGATCGCGCCACGCCGAATTACGCACCAGCCGCGCCGTGCCGTTGCCGTAGAACATGCGGCAGCGATAGATGCGGCCGAGTTCGCCCGACTGCACTAGGTCGCGCATGCGCACATAGTGCGGCTCGAAGCGGTGATTGTAGGCCGTATAGCAGATCGCGCGGTTGGCCCGCGCGACGGCCTCAAGCTCGGCCAGTTCGGCGTCGCTTTCGGCATGCAGCGGCTTTTCGACCAGCACGTGCTTGCCGTTACCGAGCAGGTATTTGAGGATCTCGACCTTCGGCTCGTCCGGAATGCAGGCCAGCACGGCGTCATAAGCGTCGAGCGGCACATCGCGGACATCGCGCCAATTGGCTTCCGGCGCGACGGGATCGACTATGCCGGCCGCCTCATCACCGGCAATCCGGTGCCGTTTCTTGCCCTGAACGCCGTAGCCGACAACAAGCATCCGCATTGGTTGAGCGAGCTCACGCGTAATTGGCAAAGCGTTCGAAACGCTCGAGCTTGTCGATGACGTCCTTCGGACGAACCGGCACATTGCCTTCGTGTTCGCACTCGACGGCGGCCGCCAACGATCCAAGCACGGAAGCAATCACGCTGCTGCCCGTCGAGAATAGCGACAGCGCCGCATAGGCCAGCAACGCATCGCCGGAGCCCACAGCATCGACGATCCTTTCCGCGAAAGTATCCACGGCGAAGAAGGCACGCACGTCCTGCTCCTCCTC
Organism: Pseudolabrys sp. FHR47; assembly: GCF_005153485.1. Taxonomy (NCBI): domain Bacteria; kingdom Pseudomonadati; phylum Pseudomonadota; class Alphaproteobacteria; order Hyphomicrobiales; family Xanthobacteraceae; genus Pseudolabrys; species Pseudolabrys sp. FHR47. The sequence continues at coordinate 3,573,086 of NZ_CP039740.1, forward strand.
GGGAATCGAGCGGAAGGTCATCAGGCCGCGCTCGCCCAGCTTCAGGATCAGCGTCTTGCAATGCGCCTGCTTGTAAAGCTCAAGCCCGAGCGGACGCACGACCGAGTCCTGATCGCCAAGCGCAAAACGTGCCTCGCGCTCATTCGGCGTAATCAGGTCGAAGCCCTGGAACTCCAGGATATTGCCCCAGCGCGAAGCAACCTGACTGTCGGCGACACGGAACGCGTCCTTCGGAATCGCAGCGGTCAAACCGGGGATCGTGTCGCGGTTGAACATGCCATGCCGGAAGTCGGAAAAGACGACGATGTCGGCCGGCGTTTCCTCGACCTGCGACTTCAGCGTTTCGACCACCCGCTCGGAAATCGAGCGATTATCGAGCGTGTCGACCTTCAGAAGATTGTAGCCGCCGGCGATGATCGCATTCTTGTTCGTGGTGGGCCGTGTCGGGTCGATGATCGGGACGCATTCGACACCGGCTTCCTTGAGATCGTCGAGGGCAAATTCGGCGAGCTTGTCGTTACCGAGCACGGTCGAATAGGTCACCTTGGCGCCTGCCGCGCGCAAGTGCTTTGCGACAATGCCCGCGCCGCCGACGAAGTCCTTTCGATTCTCGAAGCGCACGCTCATCGTCGGCGTCTTGGTCATGCCGCCGATCAAAACCGTATGCGTGTAGCTGTCGACGATCGTGTCGCCGATGACGTGAACGCGGATGTCCTTGAGCTTGCCGGCCGCTTCCTTGAGGGAATCGAAGCTGAGCTTCTCAGCCTGAAGCAGCGACAGCAGCTTTTCGGTCGCGATCGCCGGCGGCTCGGTCTCGATGATGTGCGAGGAGGAGTAGACGATGTCGCCGGGCGTGAAGAGAATCTCGCCGCCATAGGACTCGACCGCGGTCTTTTCATCGGCGGTGCGCGGCGGCAGACCGCCCTTCACATATTCATAGCCCTTGGCGAAATAGTCCGGCTTGATAACCTTGATGTTCTCGATCGGAGTCGGCAGGTGGTCGATGACCACAAAATCGACGACTTCGAGCGCCGCGAGATTGAACGCGCGCAGTTCCTGCGGAACGAACGGCCGGAAATTCGCCTTCGCGATATGGGCATCGGCGGTGAGGCTCGCGACGAGGAGATCGCCCTTGCTCTTTGCATAGAGCAGATGACGCACATGGCCTGGATGCACGATGTCGAAGGTGCCGTGGCACATCACGACTTTCTTCGCGCGCGGCCTGGCGCCGATCAGCTTCGCAATTTCGTCCGCAGTCTTGATCTTGTGACTGACGAGCGACTTACTGGCATCATCCATCATTGCTTGCCCCCGGCGGAAAGTGCGTTGAACCACCCGGCCGTTGCTTTTGCGATTGACGACGGCTCCCACAGCGGAGCGTCCCGCCAATATTCAATGTTCTCAACAACTCGCGCCACGCCCTGCTCGAAGCTGACGGACGGCTCCCAATTGAGGTCGCGGCGGATTTTTGTGATGTCGGCAAAAGTGCAATCGGGCTCGCCGGGGCGTTTTGGAATATGCACCACGGGCCCGCCAAGCAATTCGACCAGACGATTGACCGATTGCGGATTGCCGGCGCCGAGATTCCAAACCTGGCCGGTCTTTTCGGTCTCGGCCGCGCGCAGGAAGGCGGCAGCGATGTCGGTGACGTAGAGGAAATCGCGGGTCTGAGTGCCGTCACCGACCACGGTGAACGGCTTGCCCGCGAGTTTCTGCTTGAGGAACACCCCAAACACAGCGCCATAGGCGCCCGAGGTGCGCGAGCGTGTGCCATAGGCGTTGAAGATGCGGATCGAGTTGACCGGGAGCTTGTAGACCTTGTTCCAGTGAAAGGTCGCCTGCTCGCCCTGATACTTGCTCAGCGCGTAGGGATATTCGGTCTGGATCGGATGGTCTTCGCGAGTCGGAGTCGAAGCAAGCCCGTAGCACGATGACGATGCGGCATAGACGAACTTCTTTACGCCCTTGCCGCCATTGGCCGCGCGGGCGCATTCCAGCATGTGCACCGTGCCCTGCACATTGGCCGACATGTATTCCATCGGCCGCTCGATCGACGGCACGATGTCGCCAATGCCGGCGAAGTGAATCACATAGTCGACGCCGTCGAACAGCGGGTTGCCGGGCTGATAATCGCGGATGTCCGACGAGGCGAAGGTAAAGTCCGGATTGTCGGCGTGATGGGCGATATTCGCCTCACGGCCGCCGACCAGATTGTCGATGACCCTGACCTTGAACCCGCGTTCAATCAACAGATCCACCATATGGCTGCCGATGAACCCGGCGCCACCGGTAACGATCGCAACAGGCTTTGTGCTCATTTCGCGCCGATTTTCTTCATCGTCCTGACGTTGTAATACCAATCGTCATCGAAGCTCGCCGGCAGCAGGTGGTTGCGGAAGGCGCGCGTCAGGTCGCGCACCGCGTCCTCGATCGTCCGCTTCGGCCTGAAGCCGAGCACGCGGGTGACCTTGTCGGAATTGACGTGATAAGAGCGGTTGTCGTTCGACGGCGTGGTCACGATGTTGATCGGGCCGCGATCGGGCAACTCCTCTTCGACCACCTTCTTCGCCATCTCGGCGATGTTGGCAATCGAATGATTCTGGAAGCCGATGTTGAAAATCTCGCGATGAATCTTCTCGTGCGGCGCCTGGAGCATCAGTTCGTAGGCGTCGACCATGTCCTCGACATGGAGATTGGGCCGCATCTGCGCGCCGCCGAAGACCGTGATCGTGCCCTTGTTGACCGCATGATTGGTCAGGATGTTGACCGACAGGTCGAGGCGGGTGCGCGGGCTGTAGCCGCAGATGGTCGCCGGGCGAATCACCGTCGTAGTGAAGTCGTCGGAGTTGTACTTCCACAGCAGCGGTTCGCACATGCCCTTGTACTTGTTGTACAGGGTGAGCGGGACCAGCGGATGCTCTTCGGTGACGTTGGGCGAATCCGACACGCCGTAGACCGAGCTCGACGAGGCATAGACAAAGCGCTTCACGCCGGCGTTCTTGCAAGCCAGCACCATCGGCTCGAAGCAATCGTAATTGATTGTCTTGGACAGGTTCTCGTCGAGCTCGAAGCTGGCATCGTTGGAGATGCAGGCCAGATGCAGGACCGCGTCGTGACCCTGGACCGCCGCGGCGAGCTTTTCGGTATCGCGAATGTCGCCCTGAATGACCCGCAGATTCGGATCATTCGGGAACCGCGCGCCGAAGAACAGCGTGTCGTAGACTGTGACCTTGTAGCCACGCGCCAGAAGACGGGGCGTCAGAACGTGCCCAACGTAGCCGGCGCCACCGGTGATAAAGACCTTCTCGAACAAGACACGATCTCCAGGATTTCCCGTTATGCGCGACGGCTTTTACCTTCCGACCCGCACCTTGGCAATTGGCATCTGCAGGAAGCTGCCCAGTTTGCCACTTAAGTCGCAATCTTAAAACCGGCTGCCTGCGCGTCGTTATAAAACATCTTTACGGTTTCTAACGAATAGGCGTCTTGGTCTTTCCCGATCAGGGACAGTTTCTTGAGGATGTCATTCGTCACGGTGATGATGCCGCAACCGACCTCGTCGGCCTGGATCACGTTCAGCAATTCGCGCGGGCTCGCCCACAGTAGTTCCGCCTTCGGCCGCGACGCCTGCAGAATCTTCGCCGCCTTGGTCATCAGCGGTACCGGATCGATACCGGAATCGGCGATGCGCCCGGCGAACACCGACACGATCGCCGGCACATCAGAATTGAGGGCGGCAGCAATCTTCTCGACCTGATCGAGCGTGAAAACCGCGGTGACGTTAACCTGGACGCCACGGCTCACGAGACGCGAGATCAAGGGACCGGTAAAGACGCCCTTCGTATTGGTGACAGGAATCTTGATGTTCACATTGGAGCCCCAGGACGCGATCTTGAGCGCCTGCGCTTCCATCTCGTCGAACTCGTCGGCGAAGACTTCGAACGAAACCGGACGATCCGGAATCGCCGCAAGAACCTTGTGGGCGAAATCGACATAGTCCGTAACGCCCGCCTGTTTCATCAAGGTGGGGTTGGTCGTGAAGCCCTTCACGACGGGATTGGTGTAGAGGTTCTTCATGCTCTGAAGATCCGCACCGTCGGCGAAAATCTTGATCTTCAAAGAGGCAACACTCGTCATCGCTAGCGCTTCCTTCTCGTTTCTCCGCGCGTCCCCGTTTCGCCCGCCAAGCTGGATTGATCCGGCCTAGCTCGACTTGGGCAGCGCCGCCAAAATCAATGGAACCGCTTCGACCAGCGATCCGACGACCAGATCGGGCCGGGTCGGACGCCGCTCCTGCGGATAGTTGTAGTCCACGAATACCGTTCGGCAGCCGGCCGCCGCACCCGCATCAATGTCCCGCCAGCGATCGCCGACCATCCAGCTTTGAGACAGGTCGATGTCGTACTTCCGGGCGGAACGCAATAGCATTCCGGGCTTCGGCTTGCGACAGTCGCAATTTTCCCCTTCGGTGTGAAAACACACCTCGATGTCGTCCACAGGTACCTGACGACGCAAAATGTCGTGCATTTGGTCAAGTACGGTAGGGGTTTGCAGGCCGGTGCTGACGTCCGGCTGATTGGTGGCGACGACGATCATCAAGCCGGCGTCGCGCAGACGGCCAACCGCTTCCGGAACCCCGGGCAGAATTTCGAAATCCTCCAGCGCGACCGGGGCATAGCCCCGCCCATTGCGGACGATATTGCGATTGATCACGCCGTCACGGTCGAGAAAGACTGCCCGTCGCATTACGCATCCTTGGCCGCCCGGCTCTGCCGCGGCACGTGAATAAACACGCTCCCCCAGCGCTCGGCCGTTCATCGCGGCCTAACACGGAGGCACCCGGAAAGGTTGAAATCGGGCAAGCCTTATCAGCCGCGCCGACGGCCGTCCAGCGCCAGGCCCGCGGTACCGGGCCAATCCGCACGGCAAGATACAACTTGCTACGGCGCGCGGCGCCCTATATTTCAACGACCTTCAATCGGTCCGGGGGGCTCTTTGTCGATGTCGCACGCTGAAACCTACCTCAAAGAAGTCGTCGAAACGGCGCAAAAACTGTCGGTTGCAGACATCGAGAGCCTGTGCGACGAGTTGGTCGCTCTCCGCGAGCGCGACGGACGGCTTTTCTTCCTGGGCGTCGGCGGCAGCGCCGGCAATTGCGGCCATGCCGTCAACGATTTCCGCAAGCTGTGCGGCATCGAAACCTACGCGCCGACCGACAACGTCTCGGAGCTTACCGCCCGGACCAATGACGAAGGCTGGCACACGGTTTTTTCCGAGTGGCTCAAGGTCAGCCGGGCCAATGCCAAGGACGCGATCTTCATTTTCTCGGTGGGTGGCGGCAACCTCGAGAAGAACGTGAGCCCCAACCTGGTCGCGGCTATTCAGGAAGCCAAGAGCCGCAACATGAAGGTCTTTGGCATCGTCGGCCGCGACGGCGGCTACACCAAGAAGGCTGGCGACGTCGTTGTTGTGGTGCCGACTACCCACGATGGGCGCGTGACGCCGCACGCCGAAGAGTTCCAGGGCGTGGTTTGGCACTGTCTCGTGTCGCACCCGAAACTGCAGAAAAATGCCACGAAGTGGTAGTCTCCTCAGCGCCGTCTGAATGACCCATTTTGGAACCGAACCGGGAACCGCCGCGTCCGGCATCGGTTGTCGAGGTATTATATAGACTACCGCGAGGGGTTTGTTGCGGTGCCACAACCGCTCCTGTATTAGAACAATTCAAGCCGGCAACCAGCCCAGAGACGGTGTTCTTTGCTCAAACCCCTAGAAATTGCCGCCAAAGGCGACGTGGTGCAAAACGACACGGAGCTGAAGGCTGAGGCTTTCGATTTCGAACTCGTCCTGTCGACTTTTTTCGAAGAGGTCATCGACGCCCTGAAGACGGGCGAGGGCATGATGGAGCCCGTGACCCACGGGCACATTTATCAAAAGTTTCTCGACTTCTTTGCTTATCGCATTCCTGGAGCCGACGCTCGCGTTCGCGAAATCGGCACGATGCGCCGGCCAAAGAAACCGTCGCTGCACAAGCGGCTCATCGCGGCGACGCCGGATGGCGTCAAGCGCTTCGTCAAGAAATTTGGCTGGCTCTACATCCTGGTCATCGGCATCGACGCCCTACTTTTTCCGAGCGAAAGCGCGAAACGGCGCGTATCACTGCGCGGTCAAATCGCGCGCCGAATTCCGACGTCGTTGCGCTTCAGGCTTTCGCATATTCAGTTTCTTCGATCGCTCGACGAGACGATATTCCGTCCACGCTGGAAGTCGAAAGAGAAGCAGAAACCTCTCTGGGCCTTTACAAAGGACGAAATCGCGAAACTCGCAAAAGTATTGGTCGCCGACAATGCGGAGGCCCTGCGCGACGGGCTGGAAGCGGCGCGCAAGCTCGACGCCGATCCGCGCGACGTCTACGTCTTCGTGTCCCATCTGTTTCCGACGACCTGGTCACCGCACGTGCGCGCGCTCAATGACCGGGGTAACCACACGGTTTGGTGCGGCATCGACGACCCGCACGAATCGGCGGGATACGGCGTCCTGGAATCGCCGCTCGTTCCGGTCACGACGCATGTTCATTTGACGTTTCTCGGCGTCATTGTCTTTCTCTGCGCGACGCGCCGGTGCCAGATCCTGATGAGCGGCGAGTGCTTCTACGGCTCGAACTGGAACGCCGAAGACACGACCGTTCTGTACTCGCTGCTGTCGAGCGTGCTGTCGACCATGCGCCGCCGGCGCGCCGGCACCAAGAACCTTACGCTGCTGATGTATGACGGTCTCAAGCCGATCAACCTGTCCGGCAACGCGAAGAACGTTGCGATCACCCATTTCTATAAGCGGCTGATGGGCACCGGCGACCGCATCATCTACAATTCCAATACCGAGCTTCTCGGAACCTTCAATCAGTACGCCATTCCCCTGAAGACCCCGCGGCTGCATTTTTACCGCTATTCGGAAGCACCGAAGGCGCCGAAGCCGCGCATTGACCTCGAAGGCGGCAGGAACATCCACATCGCTTGCATCACGGTATGCCTGAACGAGTTCGGCGAACCGTCGCGCGATATGGTGGCCGGCTACGTCCGCGACATCATCTGTTCGGGGATTCACTTCCACTACTACTGCATGACCGACCACCCGGTCATCAAAAAGTTCAAACAAGACCTCGGCGAATACGGGAAGTTCCTGCACCTCCATCCGATCATCAAGGATCAGTCAAAGCTGGTCGACGACCTTCACCAGTATCACGCCGGCTTCAATCCATCCGACCATGTGCCATTCGCACACGGCATCAGCTCCTTGAACGACCGATTCTACCAGGACGCCATGTCGGTGTTCTTGCAGTCGACCATCGGCACCTCCTTCCTGGTCTATGCCGCAGCGGGGCTTCCGGTGCTATTGCCACGCGGATGCGTCGGGGCCACGCAGTTGCTTGGTGATGTCGCGCTGCCCATCATCTTCGCCGAGATGAGCAACCTGCGTTCGATCCTTGAGGATTGCGATCTGGAGCATCGCCTGGCGCTGGCCGATAAGGACCGCTCGAAGGTCCACATCGACACTCACATCGACCGATTTGTGGAGTTCATGAAGCGGTGATGGCTGCGAGTGCCTCGCGATTGCGAGTATTTTTTCTGCACCTCCCGAAAGCGGGAGGAACGGCAATCGCAACGCGGTTCAAAACCGCTTTCGAAAGTGCAAACTCAGCGTCGACCGACACGTCATTACCCACCGACCCCAAACTCTGGAAAGAATGGTCGAAATACGACTTTATACACGGCCACTGCGGCTTCGGATTGTTCAAGAGCGTTGGACAAGATTACTCCTTGGTGACGAACTTCCGTCACCCGGTCGACCGCGTCGTTTCGCTGTATGATTTCTGGCGCAACAACATCGGACCCGAGGATACGATCGACGACGATATGAAGCGGGATAACCCGCCCTCCACGACTCTTGCGCCCTATCTAGCCCGACAGCTTTCGTTCTCGGAGTTCATCCGGCGGCAAGAAACCGCCATTTCGATCTACATCCGCAATTGGCACGCAAGACAGCTTCTGGGAGACCCTTGGGAGTACCGGAAGCTTTACATTTGGGATATGTGGCTGGTGCGGTTCCGCTTCAGCAGACTGTACTGGTTCTATGTCTGCGAGGAGCCCGAAAAGTCGGAAACGTGGTTCAGAGACCGATTTCCCTCTTTGGAGCACAAAGCCTTGGCCCTTGAAAATCCGACCGACTACTCCGAAAAAAGCCGGACAACTCCGTCGTCGGACGACATTCAAGTCATCCTGCGAGACAATTGGGCCGACGTCGAGCTGTACGAACGCGCCTTGAAGATATTGAAAAAGCGGGTCGATACCCTGGAGCGTCGATAAATTGGCGACCTATAGTGACTTGGTAATGGACTGATGCGCCTCGACCGAATTCGCGGGGACATTGACAACGCGTGGCGTCTGGATGATAGAACGTGGCCCGCCAGGGGGGCGGAGGCTCACTATCTCGCAGCAAATTCGACGGCCGCACGCCAAAAGGTACCGGTCTGAAAGTGTGCTAGTAACTTGCGGGAAGAAGCCAGCAGCCGGCATCGCTTCAAAGGGTTGCCTCGGCGCAGAGGCATAACCGCTTGCGCCAGACGATCCGAGTTTACACGGCAGCTTCTATGAACGAATCCCTCAATCGAGCCTTGCGATCGAACTCAGCCTCCCTTCTCGCCCCGTTGTTCGACTGGCGTCTGTGGACGACGCTCGGCTGGCTCGACATGGTGCAGACCTATCGGCGCACATCACTCGGCCCGTGGTGGATCACCGCCAACCTCGCGGTTTTCGTCATCGCCATGACTTATGTCTACGGCGCGCTGTTCGGCATTCCGACCAAGGAATATTCCGCCTACCTGCTGGGCGGCATGATCGCCTGGTACTGGGTGTCGGCACTGCTGGCGGAGGTCGGCAACGCCTTCATCAACTACACCTACTTCATCAGAAGTACGTCCATCGCCAAGGCGCAGCTGGTCTGGGCGACAGTCTACAAACAGCTTCTGACCTTCCTGCACAACTCGGCGATCGTCATCGTCTACATTGTCGTCGGCGTGATCCCGCTGAACTTTCACACGCTGGCGATCATTCCCGCGGTGGCACTTCTGTTCCTGCTTTCGATCCCGACAACCGCCATCGCGGCTATCCTCTTTGCCCGCTATCGCGACCTGCAGCGTTTCATCGGCAGCGCCGTCATTATCGTTATGATGCTGACGCCGGTGTTCTGGAAGCCCGATATGATGGTTGGCTGGCGCAGCGCCTTCGTCGAGCTCAATCCCTTCCATTACCTCATCGAACTCATCAGGCGGCCTCTGCTCGGCCAGCCGGTCGATCTGACGACCTACGCCGTCGTCATCGGACTGACGGTGCTGGCCTGGCTCGTCGGCGGCCGCGTGTTCCGCCGCTATCAGTCCTACGTGATCTTCTGGGTCTAGATTCATGACCGACTGTCATATTCGCCTCGACAACGTTCACCTGAGCATCCCGATCTTCGCGCCGGGGCAACAGCGGCTCTTTCGTTCGCCCTTTCGCCGCGCGCCCGTGGGCGGCAATGTCGGCAGGCGCGACGGCAAGGTCTATGTCGATGCGCTACGTGGCATCTCGATCGACATCAAGCGCGGCGAAAGCCTTGCGCTCATCGGTCACAACGGCGCCGGCAAATCCACTCTGCTGCGCCTGATTGCCGGGCTGTACCCGGCCACGATCGGCACGCTGAGCGTACGGGGATCGCTTGGCTGGCTGTTCGACGTCGGCGGCGGGATGAGTGCCGATCTCACGGGTAACGAGTGCATTAAATATTGGTGTCTCATCAATCAAATCCCGCGGCAGAGTTGGCCCGAAATCATCGACGACGTCATCACCTTCACCGAACTCAATTCCTTTCTGTCCCTGCCCATCCGCACCTATTCGGACGGCATGCGCGCACGTTTGTTCGCTGCGCTGGCGACAGCATGGAAGCGCGACATCCTGTTGCTGGACGAAGGTATCGGTGCCGGCGACCAGGCCTTTCAGGACAAGTTCAAGGTCCGCCTTGAAGGCTTCCTTGCCCACGCCGGCCTGATGGTGATCGCGTCCCACAGTCCGGACTTGCTGCGCCGCTACTGCAAGCTGGGCATGGTTCTCAACCACGGCGAAGTGCAGATGACCGGCACGCTTGAAGAAGCGCTCAAGGCCTACGAGAGTGGCGTCGGCCATTAATCCGATAATACTGCGTGAGGGGGCAAGCCTATGACCGATGTCGTTGCACAGGAAGCGCGTTGCAGTGTTTGCGGCGCGCCAGCTATCGAGGTAATCGGCGCCTTCGCTGACCTGCCCCGCGTCACATCGGATTGTCGTCCCTTCCCGACCGGCGGCAAGATCGGCATCTGTCCGTCATGCCATGCCGTTCAGAAGCCAGCCGACCCGAAATGGCAGTCCGAAGCCACGTCGATCTACAGCCGCTACGATATCTTCCGCCAGGCCGCCGGCGGCGCCGAACAGCGCGTGTTCGACCAAGCGTCGGGCACTTCGCTGCCGCGCAGTGAATTGGTGCTGAAGCGCCTGCAGTCTGTGTTTCCATTTGGCCCGACCGGGCGCGCCCTCGATGTCGGTTGCGGAAACGGTCCGACCTTACGCGCGATGTCGCGGCTGGCGCCCGGCTGGCAGCTCTACGGTCACGAAATTTCCGACGTCAACGCCGCACGCTTTGCTGCGATCCCAGGTTTCCAGAAACTCTATACCGGCCGGCCCGGCGATATCGACGCCAAATTCGATCTGATCACGCTGTTTCATTCGCTGGAGCACATGCCCGATCCGGTCGAGGACCTCGCCTCCCTGCGCAACAAGCTTGCGCCAGGCGGCATTCTGCTGGTCGAGGTCCCGAACGGCATGGCGAATTTCTTCGACCTGCTGGTCGCCGATCATCGCAGCCACTTCGATCCTTTGTCGCTGGCCACCGCGGCGCGCCGCGCCGGCTGGCCGCATGTCGCCATCTTCACCGACTGGGCATTCAAGGAATTGACGCTGCTGGTTTCGGAACAGCCGATCAATGCCGGCCCCGTTTCCGACCCGGGCGAACCTTTCACGCAAGCCGTGCTGCAGCAGCGGGTCGACTGGCTCGCCTCGGTGGTGAAGACCGCCAGGGAGGCCGCCGCCGGCGCAAGCCGTTTCGGCGTCTTCGGGACCGCGATCGCCGGCACGTGGCTGTTCGGGGCGCTGGCGGACAAGGTGACCTTTTTCGTCGACGAGGATCCGGCCCGCATCGGCCAGGAACACGAAGGGCGGCCGATCCTCTCGGCCCAGCAGGTCCCTGCCGGCGCGGTGGTTTTCGTGCCGTTGTTGCCGCAGGTGGCCGACGCGGTCGCTTCGCGGCTGAAGACGCATGGAATCGACGCCCGGACCCCGCCAAAGCTCGTCTAACGCGAAACCTGCCGTTTCGGGGTTTCCCGGTTGATGTGCCGGTCAAGAATTGGCATATCAAGGCCGCCGGCAGCAACGCGCGCGGGCCGGTCCGCCTTTCCATCATCCGCTATTTGGTTGTTTACCCATGCCGGAAGTCAATCTGTTGACGAAGCTGCCGAAGCCGAAAAAGCGCGACGTCAATGCGCGGGCAACGGCCAAGAACGAAGAAGTCATCCGCGTTTCGCGCCAATACGGTTTTGAGTATTTCGACGGGCCGCGCGAATATGGCTACGGCGGCTATCGCTATGACGGTCGCTGGGTGCCGGTGGCCGAAGACATGGTCAAGCATTTCGACCTGAAGCCGGGCGACCGCGTGCTCGACGTCGGCTGCGCCAAGGGTTTTCTGGTCAAGGATTTCATGAAGGCCTGCCCCGGCCTCGAAGCGTTCGGCCTCGACGTCTCGCGCTATGCGCTGATGAATTGCGAGCCCGAGGTTATCGGCCGCCTCCATCTCGGCAACGCGATGGAACTGCCCTTCCCCGACAACGCCTTCAAGGCGGTCATCTCGCTCAACACGATCCATAATCTCGATCGCGACAAGTGCATCATCGCGCTGAAGGAAATTCAGCGCGTGTCCGGCGGTCGCGCATTCGTCACCGTCGATTCCTATCGCACGCCTGAAGAACGCCAGCTCTTCCTCGACTGGGTGCTGACCGCGCACTATCACGAATATCCGGATGGCTGGATCAAGACCTTCAACGAGGCCGGCTACACCGGCGACTACAACTGGACCATCGTCCAGTAAGCGGGTTCGGAGAAACAATCGATGCACGGTAAAATGACCGGCCCGGACGTCGAGGCCGCGCGCACGCGTTGCAAGGCCTATCGGCGGCGCATCCTCGAAGTGTCGCAGCAGGTGCCGGCTCTGCATATCGGCGGCGCCTTCTCCGCGGTCGAACTCGTTGACAGCATCTACAACGATCTGATGCGGCGGCGGCCGGGCGAGAACTCGCCCGATACGTTCATCCTGTCCAAGGGTCACGGCTGCATGATCCAGTACGTCGTGCTCGAAAGCCTCGGCATCTTGAAGAAGAGCGATCTCGACGACTATTCCACAGCGCGCGGCCAACTCGGCGTGCACCCTGACTACGGCAATCCTGGCATCGAAGCCTCGACCGGCGCGCTCGGTCACGGCCTGTCGATGGCTGTCGGCATGGCACTCGCCAACCGCATCAACGGCAATGACGGCATTGTCTACACTGTCATGAGCGATGGCGAGGTTCAGGAAGGCTCGATTTGGGAAGCCACGCTGATGGCGACTTCGCTGCGCCTCAACAACCTGGTGGCCTTCGTCGACTACAACCAGATGGTCAGCATCGGCCCGATCGTCGATCTGCACCCGCATTTCTATCCGCTGGTCGAGAAATTCCGCGCCTTCGGCTGGGAATGCGTCGAAATCGACGGACATGACAACAAGCTGATCGTCGACACCGTCAAAGGCCGCAGCGGCGACAAGCCGCTGATGGTCATCGCCCGCACCGTGAAGGGCAAGGGCGTAAGCTACATGGAGAACGTTCCGATGTGGCACTACCGCTCGCCCAACAAGGATGAGCTTCGTCAGGCGATGCAGGAGCTGGAGTAAGCCCGTGCGCAATACGTTTTCCGAGACGCTCTACGAAGAAGCCTGCAAGAACGACAAGGTCTGCATCGTCGTCGCCGACATCTCGCCGGCCGGCAGCATGGCGAAGTTCGGCAAGGAATTCCCCGACCGCTTCGTCAATGTCGGCGTCGCCGAGCAGAGCATGATCGGCATCACCGCCGGACTGGCGCTCAAGGGTATGCAGCCTTTCGCCTATACGATCGCGACGTTCTCGCTGTACCGCCCGTTCGAAATGGTGCGCGACGACCTGTGCTACCAGAACCTGCCGGTCACCGTCGTCGGCATGGGCGCGGGCATCATCTATGCCTCGCTCGGCGGCACGCATCATTCGCAGGAAGACATCACCATCGCCGGCGCGTTGCCGAACATGCGCATCATCGCGCCCTGCGATCCGCAGGAATGCATCGACGCAACCCGCTGGTGCGCCCAACAGCGGCAGGGCCCGGTCTATCTGCGTATCGGCAAATCGGGCGAACCGACGCTGACCAAGGGCGCCGAGCCATGGCAGTTCGGCAAGCTGCGCTACCTGCGCCGCGGCAGCGACGTCTGCATTCTCACTTATGGCGTCATCACCAAGATGGCCTTTGAAGTCGCCGAGGCGCTGCAGGCCAAGGGCAAGTCGGTGTCGATCGTCTCAGCGCACACCGTCAAGCCACTCGATCGCCCCGGCATCATCGAAGCGCTCAAGAACCACAAGCAGGTCATCGTGATCGAGGAAACCGCGCCGCTCGGCGGCCTCGGTGCGCAGACCAAGCAGATCGCCTGGGACATGCAGGCGACCTGCCGTCTCAACACCTTCTCGCTGCAGGATGCCTTCGTCGACAACAACGGAACGTGGGAAGACCTGCTCGACGCCCACGGCCTGTCGACGCCGAAGATCCTGGCCGCGGTGGCATGAGTTTTTTCGGCGCCGGCCCGCTCAGCTTCAATCGCCCGAGCGGTGGGCGATGGAGATGCCCTGTTCGAGCGGGGTGGCGCGAAAATCGGGAAACGCCCGCGACAACTCGGTCGCGTCGTAGTGGCGATACGTCACGGGCATCTGCCGCGGCAAATTCACGATCTCGACCGGGTCGGCGAACTGCGCCGCCACCATCTTCGCCAGATCGGCAAAGGCGATGGAACGTCCTGTCACCAGGCCGAGCGTGCCGCTGCTGCGATGGCGCAGCACGAGGTCGATAAGCAGAACCACATCGTCGATATAGATGTGATCCCGCATCTCCTCGCCGCCGCCGAACAAAGTGATTTTCCCCTCCTTGCGCGCCATGCGGCGAAACCGGTTGGCGCCGTAGGAATTGTGGGTGTCGCCGGCGCCGTAGATGAGCGTCGGCCGCAGAATGGCGAGCGGACATTTGACCGTGCCCTTGAGCATGATTTCCCGCGACAGATGCGCGGCGCCGTATAGGTCGGCCGGCGCCGTCGGCGTCGCCTCGCTCGTTTGCCCCTCGACGAAGGGATAGACCGCATCGGTGCTGAAATAGACGACCTGGGACGGCGGCTTGGCCTCGATGGCCGCGCAAACCGCCGCGCCCATCCGCACATTGGCGAGAAAGGCATCGATCCCTCGCCCCTTGTCCGGCGTGATGGCCGATAAAAACACCAGCGCGTCCCCCGGCTCCAGCTCGGCCGCCAGTTGCGCGGCGGCCTCCGGAGCTGCGAGGTCGATCTTGTCCCGTCCGATCGCCTTTACCGAAAACCCGGCTCGAGCGAGGTGACCGATCAGCGCGGCGGCAACAAAACCGCCAGCCCCAAGCACGACAACGCGCTTCGGCGGAGCCGGCGGATTTTGATGGTGCTGGAACATTCACCCCCCAGAAAGCTAACAGGACTGCGAAAGTCACTTTCCTAATGGTCGCGGCTGCCTCTGACCAGCCTGCCATGCGTTCTCACTGTGCTCTAAATACCCGTAAAAGCGATCAAAATGGACTTGACTCAGAACGGCTCGTTAGGCTCCAACCATTCCAAATTCTCCGCGCCGGACTCCTCGGCCCTTTTTCGCGAAGATTATCAATTCATGCATGTTCGCTATTCTCCCCTCTCGCAGCAATACGCCGATCCGGACGCCATTTTCGAGGAGATGAGGGCGCTGGTCAAAAGCGGCGACTTCACCCTTGGCAAGGTGGTCGGCGAGTTTGAGGCGATGTTCGCCGCCGCCCTCGGCGTCAAGCACGCGATCGGGGTCGGCTCGGGAACCGACGCCCTCAAGATTCCGCTGCGCGCCCTCGGCATCGGTCCGGGAGACGAAGTCATCACCGCCGCTAATACGTTCTATGCCACCGTCGGCGCCATCGCCGAGGTCGGCGCCCGGCCGGTGTTCATCGATTGCGACGACACGTTCTGTATGAACGTCGATCAGCTCGAGGCCGCGATTACGCCGCGCACCAAGGCAATCATTCCGGTGCATCTGACCGGCGATGTTGCCGAGATGCCGCGCATCGTCGAGATCGCCGAGCGACACAAGCTGCCGCTCGTCGAAGACGGCTGCCAGAGCCTGATGGGCGAGTACAAGGGTCGCCGGGTCGGCACCTGGGGCATCGCGACCGCCTTCTCCATGCATCCCTTGAAGATCATCAATGTCTGGGGCGATGCCGGCATTGTCGTAACCAACGACGACGAGATGAACCGGAAGCTGCGGCTTCTGCGCAACCATGGTTTGCGCAATCGCGATGAGATGGAAGTGCTCGGCTACAATTCCCGTCTCGACTCCCTGCAGGCGGTCGTCGGCAAGTGGATCGTCAGGCAGTTGCCGGACATCGTAACAGGCCGCATCGCGGCCGCCGCCCATTACGACAAGGGCTTTGCCGGCATCCCGCAGGTGCGCGTGCCGCCGCGGCGCGACTACACCAAGAACGTCTATCTGCTTTACATCCTGTTCGTCGAGAACCGCGACGCCCTGGTCAAGTACTGCATCGACAAGGGGATCGAAGCCAAGATCCATTATCCGGTCCCGCTGCATCTGCAGGATGCGCTCAAGTACCTCGGCTATAAGCCCGGTGATTTCCCGGTTTCGGAGCTGCACTGCCGCGAGGGAATCAGCTTCCCGGTCGACCAGCACCTGAGCCATGCCGAGCAGGACTACGTGATCGAAACCGTCAAAAACTTCTACGCTGGAAAAAACTGATGTCCGACATCAAGGTCCCCTTCATCGATCTGCAGCAGCGCTTCGTCGAAGAGCGCGAGGAACTGATGGCCTGCGTTGAGCGCGTGCTCTCCAAAGGCCATCTTGTGATGACGCCGGAAGTTTTCGAGTTCGAACAGAAGGTGGTCGAATATACCGGCGCCAAGCACTGCGTCTCGTGCGGCAATGGCACCGACGGCCTGATGCTGGCGATGTGGGCGCTCGGCATCGGCAAGGGCGACGAGGTCATCACCACGCCGATCTCGTTCGTCGCCTCCACTGGCTCGATCGCCCATGTCGGCGCGACGCCAGTGTATGTCGATGTCCGCGACGACCAGAACATCGATCCCACCCTCATCGAAGCCAAGATCACGCCCAAGACCAAGGCAATCCTACCGGTGCATTGGGGCGGCCGCGTCGCCGACATGAACGCGATCATGGCCATCGCCAAGAAGCACAATCTCAAGATCGTCGAGGACTCGGCGCAGTCGATGGGCGCCTACTATTACGACAAGCACGGCGGCACCTTCGGCGACGCCGGCACCATCTCGACGCATCCGCTCAAGAACCTCAACGCCGTCGGCGACGGCGGCATGATGCTGACCAACGACGACGAGATTGCCGCCAAGGTCCGCCTCTATCGCAATCACGGCCTCCAGGACCGCGACACCTGCGTGATGTACGGCGTCAATTCGCGGCTCGACGTGCTCAACGCGGAAATTCTAAAGTACCGCCTGACCCGTCTCGATGACGTCATTGCGCGGCGACGCCGCAATGTCTCGATCTATCAGGACAAGATCAAGGCCAAGCAGGTCTACATCCCGCCGGTGCGTGACTACGAGAAGCATTCCTACGTGATGTTCATCGTGCAGGCGGAGAACCGCGATGCGCTCAAGGCGCATCTGGAAAGCCGTGGCGTTCAGTCGCTGGTCTATTACGGCACACCGCTGCATCTGCATCCGGCCGCCAAGCGCTACGGTTACAAGCGCGGCGATCTGCCGGTGGCCGAGCGCATGGCCGACCGCGTGCTGGCGCTGCCGCATCACCAGAACCTGTCGCCCGAGCAGGTCGCGATCGCGGCCGCCGCCGTCAACGAATTCTACGGCGCCTAGAGCTTAGGTCATGAACGGAGCGCCCGTCCTCGTCGTCGCTCCACACGCGCTTGACGAGATGTTGGGCTGCGGCGGGACCATTGCGCGGCACGCCGCAGCGGGCCGCAAGGTTCATATCCTCGTCCTGTGCGGAGACGGCACCGGCCTCGACGGCAAGCGCCGCGATGCCGCGATGGCCGCCGCCGCCCTGCTCGGCTGCGAGCCGCCGCGCTTTGCCGGCTTTCCGGAGAACCGTAGCGATACCGTTCCGATCGGCGAGGTCGTTGGCGCCATCGAGCGCACTGTCAATGAACTCAAGCCTGCCACGGTCTACGTCAGCCACGGCGGCAACCTGAACATTGACCACCAGACTGCCTTCCGCGCCGTCGCCACGGCGCTACGGCCGATGCCGGGCTCCCCGGTCGCGGAGTTCTACGCCTACGAAATAGCCTCCTCGACCGACTGGGCACCGCTGGGCTTCGGTGCCACGTTCGTGCCGAACCACTTCGTCGAGATCACGGCCGAACTTCCCCGCAAGATCCAGGCCCTGGAACTCTACGCCTTCGACATGCGGCCGGAGCCGCATGCACGTTCGATTAAGGCACTGGAGAACCTCGCGCGCGCCCGTGGCGCGACGGTAGGCCTTGCGGCTGCAGAGGCTTTCATGGTGCTGCGCGAGGTTGAGCGGTACTAAGCAAGCGCGAAGTCCAACGCGCGCCGTCGCGATGCCCGACAACGCGAACAATAAAGTTTGTTTCTTTCTGCCCTCGAGGGCTCCTTATTTTTCGATGCTGTCGACCGCAGATTACTAGTTTCCTTCCACAACCAAGCGTAGTACAATTATCTTGTGCTACCCGGTTCTTTCGGGGAAAAAGTTCCGGCGTTTGCGCATGCCTTGCAAGTTGCTTCGCTTTGCACTGGTATCCACCGAAAGTGGGGGGTGGAAATGACTGTATCGACGAAGAGTGATCTGGTGTCGCCGGTAAGCGAGGATCCGTTCGCGCGGACTCTGAATTTCATACCGAACGAACCATACTTTCAGAACCAATGGCATCTGCGCAATACCGGCCAGACCGGCGGCCCCGCCGGCA
The DNA here is from genome assembly GCF_005153485.1 of Pseudolabrys sp. FHR47. NCBI lineage: Bacteria > Pseudomonadati > Pseudomonadota > Alphaproteobacteria > Hyphomicrobiales > Xanthobacteraceae > Pseudolabrys > Pseudolabrys sp. FHR47. The sequence goes on from NZ_CP039740.1 coordinate 3,591,442, forward strand.
TTGATATCAATGTCACTTCCGTCTGGGATGACTATGACGGCAGCGGCGTCAAGGTCGGCGTCTATGACGATAGCGTGCAATACACGCACCATGACCTGAACGACAATTATGTCGCGAGCCGGCATCTCGTCATTAACGGCGTCGCTCAGGATCCCCAGCACAACTCAGCCCAGGGAGATGCTCACGGCACGAACGTCGCCGGATTGATTGCCGCCGAACTCGACGGCGTTGGCACCATGGGCGTGGCTTACCGCGCACAACTGACGGGCTTCGACGTCATAAGCGCTTCGTTCGAATACATGTCTGCAGCGATGAACCTGCAAGACACGTTTGATGTCGTGAATCACAGCTGGGGCTTCACTACTCGCTTCGCCGACAACATTCTAAATGGATCTTGGAATCCGTTTTTCGCCGGCTTGGCCGATGCCGTAAACTCGGGAAGAGGCGGTCTCGGCACGATTCAACTGGTGGCAGCTGGCAATAGCAACGGTTTTGGCAATGATCGCTTGTCAACCAACGCAAGCTCCGCAAACGACTCCAATTTTTCGAATTCGCAATACGTCATCACGGTCGGCGCCGTTGCCAGTAACGGCCTTGTTTCATACTACAGCGAGGAAGGCGCGTCGCTCCTTGTGTGCGCCCCCTCAAACGGCGTCACTGGCATCTTGACGACGGACCCGATCGGCTCCGACGGATACAACTCATCCCCCTCGCCCGGTGGCGACTACAATTCAGGCTTCGGCGGCACGTCGGCGGCTACCCCGATCGTGAGCGGGGTCGTGGCGCTGATGCTCGATTCAAATCCGCTGCTTGGCTGGCGCGACGTTATGGAGATCCTGGCCTACTCCGCCCGCAGCGTCGGCGGAACGGTCGGCAGCGATTCACTCCAGGGATCGGAACGCTATCTCTGGGCCTTCAACGGCGCCCAGAACTGGAACGGCGGCGGTCTGCACTTTTCGAACGACTATGGGTTCGGACTTGTCGACGCGCACGCCGCTGTCCGGCTCTGCGAGACGTGGACCCTGCAGCAGACATCGGCCAACGATGTTTCGGTTTCGGCCACCAATGGCGGCACCTATGCGATCCCGGACAATAACAGCACCGGGGTCACGTTCACCGTCACGCTCGGCGCCGGCGTCACGATCGAGACATTGCGCATCCAGATGGGGATCACGCATAGCTACGCGTCCGATCTCGTCATCACCATCACATCGCCTTCCGGCACCGTCAGTACGCTGCACAATCGGACTGGCGGTAGCTCTGATTTTGCCAACTGGACGTTCAGTTCGAACGCCTTCCGCGGTGAAGAAAGTGCCGGTGTCTGGACGATAACCGCCAGGGATCTCGTGGCATCGGACGTCGGCTCCATTGCCTCGACTACGATCACGGCCCTCGGCTCGGCCAGCAGCGCGAACGACAATTATGTCTATACCGACGAATTCGGCACTTATGGCGGAATGTCGACCCGCGGGACGCTGAACGACACCTCCGGAACCGACACGATCAACGCCGCGGCGGTGACGTCGAACTCGACAATCAATCTGACGGCAGGATCGACGAGCACGATTGCCGGCCGCTCGCTTGTGATCTCCGCTTCGACGACGATCGAAAACGCCTACGGCGGGGACGGTAGCGACACCATCACCGGCAATAGCGCCGCCAATTTTCTGTCCGGCGGGCGCGGCAATGACACATTCGACGGCGGTGCCGGCGCCGATACCCTCAATGGTGACAACGGCACCGATACGGTGAGCTATGCCAGCGCCGGCGCGGCCGTCAGCGTCAATCTCGCCACCCAGCGCGAGTACAGCCAGGGCGATATTCTCAACAGCATCGAGAACGTGAGCGGCTCGGCCTTCAACGACGTTCTGGTTGGCGACGGCAATGCCAATGTCCTCACCGGCGGCGACGGCAACGACTCCTTCGACGGCGGAGCCGGCGCCGATACCCTCAATGGCGGCAGTGGCACCGACACGGTGACGTATGGCAGCGCCGGTAGCGCGGTCAGCGTCAATCTTGCCACGCAGTTCGAATACAGCCAGAGCGACTCGTTCATCGGCATCGAGAACGCAACGGGCTCCGCCTTCAACGACATCCTGGTCGGCGATGGTAATGCCAATGTCCTCATCGGCGGCGACGGCAACGACTCTTTCGACGGCGGCGCCGGCGCCGATACCCTCAATGGCGGGAACGGCACCGACACCGTGAACTACGCCAGCGCCGGAGCGGCCATCAGCGTCAATCTCGCAACACAACGCGACTACAGCCAGAGCGACATTCTCGTCGGCATCGAGAACGTCATCGGCACCGGCTTCAACGACATTCTGATCGGCGACGGCAATGTCAATGTTCTGACCGGCGGCGCCGGCAATGACACATTCGACGGCGGTGCCGGCGCCGACACGCTCAATGGCGACAACGGCACCGACACCGTGAGCTATGCCAGCGCCGGCGCGGCCGTCAGTGTCAATCTCGCCACCCAGCGCGAGTACAGCCAGGGCGACATTCTCAACAGCATCGAGAACGTGAGCGGCTCGGCCTTCAACGACGTCCTGGTCGGCGACGGCAATGCCAACGTCCTCATCGGCGGCGACGGCAACGACTCCTTCGACGGCGGCGCCGGCGCCGACACGCTCAACGGCGGCAGCGGCACCGACACCGTGAGCTATGCCAGCGCCGGTTCCGCCGTGAGCGTCAATCTTGCCACGCAGTTCGAATACAGCCAGAGCGACTCGTTTATCGGCATCGAGAACGTCACGGGCACCACCTTCAACGACATCCTGGTCGGCGATGGCAATGCCAATGTCCTCATCGGCGGCGACGGCAACGACTCCTTCGACGGCGGCGCCGGCGCCGATACCCTCAATGGCGGCAACGGAACCGACACCGTAAACTATGCCAGCGCCGGCGCAGCCGTCAGCGTCAATCTCTCAACCCAGCGCGACTACAGCCAGGGCGACATTCTCATCGGCATCGAGAACGTTATGGGCACCGCCTTCAACGACATCCTGGTCGGCGATGGCAATGCCAATGCCCTCACCGGCGGCGACGGAAATGATGCGCTCGAGGGCGGCGGCGGTCTGGATACGCTGAACGGCGGCAACGGCACAGACAGTGCGAGCTTTGCCGGTCTGAGCAGTGCGATTAGCGTCAACCTCGCGGCGGGCCGCGACTTCGCGACTGGCGCAACGCTGATTTCCATCGAGAGCGTGACTGGCACTGCTTTCAACGACATCCTGGTCGGCGATGGCAATGCCAATGTCCTCATCGGCGGCGACGGCAACGACTCCTTCGACGGCGGCGCCGGCGCCGATACCCTCAATGGCGGCAACGGAACCGACACCGTAAACTATGCCAGCGCCGGCGCAGCCGTCAGCGTCAATCTCTCAACCCAGCGCGACTACAGCCAGGGCGACATTCTCATCGGCATCGAGAACGTTATGGGCACCGCCTTCAACGACATCCTGGTCGGCGATGGCAATGCCAACGCCCTCATCGGCGGCGACGGCAACGACTCCTTCGACGGCGGCGCTGGCGCCGATACCCTCAATGGCGGCAACGGAACCGACACCGTGAGCTATGCCAGCGCCGGCGCGGCCGTCAGCGTCAACCTCGCAACCCAGCGCGAATACAGCCAGGGCGATATTCTCAACAGCATCGAGAACGTGAGCGGCTCGGCCTTCAACGACGTCCTGGTCGGCGACGGCAATGCCAACGTCCTCACCGGCGGCGACGGCAATGATGCCCTCGAGGGCGGCGGCGGTTTGGACACGCTGAACGGCGGTAATGGAACCGACACTGCGAGCTTTGCCGGCATGGGCAGTGCGATCAGCGTCAACATTGCAGCGGGCCGAGACTTCGCCACTGGAGCAACGCTCATCGGCATCGAGAACGTCATGGGCACCGCCTTCAACGACATCCTGGTCGGCGACGGCAATGCCAACGTCCTCACTGGGGGCGATGGCAATGACTCCTTCGACGGCGGCGCTGGCGCCGATACGCTTAACGGCGGCAGCGGCACCGACACTGTAAACTATGCCAGTGCCTCTTCCGCCGTCAGCGTCAATCTCTCCACCCAACGCGAATACAGCCAGGGCGACATTCTCATCGGTATCGAGAATGTCATGGGCACCGCATTCAACGACGTCCTGGTCGGCGATGGCAGTGTCAATGAGCTCACTGGCGGCGATGGCAATGATTCCCTCGAAGGCGGCGGCGGCGCCGATACCCTTAATGGCGGCAACGGCACCGACACGGCGAGCTTTACCAACATGGGCAGCGCGGTCAGCGTCAACCTTGCAGCGGGCCGAGACTTCGCCACCGGCGCAACGCTGATTTCCATCGAGAATGTGACCGGCTCGGCCTTCAACGACATCCTGATCGGAGACGGCAATGCCAATGTCCTCACCGGCGGCGATGGCAATGACACCTTCGATGGTGGCGCCGGCGCCGATACGCTCAATGGCGACGCTGGCACTGACACCGCTAGCTACGCCAGCGCCGGTGCGGCAGTCAGCGTCAACCTCACAACCCAGCGCGAGTACAGCCAGGGCGACATTCTCAACAGCATTGAGAACGTGAGCGGTTCGGCTTTCAACGACGTCCTGGTCGGCGACGGCAGTGCCAACGTCCTCACCGGCGGCGACGGCAATGATACCTTCGATGGTGGCGCCGGCGCCGATACGCTCAATGGCGACGCTGGCACTGACACCGTTAGCTACGCCAGCGCCGGTGCGGCAGTCAGCGTCAACCTCGCAACCCAGCGCGAGTACAGCCAGGGCGACATTCTCAATAGCATTGAGAACGTGAGCGGTTCGGCTTTCAACGACGTCCTGGTCGGCGACGGCAGTGCCAACGTCCTCACCGGCGGCGACGGCAATGATACATTACAGGGCGGCGGCGGTCTCGACACACTGAACGGCGACAACGGCATCGACACCGCGAGTTTTTCTAATTTGGGCAGCGCTGTCAGCGTCAACCTTGCGGCGGGCAGAGACTTCGCCACTGGCGCCACGCTGATCGCCATCGAGAACGTGAACGGATCGGCCTTCAACGATATTATCGTGGGCGACAGTAACGGAAACACATTATCCGGCGGCAACGGCAACGACACAATTGCCGGGGGCACCGGTGCCGATTTCCTTTACGGAGAAGCCGGCAACGATATTTTCGTGTACAGCTTTGGCGACGGTTTCGACCGCATCATGGACTTCGATCAGAACGGCAACGATCAAATCCAGCTTTTCGGCTTTGCCGGAATCAACAGCGCCGCTGCCGCCCTTGCCTTTGCGGTGCAGGCGGGCGCCCATGTGACATTCGACTTCGACAGTTCCGGATCGGTCGACCTGCAGCTTGACAGCCGGCTCGTTGCGCAGCTCAGCACGTCGGATTTTCTGGTCTAGCGTTTACAACAGCCCGCGCATCCGCGCCCGCAGAATGAGCGACATGGTGGGCCCATCGGTAATCGTGCCGTCGAGCACGAGGCGATCGATATCATCTTTCGCTATCCTGTGAATGCTTTCGATGCCTTCGCTGCGCTGCGGATCGCCGAAGCTCGATATTTTCGCCGCGAACATCTTCAGGCTTTCCGACGTCATGGCGGTGCTGGTGTAGACGACACCCAATGGCGTGAGGTCGTCCACGGTCGCGCCCATTTCTTCCATCAACTCGCGGCGCGCCTCTTCCGCCGGGACAGCCCCCGGCAAGACCAGGCCCTGCGGCGCTTCGAGAAACCATCGCCGCGCCGGATGGCGGAAAATCCGGATCAGCGCAATGCTGCCATCCGGCAGGATCGGCAGTACGACGATGCCGCCGCTGGCGACGACGCGATTGTAGAGCCCGAGCGAGCCGTCATAGAAACGCACCGCGTCACGGATCACGTAGCCGATGTAAGGATCCTCGGCGACCACGCCCACGCGCAGGTCGTTGACCGGCCATCCCCAGCCCTCGCGCTGAACAAGCACGTCGCGCTTGGCCTGGGCAATCTCATCGGCATCGAACAGCAGCATTGTCGGGCAATCGGCCGGATTCTCGAACAACTCGGGATTGGACGCGAGCAATTCGCGGTAGCGCTTGAGACTCGGCTCTTCTTGATCATTCGACATCGAACTCTTCTCTGACCGCAGGAAAACCGGCTCGTCATGAATCATCGCAGGACTGCGATGATCATCAGGCCGGCGAAAATAACCGCCGCGGCGCCGAGGCGATGCGGCGAGCGGGCCTCGCCATACCACACCATCCCGATGATGGCAGCAAACAGCACGCTGGATTCGCGCAGCGCCGCGACCGGGCCGACCGGGCTGCGGCTCAGGGCCCAGAGGAAGACGCCGAAGGATCCGATGCCGAGCAGGCCCGAGGCCAGCGTGCGGGTTCGATCGATCCAGAGCCGGTCCAGCAACTGGCGACCCTGAACGGCGAGGATCAGCAGAAAGAAACTGCCGCTGTCGACGATCACCAGCCAGACGGTGAAGGACAGCCAGTCTCCGGCCAGGCGGGTGCCGTAGGCGTCGACCACGGCATAGCCTGCCACCGTCATGCCGGCGACCAACGCCGCGAGGAAAAGTCTCCCATCGACGCCGCCGCGAACGGAATCGGCAGACAGCCAGATAAGCCCGCCGGACACGACTGCGATACCCAGAACCTGTCCGCTCTTGGGCAGTTCGCCCATGACCAGGAAAGCCAGCCCGGCCGCGAAAAGCGGAACAAAGCCGCGCGCCAGCGGAAAGGCCTGACCGAGATCGCCGAGGCTGTAGGAGCGCGCCAGCGCCAGCTTGTATCCGCAATGCAGACAGACCGATCCGGCGATCACCGGCCAGACCGCCGCCGGTGGAAACGGCACGAATGGCATCACGGCCGCCGCGACGGCCGTAGCGACCAACCCCATGCCGGCGATCGCGGCGATGCCGTTGGCGGCGGATTTGATCAGCGCGTGCCAGGACGCGTGCAGCAGTGCCGCCGACAGCATCAAGGCGATAGTTAGCGAGTCGATCATCGCCGGGTGTCTAGCACGGGACCGACGGGCGGCAATAAAGAGCTTGTCTCACCCGCATTTTTGCTGTTGCTGGGGTCGCGACGCCCTCCTCCAAGGTTAGAGATTCACGCCATGCTGACGCATCTGAACCCGACGCCAACCGATCCCGCGCGCGTCGTCATCCTCGGCGCCGCCGGCTTCGTCGGGGCGGCTACCGCGAAGCTGCTTCAATCGAAACGGATCGCCGCGCTGGCGCTCGGCCGCGGCGAACTTGACCTGCTCGCCGCCGATGCGGCCATCCGCCTGCGCGCGCTGTTGCAGCCATCCGATGCCCTGGTCGTGGTGTCGGCGAAAGCGCCGGTCAAGAATGTCGCCATGCTCGGCGACAATATCCGCATGATGACCGCGGTCTGCGACGCGCTCGCGGACACCAAGGTGGCGCATGTCGTCTATATCAGTTCGGATGCCGTCTATCGCGACTCGACCGGCCTGCTGAGCGAAAGCTCATGCGCCGAGCCGTCCTCGCTCCACGGCGTCATGCATCTTTCCCGCGAGGTGATGCTCAAATCGGTCGTCACCGCGCCGCTGGCGATCCTCCGGCCGACATTGATCTACGGCGCGGCCGATCCGCATAACGGCTACGGGCCGAACCGCTTCCGCCGTCTCGCCGCCGAGGGCAAGGAAATCGTGCTGTTCGGCGAGGGCGAAGAACGGCGCGATCATGTGCTGATCGACGACGTCGCGGAGATCGTCGTCCGCGTGCTGCGCCACAAGAGCCAGGGCACGCTGAACATCGCGACCGGCGAGGTGCACAGCTTCCGCAGCATCGCCGAAACCATCGCCCGCGCGGCCAGCCCCGCCGTCCCGGTTCGGGGCACCGAGCGCGTCGGGCCCATGCCGCATAACGGCTACCGCGCCTTCGACCCGGCGGCGACCTACGCCGCGTTCCCCGATTTCAAATATGTGTCGATCGGCGACGGCCTCAAACGCGTCTAGCGCCGGCCCGGCCCGCACAGGCGGCTTGATGGACCCGCGATTAAAGTGATATCGAGCACCTGACCCTTTCGCGAAAACGCGCCGTCGGGATCAGGCGCCCGGTTCAAAATCGAGCGATACGATGAAGGTTGTCATTCTGGCGGGCGGCTGGGGCATGCGCCTGCGCGAATATACCGACACCAAGCCAAAGCCCATGATCGAGATCGGCGGACGGCCGATCCTTTGGCACATCATGAAGATCTATTCGTCGTTCGGCTACAACCAGTTCGTCATCTGCCTCGGCTATCGCGGCTACATGATCGTCGAATATTTCGCCAATTACGGTTATCACAACGCGGTCGTGAACATCGACATGTCGACCCGCAGCCTCGACGTGCGCAGCGCGGTAACCGAGCCCTGGCAGCTCACTCTGGTCGATACCGGCGAAGGCACGATGACCGGCGGGCGCCTCAAGCGCGTGCGCGACTATATCGGCGACGAGACCTTCTGCATGACCTATGGCGACGGCGTCGGCGACATCAACATCCCGGCGCTCGTCGATTTTCACCAGCGCCATGGCCGTCATGCGACCGTCACCGCGACGCGGCCGCCGGCGCGCTTCGGCGCCCTCAATATCGACGACAGCCAGTCGGTCACGCATTTCGAGGAAAAGCCGGTCGGCGATGGCGGCTGGATCAATGGCGGCTTCTTCGTGCTGTCGCCGAAGGTCTTCGATTACATCGATAACGACCAGACGCCGTGGGAGACAGCGCCGCTGCAGCGGCTGGCCGCCGACAATCAACTCAAGGCCTATCGTCACGAGGGGTTCTGGCAGCCCATGGACACTTTGCGCGATCTCAATCTGCTGCAGGAGCTCTGGTCATCGGGCCGGCCACCGTGGAAAAACTGGTGATGCCGTCGACGCTCATGCAAACGATCATCAAGGAAGACGCCGCCCGGATTGCCGCCGCGCTCGGTGATTCGGTCCATAGCCTCGAAGGCACCACCCTGCTGGTCACCGGCGGCGCCGGTTTCCTGTGCGGCTATCTCGTCGATGTCCTGGTCGCTCTGAATTCCGATATTCTGCGCAAGCCGGTCAAACTCATCGTTGTCGACAATTTCCTGCGCGGCGAGAAAAATCGTCTGGCGCATCTTGCCGATGATCCGAATGTCCGCCTCATCGCGCGTGACGTCACGCAGCCTTACGAAGGGGACGACCGTCCGGACTGGATCATTCATGGCGCCTCCGTCGCGTCGCCGACCTACTATCGCATTCATCCGCTGGAGACGATCGACGTCAACGTCAACGGCACGCGCCATATGCTCGATCTGGCGAAGCGCGCCGATGCGCGCAGCGTAATCGTTCTCTCCTCGAGCGAAATCTACGGCGATCCCGATCCGGCCTTCATCCCGACGCCGGAACATTACCGCGGCAATGTGTCGTGCACCGGTCCGCGCGCCTGCTACGACGAGAGCAAGCGCCTGTCGGAAACACTGGCGGTGGGCTATCACGACAAGCACAAGGTGCCGGTCAAGATCATCCGCCCCTTCAATGTCTATGGTCCCGGCCAACGGCTCGACGACAAGCGCATCGTTCCCGATCTCGTATCGTCGGGCCTGCGCGGCGAACCGATCGTGCTTTATTCGGATGGACGCGCGACGCGCTCATTCTGCTATGCCTCCGATTTCATCGCCGGCATGCTCATCGTCATGCTGCGCGGCCAGGACGGAGAACCCTATAACGTCGGCAACGACGCCGAGATTTCGATCCGCGAGGTGAGCCAGACCGTCGCCAGGATCGCTTCGGATCCGCCGCTGGCCGTCGAATTTCGCGTCAGCCAGGACCCGCATTATCTGACCGACAATCCGCAGCGGCGCTGCCCCGATCTGTCCAAGCTGCGCGCGCTCGGCTACGCACCGGCGATCGATCTCGAGGAAGGCCTGCGCCGCACCATGCGGTCTTATGGCTGGACCGAGCGAGAAACGGCATAGGACGGGGATGAAGGTCGCTGTCGTCGGCACGGGATATGTGGGGCTTGTCACCGGGGCCTGCCTTGCCTCGCTCGGCCACCACGTCGTCTGCGTCGACCGCGATCAGAAGCGGATCGATACCGTCAATGCCGGTCAAGCCCCCTTCCATGAAGACGGTCTGAATGCGCTCATCTCTCAAGCATTGGCCGACGGCCGCCTGACGGGCACCACCGATCTGCGCGCGGCACTGACGGACGCCGATGTCTCCATCATCGCCGTCGGCACACCCTCCACCGGCGGACGCATCGATCTTTCCGCCGTCGAGCAGGCGGCCCGCGACGTCGGCCGCCTGCTCCCGGCGCTCGGGCGCTATCATACGGTGGTGTTGAAAAGCACCTGCGTGCCGGGCACCGCCGACACCATGCTGCGCTCGGTGCTCGAACGGGAATCCGGGCTCACAGCCGGCGCTTTCGGCCTGTGCATGAATCCGGAATTCCTGCGTGAAGGCGCCGCAGTCCGGGATTTCCTCGAGGCCGACCGCATTGTCATCGGCGCCTTTGACGAGCGGTCGGCGGCAGCGCTGCAAACGCTCTACAGCGAGCTCGATTGCCCGAAGCTGGTGACGACGTTGCGCAATGCCGAGATGATCAAATACACCGCCAATACGCTGCTCGCGACCCTGATTTCGTTCAGCAACGAAATCGCCGCGCTCTGCGAGGCGGTGCCGGGGCTCGACGAACGCGTCGTGATGGAAGGCGTTCATCTTGACCGCCGCCTCACGCCCCTGGTCGATGGCCGGCCGGTCCGTGCCGGCATCCAGAGCTATCTGCGCGCCGGCATTGGCTATGGCGGCAGTTGCTTCCCGAAAGACACCCAGGCACTGCAAGAATTCGCGCGCGACGCCGCTGTCACAACGCCGCTGCTCGACGCCGTCATTTCGACCAACGATGCGCGGGCCGAAAGAATTCTGGATATCGTCGCCCGGCACACCGGTGAACTCCGCGGCAAGCGGATCGCCCTGCTCGGCCTCGCTTTCAAGCCGGGCACCGACGACGTGAGAGAGTCGCCGGGCTTGCGCCTGGGACATCTTCTTGTCGCGCGCGGCGCCCAGGTCGTCGCCTGGGATCCGATCGCCATCGAGCCGGCCCGTGGCGTTCTCCCGGGCAGCGTCGAATACACCGACGATCTGGATGTCGCGCTGGCCGGTGCCGAGGCCGCGCTGATCGCCACGGCATGGCCGCAACTTGCCGCCTATGATTGGCGGCAAGGCATCGCGCAAATGGCGCAGCCGATCATTTTCGACGGGCGCGGCATTCTGTCGAGCGACAGCCTGCCGGCCGGAACGCTTTATCTGGGTGTCGGTCGCGCCTCAAAAGCGGCCGCGCGCCCATGACGGACCCGATCGCGCGACTGCCCGACAACCTTCCCTTCATTTTCATTTCCGCCTGGAACGACAGCGGCGGCGGATTTTGTCATCGACTGTTCGACGGCCATCCGCAACTGGCAGTCTATCCGTTCGAACTGCAACTCGGCACGCACCGCGTCGGCGACGCCTTCAAGTCCTGGTTTCACGACAAGTACCGCTGGCCGGTCTTCGATGCGCCCGATCGCATGACGACCTATGAGATCTTCGATGCCATCATCGACGACGAGACCAAATCGGTGCTGCGTGAGCCCGCGAATGCCAAGCATAGCGCCTATCAATTGAACTTCGCGATGGCAGACTGGCGCACGGCCTTCGCGCGCCGTCTCGATGGCAAGGAGCATACCCGGCCGGCCATCGTCTCGGCTTATGTGGCCGCGCTGCTGGATGCCTGGCGCGAGCGCCGCACCAGCGGACAGGAGCGCTTTGTCCTCGGCCATTGTCCGGCGATCGTGCTTGATGCCGATCTCATTCTCGCTGAAATGCCGGCGGCGCGCATGATCCATGTCGTGCGGTCTCCGGTCGGCGGGTTTGTCGACATGCGCAGAAGGCGTCCCGAAGTCGATCTCGCGGCCTATTGCCGCAAATGGTCGATGATCAACACGCTCGGTTTCGCCTATGCGGGAAAGTATCCGGCACGGGTCAAAACTTTGCGCTTCATCGACCTGCTAAACGATCGCCGTGCGACCCTTGAAGCTACCTGCTCATGGCTCGGACTTTCGTGGGACGACGGTTTGATGGCGCCGACCTGGAACGGCCAGCCTCTCGCGGCGATGCATCCCTTCGGCGGTGTACCGGAGATTTCGAGCGCCCATGAACGCGCCTGCTTCGATGCGTTGAGCGCCGACGAGCGCCGCTATATTTTCGACCGGACCGCGGCGGCCCGCGAACTTTTCGATCTCGGCGAGGCGTAAGAGCGATGCATCGCAAGCAATATGTCCAGGAAACCCGCAATCTGGCGCTGTCCGATCCGAGCCAGACCGATATCGAGCCGCTGCTCGAGGCCAAGGTCGAAGGCCCGTTCTGGGATCTGCTGCAGCAGCTCGACCTGTCGCTCGCGGTATCGCGCGAATACGAACATTTCATCACGCTGCTGTCCGGCGATGGCGGCAAGTCCCACGTCACCGCGCTCGAACTGCCGCATCCTTCCGGCATGTTCTACGATACCGGCACCGGTGAATTGATCGTCAGCAGCACGCGCACGCCCAACCAGATCTTCTGGCTGCGCCCCCTCGGTGATCGCGACTTCGAACGCGATGTCGTCCCGGCCGACATGACGCGGCCGGATGGAACCGTCTTTATGCCATACCGCAGCCTGCTGCTGCCGGGCACACTCTATATTCACGACATCGTCGTCATCGGCCGCGATCTGTTCGCCACCGTGACCGGTCACAACTTCCTCGCCAAACTCGATCCGCTCTCCGGCTGGGAGCGCGTGTGGTGGCCGGCCTGCGTCGACGGCCTTGGCCGCGCCAGCTTCGATCAGAACTATCTTCAGCTCAATTCGATCGCCTGCGGCGCGAGCCCCGAGACCAGCTATTACACCGGCTTTTCCGATGAAGTGACCGGGGCGAAGCCGTGGAAAGCCGGCTATGGTCCCAAGGGCAAGGGCGTCGTTTTCGACGGCGCGTCGCGCCAGGTTCTGTTGCGCGGCCTCACCTGCCCGCATTCCGCCAAGCTGCGCGACGGCAAGCTCTGGCTGCTCAACAGCGGCTACGGTGAAGTCGGCTATGTCGATCCGCATGCGCCACCCCCGCGTTATGAGGTCGTCACGCGGCTGCCCGGCTTTACGCGGGGACTGGCTTTCGCCGGCGATTATGCGTTTGTCGGTCTGTCGAAGGTCATCGACTTTTACGAGCCTTACGCGCCCGGTCTCAAGCCGAAGGAAACGATCTGCGGCATCGTCGCGCTCGACCTTCGCACCGGCCAAACCGTTGCAACGCTCGAATGGCCGCCCGGCTATCAGATCTACGACGTGCAGACCATGCCGCACGTCGCGAAGCCGATCCTGCCGCGCAAACCCAGTAATGACGACGGCATCAACCGCCTGCTGCGCTACCTGGGTTGACGCTATGCGTGTCCTCCTGACCGGCGCCACGGGATTTGTAGGTTCGCATGTGCTGGATCGCCTGGTCGCGGATGGCCATCAAGTCGCCTGCCTGTTGCGGCCCAGCTCCGACCCCTGGCGCATCGCCGCGCATCTCCCGCGCATCACCGTGATTACCGGCGATCTGGCCGCGATCGAGGACATCAACGCACTGTCGGCTTTCAGGCCGGAGGCCACGATCCATCTTGCTTGGCAAGGTGTCGGCAATCGTCACCGCGACGACCCGCGTCAACATGACAACATCGCGCAAAGCCTGGCCCTGATGCAGCGCTGTGCGGCGGCCGGCGTGCGTACCTGGATCGCGCTGGGCTCGCAGGCCGAATACGGCCCCTGCGCCGAGCCGATCGACGAAAGCACCGCGACCCGGCCGACCAATGCCTATGGCAAGGCCAAACTTCAGGCCGCCCAGGACAGCGCCGCGGCCGCGGCTGGCCTCGGCTTGCGCTTTGCCTGGCTCAGGCTGTTTTCCTCCTACGGCCCGAAAGATGACGCCGCCTGGCTGATCCCATTCCTGTGCCTGTCGCTGTTGAAGGGGCAGCGTCCGGCGCTGACGGCGGGCGAACAGCTCTGGGATTTTCTCTACATCACCGATGTGGCGCGTGGCATAGTCGCGGTGATGAACAATTCGCAGGCGCAAGGCATTTTCAATCTGGGTGCGGGACAAGCGGTTCCGCTCCGGCATGTCGTTGAGGCGATCCGCGATCGCATCGATCCGGCCCTGCCGCTTGGCCTCGGAGACGTCCCCTATCGGCCGGATCAAGTCATGCGGCTCAAGGCCGATATTTCCCGCCTGAGCGAGGCCACCGGCTGGCGGCCTCTGGTCGGCCTCGACGCCGGCCTGGCCGAGACGATCGAATGGTACCGGACCCATGTCGACCGCTACTCGTGAACTCGCGCGCCATTTGCGCGCCCGCACGCTGCGGATGGTCCATCGCGCCAAGGCCTCGCATGTCGGCTCGTGCTTTTCGGCCGCCGATATCCTCGCCGTGTTGTATGGCGAGGTGCTGAAGGTCGATCCGTCGCGCCCGGACTGGGCCGACCGTGATCGCTTCATCATGAGCAAGGGCCACGCCGCCGCCATCCTCTATGCGGTGCTTGCGGCCAAAGGTTTCTTTGCGGACGAACTGCTCGACAGCTACAGCCAGGATGGTTCGCAGCTCGCCGGCCACGTCACCGCGACGGTACCGGGCATCCAGGTGTCGACAGGCTCGCTCGGTCATGGCCTGCCGATCGGCTGTGGCATGGCGCTGGCCGCAAAGCACGATCGCAAGGACTGGCGGGTCTTCGTCGTCATGAGCGACGGCGAGTGCAATGAAGGCTCGAACTGGGAGGCTGCCTTGTTCGGCGCCAGGTTCGGCCTCGACAATCTTGTCGCCATCATCGACTACAACAAGCTTCAGGGCTTTGGCGGCAGCGACGACGTGCTGGGGCTGGCGCCGCTTGCCGACAAATGGAAGAGCTTCGGCTGGACCGTCATTGAACTCGACGGCCACGATCACGACGCGCTGACGGCGGCGGCGGCGCGCTCGGCGGCAAAGCCCGGCAAGCCGACCATGATCGTCGCCCACACCACCAAGGGCAAAGGCGTGAGCTTCATGGAAGGCAGCCTCGCCTGGCACTACAAGTCTCCCTCCGATGCCGATTTCGCCGCCGCTCTCGCCGAAATCGAAGCCGAGGGAGCTCGGCCCTCGTGAGAACCGCTTTCGTCAAGAGCCTGTGCGATCTCGCCGCCGCCGATGACCGCATCTGGCTGGTCTCGGGCGACCTCGGCTACGGCACGCTGGAGCCGTACCTCGAGCGTGTTCCCGATCGCTTCATCAATGCCGGCGTCGCCGAGCAGAACATGATCGGGGTCGCCGCGGGACTGGCGATGACCGGCAAGATCGTGTTCGTCTATTCGATCGCCAATTTCCCGACCTTGCGCTGCCTCGAGCAGATCAGAAACGACGTCTGCTATCATCAGGCGCGCGTTCACATCGTTGCCGTCGGCGGCGGCTTTACTTACGGCGCGCAAGGCTACACGCATCATGGCGTCGAGGACCTCGCCATCCTCGGGGCACTGCCGGAGCTGACGGTGCTGGCGCCCGGCGATCCGGTCGAAGCCCGACTCTTGGTGCCGCAGATGATCGATCTTCCCGGCCCGAGCTATCTGCGTCTCGGCCGCGCCGGGGAACAGGTCGTCCATGGCGGCGACGTCCCGGACGTCCGGATCGGACAGGCCACCCTGGTCCGCAAGGGCACTCGCCTCACCTTCATCAGCATTGGCGCGATGCTCCCCGTCGCCCTCGCGGCCGCGGACCAGTTGGCGGCCGAAGGCATCGATGCCCGCGTCCTGTCGATGCACACCTTGAAACCATTGGACAAATTGGCGGTCATGACCGCGGTTCATGAAACCGGCGCCATCGTCACGGTCGAGGAACACACCCCCCACGGCGGGCTTGGCTCGCGCGTTGCCGATGTTCTGATAAGCGAAGGCGTGTTGCCGCGCTTTGCCCAATTCGCCATTCCGCCGGGCCTGACCAAGACCGTCGGGTCTCAATCCTATTTGCGAAGCTTGATGGGCGACCTTGCGCAAACGGCGCGTCAGCTCATTGGAAACGGGGACCGGGCATGAAGAAGATATCGATCATTTCGCCCTGTTTTAACGAAGAGGACAATATCGAGGAATGCGCCGCCGCGGTGCGGCGCCTGTTCGTCGACGGGCCGCTTGCGGGTTACGACTACGAACACATCTTCGCCGACAATGCCTCGGTCGACGGCAGCGCCAGGATTCTGCGCGAGATTGCGGCCAAGGATCCCCACGTGAAGGTGATTTTCAATGCTCGCAATTACGGACCGTTCCGCTCCACCTTCAACGCACTTCGTGCGACATCGGGCGATGCGGTTCTGGTGATGCTTGCGGTCGACCTTCAGGACCCGCCCGAATTGTTGGTCGGTTTCATCCGGCACTGGGAAGAAGGCTACAAGGTCGTGTGCGGCGCCCGCAACCAGCGCGAGGAAGGCGCCATCATGCGTGCCGCGCGACATGCCTATTACCGGCTGGTCAATCGCCTCGCCGATATCGATATTCCGGTCGACGCCGGCGAGTTTCAGCTCGTCGATCGCATCGTGGTCGAAGCCCTGAAGCGTTCCGACGATTACTACCCCTATATTCGCGGCATGATCGCCGACTGCGGCTTCAAGGCCAAAGTTGTTCCTTACGTCTGGCGTAGCCGTGCGCGCGGGCTGTCGAAGAACCGGCTCTATCACTTATTTGATCAAGGCATGAACGGCCTGATCTCCTTCACGAACGTTCCGATCCGCATCGGCGCCTTGTTCGGCTTCGTGCTGGCGGCCGGAAGCCTGTTCTATGCGCTCGTGCAGTTGATCATCAACTTGACGTTCTCTGGCCTGGCCGAACCGGGCATCGCGACATTGATCGTGGCAATCTTTTTCTTCTCGGGCGTTCAGCTCGCATTCTTCGGATTGCTCGGCGAGTACGTCGCCGCGATCCACGCGCAGGTTCGCCGTGGTTCCGTGGTGGTCGAGGCCGAACGCATCAATTTCTGACGCGTCACGGCCCTATGCGAAGGGAGGCGATCGGACCGGCATTGCCGGCCGGATCGACGGCGCGAAGCGCGAGATAAGGGCGATCCGCGGGCGCGCGCATCCGCCACAAAGAGCGGCTCTGCTTTTCCCCTCCCAATCCCGGCGCCGGCAGAGGCAGAGCGGTCGGCAAGGCCACCTGCCAATCGTCCTCGGATTGAACGGGGTCGCGCGACCATCGCGCATCCAGCCTGTCGGCATATCCAACCTCGCCGTCATCGCCCGGCGACGTCCACGACAAGCTCTTGTCTGTCGCGGCCGGATCGGTGCGGAACGGCAATATCTCGGCAGGCTGCAGATACCAGTTGCCTGCCTCCATGCCGGCGGTGAGGACAATGCGCAAACGTTCCGTGCTGGTCCTGGGAATGCGCAAAGTCCGCCACGGCATCTCGGACAGATCCATGGCAACATCGGTCACGACGGCCGCCCATGCCTGCCGCTGTTTGTCGAAGCGATAGACGGACGCCCGCATCGGCGTCAGATGGCCGTGAGCATCACGCGGCAGGATGTCGATACCCTCGATCTCTTCCTCGCGCGGGAAGGTCAGGTCGACATTGACCGTACCCTTCGGCGGCAATGGCCCGATATTCAGGAAAGTCCGGCCGTCGCCATCGATCGCCGCCTCGGATGCCCCGGATGGTTTGATACCGGTCGACGACACGGCAGCGATGGCCGACGGCGGAACCGCGATGCGCCCACCGGCCTTTTCCGTCACGGCCAGATCCCTCACAGGTCCCGGAGGAACGGTGTCGCGACTAATCCTGGCCTGGTCGACCCAACCCGGCAGCGCATCCTTGATCCGCAGTTCGCGCAGACGCTTCAGGTCGGCGAGTCGGCACCATGAATTCTCCAACGGACCGTTCACGAGACGCAGCCGCATATCGAGCCTGCCCGAGAACTGCACCCCCGCCTGCAGGATGTTGACCCGGCGCAACACCGGCTCGGCCGTGTTCGCGACCGGCACCGCTTCAAGACAACGGCTGTACTGGATCGGCAGCACGAGCAGCGAGGTGCCCGCGCTGCGTGCCTTCAGCCGGTAGGCGCTGCGCTCATAGGCGAACGACACGTCGGTTGCCGGAACCAGCGGCACTTCGACCGGTGAATCGGTGACGGTGTCGCGGCGGAAATCGAAACCGGGCCGTCTCATCGCCTCCACAGTCGCGGCGGCGCTATCGGCAACCGTGACGCGCGTGGGCGAAGCATCGCCCAGATTGGCATCGGTCAGTTCGTAAAGATAAAGCGTCCGGCCATGCGCCAGCGGAATTTCCCAGCGCCGCCCCAGATGCACATCAGCGCGGATCGGCGCATCCGTCAGCACATAGCGAACCCCGATCGAGCGCAGATAGTCGGGATTGACCCGCGACACGATGATGACGTTGCGCCGTTGCCTATCCTCGGGCGCCGCCAGGAAGTAGCGCACCATCTGGAAATAAGTCGGGCTGATGAGTTGGTTGTAGATGAACAAGGTCGGGATGCCGAAGTACCACAAATCGATGGCACGATGGCCGTTGCCCAGTTGATCCGCCAGCAGCCGGTCGTTGAGCGTCGACACCGACCAGTCCAGCCCGGCGTTCGCCTTGGCCATGGGCATGTAGGTCGCGACGATGCCGCGATACGGCCGTCCCGGCTCGACGCGAATTTCTCGGGTGAGAATTTCCGACAACGGAGACTGACGCGGCGGCGTCAGCCAGAAATTAGCATAGGCGCGTTTGCCTCGATCGAAGAACGACAGCCCCAGCATGAGAGCGACCGCGAGGACAGCGGCAATCAACCGCGCTGACGGCGTCGACCAGCGCCGCGCGATGGCAATGCCGTCCTCGCCAGTGGCCCATGCGACAGGCACGGACAGGCCGGCGACGATCGTCATGACCATGAAGGGCCAGAACAGCACCTCGAAATCCCGCGGCCTTGGACCGAACAGGACTGAACTGGCGAAGTAATGGAAGAACAGGCCGATCCCCACCAGCGCGACATAGTAGATCAGCGAAGCGGTCGCGACCCAGCGGTAGACGGGAGGCCCGTATTTCGACGCCAGCCACGCGCATATGATGAACAAGGTCGCGACATAGGCGCCCCAGCCGCCGCTGAACATGATGGAGATCAGGTCGAGCGATCGCTCATAGTCGGTCATGTCGCCGGGAAACATCGCGGCCGCCGTATTGAGAAACAGTCCGGCCAGGAACGGCACAATCGTCGGCATAGCGGCGAGAGCCAGCAATGCGCCGCAGGCGACCTTGATCCAGCGCTCGCGTCCCCCGCTCGTGACGACAAAGCCGATGCCGAATGCGACGTAAAGCGGCGCGAACAGCGGCGCGTAATATGGCGCGAACGCAATCGTCACCACGATAAGAACGGCGATCGCGACAACCGCGCCGACGGTGATCGCCCAGCCGCGCAGGCCGACCCATCGAAACAGCACGATCGACAGACACACCAGCGCCAGCGAAACGCCACCCCATGGCCCGAGACCACCGATTGGGTAGACCGGCTGCGGATAGATGTAGGGATAGTAGATGAAACAGGTACCCCATGCCGTGAGAACTGCCTGAAGAAACGACAGGCCAAACAGCCGCGCCGACGCGAACATCGCAAGGTACGTCACGATCGCGCAGAGCGTATAGGTCGTAACTTTTAGCAGAATCGGATCGCTGATGAATCCGATCAGGATGGGGAAGCCAAAAACCCAATTGTTCCAGAGCAATTGAAGATCATATAACCCGCTATACGGGATGCCTTGCAACGACAGGCTAGGCTGAAGAAAATCGTGAGACCATTTGAGCAGGTCGATAAAATAGGCGCCATCATAGGTTACGAACAAAACCGCCTGATTCAAAAAGAAGAGCAGGAAGGATGCCAATGCAAACGTTATAATATGAAAAAAAATCCGCATATTTCTATGAAAACACTTGAGCGACGACCGTCATCGCTCTTTGGTCGCGGCACTATAGTCAACATCTGCCACAAAACAACGGCAAAACGCCGCTCGCATTGATCGGGAACGTCACCGACCTCGCCGTCGGCGTGCTAGGTTTCAAGAGCCGGGATACGCTGAATATCACAACTGACGAGGTGCACGGCTCCAATCATTGCTTATCTCTTAGACCGACACGACCGACAGGTCATCGATCACCAGACGAACCTTGCGGCCAAGAAGATCGAGGAGGATCGAAACCCGATCCTGGTCGCTACCCTCGAACATGCCGAGGCAATCTGAAAATACGCCATCGACCACGCGAACCTGGTCGCCCGGCGCAAAGCGCGGCTTGTCGCTGAGTTGAATGAATCCTTGACCATCTTCGCGCTGCTTTAGCGCGGCGATCACCTGCGGCGGAACCGGCGAAAGCGCTTCGTCGTTGCGGACGAGACCGACCACTCCGACGGTCGACTGGATCGCCCGCCAGCGTTGCGTCGTGACATCGATGGAGACGAACAGGTAGCGCGGAAACACGGGCGCCGCGACCGTCTCGATACGCCGGGCATGGCGGCGGCGTTTCAAATAACGCGGCAGATAGGTTTCGAACCCCTGCCGCTGAAGATGGGCAGCCGCTTATTCTCACAGTGCGCGTGCGCGTGCACGGCGTACCACTGGGACGCCGTCTGGGTCATGGCTGCGCACCCCGTAAGACTGGAGCGATTCCCACTTCGTCACCGGACGCGATGCGAGACATGGCCTGCTCCCGAAAGGGTTCAGTCATGAACTCCTAGGTTGCCGCCCGCGCAATCGTCAAGCTTGAATTGAGAGCGAGAATCCAGCCGTTCGGAGCTTCAGTCGTGCCGAGCGCACAGCGCCCTCGGCGGACAACGTTTTTCCGCCGCCGGACCTTATCGTCCGCGAACCTGATCGATCCAGTGATGAAACCTGATTTGGTAGCGGGGAGGGACTTGAACCCCCGACCTACGGATTATGATTCCGCCGCTCTAACCAGCTGAGCTACCCCGCCACTACCATGACCCTCGGTCATGAATCCCGCGGTCAAGGGCGCGATATAGGGAGGCGGCGCGAAGCCTGTCAAGCAAGCTCGACCGAAATCCCTGATCCGCCTGTCAATTCGGGCAAATTCGCCCCGACCGGACACATACAAGGTCCGGCCACCCTGCCTACTTCGGCTGGACCTGCGGATTGCCGCCCGGCGAGCCCGGCGGCGGGATCACCGGGGTCCGCCCGGCCTCCGGCGTCGGGGCCTTGATCTCGGGATCGACTGCCGGCGGGCAGATCACCCCGCCCGACTGGGCGAGCTTGCTGCTCAGCGTCTGGTCATCCGGCTTGCGTACGACGATATCGCCGCCCTTCCCGACCGTCGCATGGGTGCCGTCCGGCCCGCAGGCCCTGGGATCGACGGCTTCCGCCTTTGGCGGCTCCGCCGGCTTGTCGGACGGCGGCGCCTGCGCCACGGCAACACCCGCCGATACGCACAAAACAGCAGCCGCCAGAATGGAATTTCGGAATCTGCACTGGCTCGCCATGGCGTCCTCCATTCGGAGAGACAACCACCGGCCCCGCGACCCAGTTCCGCCTCAGGCCGCCTTCGGTTCCGCCTGGACGCGGGCAAACCGGATCATCGCGAAATGCCCAAGCGGCGGCAAAGGCCGCCTCTCGACAATGCGCATGCCGCCGTGCCGGGCCGCCCAATTGGCCAGCCGCGCGAACGGAAACTCCGGCCGCCAGCCGAGCCGGCGCGCCAAAGGCGCAAAACAGGCTTCGAACACCCGCCGCAATCCCCTTTCGGCGCCGATGTGATTGACCAGGATGATCTCGCCGCCCGGTTTGAGCACGCGTGCGAACTCATCGAGGGTCGCTTCCGGGTTCGGCACGGCGGTGATGACGTATTGCGCCACGATGACATCGAAGGAGTGATCCGGCACCGCCATGCGCATGGCATCCATCACCGCCAATGTCTCGACATTGACGAGCTTCTGCGTGACGACACGTTCATGCGCCTTGCGCAGCATCGGCTCCGAAAGGTCCATGCCGACAATGCGAATGTTCGACGGATAACCCGGCAGCGAAATGCCGGTGCCGACGCCGACCTCGAGCAGGCGGCCGCCAGGCGGACACGCCTTGCCCGCCGCCTCGATGGCGGCGCTGCGTCCCGCTTCGAACACCTTGCCGAAGACGAGATCGTAAATCGGCGCCCAGCGCGCATACGCTTTCTCGACGCCGTGTTTGCTGATGTCCCCGCCCATAATGGCTTTTTTGTTTCTTGTTTAAGCGACCGATGCCCGCGCTTCTTCGCTCACAGGCGGCCGCTCGCCGGCCGCCACCGCGCCGCGGATAAAGCCGCCGCCGAGCACGCGCGCCTGCCCTTCCGCCGTATCGTAGAACACGCAGGCTTGTCCGGGCGACACGCCATGCTCGCCATCGACCAGATCGACCTCGTAGCCGCCTGCGCTCCGGCGCAGCCAGGCCGCCTGTGGCGGACGCGACGAGCGCACCTTCACATGAACCTCGAGCCGGCCATTGCCGAGCACATCGTCGATGTCGCCGTCGCCGATCCAGTTGACGTCGCGCAGCGTGATGCTCTGCGTCTTGAGTGCCTCGCGCGGCCCCACGATGACACGCCGGCTCTCGGCATCGAGCCGCACCACATACAGCGGCGCGCTCGAAGCAATGCCGAGTCCACGGCGCTGGCCGACGGTGAAATGAATGATGCCGTTATGCTTGCCGAGCGTCTTGCCGTGGATATCGACAATCTCGCCGGGCTCGGCCGCGCCGGGCTTCAGCCGCGCGATGATGTCGGCGTAGCTGCCGGTCGGTACGAAACAGATGTCCTGACTGTCGTGCTTGTCGGCGACCGCGAGTTCGAATTGCCGCGCGAGTTCGCGAGTCTCCGCTTTGGACTTGTCACCGAGCGGAAAGCGCAGCATGTCGAGTTGTTCGGACGTTGTGCCGAACAAGAAATAGCTCTGGTCCTTGTCGTCCTCGCGCGCACGGAACAGGCCGCGGCGGCCGGACGACAGTAGGCGCGAAGAAACGTAATGTCCGGTGGCCATGACGTCGGCGTTGAGATCGCGCGCTGTGTGCAGGAGGTCGTGAAACTTGATCGACATGTTGCACGCGATGCACGGCACCGGTGTCTCGCCGGCAATGTAGCTCTCGGCAAAGCGATCGATCACCGCCTCCTTGAAGCGGCTTTCGTAGTCGAGCACGTAGTGCGGAATACCGATGCGCTCGGCGACCGCGCGGGCGTCGTAGATGTCCTGCCCGGCGCAGCAGGCGCCCTTGCGATGAACCGCGGCGCCGTGGTCGTAGAGCTGCAGCGTGACGCCGACGACGTCATAGCCCTCGGCCTTGAGCAAGGCAGCCGTCACCGAACTGTCGACGCCGCCGGACATGGCAACGACGACACGGGTATCCTCCGGCCGCTTGGGCAATTCGAGCGAGTTCATCATGGCGTTTGTCTTACACCATATGGCGGCCGGCGGGGCGAATTGGAAGTCGGGACTGGGCGGGGCGTCGAGCCTTGGAACGGCTCAAGAAAGCGCCGGGAACACCGCATTCCCTGTGTCCCGGCGCCTTACCGGCACAATGCGCGGTGCGGACCGTGATCGGGCCTCAGACCGGCCGTCAGCCGCCCGGCAGTTCAATTGAACACGCCGCTAACTCCCGCAGTGGCCCGACCCGGCAAAACCTGCCGCCTGCGGCGGGTTTAGCCGACCGCCCGAACCCGGCCGGCGGCCCGACGCCGGCGTAAGCCACTGTAACATTTATTATTTTTCCGTGTCCGCGGCTGGCCTGACGATTGCAAAAGCAAGGGGGTCAACAGCGGAGGTGCGTCTTGTCCCAGGTTGCGGTCGATTTTCAGACCCAGACTTCCAGCGCCATATTGGCCAAGGCAGGCCGGCAGAACTCAGCCTCGCAAAAGGCGTCGTCGAGCCGGTTCGACGACCTCCTGAGCGCCATTCCCGACGCGCCGCAGGAACCGCAGGCCCGCGCCAAGACCGATGCGCCCGAACGGCCACAGCCCGCCGAGACCCGCAGCCCCAAGCGCGACGAGCGCGCTGATCGCACCAGCCGTGACGACCGCACGGCGCAGGCCGACCGCACCGCCAAATCCGACACCGCGGCGGATGACGGCAAGGCACCGGCTGCCGATGCGGCGCCGACGAAGGATGCCGGCACAACCGGGACCGACACAGCCGCGACCGAGACGAAATCCGCCGACGGCGCCGCGACCGACGAGACGAAATCCTCCGACACCGACAGCAAAGCTACCGACGGCGAGAACACCGACACGACCGCTGTGACTCAGGCGGCCGTTGAGGCGATGGTTCCGCAGGCCGTGGTGATCGATCCGACGGCCGCCCCCGTTGGCGAACCGGCACTCGACGGCGAAGTCGCCGCCAAGACTGCTACCAAGGTCGAGACTGCGACCGGCGCGACGCAACCGTCGAACAAAGCCGCCGAGCAGCAGGCCGCCATGCTTGCCGATCAGTCGACCGGCCTCAGCGCTGACGATGCCGAAGTGCTGTCGGCACTGGCGGCCAAGGCGCAGCAGGGTCTGAAGAACGCCGAGGGCGACAAGGCCGAAAAGAAGGCTTCGAGCGACAAGCCGGCGCACACCGCCAAGCAGGGCGGCGGCGATGCCGCGACCGCCCAGATGGCGCAGGCCGACGGCA
This sequence comes from Pseudolabrys sp. FHR47, assembly GCF_005153485.1. Lineage (NCBI taxonomy): Bacteria > Pseudomonadati > Pseudomonadota > Alphaproteobacteria > Hyphomicrobiales > Xanthobacteraceae > Pseudolabrys > Pseudolabrys sp. FHR47. The sequence goes on from NZ_CP039740.1 coordinate 3,616,090, forward strand.
CCGAAGCCAAGAGCACCGAACCTAAGAGCGCCGAAGCCAGGCCTGTTCAGTCCGACCTCGCCAAGGTCGGGGTCGAGCATCAGCGCAGCCAGGGCGACAACGATGCCAAGCCGGCGGATCACGCAGCGCAGGGCATCACCGTCAACAGCGTCGCCCCGAAGACCGACGGGATGCAACTGCAGAACTTCTCGGCGGTACTGCACCAGACTCATGCGACCGGCGCCTCCGCCTCTGCCAGCGGCGCGGCTTCAATCTCCAGCGACGACAAGGCGGTTTCAATCGCCAACGTTCCGGTCGAGATTTCAGCGAAGATCACATCCGGCAAGAACCAGTTCGACATCCGGCTCGATCCGGAAGAACTCGGCAAAATCCATGTGAAGGTCAACGTCGACCGCGACGGCAACATCACCACGCATATGGTCGCCGACCGTCCCGAAACGCTCGACCTTCTGCGCCGCGACACGCAGGGCCTGGAACGCGCCCTGCAGGATGCCGGCTTGAAGACGTCCGACAACAGCCTGCAGTTCTCGCTCCGCGACCAGACACAACAGCAGCAACAAAATCAGCAGGACGGACAGGCGACCCGCCAGTCCGCCGCCGAGGATGAACTGGCGACGACACTGACCACCACCGTCATTGCCCGCGACTATGGCCGCTACAGCTCGCGGCCGAGCGGCGTCGATATCCGGGTTTGAGAGCGAGGATCGCGCGATGAGCTTGATCAATTCGGCAACGGCGACGACCTCGACCGGAACCTCGAGTACGACGTCAAGCACGACGTCGTCCGACCAGATGGTCGCGAGCAACTTCACGACCTTCCTGCAGCTTCTAACGACGCAGTTGCAGAACCAGAACCCACTCGATCCCCTCGACACCAACCAGTTCACCCAGCAACTGGTGCAATTCGCGCAGGTCGAGCAGCAGATGAAGTCTAACGACCAGCTCGCCTCGCTCCTGGCGCTGGAGAAAAACGCGCAGCAGACCACGGCGCTGGCCTATGTCGGCCATACGGTTGTCGTCGATGGCGCCACCACGGAACTGACCTCGAGCGGTGCGACCTGGAGCTTCAACTCGACGAAGCCGGCGACCGCGACCGTGACCATCAAGGACGATGCTACTGGACAGACGGCCTATACCGGCACCTACAGCGTAAGCTCCGGGGACCAGAAATTCACCTGGGACGGCAAAGGCGCCGATGGCAAGCAATGGCCGGCGGGCAATTACACGATCTCCATCACCGCGGTCGACGCCAACCAGCAGACTGTGAATGTCTCGACCGAGATCCAGGCCGTCGTCACCGCGGCGAACCTGCAGCAGGACCCGCCGACACTGACCATCGCCGGCAAGGACTACACCGCCGACAAGATCAAGCGCATCGTGATCCCGAACACCACGACTCAGTCCGGCACTGGCTCCTGACGCGTATGGCCGGCCGGCGCCGGGCTGCCAAAAATTGCTGAGTTCCTGCGCTTAGTATTGTTGATGCGAAATAACCCCGAAATATTAAACTGCGACGCATTTATTACCTCCGGCGGCTCGCCGGCTCTCTAAAACCGCTGAAAACGCCTTATTTTCATGGATGAGTTTGCCGCCGGCGCCGGCCGCCGCGCGGCCCGGGCAAGTGTCCGGTGCGGCGCCAACCGTAACCAAAAGGTTAGCGCCGATTAGGCAAACATTTCCTCATCGTCGCAATGCGCTTAGGCAAATTTTAAGCCGCCATGTGTAGTTTTTGCGATGTTGAGTACTTAGTCAGTCCTGTGTCTTTGTGAGTAAACCAATGACCGAACCCCACCGCCCGAGGGTCAAATACGTCATCGGGCCCGATGGCAGTCCGCTGACGATCGCCGACTTGCCGCCGCCGACGACGAAGCGCTGGGTCATCCGCCGCAAGGCCGAAGTGGTCGCCGCGGTCCGTGGCGGTTTGTTGTCTCTCGAAGAAGCCTGCGCCCGCTACACGCTGACGGTGGAGGAATTCCTCTCCTGGCAGTATTCGATCGACCAGCACGGTCTCGCGGGCCTGCGCACCACGCGCATCCAGCAGTATCGCCAGTAAGCGATCCCGATCCGGTTTTCCTGAATACGCCAGCCCCCTGCGGCTGGCGTTTTCTTTTCTTGTTCACCACCACGGCGACAACCGGCCCTTTGTCGGTTGCAGCCGCATTCCACAAGCGTGGCGCGGGAACTCGTTAACCGGGTGGTAACCATCCACTGGGCAAAACTTGCCGGGTAAGGGCGCAACTCACCGCGCCGCCCGGTTCAGGATAGCCCCGTGCAAGGTTTGCTCGATTTTCTGAAGTCTCTTGGCGCTGCGCGCCTGGCGGCGATGGGCGCCGTGACAATGGCGCTCATCGGCTTTTTCGCCTTCCTGATGATGCAGATGACCGCCCCGGTCCTGGTGCCGCTGTTCACCGACCTCACGATCGAGGACTCGAACGCCATCATCAAGGACCTCGAGCGGCAGGCCATCCCGTTCCAGGTCAAGAACGACGGCGCCATCATCATGGTGCCGAAGGACAAGGTCACCCGCCTGCGCATGAAGCTGGCCGAAGGCGGCCTGCCCAAGGGCGGCGGCGTCGGCTACGAAATCTTCGACAAATCGGACGCGCTGGGCGCCACCTCTTTCATCCAGAACATCAATCACTTGCGCGCGCTGGAGGGCGAACTCGCCCGCACCATCCGCTCGATCGACCGGGTGCAGGCGGCCCGCGTCCACCTGGTGCTGCCGGAACGTCCGCTGTTCTCGCGCGACAAGGTCGAGGCCACCGCCTCCATCGTGCTCAAGGTGCGCGGCCAGCTCGAGCCGCAGCAGGTGCGCGCCATCCGCCATCTGGTGGCGAGCGCGGTCAACGGCATGAAGCCGGAGCGCGTCTCGGTCATCGACGAGGCCGGCCGCCTGCTTGCCGACGGCGCGCGACAGGACAACTTGGTCGGCGGCGTCACGGCCGACGAGCGCAAGACGGCGTTCGAGAGCCGGCTGCGCAACCAGGTCGAGGACATCGTTACCTCGGTGGTCGGCCCCGGCAAGGCGCGGGTGCAGGTCAGCGCAGACTTCGACATGAACCGCATCACCGAGACGCAGGACAAGTTCGATCCGGACGGCCGCGTGCTGCGCTCGAGCCAGACCCGCGAAGAGCAGTCCAACTCCAGCGAGGGCAAAGAAGGCGGTCAGGTCTCCGCCTCCAACGAATTGCCCGGCGCCAGCAAGGACGGCAGTAACAACAGCCCGTCCTCGCGCGACCAGAGCCGCAAGACCGAGGAAATCGTCAATTACGAAATCTCGCGCATCACCAAGACCGAGGTGACCGAGGCCGGCCGTCTCAACCGCCTGTCCGCGGCGGTGCTGGTCGACGGCCGCTACACCAAGAACGACAAGGGCGAGATGATCTACGAAGCGCGCCCGAAGGAAGAGATCGACCGCATCGCGGCGCTGGTGCGTACCGCGATCGGCTTCGACGCCAAGCGAGGCGATCAGGTCGAAGTCGTGAACCTGCGCTTTGCCGACTCGGTGCAGGTCCCGGTCGGCGAAGACGCCGGCTGGATGAAGTATCTCGCTTTCTCCAAGGACGACATCATGGGCATGGCCGAGAAAGGCGTGATGGCCCTGCTCGGCTTCATCGTGCTCCTGATGGTGGTGCGACCGCTGGTGCGCCGGGTCATCGCGCCCGACGCCGCCGAAAAGGCGCGCCTGGCCGGCATGGCTGGCGTCGCCGGCGCGCTCGGCGCCCCGGGCTTCGTGCCGGGTTCGATCGAGATCGGCCCGGACGGCAATCCGATCTCCACCATCACCGACAAGAGCGGCACCAACATCGCCATCGTCAACTCCGAGGAGCAGGTCGCAATCTCCAACCGCACCTCGGCGATGATCGACGTCGCCAAGGTGCAGGGCCAGGTGCACGCGCAGTCGGTGCAGAAGGTGGGGGAGCTCGCCGAAAAAAACCCTCATGAGGCGGTGTCGATCATTCGCAGCTGGTTGCATGAGGACGCCGCCTGATGGCCAAGACGCAGCCCAAAGACCCCGACGCGATGCGCGACGACATCGGCGGCCTGATGGCCGAACTCGCCAGCCGCCCCGCCTCGAACAAGACCATGCGCAAGCTGACCGGCCCGGAGCGCGCCGCCGTGCTGATGCTGGCGCTCGGCGAGCAGTATGGCGGCAAGATCTTCTCGCTGCTGGACGACGACGAACTGCGCGAGATTTCCATCGTCATGTCGTCGCTCGGCACCGTCGATGCCGAGCAGGTCGAACAGCTGATGCTCGAGTTTGTCGGACGGCTGTCGGCCTCCGGCGCGCTGCTCGGCAACTATGACGCCACCGAGCGCCTGCTGGCGCAGTTCCTGCCGAAGGATCGCATCGCCGGCATCATGGACGAAATCCGCGGGCCCGCGGGCCGCAACATGTGGGAAAAGCTCGCCAACGTGCAGGAAGAGGTGCTGGCGAACTATCTCAAGAACGAATACCCGCAAACCGTCGCCGTGGTGCTGTCGAAGCTGCGTCCCGAACATGCTGCGCGCGTGCTCGGCATCCTGCCGGAAGAAATGGCGCTCGACTGCGTCAACCGCATGCTCAAGATGGAAGCGGTGCAGAAGGAAGTCATCGAGCGCGTCGAGCAGACCCTGCGCACCGAATTCATGTCCAACATCTCGCAGACGCGCCGCCGCGACGCGCACGAGGTGATGGCGGAAATCTTCAACAATTTCGACCGCCAGACCGAAACCCGCTTCCTGACCGCGCTCGAAGATGACAACCGCGACGCCGCCGAACGCATCAAGGCGCTGATGTTCACCTTCGACGACCTGATCAAGCTCGACTCCGGCTCGGCGCAGACGCTGATGCGCTCGATCGACAAGGACAAGCTCGCCGTCGCGCTCAAGGGCGCCTCCGAAGGCGTGCGCGAATTCTTCTTCAAGAACATGTCCTCGCGCGCCGCCAAGATGCTGGTCGACGACATGCAGGCGATGGGCGCGGTGCGCCTCCGCGACGTCGACGAGGCGCAGACTTTGCTGGTGAATATCGCCAAGGATCTCGCGGCCAAGGGAGAAATCCTGATCGCCAAGAGCCGCGGCGGCGACGACGAACTGGTGTATTAGCGCTTGATCCCGAAAAGTGGTCACCGGTTTTCGGACTAGATCAAGCGCAACTGAAAGAGAATGAACAAGATGGCTGCTGCCGCCAAATTCCTGTTCGATGAGGACTTCGCCACCGGCGAGAAGCCGACCATTACCTTGGTCGAGGCCGAGCGGCGCCGCGCCGACGCGGAATCCGTCGCGCATCGCCAGGGCTTCGAGGCGGGGCAGAATCAGGCGCGCGCCGAACAGAATGAGCGTATCGCCAGGGCGCTCACCTCGCTCGCCGACCGGGCAGCGCGGCTCGATGCCCAACTCAAGGACATCGAGGCGCGCCTCGAAAGCGAGGCGGTACAGGTCGCCTTCTCAGTCGCAAGCAAGCTGGTGCCCGAACTGATCACCCGCGAACCTTTCGCCGAGATCGAGGTGCTGGCCACCGACTGCTTCCGCCAGCTCATCGCCACGCCGCAAATCTCGATCCATGTCGGCCAGGACATCTACGACATCGCCAAGCACAAGCTCGAAGAGATTGCCCGCACGCGCGGCTTCGACGGCCGCATCGACGTGATGGCCGATGCGACCTTGGGCGCCGGCGATTGCCGCATCGAGTGGGCCGAAGGCGGTGTCGTGCGCGACCGCGAGGCGACCATGAAAATTATCGACGAAGCCGTGCAGCGCTACATCGCGGCGCGCATCGCGCAGAACTAAACAGGAAGGGTTCGGAGACAGGCCATGAGTGACAATGACAGCAAAGTACCGCTCCCGGACCTGGAAGGCGGCGCACCCGAAGTGGTCGAAGCCGGCCCGCTGGCCCCGACCGGCGAAGACTCGGTGCATCGCGGTGCCGCCGATCTCGAAGCGGTGTTCGACGTTCCGGTGCAGGTCTCGGCCGTGCTCGGTCGCACGCGCATGGAAGTCGGCGATCTGTTGAAGCTCGGGCCGGGCGCGGTGCTCGAACTCGACCGCAAGGTCGGCGAGGCCATCGATATCTACGTGAACAACCGCCTGGTGGCGCGCGGCGAAGTCGTGCTGGTCGAGGAAAAGCTCGGCGTGACCATGACGGAAATCATCAAGGCGGACAAGAACTGACGCGGCGCGGCGCGCCGTAAGGCGCGGCAACCCGCATATCAAGGACGAATGCCATGCGGCTACTCATCATCGGCACCCTCGGCGGCCAGCTCACCATCGCCAGCAAGATCGCGATGGACAAGGGCGCTTCGGTCACCCACGCCGACTCCATCGACCAGGGCCTCGCAGTGCTGCGCTCCGGGCGCGGCGCCGACCTTCTGATGGTCGATGTCGCGATCGACATCCGCGAACTGGTGGAGAAGCTGGAAGCCGAGCGCATCCACGTGCCGATTGTGGCCTGCGGCGTCACCAACGATGCCCGCGCCGCCGTGCGTGCCATCCATGCCGGCGCCAAAGAATACATCCCGCTGCCGCCCGATCCGGATCTGATCGCCGCCGTCCTTGCCGCCGTGACGCAGGACAACCGCGACATGATCTATCGCGACGAGGCGATGGCCTCAGTCGTGAAGCTGGCGCAGCAGGTCGCGGTGTCCGAAGCCTCGGTGCTGATCACCGGCGAAAGTGGCACCGGCAAGGAAGTGCTCGCCCGCTTCGTGCATTCGCGCTCGCAGCGCGCCAAGAAACCATTCATCTCGGTCAACTGCGCCGCCATTCCGGAGAACCTGCTCGAATCCGAACTGTTCGGTCATGAGAAAGGTGCCTTCACCGGCGCACTCGCCCGCCGCATCGGCAAGTTCGAAGAGGCCAATGGCGGCACGCTGCTGCTCGACGAAATCTCCGAAATGGACGTGCGCCTGCAGGCCAAACTGTTGCGCGCTATCCAGGAACGCGTCATCGACCGCGTCGGCGGCGGCAAGCCCGTGCCGGTCGATATCCGCATCATCGCCACCTCGAACCGCAATCTGTCGGAAGCTGTGCGGGCCGGCACTTTCCGTGAAGATCTGATGTTCCGCCTGAATGTCGTGAACCTGAAGATCCCGGCGCTGCGCGACCGTCCGGCCGACATCCCGGAACTCGCCACCTATTTCGTCAAGAAATACTCCGAGGCCAACGGCCTGCCGGTGCGGCCGCTGTCGTCGGAGGCGCGGCACGCGCTCAGCGTTAATCGTTGGCCTGGCAACGTGCGCGAACTGGAAAACACGCTGCATCGTGCCGTCATCCTCTCGACGGGCGCGGACATCGGCGTCGACGGCATCCTGTCGCCCGACGGCGCGCGGCTCGACTCCTCGCGCGGCACCGGCGTTGCCGAACAGGCGGCGCTGGCCGCCGAGCAGGTCACCCGCAACCTGGTCGGCCGCACCGTGGCCGAGGTCGAGCGCGATCTCATCCTCGAGACCTTGCGCCACTGCCTCGGCAACCGGACCCATGCCGCCAATATCCTCGGCATCTCGATCCGCACCTTGCGCAACAAGCTCAACGAATATTCGGCGGACGGCGCACCGATCCCGCCGCCGCACGGCGGCGAGATGAAAGGCGCGGCGTAAGCGCGACATCGTTAAAAATTGAAACGGCCGGTGTTCACCCCACCGGCCGTTTTGCATTGTTGCCATCATGGAACCCTCCGCCACCTCGCGCGGTTAAGCGGGGATGGTGAAAGTCCTGCTCTGCCACAATCCCAATGCCGGCAACAAAGGCCACGATCGCGACAGCCTCAAGGCCGCGCTCAAGCTAGCCGGCCATGACGTCCGTTATGCGTCGGTGAAGGACGAGAAATTCGTCGCCGCCTTCGACAAATCGGTCGATCTCATCGTCGCCGCCGGCGGCGACGGCACCATCGCGTCGGTGCTCACGCAAATTCCCGACCGGAGCGTCCCGGTCGCCCTTCTGCCGCTCGGCACCGCCAACAATTTCGCGCGTTCGCTCGGCATCGCCGGAACGCCGCAGGAACTGGTGGAGATGTGGGATCCCGAGCATACCTGCCCGGTATCGCTCGGCTCCGTCACCGGCCACTGGGGCACCAGCCTGTTTCTGGAGGCCTACGGCGTCGGCGTCTTCCCGCAGTTCCTGCTCGATGCCAAGAAGGGCAAGAAGCCGGAGGGCGCTCGCAATCTGCAGCAGGGCCGCGAATTGCTGCAGAAGGCGCTCAAGCGCGCCAAGCCGATCGAGGTCTCCCTGACGATCGGCGACAAGAAGCAAGAGCTGGAACTGCTCGGCATTGAGGTCTGCAACATCGCCTTCACCGGCCCCGGCCTGCCGCTGGCGGCCAAAGCCGACGTCAGCGACGACAAGCTCGACATCGTCATGTTCGAAGCCGATGAGCGCAAGGCACTGATGAAATGGCTCGAGGCGCCGCAGGACGACGAGCCGCCGGCGACTTTCCGCAAGGGCACCGAGGTCGAAATCACATTCCGTGATGCCCCGACGCGGCTCGACGATGAATCCTACGAGGCGACCGGCGGCAAGCACAGCATCGACATCGTCTGCGAGGAGACGCCGCTCAACGTCGTCATTCCAATAAAGCACCCGGTGCAGAAGACGCCGGAGAAAAAGGCAGCCGCGTCATGACTGCCGCGAGCAAGACGAAAGCCAAGTCCGCCCGCGCGGCTTCGCCCACGCCGCTCATCGACGGCGTGTCGCGCGATCTGCTGCGCGACATCGAGCATCTCGCCATCGAACTCGCTGGCATTGCCGGTACCGAGATCGCCAAGGCAATGGGCGGGCTGCTCGCGGTCAAATACAAGACCGCCATCAAGGAAGACGAATGGCGCGATCCGGTCTCCGAGGTCGATGACAAAGTTGAGCGCCTGATGCGCGAGCGCCTCGCCGAGCATTTCCCCGATCACGACATCATCGGCGAGGAAATGAAAGAACGGCCGAGCCGCGACAGCGATTTCATCTGGTCGGTCGATCCGATCGACGGCACCGCTAATTTCGTCAACGGCTTTCCGCTGTTCTCGGCGTCGATCGGCGTGCTGCACAAGGGCGTGCCGGTGGTCGGCGCGCTGTGGTGTCCGATCAGCCACGCGTTGCGCGCCGGAGTCTATCACTGCACGCGCGGCGGCAAGGTCCGCTTCGATGGCGCCGATGTGACGCCGAAGGTCAATCCGGCGGTGCGTCGCCGCCTGGTCGGCGTGCCGGTCGCCACCGTGAGCGACGGCTTCTGGGAAACGCGCAAGACCGGCTCCGCGGCGCTCGAATGCGCCATGGTCGCCGCCGGCCTGATGCAGGCCGCGCGTTTTGCCGCGCCGAATATCTGGGACGTCGCCGGGGGTCTCGCGCTGATCTTCGCCGGCGGCGGTATCGCGCGCCGCCGCCAGGGCGACGATTGGGTGCCAATGGAAAAGTTCGCGCCGACCAAGGAGACGCCGGACCTACGCTATTGGAAATGTGAACTCATCGTGGGCGAGCCGAGTGCGGTCGAACGCATGTGCGAGGCGCAGAAGGCGGCTTGATCGAGGTCAACAAGGCGGCGGTATCCGGCGCCGACAAGAATCAGAAAGCCCGGCAACAAGGCCGGGCTTTCTGCACATCCGATGACCGGTATCTGCTTCAGGCTAACGCTTGGCTGCCCGAGCAACCCTTTCATCCTTGTTTTGGCGGTCGCGAGCCGAATTGAACTCCACGGCCTTGGCCATGAGATCGTTACCCATGGCGTCGAGGCTGTCGGCTACTGCGCGGCCGGCGCGCGCCAGCCTGGCGCATTCATCGGCCTTCTCGATAAGGTATTGTTCGATATCTTGCATCCACGTCCCTTTCGTTCGCGGGCAAGTAAGAGCAAAAGACGACCGATTCAAGGACGCGCAAGGGCAATGAAGATCGTTATTGGGCGCGCGGGTGCAATATTGTGACGCGGCGGCGGTAATCCGAGGTTGTTTATAATGTTCGTCTACAAAATATGTACTGCCGCGCTCTGGGCCGAAGCCGAGCGTGAGCGCGTGTTCCGCGGCGCGCCGGTCGATTTCGCCGATGGCTATATTCACTTTTCCACGGCCGCGCAGGTCGCCGAGACGCTGACGAAGCACTTCGCCGGTCAGTCCAATCTCCTGCTCGTCGAAGTCGACACCGCCCGCCTCGGCGATGCGCTCAAATGGGAGCCGTCGCGCGGCGGCGCGCTGTTCCCGCATCTTTACGACGTGCTCGACCTCACTGCGGTGAACCGCGTTATGGAGTTGCCGCTCGGCACCGACGGCTGCCACACCCTGCCACAGCTACCTGCATGAATCTTGGGCATGACCTGAATTGAGGCAGCGGTGGGTGGAACGCTGCGGCGCCTTGGCGCGTTTGCACCGCATAACAGGATCAGCCGTATGCGATGGGAAGATTTCAGCCGGGCGGGCCAATTCCACCCGTCCGTTTTTCATGCCAGCGCCGGCCCGCTGCGGGAGGCCGCGACCGAGGAGCGTGCCTCCGGGGCGATGCGTTATCGTTGCCCCGTGAGCGCCTCCTTCGTGCTCGTGACCGAAGAGCCGATCCTCGCTACGCTGAAAGCTCGCCCGCCGCTGCGCCGGCGTTGCCCGGCCTGCGGCGAGATGCATCTGCTCTGTGTCGCCGGCGGCTAAGCCTGCCGTCGCACGCGACATCGCGTTACCTTCGTTTGCATCGGCCGAGCGTGTAAGGTCGAGGTTACAAATGGACCTCGACGCCAACCGCAGTCTGATCGTCGCCGCCCTCACCCGCATAGCCGGGGGCGAGAAGACAGCCCTGCAAACCGTCTATCGGCTGACCTCCGCGAAGCTTTTTGCGATCTGCCTCCGTATCTTGGGCAGCCGTGAAGATGCGGAGGACGTATTGCAGGACGTTTACCTCACCGTGTGGCGCAAAGCCGCCGATTTCGATGCAAGCCGGGCGAGCCCGATGACCTGGCTGATCGCGATTGCCCGCAACCGTGCGATCGATCGCCTGCGTGCGAACCGCAGCGGACCGGTGCGCAGTCCGCTCGAAACCGCCGCCGCGGTCGCTGATGCCGCACCGGGCGCCGAAGACCGGCTCGCGCAAAACGAAGAGCAGATGCGGCTCAGGACCTGCCTCGACGCCCTTGCCGCCGAGGAAGGCCGTTCGCTGCGCGACGCATTCTTTGAAGCCCATACCTATGAAGAGCTGGCCCGCCGTGATGGGATACCGGCGGGCACGATGAAGAGTCGAATTCGCCGAGCCCTGATGAAGCTGAAGAACTGCCTGGACAATGCCGCGATCCGATGAGCGACCTGCGCGACGATAACGGGCTGTCGCCCGACCAGTGGCTGGCCGCCGAATACGCCCTCGGCGTGCTCGAGCACGACGAACGCGCGCGCGTCGAGGCTCGCCTCGCTAGCGATACGGCGTTCGTAAGCCTGGTCGAGGAATGGCAGTTGCGCCTAGCGCCACTGGCGGGAGAATTGAATGAAGTCGCGCCGTCGGCGGCGCTCTGGGACCGCATCGCCAACGCGCTCCCCCCATCGTCCGACCTGCGTGCGCAACCTGGACTGTGGCAAAGCCTGGCGTTCTGGCGCGGCCTCGCCGCGGCGAGCGCGGCGCTGGCCGTCGCCTGCCTTGCGCTTTTCATTTACGCTGGCGGCTTCTCGGGCGCGCCGCCGCCGCTCGCCCCGCTTCTCGCGTCCATCGATGGCGGCGGCCATCGCCATTTCATCGCTACGGTCGACCCATCGCATGGCAACGTCGCCGTCGTACCGGCGGCATTTGCCGCCGATGCGACCCGCGTGCCGGAGCTTTGGCTCATTCCCGCCGACGGCCGGCCGCGACCGCTCGGCCTGCTGAGCGCGACCCAGGCCGTTACAATCGCAATCCCGGCCGCCCTTGTGCCCCATGCCACGGCGGACGCCGTACTCGCCGTATCGCTGGAACCGAGGGGAGGCTCGCCGACGGGTCAACCGACCGGGCCGGTCGTCGCCAGCGGCAAGCTCACGCGTCTGTGAACGAAGCCGAAGCATCCGCGCGCCACGCGCACCCGTAGCTGCTTGCGTCTCCGCCATGAAAGGAGACCGCAACAGAGAAACGGGAGTAACTCAATGAATCTCGCTTTCAAGCCTGCCGGTGCCGCGCTGGCGCTGGCCGCCGCCCTTGCCGTCGCCGTCCCGGCGGCCGGCATCGCCCAGGAGAAGATGGTCGGCGGTGCCGCCATGCTTCCCTCGAAGAACATTGTCGAGAACGCTGTGAACTCGAAGGATCACACGACGTTGGTCGCCGCCGTGAAGGCGGCGGGCCTGGTCGACACGCTCTCGGGCAAGGGACCGTTCACGGTCTTCGCGCCGACCAACGCGGCCTTCGCCAAGCTGCCGGCCGGCACCGTCGACACGCTGCTCAAGCCCGAAAACAAGGCGCAGCTCACCAAGGTGCTGACCTGCCACGTCGTCGCGGCCGACGCCATGGCGGCCGTCATCGGCAAGATGATCAAGGACGAAGGCGGCATGCACAAGGTCAAGACCGTCGGCGGCTGCATGCTGACGGCCAAGATGTCCGGCGACAAGCTTCAGCTCGTCGACGAAAAGGGCCAGACCGCCACCGTCACGATCGCCGACGTGAAGCAGTCGAACGGCGTCATCCACGTCATCGACACCGTCGTGCTGCCGGCGGGCTGATCCCGGCAGGCGGTAGGCCCGCCTGACCGAACGCCGCCCCCTCCCGATTCCCCGCGGGAGGGGGACGGTCCCCGCCGTTAACCACTCGCTAACCATAAACTGGGCAAACTTTGCCGGGTTGCCGGCGCATGTTCGCCGGCGGCCGCTTTTTCGCCGTCCGGCCACCCGAGCACCGCCCCCGCATGACCGACACCACCGCCGCGTCCCCTGCCCCGAGCGCCTCGCGGTTTCCCAGCCTCGGCGACATCGGCAACAGCATCCGGCGCAGCGACCTTGGCCTCGCGATCGGCGTCCTCGTCATCCTGGTCGTGCTGATCCTGCCGCTGCCGGCGGTCATGCTCGACGGCTTCCTCGCCATCTCGATCATCCTGTCGGTGCTGATCCTGATGACGGCGCTGTTCATTCACGTGCCGCTGGAATTCTCCGCCTTCCCGACGGTGCTGCTCGTGACGACGATGTTGCGGCTGTCGCTCAACCTCGCCTCGACGCGCCTCATCCTGTCCCACGGTCATGAAGGCACCGACGCCGCCGGCCACGTCATCCAGGCGTTCGGCAACTTCGTGATGGGCGGCAATTTCGTCATCGGCATCATCGTCTTCGCCATCCTGGTGATCGTGAACTTCGTCGTCATCACCAAGGGTTCGGGCCGCATCGCCGAAGTCGCCGCGCGCTTCCACCTCGACGCCATGCCCGGCAAGCAGATGGCGATCGACGCCGACCTCTCCGCCGGCCTGATCGACGAGACCGAGGCGCGCCGCCGCCGCAAGGACCTCGAGGACGAAGGCGGCTTCTTCGGCGCCATGGACGGTGCCTCGAAATTCGTGCGGGGCGACGCCATCGCCGGCCTGCTCATCGTCTTCATCAACGTCATTGGCGGCATGATCATCGGCATCGCGCAGCAGGGCATGCCTTTCGCCGAAGCCGCGCATACCTATACGCTGCTCACCGTCGGCGATGGCCTCGTCAGCCAGATCCCGGCACTGGTCGTCTCGACCGCGGCGGGCCTCTTGGTGTCGAAGGCCGGCGTCACCGGTGCCGCCGACAAGGCGCTGATGAAGCAGCTCTCCGGCTATCCGAAGGCGCTCGGCATGTCGGGTGCGGTGATGGTGTGCATGGCCTTGCTGCCGGGCATTCCGTTCCTGCCTTTCGTCATGCTTGGCGGCGGTGCCATCGGCCTTGCCACGCTCACCGCCCGCCGCACCAAGGAAGTCGCGGCGCGCGAAGCCGGCAAGAAGCAGACCGAGGCGCAGGCGGCGGCCCAGGTGGCGGAAGAGCCGATCTCAACCGCGCTCAAGATCGACGACCTCAAGGTCGAACTGGGTTACGCGCTCCTACCGCTGGTCAATGCGCCCGACGGCACCGACCGCCTGACCGAGCAGATCAAGGCGCTGCGTCGCTCGCTCGCCAGCGACATGGGGTTCGTAATGCCGGCGGTGCGTATCCTCGACAACGTGCATCTCGACGCCAACAGCTACGTCATCAAGATCAAGGAAGTGGACGCCGGCACCGGCCGCGTCTGGGCCGGCCAGTACATGGTCATGGATCCGGCGGGCGGCCAGGTGCGGCTGCCAGGCAATCACACCACCGAGCCGACATTCGGTCTGCCCGCGACCTGGGTCGACGCCGCCATCAAGGACGAAGCGGCGATGCAGGGCTACACCGTGGTCGATGCCGCCACCGTGCTGTCGACGCATCTCACCGAACTGCTCAAGGGCAACATGGCGGAATTGTTGTCCTACGGCGAAGTGCAGAAACTGCTCAAGGAACTGCCCAAGGAACAAGGCGAACTGCTCAAAGACATCACGCCGTCGCTCATCAATACATCGGGCATCCAGCGCGTGCTGCAGATGTTGCTCGCCGAGCGCGTATCGATCCGAGACCTGTCGACCATCCTCGAAGGCATCGCCGAAGGTCTTGCCTCGACGCGCAACCCGACGATGCTCACCGAGCATGTGCGCATGCGCCTGTCGCGCCAGATCTGCGCGCAATACGCCAACCCGTCCGGTTACCTGCCGCTGATCGCGCTGTCGGCGAAGTGGGAACAGGCTTTCGCGGAATCGCTGGTCGGCCAAGGCGACGACCGCCAGCTCGCCATGCAGCCCTCGAAGCTGACCGAGTTCATCACCTTGGTGCGCCAGGCCTACGAAGCCGCGGCGCGCGAAGGCGAAGCCCCGGTGCTCGTCACCTCCGCCAGCATCCGGCCCTTCGTGCGCGGCATCGTCGAGCGCTTCCGCGCCCAGACGCCCGTGATCTCGCAATCGGAAATCCACCCGCGGGCAAGGTTGAAGACGGTGGGCAGCATCTAGCTTGCGAGCCGGTGCGCCCTCGTCTAATACCTCCTCGGGCGCTTTCTTCGCGCCCGGTGCCGCCGGTCCCAACCGGCCGTAAGCGTTCAACGTGAACCAACGCAATCAACCGCTTTCGGTCGTAACGACCGACGCCGGTTGGATTGCGTTTTTTATTGTTCGCGGCGCAGTCCATCTGACGACAAGCACCTTAAAAGGACTGCCATGACTTCCTCATCGACACGCGATCCGGCCGATCGCCGCCTGATCCTGCTCACCGCCGTACTCTTCCTTTCCTATCTCTGCATCGCCATGCCGCTGCCCATCGTGCCGGTCTTCGTGACCGCGCAACTGGGCTACGACAATGTCTGGGCTGGCCTTGGCGTCGGCATCGCCTTCGTTGCCACCATTTCCTCGCGCGGCATCACCGGCAGCTTTGCCGATCGGCGCGGCGCCAGGCTGGCGCTGCGGCGCGGCCTGATGTTTTACATCGCCGGCGCGCTGGTCGCGCTCATCGCCGGCCTGATCGCGGCAACGCCGCTCGCCGCCTATGGCCTGCTGCTCGCGGGCCGCCTGCTCATCGGCCTCGGTGAAAGCCTCGTCACGGTCAGCGTCGTGTCCTGGGGCGTCGGCATGGTCGGCCCGGCGCGCTCATCGCGCGTGCTGGCGCTGATGGGCGCAGCCATGTATGGCGCGCTCGCCGTCGGCGGGCCGATCGGCGTCATCCTGCTCGACACGCTCGGCTTCGCCGCGGCCATGGCGATCAGCGCCGTGCTGCCTGCTCTCGGCCTGCTGGTGACCTGGCGCATGCCCGGCGTACCGGCGCATCCGGATGCCGAGCGGCCGTCCTTCCTCAGCGTCATCGGTCGCATCTGGTGGCATGGCTCGATCGTCGGCCTGCAGGGCATCGGCTTTGCCGCGATCGGCGCCTTCTTCGTGCTCTATTTCCGCGACCAGCACTGGGCCTATGCCGGGCTCGGCCTCACCGCTTTCGGCGGCGGCTTCGTGCTGGTGCGTATCCTCTTCGGACACATGCCCGATCGTTTCGGCGGCGTGCCGGTGGCCATCGTATCGCTCGGCGTCGAGACCGTCGGCCAGATCCTGATCTGGACCGCGCCACATCCGGGCTTTGCGCTGGCCGGCGCTTTCCTGACCGGGCTCGGCTGTTCGATGGTGTTTCCGGCGATGGGCCGCGAGGTCATCCGCCTCGTCGATCCGCATCTACGCAGCACGGCGCTCGGCGGCTTCGCCGCGTTTCAGGATATCGCCTATGGCCTCACCGGCCCCATTGCCGGTCTCGTCGCCGACCGGGCCGGTTATGGCAGCGTGTACTTGATAGGCGCGGTCGGGGCCGTGCTCGGCTTCCTGATGGCCGTCTCTTTGCACCGGGCTGGCAAGGCAAACGCAGGCGGCGGGCCTGGCCCCAACTAGGTACTTTCACCGAGTAGGCAATCCGCAGGGCCTTGCCATATTCGCGGTATGAGCCTCCCTGAGCACAACACCTCCCACGCGCCCGCGCAGAGCTGCTGCGGGGCGCCGATGACTCTGGTCCGGATCGATCCAAAGGTGAGCAGCTTTCCGGAGTTGCGCACCTTCCGCTGCGACAATTGCAGGGATGTCAGAACGATCGAAACCGGGCCGGCTGTATCGCAGTGATACGACCCCGCCCGCCTCACACCGGCGGGTCGTAGCCCGGCGCCTTGAAGATGGTGTCCAGTTTGCCCGCGATTTCGGGCCGATAGACCTGCGCGCGCCAGTCCTCCGGCTTGACGTCCTCGATGCCCACCGAGATCGACTTCTCGCTCGATCCCAGGGTCTCGATCATGGCCTTGGTCAGGGCCTCGGCAAGCCGCACCTTGTCGGCATCGGAGCGCCCGGCGTACATTTTCACCACGATATGGGGCATGATTTTTGTCCTCGTTGCCGGCGCTGACTATATCCGGAATAATCCCTTTAGTCGCAAGGCATTAACTACGCCACCAGCGGTAGCCGCCGGGTTTCCGATATGTCGCGCAGGCCACTGGATTGCCGCAGTTTTATGACTATATAGAGCGTTCAAATCTGTGCCGGTTTGCCCGCTTGGCCCGGCTGCTCTGGAGACATCATGAAGACCATCGATTTTTCCGCGCCGGCGGAGTTGTTTCCGTCGCGTAACCGCAAGGTCGCGAGCAAGGTTCGCTACCGTCGCTTCGACAAGGCGTCGGAAGCCATCCGCTTCGCGGTCGAGGAATTGCCGGAAGCCCAGCTGCTCGGCGCCTATATCGAAATCAACGAGGCTCGCCTGAGCCACCAGGACATCAAGGCGCTCTATGAGAGCGAATCCTATCCGCTCAAGCGCGCGGCGAACGCCTGACGCCCATCTCGCTAATATAAACAATACAAAAAATCGCCCGGCCATCGCGCCGGGCGTTTTCTTTTCCAGCACTCGATGCGCCGCCGGGCGCCGGGACTGCCTCCAAAATAATTAAAAACAATTCATCTGAACCGCGGCGCAGGATGAGCGCCGGCGCGGCGTTTAACTGATGAACGCAGGAACTGCCGCGATGCGGAATGCCGCGCTGCCGCAACGTCCGCGATCACGCGCTTTCACCGTTCCGTGAAAGAGGGCGCGGAACCGCCCGGCAATCCTTACGTTAATGGAACACGGAATTTGAACCTTTTCGCCGGGCCCCGCCACTCATAGGCGGAGCACCTGGAGGACGATGAGATGAACTGGTCGATGTACACGGCCGATCGCACCACCCACCTCAAGATCGTGGTGGTCGGCCTTTTCGCCGCGCTGCTGATCGCCGTCATTGGCATCGCGGCGACGCAACTTAATCTCGGCACCGACGTTATGACCGCGAAGGGGCCGCAGATTTACAAAGCCGGCCAGCCGGTGGTGCTGACCGTGCGCGAGGGCACGACGATCCGGTGACCGTCCGCCGACTTTCTGACTGGACGACGACTGCTGACGTATGACGACTGAGACGACTGACTGAACCTCCCCAAGACTGGACGCGCCGCTTTGCCGGCGCGTTTTTTTTCGCGTGCACGAGCGCAGGTTCCGACGCGGCGAATGATCGCGCCAGGGCGCGGCAACCGGCCTTGAATCGCCGGGCAAAAGCCGCAGGGTGGTGAGAAGACCGAATCAGCCCGGGACCGTTCATGCTGCGCCGCCTCGTTACCGCCGCCCTGCTCTCGCCACTCGCCGTGATGCTGCCGGCCTGCGCCGGCGGATTGCCGACCGGCTCCAGCGTCGCCATCGCCAGCGACTACGAGGCCAAGCGCGCGGCCTGGGAAGCGGCGCGCCGGCCCTATGAAGCGGCGGCGGAAGCCTATTGGGACGCAGTGAGCGACAAGCGCCGTATCCGCAATGCCAAGCGCCGAACCAACGAACCGATCCTGCTCGACGACTATGTGCTGGAGCAGCCGCCGATCTATTCCGGCCCGCCACGCCCGATCGACCCGAACGCGCCGCCGGGACCCAAACCCGGCGAGCCGCCGCCGATCCCCGTCATCGCCGACTTCCTGCGGCACGCCAGGACGCAGTTCGGCTTCGTGCCCGACCAGCCGGCGAGCGAGCTCGACTTCAAGCGCGCTTATGCGCGCTACGCGCTCGCCGCGGGCCTGACGCGCGAGCAGATCGTCGGCGTCTATGCCTTCGAGACCGGCGGCAACGGCACCTACGACACGCAGGCCGGCGTGACGCCCAAGCGCGCCACCGCGATCTCGCCGGCGGTCGGTTACAACCAGATGCTGTCGACCAATTCGGTATCGATGCTGGCCGAGCATGCCGACATCGTGCTTGCCGCGATGCGCCGCAAGGAAAGAACGCTGCAGGGCGAGGCAAAGCGCGCCATGGTCCGCAAGATCGAGGCGGTCAAACGCATGATCGCCTATGCCAAGTCGGTACCGGGCAAGTGGAGCGAATACGACAAGCTCGCCAAGCAAACGCCGGGCGGCATGGGCATCCACGCGATCGTGCTCGACATCGACATCGGCCCTGTGGTGCAAACGCAGAAGCTTTTGAACTCCGTGCTATTCGCGCGCATGAAAGGCTATCGCACGCCGCTCACCGCGCCCGAGCTCGAACTGATGAACCTGACCGGCGATTCCACCGGGCTCGACATGGTGACCATGCCGGCGGAATTCCGCAGCAAGGTGCCGACCTCGAACTTCTTCCAGCGCAACGGCTACGAGCGCAATCCGGTAGCGCGGCGCACCGGCGTGGTCGGCAATCTCATCGCCGACATCGACGGCAAGATGCAACGCGGCGCGCAGGCCGCCGGCTCGAAGGAATTGGCGGCGGCGGCGAATTGAGGCGTTGCGCCGTCCTCAATCCAGCAGCGCGCGCGGCAGCCAGGTCGAGATCGCCGGGATGTAGGTCACCAGCATCAGCGCGATGAACATTGCGATGTAGAACGGCCAGATCTTGCGGGTCACCTGCTCTATCGACAGTTTCGCCACCGCGCAGCCGACGAATAGAACCGACCCCACCGGCGGCGTCACCAGACCGATGCCGAGATTGACGAGCATGATGATGCCGAAGTGCACCGGATCGACACCGAAACTCGTGACCACCGGCAACAGAATCGGCGTGCAGATCAGGATCAGCGGCGCCATATCCATCAGCGTGCCGAGACACAACAGGAGGATGTTGATCAGGAACAGGATGACGTATTTGTTGTCGGAGATGGTAAGGAAGAACGCCGTCACCTTCGCCGGCAACTGTGCCAGCGCCATGATGTAGCCAAAGCTCGACGCAAAGGCGATCAGCATCATGACGAGGCCGACCGTCTTCATCGTGCGGTGCACGAGCAGATGCAGGTCGCGCCAGCGATAGTCGCGGTAGATGAACATCGTGACGAAGAAGGCCCAGACACAGGCCACCGCCGCGGCCTCGGTAGCGGTGAAGACGCCGCCGAGAATGCCGCCGGTAATGATGATCATGGTGACGAGGCCCCACATGGCCTCGACCGCCGCCGTTATCGCCTGCCTGAAGGGCACCACTTCGCCCTTCGGATAGTTCTCCTTGTAGGCAATGATCAGCACGAGAATGGCGAGCGACAGACCGAGCAGCAGGCCCGGGAAGAAGCCGGCAACCAGCAGATGGCCGATCGAAACAGAACCGCCGACTGCCAGCGAATAGATCACTGCGTTGTGGCTCGGCGGAATGAGGATGGCCTGAACCGAGCCGCAGATCGTTACATTGGTGGCGAAGACGCGCGAATAGCCGGCCTTCTCCATCTGCGGGATCATCACCGAGCCGATCGACGAGGTATCGGCGACGGACGAACCGGAGATGCAGCCAAACAGGCTCGAGGCGCAGATATTGACCAGCGCCAGACCACCGCGGATGAAACCGACAAATATGCTGGCGAAAGCGATCAGACGCCGCGCCATGCCGCCTTCGGCCATGATGGCGCCGGCCAGCACGAAGAAGGGAATAGCGAGCAGCGAAAACTTGCTGATGCCGTCCGAGATTTTCAGCATCACCGCTTCGAGCGGAATGTCGATCCAGAAAGCGCCCACCAGCGCCGCGGCGCCGAGCGCATAGGCGACAGGCACGCCTATGGCGATCAGTACGAACAGGCTGCCAAGCAGAATAAGGGCTTCCACGTTTCTCTCCCGGCTTTCAGTCGGCGCTGACCGGTTCGCGATGGACGAGCGAGTTCTCGTCCGGCGGACCGATCCAGACCTGTTCGATAATGAAAAGCAGCGTGATGAAGCCGCCGACGGGAATCGGCAGATAGGTCACGCCGACCGAGAGAAACGGAAACTCCGCGATGGTATTGCTCCAGGTCACATCGACGAGCTTGATGCCCCAGATGACGGCGAACAGGCTGATCGCCGCCATGACGCCGTCACGGGCGTAGCGCGCGGCACGGCCGCCGGCGGGCGGCAGCGCGTCAACCACCATCGTCACCGCGATATGGACGCTGGCGCGGTAGCAGGCGGCGCCGGCGATAAACGTGAACAGGATGATGAGAAGAACCGCCAGTGGCTCTGGCCAGGACGAGGCGCTGTTGAGGACGTAGCGGGTGAACACGCCGTAAGGGATGATCAGCGTCACGATGACAAGGCACAGCCCCGCGACCATCGCACAGATGAAATACAGGGCTTCCATCGCCCTGGCATAAGCAGCCTTCATGGCCCCGCCCCGAATATTTCCACAGTGATGATGCAAGACCGGCGCCGGTGGAAAGCCGGCGCCGGCCCGCAGGTGCGTCAGGTTACTTCACGTCCTGAATGCGCTTGACCAGGTCAGCATACTTGGCGCCGTACTTGTCCCAGACCGGCTTCACCGCGTCCTGGAAGGGCTTCTTGTCGGCGATGGTGATAACGTTCACGCCGGCGGCCTTGATCTTGTCCATCGAGACCTTGACGCGGGCGTCCCACAGCTTGCGCTGTTCGAGCTGGGTTTCCTTGCCAAACTTCAGGATCAGGGCCTGATCCTCCTTCGACATCGCATCGAAGGCCTTGCGCGAGAACACCAGGATTTCCGGAATGATCAGATGTTCGGTGAGGGTGTAGTGCTTGGCGATCGGGAAGTGGCCGAACGAATCGTAGCTCGGCGGGTTGTTCTCCGCGCCGTCAACGACGCCGGTCTGCAGCGCGTTCATCACCTGGTCCATGCCCATAGCGACGCCGTTGCCGCCGAGCGCATTGGCAGTGTCGACGAAGATCGGGTTGCCCATCATGCGGAACTTGAGGCCCTTGAGGTCCTCAACCGACTTGATGTCGCGCACCTTGTTGTAGAAGCTGCGGGCACCGGCATCCATCCAGGCTAGGCCGATCAGGCCGGTCTTCGGGTTGTCGGTGATCTTCTTCAAGAGTTCGTCGCCGATCGGGCCGTCGATCACCGCGCGCATATGCTTCACGTCGCGGAACACGAACGGCATGTTGAAGACGTTGAGATCGTCGACCACCGAACCGACCGGGCCGACGCTGACGCGGGCGATCTGCAGCGCGCCGATCTGGGCCTGTTCGATCATTTCCTTTTCGCCGCCGAGCTGCATCGACGGATACATCTGGATCGACAGGCGGCCGTTGGTCGCCTGCTCAAGCTTCTTGCCCATCTGCACGACTGCTTCGACGGTCGGATAGCCGAGCGGATGGACGTCGGCGGCTTTCAGCACGGTCTTCTGGGCGAGCGCTGGACCAGCAAGCGTTACCGCGGCGGCGACAAGGCCCGCGGTCAGAATCGTTCTGCGTGTTTGCATGATGTGTCTTCCTCCCTTGTATTTCTTTTCGTGCGAGCTAGCGTTTCCGAAGACGCGCCGATTGATCGGCGGGGGGCCTCGTGCTACTCATCAGGTCATATGATGACCGGAGCGGCCGGCGCCGGTCAAGGTGGTGGACTGTCCGATTGAATAAAAATCTTTCCCTCCTCAAACCGATCGAGGCGCCGCGCGGCCTCACCGCGGAGATCGTGGCGCGGCTCACCGCCGACATCATCAGCGGCAAGCTGCTGCCCGGTTCGCGCCTGCCGACCGAACAGGAAATGATTGCCGCCACAGGCGTTTCGCGCACGGTGATCCGCGAGGCGGTTGCCGCCTTGCGCGCCGACAAGCTGGTGGTCAGCCGCCAGGGCATTGGCACCTTTGTCGCCGAGAAGGTCCGCCGGCCGTTCCGTGTGGAATTCGACGAGCACTCATCGCTCCGCGACGTGCTCAACGTCATGGAGCTGCGCACCGGCATCGAGGTCGAGGCCGCCGGGCTCGCGGCCGAACGCGCCACGCCGGCCCAGATCAGGAAGATCACCGAGCGCTTCGAGGCTATCCAGACCGCGATCGACGCCGGCGAAAACGCCGTCGATCAGGACTTCACCTTTCACTGCGAGATCGCCGAGGCCACCAACAATCCGCAGTTCAAGGTTTTTCTCGAATATCTCGGCAGCGTCGTCATTCCGCGCCAGACCGTATGGGGCCGCAGCGCGCCGCTGCTTCGCCGCAACAATCTCACTTTATTCCAGCGCGAGCACGCCAAGATCTTGTCCGCGATCCGCACCCACGATGTCGCCAAAGCGCGCACCGCCATGCATGCGCATCTCGGCGCCAGCCGCGATCGGCACCAGAAACTGGCGGCGGAGTTGGGGATCAAATAATTATGAAACTACTCGTTACCGGCGCCGCCGGCGGTATAGGCACGCGGCTGCGGCAGATGCTGCCGGCGATCTACAAGGACATCCGCTGGAGCGACATCAGGAAGCCCGACGACCTCGCCGCCGGCGCCAAATTCGTCGCCGCCGATCTTGCCGACATGACGCAGGTCGAGAAGATCGTCGACGGCATCGACGGCATCGTCCATCTCGGCGGCTTCTCGGTCGAAGGTCCTTGGGAGACGATCCTGCAGGCCAACATCATCGGTACTTATAATCTGTTCGAGGCGGCGTATCGCGCCGGCGTCAAGCGCGTGATCTTCGCCACCTCGAACCACGCGGTCGGCATGTATCCGCGCGCGCAGAAGATCGGCGTCAATGTCACCGTGCGGCCGGACTCGCGCTACGGCGTTTCCAAGTGCTTCGGCGAGGCGCTCGGCGCGATGTATGCCGACAAGCACGGCCTGCGCGTCACTTGCATCAGAATCGGCAATTTCGGCGACAAGCCGATCGACCAGCGCCGGCTGTCGATCTTTCTGCACCCGGAGGACCTGGTGCAGCTCCTGCGCATCGGGCTCGAGCATCCAGAAATCAAATACGAGATATTCTACGGCGCCTCCGACAACGCCGCCGCGTGGTGGGACAATTCCAACGCCCACAGGTTCGGCTACCGGCCGAAGCACAAGGCCGAGGACTTCCGCGCCGAGGCGATGGCGGCGCAGGCCAAACTGCCGCCCGATCCGGTGGGCGACACTTTCCAGGGCGGCGCCTTCTCCAGCGCCGAATACGACGCCGACAAGCGGCAGTCCTGACCCAAAAAGCTACGCTTTCGCCGGCACCCTCGGTGGCGAATTCGGCAATGCGGCGGCCCGCCCCGGTGTGCTAGGGTTCCCGGCCATGGATCACATTGCCGGGACTGCCGAATTGCTCGATCGCGCCTCAGACAGACAGGGTTCACTCACCCTCCCCGCCGACATGTTCGGCTACCGCCTCCTCGCCGACCCGCGGCTCAACAAGGGCACCGCCTTCACCGAGGACGAACGCACCGCCTTCCGCCTGCACGGCCTGCTGCCGCCGACCGTCGTCAGCATCGACGACCAGGTCAATCGCCGCCTGCACGCCTTCCGGGAATTCCACACCGACCTTGAGCGCTACGCCTTCCTGCGCGACCTGCAGGACACCAACGAAACGCTTTACTACGCGCTGCTCGGCCGCCACGTCGAAGAGCTTTTGCCCATCGTCTACACGCCGACCGTCGGCGCCGGCTGCGCCTCCTTCAGCCGGCTCTTCCGCAAGCCGCGCGGCGTCTTCCTGTCGATTCCACATCGCTCGCGCATCCGCGAGATTCTCGCCAACCCTCAATTCGACAAGACCGAGGTCATCGTCGTCACCGACGGCGAACGCATTCTCGGCCTCGGCGACCAAGGCGCCGGCGGCATGGGCATCCCGATCGGCAAGCTGGCGCTGTATACCGCGTGCGGCGGCATCGGCCCGGCGACCGCGCTGCCGATCCTGCTCGATGTCGGCACCGACAATGAAGCCAATCTCGCCGATCCGCTCTATATCGGCTGGCGACACAAGCGCGTGCGCGGCGAGGAATATGACTCGTTCGTCGCCGAGTTCATCGCCGCGGTGAAAGAGCGATGGCCGCATGTCCTCCTGCAATGGGAGGACTTCGCCAAGGCCAACGCCACGCGCCTGCTCGAGCGCTATCGCGGCCAGCTCTGCAGCTTCAACGACGATATCCAGGGCACCGCCGCGGTCGCGACCGGCGCGCTGCTCGCCGCCATCAACGTCACCGGCGAGCCGATGGAGCGCCAGCGCATCGCCATTCTCGGCGGCGGCTCGGCCGGCTGCGGCATCGCCGGGCTGTTGATGGAAGCGATGGTCGATGCCGGGCTCAATCCGGAGGACGCCGCCAGCCGCTTCTATTTGGTCGACAAGGACGGCCTGCTCGTCGAGGGCATGAACGACATCGTGCCGTTCCAGCGCGCCTTCGTGCAGAAGCGCGAGGCGGTCGCCAAATGGACGCTCGGCAATCCGAGCCGCATCTCGCTGCTCGATGTCATCTACAATGCCAAACCGACGGCGCTGATCGGCGTCTCGGCGCAGGCCGGCGCCTTCACCGAAAGCGTGGTGCGCGGCATGGCGCACATCAACAAGCGGCCGATCATCTTCCCGCTGTCGAACCCGGTATCCTGCGCCGAAGCCAACCCCGCCGATATCGAGCGCTGGAGCGAAGGCCGCGCCGTGATCGGCGCTGGCTCGCCGTTCCCGCCGCTCAAGCGTGGCGGCCAGCCTTTCGCGGTCGACCAGACCAACAACTCCTACATCTTCCCCGGCGTCGGTCTCGGCACCATCGCGACGCGCGCGACCCGCATCACCGACACCATGTTCATGGCCGCGGCCAAGGCGCTCGCCGGCATGTCGCCGGCGCGCCACGATCCCAACGCCAATCTTTTGCCGCGCGTGACGCAGCTCAGCGACGTCGCCATCGACGTCGCCATCGCCGTTGGAAAACAAGCTTATACCGAAGGCCTGACCGAGGGCATCGACAGCAAAGCCGATGTCGAAGAAGCCGTGCGCACTAAAATGTGGACCCCGCGCTATCTGGCTTATCAGCGTTCCATGGCCGGCCCCTATGTCTGAGGCGGCGGGCCGGCCTCAAGCCACTGGGCGAACAACTGCGCGACGAAATGACGGGACGCTGAGCGCATGAACAAAAGCGACTACCCATCCTGGGCGATGGACACCATCCGTTTCGCCGACACCGACAAGCTCGGCCACGTCAACAACGCCGCGTTCTCGACCTTTCTCGAAACCGGCCGCACGCATTTCCTGCTCGATCGGGAGAAACCGCTCAACCAGCCGGGCACAAGTTTCGTCATCGCCAAGCTGATTCTCGACTTCAAGGCCGAGATGCACTGGCCCGGCCAGGCGCATATCGGCACGCGCTGCAAGAGCATCGGCCGCTCGTCTTTCGTACTGGAGCAGGTCATTCTTCAGGACGACACCGTCGCCGCGCTGGCCGAGACGGTGATGGTGATGTTCGATGAGACCACGCGCAAATCGACGCCGCTGTCGGACATCGCCATCGCGCGGCTGAAGGAGATTCAGGTGGTTTCATGATGCGCGCTGTCATTGTCGCGATCGCATTGCTCGCCTCCCCCGCGCTCGCCCAAGATATCCGCGGGCTCGAGGTCTGTACCGCCGAAAAGCAGATGGAGCGGCGTACCTCCTGCCTGCAGGCCAATACCGAATTCCTGCATCAAACGCTCGATCGCCAGCAGCGCGAGGCGCGGCGGCAGCTCGCCGCCTCGGATGCCGAGATCGCGGCGCTGAAATCGCGGCTGGCAAAGCTGGAAGACGAACTGGCGCAGTTGAAAAAAGCCGCGGCGGCCAATAAACCGGCCGCCGACAAGAAGTAGCCCACGGGCAGATGCCATGTCGATGATCGCACTTTACGGCCGCGTGCTGGCGCTGCTCGGCTCCGAAGCCCGGCTCGGCTGGGCGCTGGCCTTCGGCAATCTGGCGCTGGTCGGCGCGCAATTCGCCGAGCCGGTGCTGCTCGGCCGCATCATCGACACGCTGAGCCGAGGCCAGGCCAGCGGCAAGGCTCCGTCATGGTCCGAACTGTCGGTGCTGCTTTCCGCCTGGACCGGCTTCGGCATCTTCACCATCATCGCTGGCACGCTGATCGCGCTACATTCCGACCGCCTTGCCCATCGCCGCCGCCAGGTGGTGCTGACGCGCTATTTCGAGCATGTGCTGCAGCTGCCGCAATCCTATCACGGCAACACTCATTCGGGCCGCCTGATGAAGGCGATGCTGGAAGGCACCGACGACCTCTGGGGCCTGTGGCTCGGTTTTTTCCGCGAACACTTCGCCTCGATGGTTGGCCTCATCGTGCTGCTGCCGCTGTCGCTCTACATCAACTGGAAGCTCGCCAGCGTGCTGATCGCGCTATGCGTCGTCTTCGCCCTGCTGACCTCGATCATCGTGCGCAAGACCGGCTCGATGCAGGAAGAGGTCGAGGAGCATTATTCGGCGCTGGCCGAGCGCACCTCCGACACGCTCGGCAATATCGCACTGGTGCAGAGCTTCTCGCGACTGGAGCAGGAAGTCACCGAACTCAAGCAGATCGTCGATCGCCTGCTGGCGGCGCAGATGCCGGTGCTGTCGTGGTGGGCTCTGGCGAATGTGCTGACGCGCACCGCGACCACGCTCGCCGTGCTCGCCATCATCGTCATCGGCACCTTGCTCAATATCAACGGCCAGGCCTCGATCGGCGAGATGGTCACCTTCATGAGTTTCGCCGGGCTGATCATCGCCCGCATGGAGCATACCGTCTCCTTCATCGACGACCTCGTGAGCCACGTGCCGCAGTTGCGCGAGTTCTTCAATGTCTGGGACACCATCCCCGACATCCGCGACAAGCCCGACGCCATCGACCCGGGCCGTCTCACCGGCAACATCGCCTTCAAGGATGTAACCTTCTCCTATGACGGCACCCGCCTCGCCGCCGATCATCTGAACTTCACCGTGAAGCCCGGTGAGACGATCGCGCTGGTTGGCGCCACCGGCGCCGGCAAATCGACCGCGATTGCGCTGCTGCACCGCGCTTTCGATCCGCAGTCGGGCGTCATCGAGGCCGATGGCCATGACATCCGCGACATCAAGCTGACCGCGCTTCGCCGCAACATCGGCGTGGTGTTTCAGGAATCGCTGCTGTTCAACCGCTCGATCGGCGAGAACCTGCGCGTCGGTAAGCCGGACGCGAGCGACGACGAGCTGCGCGAGGCGGCGCGGCGCGCCCAGTGCCTCGACTTCATCGAGCGCAAGTTCAACGGTTTCGAGGAGCGCGTCGGCGAGCGCGGGCGCTCGCTGTCGGGCGGCGAGCGTCAGCGCCTGTCCATCGCGCGCGCGCTTCTGAAGAACCCGCCGATCCTCATTCTCGACGAAGCCACCAGCGCGCTCGATGCCGACACCGAGGCCAAGGTGATGGCCGCGCTCGACGAGGTGATGAAGGACCGCACCACCTTCGTCATCGCGCACCGGCTCTCCACCGTGCGCAACGCCAACCGCATTCTGGTGTTCGATTCCGGCAAGATCGTCGAAAGCGGCACATTCGATGAACTGGTGGCGCAAGGCGGCCGTTTCGCCGGCCTCGCCAAGGCGCAGTTCATGGTGGCAGCGACGGCCGGGCCGGCACCTACCACCGATAATTAAGCCCCGCGCGCAGGATGTCCTCGGTGATCGGCACGCTCAGCGTGTTGGTGCCGGACGCCGCGCCCATGAAGGTCGCAGTGCCTAGATCGAGATGAAGGTACTCGGCCTTGGCGGTCCAGCTCTTGGTGAGGCCGACCTCGAGGCCGCCGCCCGCGGTCCAGCCGGCCTTCGTGTCGCGTTGCGTGCCGATGGGTTGCACCGACTTGATATCGCCATAGGCGAGACCGCCGGTCACGTAGGGCATGAAATTGCCGAAGGCATAGCCGATGCGCGCGCGCGTGGTGCCGAACCAGCTCTGCTCGGTGCGACACTCGCCACCGCCGTTGAGCGTGCAGACAGCCGGACCCGATGCGGTGCCGTTGAGATTAGCCCAGTTGATGTCGCTCTCGAGGCCAAGCACGGTGCGACCGACCTGCCAGTTGTAGCCGATCTGGCCGCCGATCAATCCGCCATTGGTGTTGAAACGGCCGGAGTCGCCGCCGGCAAACGGATCGCTCCAGCTCGAACGGCCGAAGCCGTAGCCGCCATTGAGACCCAGGTAAAATCCGTTCCAATCATAGACCGGTGACGGCGCCTGATAGACCGGCGCGCCCTGCGGACGCGCGGGCGGCACGTCGGCCGCGAAAGCCGGCGCGGCAAAAGCCGTCAGCGCAACACCGAGCAACAGAACAGTCGAACGCTTCATCAGCCAACCCACTCCCAGCTTCAACGGACGCAACTTTACTGAACAGGGCGTGCCAGCACGCCTCTGCCTTGAGTAGTTAAACTTTGGACAGGTTGACTTTGCCGAACAAAAGCGGCCCGCGCATGGCTCGCTCAAGGCTCATGGATGACGCAATGCGGGCATTACTTGCCGCGCCGCCGCCCGCGATTTGCCGCAATTGGCCTTTGCTTTGACCGCGACCGAGTGCCGGCGAGATAGGTCGGCGCCTGCGCGCGCCATTCCCGCAGCGCGCCGCGAAAGCCGGCCTTCGATATGTCCCACACCGACGTCAGCGCCATGCCGCGCAGCAGATACTGCGTCGCCCGCAGAAAGATTTCGACCCGATCGCGCGCATATCCCTCGGCAACCATGGCCTCGATCCAGATGTCGTCGTGGCTGCGGCGATACTTGGCATAAAGGCGGTGAAACAGCCGCGACAGCCGGGCGTCGGTGCGCGCCGCCACCTGTAGTTCCATCAACGCCATATAGACGTGGCTCAGATAGAACGACTCATAGTCGGTCAGAAAGCCGTCGACAGCACTGACACCGTCTTGCCGGCCGACCATGGCCTGGGCGCGATCCCTCGCACGCGTCAGGGCGGCTTCCCAGGCCGCGGCGATCAGATCGTACTTCGAGGGATAGTAGTTCTCGCGGGCACCGCGCGACACCCGCGCCCGCTTGGCGACCGCGATGGTCGAAAAGCGCGCATAGCCTTCCTCGACCAGAAGATCGATCGCCGCCTTCAGAATGGCGTCCTGCGTGGCGCGCCGCCGCTCGTCCTGCGTTCGCCGCTTGGCCTTCTTCGCGGATGCGACGCCGCGTTTCGTGGTGACTTTCCTAATGCCTGCCGCCATCGCCCGGACCCATGACTCACGGGCCATCTTGGCGTCTCGAACGGCAAAACGAAAGCCGTAACGGAACGCCGTTCAGCGCCCGCCCCACACCTCATCGGCGACCTCGACCACCAGGGCCAGCTTGCGCCGTTCGATCTCGTCGGTGATCTTGTTGCCGTGATGGCTTGAAGCAAAGCCGCACTGCGGACTGAGGCACAGATCCTCGAGGGCTACGTATTTCGCCGCCGCCTCGATGCGACGCTTGAGATCGGACTTGGTCTCCAGTTCCGGCGTCTTCGACGAGACGAGGCCCAGCACGATCTTCTTGCCCTTGGGCACAAAGCGCAGCGGTTCAAAGCCACCGGCCCGCTCGGTGTCGTATTCGAGGAAGAAGCCGTCGACATCAGCCCGATTGAACAGCACTTCCGCCACCGGGTCGTAGCCGCCTTCGGCCATCCACATGCTCATCGAGTTGCCACGGCAGGTATGCATGGTGACGGCATGCGCCGGATCGCGGCCTTTGGTGATGGCGTTGATGATGTCGGTGTACAGCACGGCAAGCGAAGCCGGGTCCTCGCCGTCCTCCGTCACCTGGCTGCGCACTTTGGGATCGCACATGGTGGCGAAAGACACGTCGTCGAGCTGCAGGTAGCTGCAGCCGGCGGCCCGCAGGTCGGCGATCTCGGCGCGATAGGCGGCAACGACATCCGCCCAGAATTCCGCCATGTCGGGATAGGCTTGCTTGTCCACGACTTTGCGGCCGCCGCGCATGTGCATGTAAGTCGGCGACGGAATGCAGAATTTGGCGGTGCGCGTGGTCGCCGCTTTCAAAAAAGCGAAATGATCGACCATGATCGGCCTGGTGCGCCGGACCTTGTCCTTGACCACCAGCATCGACGAGGTGCTGGCGACCTTGCCGTCCGCGCCCTTGAAGCTCACGGCATAGTCGCCGTGCGTCCATTCGATGCCGTCGAAGCCGCTCAGGAAATCGACGTGCCAAAAGGCGCGGCGGAATTCGCCATCGGTAATCGCCTGCAGGCCAACTTCTTCCTGCAGCTTCACCACCTCGCGGATGGCGCGGTCCTCGATGGCGCGCAATTGCTCTTTCGTGATCTCACCGCGCTCGCGCTGCTCACGCGCTTCTTTCACATACTCCGGGCGCAACAGGCTGCCGACCTGATCGGCGCGGAACGGCGGACGTTTCGGTGCCGCGGACGGGGCGTGTTGCATCGCGGCAAGGCTGTTTGAGGCAGGCGCCGACATGATTGTCCTCCCGGAAGTTGATGCCGCAGCGCACGCAAAACGCGCGGGGCTGTTCTCTGGCCGGGAGAATATGGCTTCCCGCCTTGGGCATCAACTGATATAAGCTACGTAGCTTATTTTTTGCATCGCGCGATTTGCTCAACCGGCCAGTTGGCCAAGCGAGCCAAAGCGCTGCGACCTGAAGTACGAATAAAACGACCTGAATAACGAATAAAAGAAGTCATAAATCCGGGGAGGACAAACGATGCAGCGTTTCACGCGACGTTACTTCGCCACCGCAGGCGCCGCGGCCTTGGCGACCTTTGCCGTGCATGCGACGGCGCTCGCCGCCGACACGATCAAGATCGGCGTGATCCTTCCATATTCAGGTGTCTTCGCCGACACCGCTACCGACGTCGATGCCGGCATCAAGCTTTACATGTCGCAACACGGCGACATGATTGCCGGCAAGAAGATCGAGATCATCCGCAAGGATGTCGGCGGTGCCAACCCTGCCGCGGCCAAGCGCCTCGCGCAGGAACTACTGACGCGCGACAAGGTCGACATCCTTACCGGCTTCGTGCTGACGCCGAATGCCATGGCGGCGTCCGATATTTCGGCCGAAGCGAAAATGCCGATGGTGATCATGAATGCCGCGACATCGAGCATCGTCACCAAGTCGCCCTACTCCGTGCGCGTGTCGATGACGGAGGCGCAGCTCGATACGCCGTTCGGCGCCTGGGCGGCGAAGGAAGGCATCAAGACGACCTACATCATGGTGTCCGATTACGGGCCCGGCCACGATGCCGAGAAGTTCTTCGGCGCCGCCTTCGCCGCTGCCGGCGGCAAGGTTCTTGGGTCGGTGCGCATGCCGGTCGCCAATGTGGACTTCTCCGCCTTCGTGCAGGGCGCCAAGGACTCCGGCGCGCAATCGATCTTCGTTTTCCTGCCCGCCGGGCCGGCGCCGTCGGCATTGATGAAGACATTTCTCGAACGCGGCATCTCGCCCGACAAGGTGAAGATCCTTGGCTCGGGCAATCTCACCGACGTCCGCGTCCTCAAGACTCTTCCCAACGAAGCGGCCGGCGTCATCACCTCGTTCCATTACGACCCGGCGCACAAGTCCGCGGCCAATGCCGCCTTCGTCAAAGCCTTTCGCGCCGCCAACAAGGACGAGACCCCCAACCTGCTCGCCGTCGGCGGCTATGACGGCATGCACCTGATCTACGAAACGCTGAAGAAGACCGGCGGCAAGGCCGATGGCGAGACGTTCATTGCCGCAGCCAAAGGCATGAAGTGGGAAAGCCCGCGCGGCCCGGTCTCGATCGACCCGAACACGCGCGACATCGTGCAGAACGTCTATGTCCGCCGCCTCGACAAGGTTGGCGGCCGGCTCGAGAATGTCGAGATCTACACGGCCAAGGACGTCAAAGACCCCGGCAAGGAGCCGGCGACGAAGTAACCTCCGAAGGCCGCCACGCGGTCCAACTAAAACGGCGCCCGAGGGGGCGCCGTTTTCTTTATCTCGAACTGGAAGCTTGCCGTTTAAACGTGCGCGCCGCCGGCGGTGAAGCGCAGGCTCGCGATACGGTCGAGCTCCTGCTGTTCGCGGACATTCTGCTCGGCGCGGTCGCGTTCCTTGTCGCGCTCGTCCAGCATCTCGACCTTCTTGAGTTCCTCGAAGGCCTCGCCGAGCGCCGCCTTGGCGTCGTCGAGCTGGCCGCGCAATTCGTCGGCCGAGCGCTTGAGGTTCTCCTTCCGCGTCATCGCGGCCTTCGCATAGGTCGGATAAGCGAAATGGCCGGGATCGTGGATGCCGGCGCGGTCCTGCTCGACCTTGATCTCGCGCTCGAGCTCGTTGGCGATGCGGTCGAATTCGGCCATCATCGCCTCGATCTGGGCGACCTTGCGCCGCTTCTCGTCGACCTGAAATTTCTTCAGGCGGATGAGGGTTTCACGTGACTTCATCGACTAAATACTCCCCCGAAGCCCCGAATAACGGGCCCGACGCGGCCATACACGCCGCTGTCCAGGCACGCCCCGGACCGTTCAGCAGGCCAACTCTGGGGCAATATCGTTAGTTTTCGGTTTCCAGAATCGGTCATGTACATCGATATTTTCCCAAGCGACCCGCGCCCTAGCCGCGGCCGACGATCGCTTCCAGCATCTTGTAGCCCTCGGTCAGGCTGGTCGCCTCGTCCTTGCGCTGGGAAAGGAAGGCTTCCAGCGGCTTGTTCAGGGCGATGGCCTCGTCGACCTCCGGCGAGGTTCCCGGCCGGTAGGCACCCAGCCGGATCAGTTCCTCCATGTCGGCATAGGTCGCCATCACCTCGCGGGCGCGCTTGATCACGGCGAGGTAATTGGGGTCGGCCGCGCGCGGCATGGTGCGCGACACCGAGCGCAGCACATTGATCGCCGGATAGCGCCCGCGCTCGGCAATCGAACGCTGCATAACGATGTGGCCATCGAGAATGCCGCGCACCGCGTCGGCCACCGGCTCATTGTGGTCGTCGCCGTCGACCAGCACGGTAAAGATGCCGGAGATGGTGCCCTGCCCCTCGGCACCGGGACCGGCGCGCTCCAAGAGGCGCGGCAGTTCGGTGAATACGGTCGGCGTATAGCCCTTGGCGGTCGGCGGCTCGCCGGCACTAAGTCCAATTTCGCGTTGCGCCATGGCAAAGCGCGTGACGGAATCCATCATCGCCAGCACGTCCTGGCCCTCGTCGCGGAAATATTCGGCGATGGACATGGTGAGGTAAGCCGCCTGCCGTCGCATCAATGCGGGTTCATCCGAAGTGGAGACCACCACCACGGAGCGCTTGAGGCCCTCCTCGCCGAGATCGTCCTGCAGGAATTCCTGCACCTCGCGGCCGCGTTCGCCGATCAGGCCAATGACCGACACGTCGGCCGACACGTTGCGCGCCAGCATCGACAACAGCACCGATTTGCCGACGCCGGAGCCGGCGAAGATACCCATGCGCTGGCCGCGGCACACGGTCAGGAAGGTATTGAGCACCCGCACGCCGAGATCGAGCGGCGCGCCGACCCTCATACGGGAATGCGCCGCCGGCGGCGCATTCCGGAATGGATAAGGCGATGGTCCGTATTTTAGCGGCCCCTTGCCGTCGATCGGCTCGCCCAGCGCGTTAACGACCCGGCCGAGCCAGGCCTCCGACGGCCGCACGCTCATCGCCGAGGACGACACCAGCGCCCGGCAGCCGCGGCGCACGCCTTCCAGCGGCGCGAACGGCATGGCCAGCGCCAGCTTGCCGGAGAAACCGACCACCTCGCAGGGCACCGGGCCGTTACCGCCCTCGATGGTCAGCCTTGAGCCGACCGACATGGCGTAAAGCGGCCCGGCGACCTCGACCATCAGGCCGCGCACGCCGACCACCCGGCCGTAGATCTCGACGCCGTCGATGTCGGTAAGTTGTTCCGCCAATGCCTTCATGGATGCGCTCGCGCCCCTGTAGGACGCCCATTTTCACCTTTTAGGCGCCCGGAACTCGCCCCAGGACCCTGTGAAAAACGCCGTAAACCCGCCCTTAGGCTTACCGGGCAAACCCGGTCATTAACGTCGTGTTTACCCGCGTCGTTAATCATTGGGTCATCGTCCGGAAGATGGAACCGGGGCCGATCGGCGATTCGCCGCCCTGTCCCCGCCACCCGATGGGCTGATCGTGTACGCCGCCGGCAGAAAGCTAAATGGCGGTCAAACCGGAGCAGAAGCTAGGTCGTGGCCAAAAAACCACTCGGCAGCAAGAGTTTAGGGCGATTCGGCGCCGTGGCGCCAGCAAACGCTTGCGGCCAAGAATCAGGTTTTGTTAACCATGTCGTCATAGTGTCGAATCGGTTTGTCCCACCGCGTTTTTTTCAAGAACTCGCCGCCCATGCGGCGCTGACCCAGAGCCCGGCTGCGGCGAGATAGGGGACTACAATGCGCGTTCTACTCATCGAAGATGACAGCGCGACGGCTCAATCCATCGAGCTGATGCTGAAATCCGAGAGCTTCAACGTCTACACCACCGACCTCGGCGAGGAAGGCGTGGACCTCGGCAAGCTCTACGACTACGACATTATCCTCCTCGACCTGAACCTCCCCGACATGTCGGGTTTCGAGGTTCTGCGCTCCCTTCGGGTCTCGAAGGTGAAGACGCCGATCCTGATCCTCTCCGGCCTCGCCGGCATCGAGGACAAGGTCAAGGGTCTCGGCTTCGGCGCCGACGACTACATGACCAAGCCGTTCCACAAGGACGAACTGATCGCCCGCATCCACGCGATCGTCCGCCGCTCCAAGGGTCACGCCCAGTCGGTCATCAACACCGGCGACCTGGTGGTCAACCTCGACACCAAGACGGTCGAAGTCACCGGCCAGCGCGTGCATCTGACGGGCAAGGAATACCAGATGCTCGAGCTGCTCTCGCTGCGCAAGGGCACGACGCTGACCAAGGAGATGTTCCTCAATCATCTCTACGGCGGCATGGACGAGCCGGAACTGAAAATCATCGACGTGTTCATCTGCAAGCTGCGCAAGAAGCTGGCCAACGCGTCGGACGGCAAGAACTACATCGAAACCGTCTGGGGCCGCGGCTATGTGCTGCGCGAGCCGACCGAGGCGGACGAGCGGATCCCCGCTTAAGCCGCTCCGCTCTCCAGGGCGACATAAAAAACCCCGCCAGCGATGGCGGGGTTTTTGTTTGCGGCACGTAACTTACATTGGTCCTCAGAAGTCGTCCGGCAATCACCGCATTGCTGCCGGGTCCGCCATCCGGCTTCAGGAGAAATTGAGCTCGATATAAAGGTCAGTAATCTTCGGTGCGATGCCGGCTTTCTTCCACGAAGCCTTCGCCGGATTCTTCTTCGGATCGCAATCTTGCGGATTGTCGCCGTCCATCTGCAGGACGCGGCCGGACGTCTGTTCTTTCAGCTTCTTGAAGAGATTGGCGGCGGGCATTTTCCAGCCGTTCTTCTTCTTGATGTTGGGATCCTGCTTGTGCACCGGAATAAGGGCCACCAGGCGATCGTTCGTCATCATCTCGAAGATCTTCGGCAGGGTCGCGTTGTGACTCGCATGGTGCCCAACCTTGTAGAAAACGGTGCGCGCCATCAGATCCTCGAACGTCGCTCCATCCACCCATTCGATTGACGGCCAGCTCAGCCAGTTGCCGGTCTGAGCGTCGGCCGCGAACAGCAGAACCTTGCCGCTGTCAACCAGCTCGATGGCCAGCACCAGGCTGGAATTGTTGGTGAACGTGTCGAGATACAGGGCGAGATTTTCGGCTTGCCCGAGCCAGTCTTCGTCGATCGTGCGCCAGGGCGCGGCCTGATATCGTTCGCGCATGCCCTTGAGCCGTTCGGATGGCGCGGCCGCGACAGGCCGCTTGACGCTCTGATCGAACGGAAACTGCGCCTCCTCCGCCAGCATTTCCTGGCTCTTGCCATCGACGGCGCCCAAGAGCTGCTGCGCAGCCGCGAACTGAGACGCAAGCCCGCGAGCCAGCGAGACGGCGGCGACGTGCTTGTCGTAGGTCTCGTCCTTCTTGGGATCCTTGTCGAACAGGAGGTCCTCGTCGCGCGGCGGTCCGAGCACGTAGACGCGCACCGCTCCTGCCGGCAGTCCGGGCATGTTGAGGATCGCGCCCGGTGACAGGTATTTCGGCTTGCCGCTGACCGACTCGAGAAACTTGACGGCATCCGCCGGCAGGACCGGCGGGCCGGCAGCGCCTTTGGCTTCATAAAATCCGAGGACATCGTCCAGGACTTCGCGGGATCGCGCTCCTCTCACCCCCAGCGCCTTGTTGCGAATCGCGGACTGAACGCCAACCAGCGCCGATACGAGGTTCTTGTATTCCTTGCCGATCCGGCGCGCCGCGGCGTCCGATGGGTCGTCGAGCCAGGACAACCACACCTCGTTAATGCCGATCTCCTCGAATTGCGGACCGGCATGAACGAAACCGCTCACATGGTCGTTGTGCTGGTGAGTCCCGACCACCACGTCGATCGGAGCGTTCCCAAGCTCCTTGCCGATAGACTTGACGATCTCCTTGAGCCGTTCGGCGGATTCCTTCGAGTTCCTGAAAGAGCCGCAATCGATCAGCATCCGGCTCTTCTTGCGTCCGGCGGTGAAGGTGACGAGAAAGCAGTCGCCGAGCTCGAAGAGCTTGTACATCCGGACGGTCGCCGAAACCTTCGCCATGGCTGCCCCCCGGCGCGTCACGCGCCGCTGTGGAGATGGTTGAAGTTGATACGGCCGGTGCGGCCATCGTCGGCATAGAGCGATTCCGATTCCGGCCCGCTGCCGTCCTCGCCGAGCAGATAGCGGCGCAGGCGCTCGAAACGCAGGTGGCTTCTGACATTCATCCGCACGATGAAGTCGACCTTGTTCTCCTGCCCCAGATCCAGCACGAGCTGGCACCCGCCGCGGAAATACATCGGCCGCAACACGCCGGCCGAGCCGATGTCGACCGTGACGCGTTGCGTCAGGGAGATGATGACCTGTTCCTTCTGTCGGCCTTCCTCGCGCGCTTCACGAAACGCCGCGCGCATCGAGTGCACCTCGATCGGCGGAACGTAATTTTCGTCGTGCTTGCCGTCTTTTACAAAGCGAACGTCATCCGGCCGCGGCTGGAACAGCTTCGACACCGGCAGCGAGGTCAAGCCCAGCTTGTTGAGGAAAGCCTCCCACTTGGACGGATCGGTGAAATGCACTCTGCTGCCGGTCAACTGCCTTTGCAGTTCGGCCTGACCTTTCCGGATCGCGTTGTAGATGTCCTGGCGGTCTTCGGCCTCGATCTGACGGCGAATGTGGGGCTTGATCTCGTGGATGATCTTGCTCATCACGATTGCTTCGCTTTCGGTCAGGTCGGAGCCCCACCAGCGAAGGCTCTCTGTGGAGAGCGTGTGCACCCGGTCGGGAAATATGCCGCGCGCGCGGAATGCTTCGATAAGCGCCAGGCGATAGCCGTTTTCGTCGATCGGGGCGATGTCGAGATCGGCGGTGATCAGCGCGCGCAGATAGTCGCCGAAAGTGATGTCGTTCGGCGGGCAATAATCGAGCGCCCTGATGCAGATATGCAGAAGATGCTCGGCGATCTTGCTGGCCTCCGCCGCCAGCCGCCGGACCAGATCGTGGCTGATACCGGCTTCGGGGAGCACGCCGGTGCCGTTACTGGCGATACGGAATAGATCCGCCGTCCTAAACTTGTAGACGCGCTGGAACGCATCGAAAATGGTAGCAACCAGCACCGCGCCGCGCTCGTGCACTTCGGTCTTGTCGGTATAGTCGAGCGGGCTTGGCTCCAGGGCGCGCCACTCCAGCTTGCCGCGGACATTGACCCAGCGGCCGATCATCTGCCGCAAGGCGCCGCGATTGCCTGCCAGCGCCTCGCCGAACTGGGTCGCCAGTTCCCCGAACACGCTGTGGCGATCGAGGCGGCCGCTCGTCGCCGCCAACTGGTGCTCGACGAGCTCTCGGAACGTGAAGCGCTGCAACAGCGCAACGATATCGGCAAACCCCTCGTGGAATGCGCCGACATCGAGATTGGTGTCCTCGAGATAGCGGCGGCGAATGCTGTCGAGAATGGCGTGGGTCATTTCATGGGCGACGATGTCCGGGCTGAGGCAGGTGAAGACCAGCCCGCCAGGATAGTTCGCGCCCTGATACTGCTTGGCCGCGAGGAAGTAGCCGAACAGCAGCGCCCGCTTTTCGGGATCGTAATAGGCATTCGCTTCGCGCAGCGCGTGCGGATAGATGCGAAGCTGGCCGACATATTCGTCGCCGCGTTTGGCGCCGCCCGCGAACCAGTGGCCCGCCCAGATGAGCTTGCGGCCAAGCGCACGCTCGAAATGGCGGATGGTCTTCATGGCCACCGCGTAGACAAACTGCTGGTGGAATTGCGGGTTGCCCTCGCTGGGCGCAAGACCTTGTTGCGACGCTACTTTTTCATCCGACAAATCGACCGGTTCGTACCAGCACGCGCTGGCCGGATCGTAGTCGAGCACCTCGACATACTCGCCACTCGGCCCCGGCTTCAGCTGCTCGAAAGGGATGCGGTAGACGACTTCATTGATGGCTGCCGTATCGAGCCGGGTAGAAAACCCCGGGTCGAGCGAATAACCGCGCAAGCATCGATAAGCCGGCGTGCTCATACACAAGCTCTGGAAGTATTGCGTTATTCCACACGTTAATATTGTATTGCAATCGAATGCAAGACGAAAATGCGCCATCCGTGCGAGGGAAGAGGCATTCACCGCAACAGAGCTTTGTATGTTATTTTTTAAACAAGGGATCGACGGCCTGTGCCCGAAGCTCTTCCGCGATGGAACGGAGCCGCCGTCAAGCCCGCCGCAGGAACAGCCGCGGCACATGGTCCTTGAAACGCAGGGCCGGCGCCTCGATGAAGCGCCATGACGCCACCGCCAGCGGCGCGGTGATGACCAGCGTCAAGGCCAGCAGCGCGGGCATGCCGATGTCCGGCAGTTCAACCAGCAGCGCCTGCGCCACCGGCCAGTGATAGATGTAGACGCCGTAGGAAATGTCGTGCCGCTGCGTCGCCCGCGTCAGTGCGCCGTAACGACGCGCGCCGGCCAGCATCACCGCATGCGCCACCACGACGACATAGGCCGCGTGCTCCAGCGCCGTGCCGCGCGTCAGCACCACCAGCAGCACCGAACCGATCAACCACCAGGGCGACAGCGACACCCGGTCCCGGTAGTGATACGCGATCATGCCCAGCGTGAAGCAGAAGCCGTAACGGCCGAGCTGATAGAGATGCGAGGTGTCGCCGACCTGCTCCATCGCCGCCTGCGCGGTGAACAGCACCAGCGCGAAGCCGAGCGCGCCCCACAAGGTGCCGGTGCGCCGTGTCCAGCCTGCCGCCGAGAACGCCGCCAGCACCACATAAGCGAGAATCTCGTATTTGATGGTCCACAGCGGCGTGTTCACCGCTTCGGCATAAGGCAACCCCTGGAAGACGTGATGCGGTGGCGCCGCCCTGGCGAACTCCACCAGGATGGCGAAGGGATAGATCCAGGTGTGCGGATCGCTGAAATAGTCGAGAGGATGCGACGACGACAGCAGCGGCCCCGCGACAAAGGCCATCAGCAGGCCGAACACGAACAGCCCGGGGACGATGCGCAGAAACCGCGCCCACAGATAGTCGGACAGATCGGGCCGGCGCTCGACGCTCTGCGACAGCATCAGCCCGGAGAGAAAGAAGAAGGCATTGACCGCGTGCTGGCCGAGCGTGAACGGCGTCACCTGCAGCAGCGGATCGAGCCTGTCGTTGCCCGCCCGGATGATGAGCACATGCGACAGCAGCACGGTGAGCGCTGCGACCAGCCGGATGAGGTTGAACGAGTTCTGATCTGGCGCCAGGTGAGGCGCCAGCATCCGGGCCGGGGTTCGCATTGCGTATGACGTCCGATTTCGCCCCGGTTATACGCCGGCAGTTGCGCAGCGAAAGTTACATTGCTCTTCAGCATTGCCGAATTGCTGACAATTGTCCCGAATAACCGGCCGCCGTGTTAAGCAAGGCTTAACCATGCGGCGCCCCGCTCACATCAAACTTAACGTCGCCGCCGCCAGCACCAGATAGCGGCCGACTTTGGCGATCGTGACCAGCAGCAGAAACACGGGGAACGGTTCGCGCAGCACGCCCGCCACCACGGTGAGCGGATCGCCGATGAACGGCGCCCAACTCAAAAGAAGCGACCAGCGGCCATAGCGGTGATACCAGCGCTCGGCGCGCGCCAGCGCGTCGCCCTTCACCGGAAACCAGCGCCTATCGCGAAAGCGCTCGATGCCGCGGCCGAGCAGCCAGTTGATGACCGAGCCGAGCACATTGCCGGCGCTCGCCACCGCGATCAGCGCCCACACCGCATAATCGCCGGTGAGCAGCAACCCCGCCAGCACCGCCTCCGACTGCGCCGGCAGGATCGTCGCCGCGATGAGCGCGGTGAGGAACAGTCCCAAATAGACGGTAAGCGCGGTCATGGCGAAATCCCGTTTAATCGGGCGCGGCGCCAAACGCAAAACCCCGCGCAAGGCGGGGTTTTGTTTGGAGTGGCCTGTCGGCGCGCGCTTGCATCATGCCCGCTTGCGGCCGGTGAACATGGCTTTGACCAGATTCTCGCGATGCTCGAAGCTGGCGAGCAGCACGCCGAGCACATGGAAGACAACCAGGCCCACGGTGAGATTCGCGAATACCTCGTGCACTTCCTCGAGGACCTTGGAGCCCCAATAGGCGTCGGTTGTCATCATGATGCCGGTGACGCAGCTGCCGGCGATCAAGACGAGCAGCGCCACGATCATCGCGCCGCCGGCCGGATTGTGACCGATATAGCGCGGCGCCCGAAACAGCATGATGTCGCGGAGATAGGCCAGCGTCACACCTGGCGAGCGCACGAAGTTCGAGAAGCGGGCGTGCTGCGGGCCGACGAAGCCCCAGATCACACGCACCGCCACGATCGCGGCGATCGTGTAGCCGACGGCGATGTGAACCTTTTCGACTTCGTCGGCCGTGGCATAGGCCACGACAAACAACGTCGCCAGCGACCAGTGGAAAATCCGCACCAGCGGGTCCCAGACCTTGACCGTTGCCGGCGGCGTGACGCCGCCGGCTTCGATGACGGGAGAAGCTTGGCTCATGATGCCTGGCCTCAGTTCTGGCCGACGATCTGGCCGCTGGTCGGATCGAGGAACAGCTCCACCTGGTTGCCGTTCTTGTCGATCGTGTAGAACTCGCCGCAGGCCTTGGCGAGCTTG
The DNA here is from genome assembly GCF_005153485.1 of Pseudolabrys sp. FHR47. NCBI lineage: Bacteria > Pseudomonadati > Pseudomonadota > Alphaproteobacteria > Hyphomicrobiales > Xanthobacteraceae > Pseudolabrys > Pseudolabrys sp. FHR47. The sequence goes on from NZ_CP039740.1 coordinate 3,657,838, forward strand.
GCCTTGCGCACCTGATAACCCTGCCCTTCGAGCTTGGACTGCAGTTGCTGCGTCGACAGCCACTGGTTCTGCGGCGCGTTGGTGCAGGGCCGGCCGAGGCTGCCGGCATAGGCGGCGCCCGAGGCACCGAGAATCGCGGCGGCGGCGGCGAGAATGACAAGCTTGCGCATCATGATCTCCAATCTGTTCGTCCGGACCACACCATGTGGCCGTCGATGGTGCCACCTTGCACGAAGGCCACTGACTGCCGCCTGATGGCCGATGTCAGCGAATTGTCAGCATCGGTGACAGCGGGACGCCGACATGAAAACGGGCCGGCAATGCTGCCGGCCCGCTTCGGGAACGAGGTCTGTGAATTGCCGCTCAGTTGCGATCGCCGTGCGAGCGGTCGTGGCGTTCGTAACGGTCATGCCCGTCATCGTCGCCGTCGTCGTCATGATCGCGCATGTCACGCACGTGTTCGCGCCGCTCGTAACGGTCGCGATCGCCCGAGCGGCCGTCGCTGACGCGCTCCTGCGCGACCTGACGCGCGCCCGGCGCCGCGTCATCATTGCTGGCCTGCGCCACCGTCGCCAGTCCAAGAAGAGCCGCCAGGGCCCCGAAAATGATAGCCTTCCGCATGGTCCGTCTCCTGTTTCCGCGTGGGCCGCTTATTCGGCCCAGGCAGGCGGACCATGCGCCTCGGCCGCTGACGGGCGCCTGTTGATCCATGTCAGCCATTTGTCAGGTCGTTTGCGGCATGGTGGCGGCAACCCCAAAGGTATGACGGCTCATGCGTTTACGATGGTTTCCCTTCGGTCTGGCCATGCTGCTGGCCGCGGCCGGTCTGACTGGCGGATTGCACCCGGCCGCCGCCGACGATCACGACGACAAGCGGCATGACGCCGTGCGCCGCGCCGTCGAGGCCGGCGAAATCCGCTCGCTCGCCGACATCATCGCCGACGTGCGCGACAAGCTGCCCGGCGACATCGCCGGCGTCGAGATCGAGCGCGAGAAAGGTCGCTGGCTCTACGAATTCCGCGTGATCGACAAACGCGGCCGCCTGTTCGAAGTCTACATCGATGCCCGCGACGGCACGATCCAGCGCGTCAAGGAGAAGTAATGCGGCTGCTTCTCGTCGAGGACGATAAACGCATTGCCGACGACATCAAGCGCGCCCTCGGCGCCGCCGGCTATGTCGTCGACACCGCGCGCGACGGCGAGGACGCCTGGTTCCGCGGCGACACCGAGGACTATGGCGCGATCATTCTCGACCTCGGCCTGCCCGGCATGGACGGCCTTGCCGTGCTCAAGCGCTGGCGCGCGGGCGGCCGGCATATGCCGGTGCTGATCCTCACCGCACGCGGCAGCTGGGCCGAGCGCGTCGACGGCATCGACGCCGGCGCCGACGATTACCTGCCGAAGCCGTTCCGCATGGAGGAATTGCTGGCGCGGCTGCGCTCGATCGTGCGCCGCTCCGCCGGCCATGCCTCCTCCGTGCTCAGCGCCGGCGACATCACGCTCGACGAGCGCCAGATGAAAGTGAGCCTGCGCGGCGCGCCGGTGATGCTGTCGCCGCTGGAGTATCGCGTCGTCGCTTATCTGTTGCGCAACAAGGGCCGGGTCGTCTCCCAGCATGAGCTCGATGAAAACGTCTACGGGCCGAACGAGGACCACGATTCGAATGCGCTGGAAGTGCTGATCGGCCGCGTCCGCAAGAAGCTCGGCCCCGCGCTGATCGAAACGCGCCGCGGCTTCGGCTATCTCGTGCCGGAGACGATGCCGTGAAGCCCGGCTCGCTGCGGCTGCGCCTCATCGCCGGCGGCATCGTCGCGATCCTGATCGCGCTCAGCATCGCCGGCCTCGGCCTCACCGTGCTGTTCCAGCGCCACGTCACGCGCACGCTCACCGACGATCTCGACGTTCACCTCCGCCAGTTGATCGCGGGCATCGATGTCGGCCCGCAGGGCGAGTTGGTCGTCACGCGGCCGCCCGCCGATCCGCGCTTTGCCGATCCCCTGTCGGGCCTGTACTGGCAGGTCGAGGGCGCGAGCGGCCAGTTGCTGCGCTCGCGCTCGCTGTGGGACATGACGCTGAAGCTGCCACCCGACGCGCTTTCGCCCGGCGACACGCATATCCACGAACTGTGGGGCCCCGCGCACACGCGGCTGCTGGTCGCCGAGCGCAGCATCGTGCTGTCCGGCGGCGGGCGGAATCCGTCGGCGCGCATCGCGGTCGCGGTCGATCTCGGCCGCGTCGCCGCCGCGACCGTCGCCTTCGGCAAGGACCTTGCCATCGCGCTCGGCCTGCTCGCTTTGGTGCTGGCGATCGCGACCTCCATTCAGGTCGGGCTTGGCCTGCGGCCGCTGGACAGCCTGCGCCGCGGCATCGCCGACATCAGGGCCGGGCGGCGCAGCGACCTGCCCGCCGCCGTGCCGGCGGAGGTCCAGCCGCTGGTCGAGGAAGTCAACGCGCTGCTGGAGGCGCAGGCCGGCGAGATCGAGCGGTCGCGCGGCCGCGCCGCCGATCTGGCGCATGGCCTGAAGACGCCGCTGGCGGCGCTGGCCTCCGACGTCGCGCGCCTGCGCGAGAGCGGCCAGGATGCGGTGGCGAGCGATATCGAGGCCGTCGGCGAGGCCATGAGCCGCCATGTCGATCGCGAACTTGCGCTCGCGCGCGTGCGCGGGCGCGTTCGCTTGCGCCCGGATGTCTTCACCGCGCTGGCGCCGCTGGCGCGCGCGCTGGTCGCGACCTTGTCGCGCACGCCGGCCGCGCAGCATTTGTCATTCGAGATCGACATTGCCGACACCGCGATGGCGCCGTTCGATCGCACCGATCTGGCCGAAGTGCTCGGCAATCTTCTCGAGAACGCGGTGCGTCATGCTCGCACGCGCGTTCGCATCTCCGGCGGCGGCGACAATGCGGCCATCCATGTCGAGGACGATGGCGCGGGCATTGCCGAGAGCGAATTGCCGCTCGTGCTGGAGCGCGGCGTGCGCCTCGACGAACGCGGCGGCGCCGGCCTCGGGCTTTCCATCGTCCAGGACGTGCTCGCCGCCTATAACTGGCGCCTGACGCTGACGCGCTCCGCGCTCGGCGGCGTCAAGGCGACGATTGCTCCGGAGGGGGTGAAACTCTGAACCACTGCAAAGCCCCCGGCACGCGAAGCGCCGGGGACTTCTTTGTTCCAACAGGCAGTCGTCGCTCAACGCGACATGATGCCGATCGTGCTGCGGTCGAAGAACATCATCAGCTTGCCGTCGTGCATGAAGAAGATGGTGCCGCGCGGCACTTCCTGAGCGCGCGCCATGATGTCGGCGCCCGGCGCCTTCATCGGCGCTTTCATCGCCTTGCCGTCCATGCCGACGAAGTAAGCTTGCCCGGTAGCCAGGCCCCACTCGCTGGCGTCGGAGGCGTGAGCAGCGGCAGCGCCGAGCGACAAGGCCAGGCCTGCCGCGAGTACGGTCTTGGTGAGGATCGACATTGTGTTGGTCCTTGTTTCGCATGAAAATCGCGAGTTTTCTCGCGACGTCATCGGTTGATGACAGCGCGGACCGTAGGGCGCGACCGCCCGGTTGGATAATGCCGAGATGCTATCGATTTGATAGCCTGACGACGCGCACCCTCGTGATAAAGTTTCGAGACCGCTGCTGTGTTGGCGGCCACGAACCGGCGAGGTTGAGCTTGGACGAAAGCCCCAAAATTCCGGAAACGACGGCGGAAGCGCTTTCGCTTATCATCGGCATGCCCGGCGAACTCCGCGATCAACTCGCGGCCTATGTCGGACACAGCAGACGCCTGCAACCGGCTATTGCCGCCGCGTACGACCGGCTGATCGGACATTTGATGGCCGTCTACTCCGGTCAGATCGGCCCGGCGGTTGGCGACCCGATGCCGGATTTTCTGCTATCGGACCAGAACGGTCATCTGATGGCGCTCGATCGCTTTCTCGAAGACGGGCCGCTGGTCATCAGCATGAATCGCGGTCATTGGTGTCCGTTCTGCAAGATCGATCTGCGGGCGCTGGCAAAAATCGCGCCGGAAATCAGGCGACGCGGTGCGCAAGTCGTTTCGATCATGCCGGAGAAGGCCCGCTTCACCAAACAATCGATCGCCGATAACGCCCTGCCCTTTCCAATCCTCAGCGATGTCGACCTTGCTTACGCGTTGTCGCTCGGCATGGTCTACTGGGTTGGTACCGAGGTCAAACAACTATACGAGGACCTCGATCTCGACCTCGAGCGGTTTCAGGGCAACAGCGGCTATTTCCTGCCAATGGCCGCCAAGTTCATTGTGGGTCGCGACGGCATCATCAAGGCACGGCAGATCGACGTCGACTACCGTCAACGTATGGAACCGTCCGTTATTCTGGAGGCGCTGGCACGGCTGTGACCTGCGTCAGGCCTGTCCGGCCGGCCGCGCCACCGGCAGCAATGCCGCCCAGTCCGCCGCGCGCAACAATTTCATCAGTCCGGTCGCCGCCGCCGATCGGCCTCGCCCGGCCACGGCATAAAGGAAGACAGGACGACGCAACCGCACGCCATCGACCGCGACGCCACGCAGTCCTGAATGACCACGCGCGGTTTCCGGCATGATAGCGACTCCGACATTGGCTTCGAGCAGGTTCAGCATGTCCTGATCGGAAAGAACATGGTCGCCAGTCTTCTGCTCGATGCCGGCCGACCGCAGCAGCGCGTCGAGTTCGTCGGCCTGCTCGCAGTAAGGCCGCGAAATCAGCCTCGTGCCCGCCATTTCGGTTAACGCGATGCGATTGCGCATCGCGAGGGGATGTGCCTTGTTGACGACGAGTTCGTAGCCTTCCTCGAACAGCGGCCAGGCATCGAGCCGCTCCCAGCTTTCGCCAAGCGGACCTGCGACCGCAAGCTCCGAACTGCCGGCTTTCAGGCGTTCGGCAATTGCGTGACCGTCACCGCGGAAGAATTGCAATTCAAGTCCGGAAAAAGCCTTGGCAAGTTCGGAGAGCACCGGCACGAGCAGCGCGAGATTGACGGTGTGCGACAGCGCGATGCGCAAAGGCGCCGTGGCGCCCTTCTTGTAGGACGCCGCCAGCGCCTTGGCGGCAACGGCGCTTTCATGGCACTGCGTCAGCAGCGGCAGCATCATGCGCCCGAGATCGGTGAGATGACTGAGCGCGCGTTCGCGCCGGAACAAGGCGCCGCCGAGTTCGTCCTCGAGCGCCTTGATGGCGCGGCTCAGCGATGGCTGCGCGACGTTGCAGTCGCTGGCGGCCTGCGTGAAATTGAGTGTCTTCGCTACCGATAGAAAATAGCGAATTTGATGCATTTCCATCGAGCAACCCGCGACCTGTGCCGCCGGGCGGGATTGTGCACGTCGCGCGGCGTCGCGCAATCGACCCAAGGCCGCTGTCGGTTATCGAAACCATAGCGCAAAGGCATTGGACCGGACGGCTTTTGAGTGGCTACGCGGGCAAACGGAAAAGGGTGGCGGGCCAGAATTTATCCCTTGACTCTTATTCCTATTAGCCCTATATTCCTATCTATCCCGCCCCAACCGCGAGGGGTGTCTGATCAGCGTCTCCAGACGCTGGGGCGGGGAGCGGTGGCCGGGTTCGGGGCGTCGGAGATGCGGCGCAAATTCCCCTCCCGGCGGTCCAAGCCGCTCCTCCCCCGGAACACGCCCTTTGCCGCCGCGTTGCCCTCCCGCGAAGCGGCCTTGCGCCGCAAGGAGGTCCCCATGTCCTACATGCGCTTTGCCCTGATGATCGCGGTGTCGACCGTCGTGATGTTCGGCCTGATGTATCTCAACACCTACGCGCTCGATCACGTCTTCTACAGCCAGACCCGCACATGGATGGCGCTGGTGATGGGCGCGGCGATGGCCGTCGTGATGATGGGCTTCATGTGGAGCATGTATCCGAACCGGCGCGTCAACGCGGCCATCGTGCTCGGCAGCGTCGTCGTCTTCGCCGCGGCGCTGTGGCTGGTGCGCAGCCAGGCGACGGTGAGCGACGTCAGCTACATGCAGGCGATGATCCCGCATCACTCCATCGCCGTGCTCACCAGCCGCCGCGCCCATATCCGCGATCCGCGCGTGCGCGAGCTGGCCGACAAGATCATCGCGGCGCAGCTGCGCGAGATCGGCGAGATGAAGACGCTGATCGCGGAGCTGAAGCGGCAGCCGCCGCCGGCGAACGCGCCGGACCTGCCGCCGGGGAAGTAGGGGGAAGATGGAGCGCGTATCAACGTCACCGTCGTCCCGGACACCGAGCGAAGCGAGGTGAGCCGGGACCCATAACCACCGTTCTATCGAGATGGCACGGCGTATGGGTCCCCGCCTTCGCGGGGACGACAGATTCTACAACGCCCGTCGTTGCACCACGCTGCGCACGGCCGCATCCTGCGCCGCGAGGTTGGGCGCATAGAGCCCGCGCTTGTCGGGCACCGGCTTGAAGGCGTTCGTGAGCCCGACCACGGTCTCGGCGGCGCCGAGCACCAGATAGCCGTCCTCGGCGATCTGCGGCGCGAGGCGGTTGAGCACCTGGGTCTTGGTCGGCTGGTCGAAATAGATCAGCACATTGCGGCAGAACACGATGTCGAAACGGCCGAGCGGCGTGAAGTCGTTGAGCAGATTGAGCGTGCGGAACTGCACCATGCTGCGCAGCTCGGACGACACCTGCCAGGTCTCGCCGACCTGCGTGAAATACTTGAGCAGCATCTGAATCGGCAGGCCGCGCTGCACCTCGAACTGGCTGTAGGTGCCGGCGCGGGCGCGCTCCAGCACCTCGCTGGAGAGGTCGGTGGCGAGAATGTCGATGCGGAAGCCGCTCAGCGCGCCGCCTTTGGCCGAGGCCGCCATCTCCTTGATCGCCATCGCCAGCGAGTAAGGCTCCTGCCCGCTCGAGGCGGCGGCGCACCAGATGCGCAGGCGGCGGTCGCGGTCGCGCGCGGCGGTGAGCGCGGGCAGCATGGTGTCGCGGAAATGCTCGAACGGAATCTTGTCGCGGAAGAAGAAGGTCTCGTTGGTCGTCATCGCCTCGACGGTGTCGATGGCGATCGGCGAAGAGGGCGTCATGCGGATACGGGTGACGAGATCGCCGAGCGAGGTCAGGCCGTGCTTGCGCACGACCGGCATCAGCCGGCTCTCGGCGAGATACAGTTTCTCGGCGGCGAGCACGAGGCCGGAGCGCTCGTGCAGATAGCGGCGCAGGTAGTCGAAATCGCCGGGGGTCATGCGCGCTCCGCGGCGAACAGGCGGTTGAGCTTGGCGCCGATATCGTCGATCGGCAGCACGGCGGAGCAAAGCCCGGCGAGCGCGACCTGGCCGGGCATGCCCCAGACCACGCTCGAGGCTTCGTCCTGCGCCAGCACATGGCCGCCGGCATGGACAATGTCGTGCGCGCCGGCGAGGCCGTCATGACCCATGCCGGTGAGAACGAGCGCGAGCGCACGCGGGCCCCAGACGATGGCGGCGCTGGAGAACAGCGGGTCGACCGCCGGCTTGCAGAAATTGATCGGCGCGGTGTTGGTGATCTCGATGACCGGCACATTGTTGCGCTGGGCCACGGTCATATGACGGCCGCCGGGCGCGAGATAGATAGTGCCGGCGACGATCTCCTCGCCATGCACCGCCTCGCGCGCCGTATGCTTGCTGAGCCGGCCGAGATGCTCGGCGAGAATGGCGGTGAAGGTCGGCGGCATGTGCTGGGTGATGAGCACCGGCACGCGCTCGATCACGGCGCCGATGTCCGTCACCAGTTTGTTGAGCGCCTGCGGCCCGCCGGTCGAGGCGCCGATCAGCAGCGCGCGCGGCGCGACGGTCGGCAGCGGCCGCAGCACGATCGGCGCGTGGGGCGGGTGATAGTGGTGGAGGGCCTTCGCCTGCGGCGCGGTAGGCGGGGCAAGCGGCGGCGCGTCGGCAACAGGGGTGAGGCTTGGCGCCTTGTGGCCGCGGCGGCCGAGCTGGCGGATTTTCTCGATCAGGTCGCGGCGAAACTCCGGCGCGGCGCCGACGTCGCTCTGGCTCGACGGCTTGGGGATGTAGTCGGTGGCGCCCAGCGACAGCGCTCGCAGGCTGATCTCGGCATTCCGCCGCGTCAGCGTCGACGCCATGATCACGGTGACGCCCGGGCACTTGGCGAGCAGCTGCGGCAGCGCGGTGATGCCGTCCAGTTCCGGCATGTCGACGTCGAGGATGACCACGTCCGGCTTGATGCGCTCGATCTGCTCGACCGCCTCGCGGCCGTTGCGCAACGACGCGACCAGCGCCATGTCCGGCTCGGCCTCGATCCAGCGCGCGAACAGGCCACGCACCACGATGGCGTCGTCCGCGATCATGACGCGCAGGCACGGCGCACCGGTGGCGGCCGATGCCGCTTGAAGAGGCGCGAGGGTCAGGTGGTCGGACACGAGCGGGCTCTTTCTGGCGGCGTCAGATCAGCCCGACTTCCTGGAACTTGGCTTCGACGATCTCCTTGTCGAAAGGCTTCATGATGTATTCGTTGGCGCCGGCATGCAGCGCGCGCGCGATATGCGCGACGTCGTTCTCGGTGGTGCAGAACACCACCTTCGGCGCGTCGCCGCCCGGCATCCGGCGCAGCATGCGCAGGAATTCGTAGCCGTCCATCTTCGGCATGTTCCAGTCGAGCAGGATGGCTTCCGGCAACTTGCGCCGGCACAGGTCGAGCGCCTGCTCGCCGTCCTCGGCTTCCTCGATGGTGAATTCGAGGCCTTCCAGAATGCGGCGCGCCACCTTGCGGATGACACTGGAGTCGTCGACGACCAGACAGGTTTTCATGGTTTCTTCCTCGTCATCTTGGGTTGCGGTTGTGCGTGGCGGTCACGCGGCGACCGCCGGAGCGATATCGAGCAGACGGTCGACATCGAGCACCAACAGCAGGTGATGCTCGAGGCGATAGATGCCGGACGAAACGGCGGCGAGCTTGGGATCAAGATTGACCGGGTTGCGTTCGAAATCGGCGGCGTCGAGGCTCATGACTTCGCCGACCTGATCGATCATCAGCCCGTAGGACTCGCCCTTGAGTTCGACGCCGATGGCCATCGCCGACTCGCTGCGGCGCTCGAGCCCGAGCCGGCGGCAGAGATCCACGAGCGTGACGATGCGGCCGCGCAAATTGAGAATGCCGGCGATCTCCGGCGGCGCCAACGGCACGCGCGTCAGCCGTTCCGGCACGAACACGTCCTGCACGCGACCGATCGGCAGGCCGAACAGCTCGCCGCCCACCATGGCGGTGACGTAGTCGTTGATGGTTTGCTCGGTGCCGTGGGTCATGTCGGTGCCTATGCCGCGTCGCCCACGCCGGTCTGCTCCATGAGCGCGGCAATGAGGCCCTGGCGGTCGAACTTGGCGACATAATCATGAAGACCGGCGCGGCGGCCGCGGTCGATCAATTCGGCGGACACCTGCGACGACAACGCGATCACCGGCGTCGCCGCGCTTCGCGGATCGGCGCGCAGCGCTTCGGTGAGTTCGAAACCGTCCATGTCCGGCATTTCGATGTCGGTGACGACACTGTCGAACGTCTTGCCGGACTCGATCAGCGCCAATGCTTCCTTCGCCGAGCCGGCCGCCGTGACGGCATAGCCCGCCGCTTGCAGCACCGGCATCAGCATGTTGCGGAAGAACGGCGAGTCATCGACCAGCAGAATGCTGCGCTGGCGCTCGCGCCGCGTGCCGTCCTTGCGGCGGAACCAGTCCTCGAAAGCGAGCGGCAGGAAATGCGCAACGTCGACGATCTCCGTCGCCTGTCCCTTGATGACGGCCGAGCCGAGCACACCGGGGTTGCCGCTGCCGACCTGAATGTCGAGGCGGTCGTCAACGATATCGACGATCTCGTCGACCACCAGCGCCATCGAGCGCACGCCGTCCGAGAATACGAGCAGCGGCTGCGCGCCTTCGCTGCGCACGGGCTTGTCGGTCATACTGACGAGCGGCATCAACTGGCCGCGGTACTGTACCATGTGGCGGCCGTTCGACAGTTCGATCTTGCGCGCGTCGATCTCCTCGAGCCGCGTGATCAGCGACAGCGGCACCGCCTTGGGCTGGCTCGATCCGGCGCGGAACAGGAGCATCGAGGTCGTGTCGTCGTCCGACTCTTCCGCCTTCTGCGCCTGCGCGCGTTCGGCCGCCGCCACATGCGTCGCAACCGCCGAACCAAGCGAACGGGCGACGCCGTTCGGATCGACGATCATGATCACCGAACCGTCGCCGAGAATGGTGTTGCCGGAGAACATCGGGATATCGCGCAGTTTGCTCGACATCGGCTTGACCACGATTTCCTCGGTATGGAAAACGCTGTCGACGACGATACCGAAGGTCTGGCTGCCAACCTGGGTGACGACGATATAGGCGCCTTCGATGGCGTCCTTGCCGTCCAAACCCTTCTTGCCGTCGATGCCAAGCAACTTCGACAACCGCGCCAGGGGCAGCAGCTTGTCGCGCAGTCGCAGCACCGCGGTGTCCTTGATACGCTCGATGCGGTGATCGCCGCCCTTGCGGGCGCGCACCAGTTCGACCACCGCGATCTGCGGAATGGCAAAGCGGCTGCCGCCGACCTCGACGATCAGCGCCGCAACGATGGCCAGCGTCAGTGGAATCTTGATGATGAAACTGACGCCCTGCCCCGCCACGGACTTGACGTCGATGGTGCCGCCGATCTGATCGATGTTGTTGCGCACCACATCCATGCCGACGCCGCGGCCGGACACGCTGGTGACAGTCTGCGCGGTCGAAAAGCCGGCGGAGAAGATGAATTTGTGAATCTGCGCATCGGAGAGCTTGTCGGCCTCGGCTTCCGACACCAGCCCCTGCGCGATTGCCTTGGCCTTGATGCGCGCGGTGTCGAGGCCGCGCCCGTCGTCCGACACCTGGATGATGATGTGGCCGCCTTCGTGATAGGCCGCGAGACGGATGTGGCCCTGCGGCGGTTTGCCGGTGGCGCGGCGTTCGGCCGGCGTTTCCAGCCCGTGATCGGCCGAATTACGCAGCATATGCGTCAGCGGATCTCTGATCTGGTCGAGCACCTGACGGTCGAGTTCGGTTTCGGCGCCCTGCAGCTCGAGTTCGATTTCCTTGCCGAGATCGTGGGCGAGATCGCGCACGATGCGCGGGAATTTCTGCCAGGCGCTGCCGATCGGCTGCATGCGCGTCTTCATGACGCCTTCCTGCAGCTCGGCCGTGACATTCGACAGGCGCTGCAGCGGCGTCTTGAACTCGGAATCGCCGTGCCGCCGCACGATCTCGAGCAGCTGATTACGGGTCAGCACCAGTTCCGAGACCATCGTCATCAATTGCTCGATGGTATCGACGGTGACGCGGATCGACTGCGCGGAACTCTTGACGGATTCCTCTTCCTTCAAAGGCTCCTGGGCCGCGGCAGGTTTTGCCTTTTTGGCGGGACGCGGATCGACCGGTGTTTCCTGAAACGCGCGCTCGAGTTCTTCGAGCGACACTTCGCCGGGGCGCAAGGGCCGGCCGAGCGCCTGCTCAGTCGTCGCGATCTCCTTGTGCTCCGGCTTTGCCGCGCGCTCGGCAATACTGTGTAGATCGGCGATCAGATCGCTGTCGGAGCCCTCCGGCTCGCGCTGCTCATGCTCCAGCGAGGCGAGGATTTCCTTGATACGGTCGATGGTGGCGAGGATCACCGAGACGGCTTCATGCGTTGCCGGCATGCCGTCGCGGAATTTTCCCATCACCGTTTCGGCGGCATGCGCCAGGGCTTCCAGCCGCGGCAGGCCGAGAAAGCCGCAGGTGCCCTTGATGGTGTGGACGAGGCGGAAAATGTTGTCCAGAATCCGCGCATTATTCGGATCCTGCTCGAAACGAACGAGCTCGACGTCAACCACGTCGAGACTCTCATTGGTCTCGGTGACGAATTCCCGCAGCAGATCGTCCATGGACAAAGGCCTTCATCGACGGGCGGTGAACCCGTGCGCAGCTCCCCGTCGGGAGAGCCGGCAGTTTGAGCGATGAAGGGTTTAATTTTGGTTTCAGAAATCTAAATGGCGCGGAACTTCACGCTTTGTTAACCCGCGTCAAACGGCGCTGACCACCACCGCCTCGCCGTCCATCGCGACGGCGGCTTTCAGGCCGCAGGCCTGCGCGAGCAGGTGCGTATAATAGGGTTGGATCTTGTGGGCATCGACGCCGTCCGGCCCGACCTCGCCCGCAAGCAGCGGCGGCACGGTCGCCAATACCTTGGCATTAGTGCCGGTCGCGGTGACCTTGAAGCCCATCGCATCGCCCTCGCCCACCGGATCGACGGCGATCTGGCCGCCGCGCGGGATCGCCTGGCTAGCGATCAGTGTCATGTTGAGCAATAGCTTGACCCGGTTCTTGCCCATCAGCACGCGCGGAATATTCCAGGTGATCTTGGTCTTGTCGTCTTCCAGAAAGCCGCGCGAAATCTTCTCGGCATCGCCAGTGTCGATCTGCGAGCCGGCCGAACCGGCGGCGCCGAAAGCGATGCGGCAGAATTGCAGTTTGGCCGACGCGGTATTGGCGCTTTTCTTGATCAGTTCGAGCGCGAAAGCCCGGGTCTCCTCGTCCTTGTCCTCGGCCAGCACTTCGAGGCCGTTGACGATGGCGCCGACCGGGCTGATCAGATCGTGACAGACGCGCGAACACAACAAAGCAGCAAGATCGAGCGCTTCGATAGATGAACCGGACATGAGATTTGTCTCCGCACGAGGGTTTCTAATCGAGACGGGCGAATCGCTGTCGCATCGGCTCTTCGTGCGTGATACACCGCACATCTTCGACCGCCAAGGACGCAAAAAGCCCGTCGATTAGGGATCCAAGACGCGATTTCGCCCGTGCAGGACATCACCCCGCAACAAGCCGAACCGCTCATCGACGAACTCACGGCCATCGCGGCGCGTGCGAGCGCTGCGACGCTCGCCGTGCCGTTTTCCGCTGTCGAGCAACGCAGCAAGAACGACCTGTCGCCGGTAACCGCCGCCGACGAGGCCGCCGAAGCCATCATCCTTGAAGGCCTTGCGCGACTTTGTCCGGGCGTGCCCGTGGTGGCCGAAGAGAGCGTCGCCAAGGGCCGTATCCCGGCCGGACTGAGCGGCAGCTTTTTCTGCGTCGATCCGCTCGACGGCACCAAGGAATTCCTGGCCGGGCGCGACGAATTCACGGTCAATATCGCGCTGATCACGCAAGGCGCGCCCATTGCCGGCGTTATCGCCGCGCCGAAGCAAGGATTGCTGTGGCGGGGCGTCATCGGCTTCGGCGCGGCGCGGCTGCGGCTCAAATTGTCCGGCGGCGGCACGGAGACCTGTGAGCCGAAGGCGATCCATACGAGGTCGGCGCCGGCGCAGCTCACGGTCGCTACCTCCCGTACGCATCTCGACAGCGTGACCGAAGCTTTTATCGGCCGGCTACCGATCGGCGAACGTTACATGTGCGGCTCGTCCGTGAAGTTCTGCCACCTGGCAGAAGGCGCGGCCGACATCTATCCCCGGTTCGGCCCGACCTGCGAATGGGACATCGCCGCTGGCTCCGCGATCCTGACCGCCGCCGGTGGTGCCGTTCGGGCGCCGTCGGGCGGTACCCTGCACTTCGGCAACAGCGACAGCGATTTCCGCGTACCGGGGTTCATCGCGATCGGCGACCCGGTCGGGCTACCCGCCTTGCCCGGCGCCTGACATTAGCGCGAAATCATATAGGCGACCGAAGGCCACTTCTGCCGGGCACGCTCGATAATGCGTTCCGGATCGGCCAGGAATTCGGCGCGCGCAGCTTCGTCATAAAACAGATAAAGACGCTCGTCCTTGATCGTCCAGATCAGGGGATGGCCGGTGACGGAGGTGTCGCGGCCAATCGCCACCGGATCGTAGCCGCCGAATTGCGGCCCGTAGACTTCCGGTTGATCGGCAAAGGCGGCGCGGTTGCCCTCGTTCTCAAAGCGCCAGATCACGCCCGCTGCACGGAGTTCGAGTTCGGGCCGGCCCTGAACCGCCTTGCCGCGTGAAAAATAGGCAACCGGGTCGAAGCCGCTGATAGCCAGGCCGCTGGCGGGATCGACCACGACACGCTCCAGCGGCCCGGCCGCGCCGGCGACAGGTATTCGAATGGGCAGGACCAGAAAGACGGCGAAAATAGCCGCGGCGACCCTCTTGGCGACCGAAAAACCCCGCTTTTTTTGCTGCCGCGCTGCCGTCATAGTTCCAAGGGACATAGAGATCGATTCGAATGCGCTCCCTTGGCCACCATAGGGCCCTGGCGTGAGCGTGACGTTAAGCGCCTTAAACCGGGCCAACAGCCCATGCCATGGAGCCTTCGATGCGCACCTCGTTGCGGTTTGCAGCCCTGAGCTTCTGTCTTCTTGCTGCCGGCACGGCCCAAGCCCAGCAGGCTGCCCAGGACGCTGCCCAGCAGCCTCAGGTCCAGCAGGCACAGAATGCGCCCCCGCCGCGGCCGATCCAGCCGGCGCCCCAGCAGCAGCGAGGCGGCACCTTCACCGTCGACGAGATCGTCTCGACCGGCCACCAGTTCTTCGGCACGGTGTCGCGCGGGCTCGCCCAAGTGGTGGAGACGGCAGTCGGCCGCTGGGGCCAACCCAATGGCTATATCCTCGGCCAGGAAGGCTCCGGCGCCTTCATCGTCGGCCTGCGCTATGGCGATGGCACGCTCTACACCAAGAATGCCGGGGACCTCCGGGTGTTCTGGGAAGGCCCGTCGATCGGCTTCGACACTGGCGGCGAAGGCGCCCGCACGATGATGCTGGTCTACAACCTGCCCGCGACCGACGCGATCTACCAGCGTTTCGGCGGCATCGACGGCTCGGCCTATTTCATCGGCGGCTTCGGCATGACGGCGCTGACGGCCAACAACATCGTCGTGGTGCCGATCCGCTCGGGGGTCGGCCTGCGCCTTGGCGCCAATATCGGCTATCTGAAGTTCACGCCGAAGGCGACCTGGAATCCCTTCTGACCCTTTCTTAACGCCCCGAATGCTAGGCCCCGCGCATCAGCCCGCGCGGGACGTTAAGGACGCGCGCCCGGGTTTAGGTTAATGTGTAGCATTGCTGGCATCTCCACCCGGCCGGTGTCATGGTTGGATCGGGGATAGGCGGGCGAGGCGTTGCGTTCGGAGGCGTCGTTCCATGATTGAACCGATCATGTTTTTCGGGATCGGGTTTTTCGTCGCAGCCCTGGTCGGGCTCGTCGTCGTCCCTCTGGTGCATAACCGCGCCGTGCGCCTCACCATGCGCCGCCTGGAGGCGGCGACCCCGTTGTCGTTGGCCGAAATCCAGGCCGACAAGGATCAGCTCCGCGCCGAATTCGCCATGTCGACCCGCCGGCTCGAAGTCGCCGTCGAAGGCCTGCGCACCAAGAGCACCAGCCAGCTTGCCGAACTCGGCAAGAAGGGCGACGCCATCAACCGCCTGAAGATCGAACTGGGCGAGAAGACCGCCACGATTTTCGCGCTGGAAGCCCGCGACAAGGCGCTACGCGACCAACTGCGCGTCACCGAAGAAGAATTCGCGGTCAAGACCAGCGCCATGCTGGAGGCGCAGCGCGCACTGACCGAGAAGGAAGCCGAGGTCGCCCGCGTGCTCGCCTCGTTCGACGAACAGTCGAGCATCAACGAGGCGCAGAAAGTCGAACTCGTCGCGCTCAAGACCCAGGTCGAAGCGCTCAAGGGCCGCGTCGACGAGGCCAACAACGAATTGCGCATCGTCGAGGACCGCCGCGACGCCGAGCGCGTCGAACTCAAGGCGGCGACACAGGAACTCACCGAAGAGCGTGGCAAGGTCGAGAATCTCGGCCGCCGCGTCGGCGAGCTCGAGCATGCCCTCGTCGCCCAGACCACCGAAGCCGAAATTCTCGGCCGCCGCGCCGCCGACATGGAAAACCGGCTCGGCGAACAGATGCGTCTCCTCGCCGAGAGCGATGCCGCGCTCAAGCAAATGCGCGGCGAGATGGAAACCGCGCGCAAGACCGAGAGCGATCTGCGCGCCGCCGTCGCCGAACTCGACGCCCGCGCCAGCGCCGCGACCCAGCAGCTTCGCACCGAGAACGGCCAGTTGCTGGCCGAGCTTGAAAAGACCCGCGACGAGCGCGACCGCGCGCTGCGCGAAATGAGCGCGCTCAAGCGCGAGACCGAAGAGAACTGGGCCGCCGAGCGCATCGAGAACTCGTTGATGCGCGAGCGCATCAACGACGTCGCCGCCGAAATCGCGCGCCTGGCCTCGGCGTTGGAAGGCCCGAACTCGCCAATCGACGCCATCCTCGCCGCCGAGACCGCGCGCGACCATGCGCCGAGCGCGCCCGGAACGCCGAACGCCCTGGGCACGCCAGAGGCCGGCGGAAACCTCGCCGACCGCATCCGCGCATTGCAGACCCAGGCCTCGCGTCTTGCCACCGACGAGCAGAAGGTGCCGAACTGACGGCTGGCGCGGGGCTGATTTGCCCCGTGATTTCAGCGACTTTTCGGCGGGATTGCGCCGCTTCGCTTGACACCCCGCCGCCGCCTTCCTTATATCGCCCGGCTGAATGGTCGGGCGGTTAGCTCAGCGGGAGAGCACACCCTTCACACGGGTGGGGTCATAGGTTCAATCCCTATACCGCCCACCATTCGCAGCATTACATCGTTGCTTTCGAGGCCCGCGCGAGCGGGCTTTTTTGTTGGCGACTATGACACCACTTGCGACGTACTGCGCACTCTCCACAGGAGCGACACGCCAAGCGGTTGCCCCCGCAGGCACCCGCAGGCGATAAGCACCGCCCGCTGAATCGTCTTGTCGAGTGTCGTCCATGTCCGAACTGATCTTCCGCCGCATTGCCACCGAGTTGTCCGTCCGCGTCGAACAGGTGCAGGCGACGGTGGAACTGCTCGACGGCGGCGCCACGGTTCCGTTCGTCGCGCGCTATCGCAAGGAGGTGACCGGCGGGCTCGACGATGCGCAACTACGCACGCTCGACGAACGCCTCAAGTATCTGCGCGAGCTCGAGGAGCGGCGCGAGGCCATCCTCAAGTCGGTGCGTGAGCAGGGCAAGCTCGATGCCGCGCTTGAGGCACAGATCATGGCCGCCGACAACAAGGGCCGCCTCGAAGACATCTATCTTCCGTACAAGCCGAAACGGCGCACCAAGGCCGAGATTGCCAAGGAGGCCGGGCTCGAACCGCTCGCCGACCTGTTGCTGTCGGAGCCGCAGACCGATCCGCAGGTGGCCGCCGCGTCCTACGTCAACGCCGACAAGCAGGTCGCCGATGCCGCCGCCGCACTGGACGGCGCCCGCGCCATTCTCGTCGAGCGCTTCGGCGAGGATGCCGACCTCGTCGGCGCCTTGCGCGAGGCGCTGTGGACGCAAGGGCGTCTGGTCTCGAAGCTGCGCGACGGCAAGGCCGAAGCTGGCGCCAAGTTCGCCGACTATTTCGACTACGCCGAGTCCTTCACCAAGCTGCCGTCGCACCGCATTCTGGCGCTGTTCCGCGGCGAGAAGGAAGACGTGCTGAGCCTGCAGTTCGAGGATGAGCCGGTGCCCACCGCGGCCGGCGTACCGAACGCCTACGAACTCAAGATCATGCATCGCTTCAACGTGTCGGATCGCGGCCGTCCGGCCGATCGCTGGCTTATGGAGACGGTGCGCTGGGCCTGGCGCACCAAGATCCGCGCCCACATGAATATCGATCTGCGCCTGCGGCTGTGGAACGCCGCCGAGGAAGAAGCCGTGCGCGTCTTCGCCGCCAATCTGCGCGATCTCCTGCTTGCCGCGCCCGCGGGTCCGCGCGCCACGCTCGGCCTCGATCCGGGCTATCGCACCGGCGTCAAGGTTGCGGTCGTCGATGCCACCGGACAGGTGGTCGCGACCACCGCGATCTATCCGCACGAGCCACAACGCAAGTGGAACGAGTCGCTCGCCATCCTCGGCAAGCTGATCGTCGAACATAAAGTGGAGCTGATCGCCATCGGCAACGGCACCGCTTCGCGCGAGACCGACAAGTTGGCCAGCGAACTCGTCAAACTGCTAGGGCCAGAGCGCAAATTGTCCAAGATCGTGGTGTCGGAAGCCGGCGCATCGGTCTACTCCGCATCCGAATTTGCTTCACAGGAGTTGCCGGGCCTCGACGTGACCTTGCGCGGTGCCGTATCGATCGCACGCCGGCTGCAGGACCCGCTCGCCGAGCTGGTCAAGATCGATCCAAAGTCGATCGGCGTCGGCCAGTACCAGCATGATCTTAGCCAACACAAGCTGGCGCGCGCGCTCGATGCCGTGGTCGAGGATTGCGTCAATGCGGTCGGCGTCGATCTCAACACCGCCTCGGGCCCGCTGCTGGCCCGCGTCGCCGGCATCGGCTCAACGCTCGCCGACAACATCGTCACGCATCGCAATGCCAACGGCCCGTTCCGTTCGCGCAAAGGGCTGCTCGATGTTCCGCGCCTCGGCGCCAAGGCGTTCGAGCAATGCGCCGGCTTCCTGCGCATCCGCAATGGCGACGATCCGATCGACGCCTCCGGCGTACATCCGGAATCCTACCCAGTCGTGCGCCGTATCCTCGAAGCGACCAAAAGCAACATCCAGGTGCTGATCGGCAACACCACCGAGTTGCGCAAACTGTCGCCCAAGGATTTCACCGACGACACCTTCGGTCTGCCGACCGTCACCGACATCCTGCGCGAACTGGAAAAGCCGGGCCGCGATCCGCGTCCCGCCTTCAAGGCAGCCGAGTTCAAGGAAGGCGTCGAGACGCTCAAAGATCTCAAGCCCGGCATGATCCTCGAAGGCGC
Organism: Pseudolabrys sp. FHR47; assembly: GCF_005153485.1. Lineage (NCBI taxonomy): Bacteria > Pseudomonadati > Pseudomonadota > Alphaproteobacteria > Hyphomicrobiales > Xanthobacteraceae > Pseudolabrys > Pseudolabrys sp. FHR47. The sequence continues at coordinate 3,676,556 of NZ_CP039740.1, forward strand.
GGTGACCAACGTCGCCGCGTTCGGCGCCTTTGTCGACATCGGCGTGCATCAGGACGGGCTGGTGCACATCTCGGCGATGTCGAAGACCTTTATCAAGGATCCGCGCGAGGTGGTGAAGCCCGGCGACATCGTGAAGGTGAAGGTGCTGGAGGTCGATGCCGGCCGTAAACGCATCGCGCTCAGCCTCCGCCTCGACGACGAGGCCGGCGCGGCGCGGCCGCAGGGGACGAAGCCCTCCGAGCGCAACGACAAAGCGATGCGGAATTTCGCGGCGCGAAAGCCAGCGGAGTCTTCGGGCGGCGGCGCTCTCGCCGAGGCCATGCGCCGCGCGGCGGAGAAAAACGCCCCGCGCCGGTAGCGCGCCACCATGCAACCAATTGCCGCTGCCGCGGTTGTTCCATTCGGAACTGCCGGGCATTGGGTGGCCCGACGTCCGCTATGCGGGGGCTACCGACTTGGATATTCGCACCGGCGATCGCGACACGGCGCCGAGAGGCAGCGCGCCTGAAGCCCTGCCCGGCTTGTTCGAGGCCGGCGGCTGGGCCTTTGCGGCGCAGGTCGCGATCTGCGGCATCTTCCTCATCGTCTTCGTCGCCGCGCTCGATCTGGCGCGGCCGGTACTGCTGCCGGTGACCTTCGCCTTCGTCGTCGGTTGGATGCTCGGCCCGTTGCAGGTGCGCGCCGACCGCTCGGGCGTTCCGATGCTGCTTACGGCGATTTCGCTCTGGCTTCTCGTTATCGTCGTATGCAATGGCCTCGTCATGCTGCTGTCGGCGCCAGTGATTGACTGGGTCGACAAGGCGCCGGAAATCGGACGGCTGCTCAAGGAGCGGCTCTACTTTCTGAACGGCCCATGGGTTGCGCTGCAGGACATCCGCAACGCCATCCTGCCCGAGGATCAGGCCAAAAGCGCCGGTCTTGATCTCATAACCATCGTTCAGCCGGTCTTGTCGGTGGCGACGCCGGCGCTAGGCCAGGTGCTCATCTTCTTCGCGACCCTGTTCTTCGTGCTGCTCGGACGGTCGGGCCTGCGCCGCGCGCTGGTCGTGCGTTTCGACGATCATGAATCGCGGCTGCGCACGCTCAGGATATGGAACGACATCGAGCATCAGCTCACGAGCTATCTGAGCGTGGTCGCGATCATCAATCTGATCGTCGGCCTTGGCGCGGCTATCATCGCCTTCTCCGTCGGCCTGCCCAATGCGTTGGCCTGGGGTGTGCTTGCGTTTATCCTGAATTTCATTCCCTATCTCGGCGCGGTGATCATGGAACTGATCCTGCTCGGCGTCGGGCTGGTGACCTTCCCAACGCTCACGCATGCGCTGGCGGCGCCGCTTCTTTACCTGGTCTTCACTACGCTCGAAGGCCACTTCATCACACCGAGCATCATGGGCCGCCGGCTTACCTTGTCGCCGCTGATCGTGTTTCTGGCGCTGGTGTTCTGGACCTGGTTATGGGGTCCGGCCGGTGCGTTCCTCGCCGTGCCGTTATTGATCGTCGGGCTCGTCGCCATTCACCACATTTTTCCAAAGCACGAGCCTAACCTGCCGGGGTAACGGGCCTCCATGGAACCAGTCCGGCGGGGCCGGCGTTGAGCCATCAAATCCTGCATCCAGTTCGAGGGAAATTATGTCCACGCGCAGCAAGATCGCCACAACCGCCGACGAGATCGAAGCCATCAAGGATCTGATGGCCGATTTGGAAAAGCGCCTGCAACGTCTCGGCGGCACGGCCAAGAGCGAAGTCGCAGGCGGCGCCAACGAGGTTTCCGATTTCGTCAACGACACGCTCGCCGGCATCATGAGCCGCGTTCGCGACAACGCCCAGTCGGTCTCGGAAAGTGTCACCGACAAGGCGACCGAGATCGGCGGCGATGCCGTCAAGAAGATCGTCACCGAGGTTGAAACGCGGCCGCTCACCATGCTGGCGATCGCCGCTGGCATTGGCTTTCTGTTTGGCGTGGCGCGGCGCTAGCGAGGGTGCCATGCGGCTGACCGACATCGCCGAAGGCGCTGCAAGCGCTCTGATCACGCGCTACGTCAAGCGCGCGATCCTTGCCGCGCTGGTCGGCATCTTCGCGATCGTCACGCTTTATTATTTGAGCGCGGCCGGCCTGATGGCGCTGGCCCTCACCTACGGCTCGCTTTACGCCTATCTCATCATGGCCGGCATCTACGCCGTGGCCGCGCTAAGCGCATTCGCCGTGTTCTACGCTACGCGCAATCGCACTTTTGTGCGCCAAAATGCGGTGGGTGATGCCGCGGGATCGATGTCGCCGCGCAATATGCAGATCGCCATGCTGGTCGAAGCAGTGATGCTAGGCTACACGCTGGCGCGCAAGTCCGGCAACAAGAGCATCATTTAAACGCTAACGCTTCGCCGGCTCGCGCGACAGGCCCTTTGCGGCCAATTCGTCAAGATAGCCCTGCCAGATGCTGTCGCGATCGCGACCGAGCCGGTACAAATTCGGCCAATCGTAAATGCCGGTCGAATGCATGTCGTCGAACACCAACCGCACCGCGTAATTGCCGACCTGCAACACTTCGATGATCTCGACATTGCGCTTGCCCGGCACGGTCACGCGCTCGGCCGGCGAATGACCCTGCACTTCCGCGCTCGGGCTGTTCACCCGCAAATACTCAGCGGGCAGGTCGAAGCGCGCGCCGTCGTCGAAGGCCACGGTCAGCGTCCGGCGGTCCTTGTGCAGGCGCAATTCGATCGGCCAAGCTTCGGCGGGAGCGGTCATGGTGCCCTTCTAATCGCCCCTGCCCCAATGCACAATTCCTGATATAGAACCGGGCGCAATCAAGCCGGAGCCGGACGGGGTATGGGGGAACGGATCGACATCTTGTCCATGGGCGAGCCCATGGTTGAGTTCAATCAGACGCGTGAGGGCGGCGGCAACACCTTCCTGCGCGGCTGCGGCGGCGATTCCTCCAACTTCGCCGTGGCCGCGGCACGCCAGGGCGCGCGGACCGGCTACATCTCGGCCGTCGGCGCCGATACCAATGGCGCACTACTGCGCCAGCTCTGGAAAAGCGAAGGCGTCGACGACAGCCATGTGCGCACGTCGGCGGACGCGCCGACCGGCGTTTATTTCGTCAGCCACGGCGCCGACGGCCATCAGTTCGACTTCTGCCGCACCGGCTCGGCGGCAAGCCGCTACAGCGTCGCGGACTTGCCGCTCGACGCCATCGCGCAGGCCAAAGTGCTGCATCTGTCCGGCATTTCGCTCGGCATATCCACCACTGCCTGCGATGCCTGCTACAAGGCCATCGAGCACGCACGCGACAATGGAGTCACAGTGTCGTTCGACACCAATCTGCGCCGCAAGCTGTGGCCGCTCGGCCGCGCGCGAGCCACGATCTGGGATGTGCTGTCGCTCGCCGACATCTGCCTGCCCAGCTATGACGATGTCATTCACCTGTCCGATCTGAAGGACCCCGACCATATCGTCGATCGTTGCCTTGCGACCGGCGCGAGGATCGTGGCGCTCAAGCTCGGCGCCGAAGGCACGCTGGTGGCGGATCGGCATCACCGCATCCGCATTGCACCCTATCCCTGCAACGTCGTCGACGCGACCGGCGCCGGCGACACGTTCGGCGGCGCCTTCGTGGCACGGATCGTCGCCGGCGACGACATCGAACAGGCCGGCCATTACGCTGCCGCCGCCGCCGCGCTGTCGACCGAAGGCTACGGCGCGGTGACGCCGATCCCGACCGCGGACAAGGTCCGTGCCCTGCTCGAGCGGAGCCGGCGTCATGGCTGAACCTCTCAGGATCGCGCTGATCGCGCACGACGCCCGGAAAGCCGACATGGCTGACTGGGCGCACGCCCATGAAGCGCGGCTGGCCAGATGCGAACTGGTCGCCACCGGCAATACCGGCCTACAATTGATGACGCGCTGTCCGTCGCTCAAGGTCGAACGGCTGCTCAGCGGCCCCTTAGGCGGCGATCAGCAGATCGGCGCGCGCATCGTCGAAGGCAAGGTCGATGCCCTGATCTTCTTCATCGATCCCCTATCGGCGCATCCGCACGATGTCGACGTTAAAGCGCTGGTGCGCGTCGCGGTGCTGAGCAACATCGTCTTTGCGCTGAACCGCACCACCGCCGACACCGTGCTGCTCAGCCTCATGCCGGAGACCGACCGATGAGCGTCAATACGTCGTCAAAGCGCGCGAGAGAGTTGCTGGCGCTGGCGCCGGTCATTCCGGTCATCACCATCGACAGGGCCGCGGATGCCGTTCCGCTTGCGCAAGCGCTGATCCGCGGCGGCATGCGTGCTATTGAGATCACCTTGCGCACCGACGCCGCCATCGACGCAGCCAAGGCAATCATCGCCAATGTTCCCGAGGCCATCGTCGGTCTCGGCACCGTGCTGACACCGGCCGATTTCGGCCGCGCCAAAGACATCGGCGCCGCCTTCGCCGTCAGCCCCGGCTGCTCACCTGATCTGCTGCGTGCTGCCGCGGGCGGCGACCTGCCCTATGCGCCCGGCATCCAGACGGCCTCCGAGCTGATGGCCTGCATCAACGCCGGCTTCGATGTGGTGAAGTTCTTTCCTGCCATGCCGGCCGGCGGCCTGTCGGCGCTGAACGCCTTGGCTGGCCCATTTCCTTCCGTCGCTTACTGTCCAACCGGCGGCATCGGCGAGGCCAATGCCGCCGAATGGCTGGCGCATCCGAAGGTCATCGCGGTCGGCGGCTCGTGGATCGCGCCGCCGGCGGCGATCAAGAATGGCGCCTGGGACGTCATCGAAAGCCGCGCTCGCGCAGCGAACGGGCTGCGACGGAGTCGCGGCTGATGGAAGGGCGCACGGCCCGGCGACGACACGCCACATGACATTCTGACACTTTGTCGCCCGACAACGCCCCGCCGTAGAGTTCAGTTATTTCAACAGTTGGACCGTGTAGAGCGCCAAGTTCGGGAACATGACGAGCAGCGCCAAACGAACCACGTCGGCGGCAAGGAACGGAACAATGCCCGCGTAAATCTTGCTCAACGGAATATCCTTACGCATGCCATGCACGACAAAGACGTTCAATCCGATGGGGGGCGACAGCAACGCGATCTCGACGATGGTGACGTTGATGATGCCCCACCACACGAGATCGTAGCCGAAGTGCTTGATTAACGGCAGAACGAAAGGAAGCGTCACGACAATCGCCGCGACCTCATCGAAGATAGCGCCGAGAATGAGATAGATCGTCAGCAGGATGACAAGAACCGTTGATCCTGAGAGGTTGAGCGCACTGATCGCCTCGATCATGCGCTCCGGGGCATGGGCGACCGACATGAAGTAGGAGAACAGCGACGCGCCGATGATCATCACATAGATCATCAATGTTGTAGCGCTCGCTTCGGCAAGCACGCTGAAGAAACCTTTCCAGGTTATCTTCCGGCGGCCAACGGCAAACATCAGAGCAATGGTAACGCCGACGGCGGCTGCCTCGTTGACCGTGAATATGCCGCTATAGATTCCGCCGAGGACCACGGTCGCGAGAACGAGAACGCCCCAGTTGGACTTGACGACCTGCCAACGTTCAGCCCACGGCACGCGCGGGCCCGGCGGCCCGGCATTTGGGCTGATCACATGCACATAAACCATCGTGGCAATCATGTAGAACGACACCGCCATGATCGCCGGAATGATCGCGGCAATGAACAGATCCACGATGAACTGTTCACCAAGAATGGCGTAAATCACCATGATTGACGACGGCGGGACGATGATGCCGAGCGTGCCCCCGGAGGCCACGACACCCGCGGCCAGTGACGGCGAATAACCGCGTTGCAACATCTCAGGCAACGCGACGCGGCCGAAAGTAGCAGTTGTGGCAATCGCGGAACCGCACACGGCGCCGAAACCGCCTGAGCCGCCGATGGTGGCCAATGCCAGGCCGCCCTTGCGATGGCCGACAAAGGCATAGGCCAGTTTGTAGACGTCGGAAGCGAGCCCCGCCGACGCGGCTAGGCTGCCCATCAGCAGAAACATCGGTATCACTGCGAGATCGAGATTGGTGAATACGCTGGCCGGCTCGCTGGCGAGCAGCGACAGCGCCGGCTTGACGCCGACCAGCATGGCAAATCCGCCGGCGCCGACGACGCCCATCGCGATGCCAATCGGCACATGCAATGCCATCAGGGCAAACATCGCAACGAAGCCTAGGCCCGCCAGTACCAGTGGATCCGACATGTGCTTTCTCGCGGTGCGGAGAAGAAGGTTAGATGTCTTGGTCCGCGCGGAAAGCGCGAGAGAAATCGAACAGAACGACGACGAGCTGAACCGGCACGCTGATCAGCAGCAACACGGTGGCGATCCACCAGCCGGGCGCGATCGGGAGCTTGAGCACCCATGTCGTCTGCCCCGACTGCGTCACCTCCATGGAATAGGGAATGAATTGCCACGCCATGAGCGCGATGAACGCTAACGTGAACAAGCCGCCGAAGCCGTCGAGAAACGCCTTGCCGCGCCGACCGAGCATGTTTCCAAGAAACTCGACAGTGATGTTCTGGCGCGCTGCTAGATTCGCGGGAACGCAAGCCGCGATCACAATGGCCATAACGATGGCGCTAACGTCATTGACACCGTGAATCGGCAAACCAAACAACCACCGCGAGGTAATGTCGATGCTCGTCATCAGCGCCAGGATCAGCAGCCCGAGGAAGCCGATCAGCGCCATGGCGCGGCTGACCTTGAGCATTCTTTGCCAGTAAACATGGTCCTCACCCATACTAGCCTCCTGTCACCGAGGCGGCCCGGCCAATGGAACGCGGCACAAGCCTAAGGATTTCTCGCGCGTCTTCCGGTGTCGCCACTTTTCGATCGAGCTGTTCGATGATGGCGACGGCGCGTTCGACAAGGGCTGCATTGTGCGGCGCCGGTACGCCCCGGCGCAGATAGAGATTGTCCTCGAGGCCGACGCGGACGTGACCTCCGAGGAGCACGGCCTGCGCCACCATGGGAAACTGCGTTGCGCCGATGCCAAAGGCGGCCCATTCAGCGCCTTCCGGCAACTCATCACGCATTGCCATCATCACTTCCGGCGTCGCCGGAGCGCCCCAGGGAATGCCGAGACAGATCTGGAACAACGGAGGCGCTTCGATCAATCCCTGCTCGATGAGATGCTTGGCGAGCCGAACGTGGCCAAGCTCGAATGTCTCCATTTCGGGCTTTACGCCAGCCTTGCGGATGGCCTCGGCCATCTTCGCCAGATCGGCCGGCGTATTGATGAAGACGTGCTGACCGAAATTCATGCTGCCGACGTCGAGGCTGCAGATGTCGGGCTTGAGTGCTTCAATATGCTCGACGCGTTTCGGCCACAACGCCAGCGTCGATGTCGGATCGCCGATGCGCGGCTCGTCGCGGCCGGGAATAAAGCGCGCGCCAGGACCAGTCGTCAGATTGATCAGAATGCCACAGTCCGCTTGCCGGATGCGCTCGACCACTTCCTTGTAAAGCTCGAGGCGCATGCTTGGCGCGCCGCTTTCCGGATCGCGCACATGAATGTGGGCGATAGCCGCACCCGCCTTTGCAGCGTCGACTGCCTGACGCGCTATATCGGCCGGCGTCACGGGTACCGCCGGGTTCTTTCCCGAGAGTGCCGCGCCGCCGGTCAACGCGCATGTGAGAATGACGGGCTTTGACATCGTCCTGGCAATCCTCCCCAAACTTTTATTCGCTGCCGCGTTCGTTGACGCGGCTTGTCGCCGGCTTCAGGACTTCTCGTCTTCGATCGGATTTCTCAAGATGCCAATCCCCGAGATGTCGACTTCCACGGTGTCCCCCGCCTTCATCAGGAGTGGCGGGTTGCGCTTGAAGCCCACCCCGCCTGGCGTTCCTGTGGCGATGACGTCCCCCGGCACCAATTCGCTCCACGCGGAAACGTATTCGATGATCTCCGGGATCGAGAAGATCAGGAGGTCCACGGTCGCGCCCTGCACGGTCTGACCGTTGAGCCGCGTGACAAGCGATAGCTTGGTCGGGTCGGGTATTTCATCGGCCGTGACAAGCCACGGCCCGAAAGCGCCGGTCGCGGGAAAATTCTTTCCGGGAGTCCACTGTGATGTGTGCCGTTGCCAATCGCGCAGCGAGCCGTCGTTGTAGCAGGAATAGCCCGCGATATAGTCAAGCGCCTTGTCGCGAGAAATGTGGCGACCACGTTTGCCGATAACGACCGCGAGCTCGCCTTCGTAGTCGAACTGCGTCGAAACGGTGGGGCGGATCATCGGCTGGCCATGCCCGATCTGGCTCGCGGCGAGGCGCAGGAATATCACCGGCTTCTCCGACTCCGTGCGGCCGGTCTCCTCAACATGCGAACGATAGTTGAGGCCTGCGCAGAAAATCTTGTCGGGGTTCGGAATGACCGGAAGAAACTTCACTTCGTCGATTGAAAGCTTCGACGCCTGGCTTCGCAGTTTCTCAAGAAGGTCCGGCCCCGCCGTCAGGAGCGATTTCAGGTCGGGATACTGCGCACCGATCTGTTTTCCGACGTCGACAATATGATCGCCCTGGACGATGCCATAAGACGCGCGACGGACATGGCTGAAGCTTGCAAGCCTCATTCCCCTTCACTCCCTAGACTGTGTGCGGCGCTCGCCGCCTGTTGCGAATAGTTATTGACATCACCGGTATCTTTGCAAAATCATCCGACCCATAGTTCACTAGGCGGACAGATAAATGGGCTCGTTTAGCAGCGTCCGCTCATTGGAGCGGGGACTTAAGGTCCTGGAGGCGCTCAATCGCTGCCACGGCTCCGGCGCCCAGCAACTGGCGCGCATCGTCGAATTGCCACGACCGACGGTTTATCGGCTGCTCGAGACGATGGAAGGACTTGGCTATGTCACACGGAGCGGCGATTGCTGGGCTTTGACCGCACAGGTCAAGGCGCTCAGCGCAGGATTTCACGACGACGTCTGGGTGACGCGAGTTGCAGCGCCGGTCCTGCATGAACTCGGACGCGAAGTGTTATGGCCGGTCGATCTCGTAACCTTCGAAAATGATGCCATGATCATCCGCGAGACTACACACGCGGAAAGCCCGTTCTCGATCGACCGCGGCATGGCCGGTACGCACCTGCCGGTGCTGCAAACGTCGGGCGGCCGCGCCTATCTGGCGTTCAGTCCGGCGGACGAGCGAGAGGTCGTTCTCACTCGTTTGAGACAGTCGGGAAAGCCCGGCGACGCGCTGGCGCATGATGAACAGTTCGTCGAGCGCATCCTGGCCGAGACCCGCCAGTCAGGCTACGGATTCAGAACCGACGGCTTCAATCCACATACCGCCAGCATTTCCTTGCCCATCCTGATCGGTGATCGCGTACTCGCATGTATCACGATGATATGGATCGCGTCGGCTCTGACCTTCGAGGAAGCGGTGTCCCGCAATCTGGGCGCCATCAAGCGCGCGACCACACGTATTCAGGCCCTTCTTCAGGCGTAAGACGACACTCTCAGGCCGACATACGCTGCGGCATCCGGCTATGGAGGATCTCTTGAAAGCGCTCGGCGAACGCATATTCGTCGGCCGCAAAGAAAGCGCCGGCGACATAACGATCCGGGCGCACGAGAATGATCTGGTCGCGATGGGTGCGCAGCGGGCGAACAAAGCCATCCGCAGCCGTAACGCCGACGACCGAGCCGGCGCCGGGCACACTTGTGTCGCCGCTGCCGAGATGGACGAGCGCCGGCTTGAGCTGACGCCACAGAGGATGACTTAATGCGGCAAGCACAGCGGCATCGCTCTCGTTCTGCGCAATGAGCGCAAATCCGGGCCCGAGCACGTCATCGAGCCGCACAGTCTTGCCCGATGAGATTTTGACGAGCGGTTGCGGAATCATCTGGCCCACCAGCGACGCTTCATAAGGCTGACGGTCGATATCAACGAAAAGGCCGCTGTCGTAGCGCGGCGCGGGCTTAAACCTCATCTGCAGGAAGTAGTCCTGCGCGCCAGGGAATGCTTCCAGCATCTTCAACAACATGCCGCGTAGCGCAATCTGGTCAGCACCTTTCGGCATCACCACCTGCCCCATCGCGACCGCGAGCTGAATCATCGACCAGGCGGGCTTACGACGCTCCTCGTCGTAGCTGTCGAGGACCGAGGCGTCGGCATGTCCCTTCAAGAGCATACTGAGCTTCCATGCGACATTGTGCGCGTCGCGGAGGCCCGCATTCATTCCCTGACCGGCAAATGGCGGCGTGAGGTGCGCGGCATCCCCCAGCAGCAACACCCTCCCTTGCCGCATTCGCGAGGCGATTCGCGCATGGAACGTATAGATGGCACGGCGGATCACGTCGTCCTTGCGAAACTCCCTATATGGGGAGAGCAAGCGCGCGATCGAATCGTCGGTCAGCATTTCGGCGCCAGTTTCACCGTCAAGCAACATGAACTCATAGCGCCGGCCGCCGCGCGGCGCCGGCACGCTGACGGCCGGACGCGCCGTGCTGCAGAAGAAGCGCGAATGGTTCGCGTGATCGGGATCGGTCTTCAGGTCGAGGACAATCCAGTCCTGCTCATAGGTCGAGCCGACAAAATCAATTCCAAGCCATTGGCGGATATTGCTGCGGCCACCATCGCAGGCAAGCAGCCAGTCACAGCGGACGGTCCTGGGGCCGTCCGACGTGTCACACGCAAGGGTAACGCCCGACTTATCCTGATCAATACCGGTCACGTTCCAGTTGAAACGCAAGGTCGCGCTAGGAAACCCCTTCAGGTTCTCGACGAGAGCGACCTCAAGTTCGGGCTGATACATGAAATGACGCTTGGCAAATCCATAACTGCGCGGTCCTGCGCCGACCACGCCGAAGCAGTGACCACCGTCGTCGAAGTAGCGCGCGCCGTCACCTTCGATGGTGTGGCGGAGAAAGGCGTCGACCGCGCCAAAGGCCTGCAATGTTCGGGCGCCTTCATCGTCGAGAACGATGGCGCGAGGGTGGTCGACCGTCGCGGAATTGCGCTCGACGACGAGAACATCGACACCGTCCTGACCGAGCAGATTCGCGACTGCCAGACCGACCGGCCCGGCTCCTACGACAACAACGGGTACATGCAAATTTTCGGACATCGGCAGGCTGACTCCGGGCAATCATTCACGCTCTCAAGGATCGCGGCAAGGCGTCGCGAAAACTACGGTTATCTCGTCGGTGTTCATTCGGCGGACAATGTCAGTCCTGCATGAGCCATTCGCTGTAGCGACGATACAGCGCATCGGCTTCGGCGCTGGCATTGACAACAATGGGGGATGCTAGCGTGCGGCCGGCACTGACCAGTCGATACGCCAGGTAACGGTAGGCCTCCGGATAGGCGGAGAAATCGGTTTCCGCCATGAACCGATTGAATAATTCGCTTGGGATGACGGGATCGATACGATCCTTCTCGTAAATCGCCACCCGCTCGGTGATACGCCAGTGCCCATTGCGACGCTCCAGCCGGTCGAGAAAGCGGCCATACGAAATATTGTCGACGAGGATGCCGGCCAAGCTCGCGCGGCCCAGGATTGCAATGCTGGTCTCGGCCATCGCGCGATCACCCCGCAGCGACACCAGCGGCCAGCCGATCTGGTGTTTCGACAGGGATTTTGAATTTGCGGCGGCTTTTCTCGAGGCTTCGACGAAGTCGACAAACGCACCTTTGAACCACGTAACCGCGATCGTGCCGTCGGGATGGAAGGTGTCGAGCAGTTCGGCCCAACGGCCCTGGTCTCGATAGAAGGCCCAGGCCTGGATGAGGTCCATGCAGTCGAGACGATCGGAAGTATTCATTGACGGCCTTTTCAACATTCTAGTCGCCGGATCGGGTGATCCGGCGACGAGGTCGAGAATGCGACTTTGGGAGACGCTATTTCTTCTCGGACTGGATGGCGGCAATCTCGTCGCTGAATGCCTTCAGAAGCTTGTCGCCGCCGGGCATCGTCTTCTTCCACTCATCGATCGCCGGCTGCACCGCAGCTTTCCACGGCGCCTGCTGTTCGGCGGTCAGCACCGTGATCGTGCGCTTGGCATCTTTCTTGGCCGCCTGGAAAACGGCGGCGTTGTTCTCATCGAACTTCGCGCCGAAGAACTTGGCAAAGACTTCGCCCGAGTTCTTGTCGAGCGCCGCCTTTGCCGCCGGGGGCAGGCTTTCGTACTTCGCCTTGTTCATGATGACCATCAGAGACGTCGAACCGAGCGGCACGATGATCTGATGCTTGGCGACGTCGAGGACACGGAATGTCTGCAGCGCGTTCCATTCGTTAAGCGTCGCGTCGATCACGCCGCGCGACAGACTTTCGGCCAGAGATGGACCGGTGATGCCGCCGATCGGCACGCCGCCGAGCGACTTGACAACGTTGAGCGACACCGGGCCCGCCGCACGGAAATTGTGGCCCTTGAGGTCTTCCAATTTCGTCGCAGGAAAAGTCGTGTTCACGAAGATCGGGTTGTTGGCGCAAACGCAGAGGAATTTCACGTCGTTGAAGCCGCCGCCGCTGAGCAGACCCTTTTCGAAAACCCGTGTCAAAGCGAGGGAACCGGTGTAGGCGTCCGGAACGACAAATGGCAACTCGACGACCGTGGCCGCGTCGAAACGGCCCGGCGTATAGCCGGGAACGATCCAGGCAATGTCGGCAACGCCGTCGAGGACGAGCTTCAACTGGGCGGCCGGATCGCGCCCGAGTGTACCGCCGGGATACATCTCGATCTTCAGAGTCCCTTGCGACTCGGTCGTGACCTTTTGCGCCCAAGGGGTGAGGATCTTGCTGGTGATGAAAGCTTGCGGCGGCTCGAAACTGGAAAAGCGCAAGGTCACCGGATCGGCAGCCATTGCGCCGGTTGCGGCGCCAAGCGCGACCGTTGAGACAAAGGCAGCGGCAAGTATGCGATGAAACATGCTGGGTCCTCCCTGAACTCGCGGCATAGACGCCGTCGCTATTCTTGTGCTTGTGTCGAATGCCGCCGCGCCACGGCTTAATCAATTGCTTTCGGACAGGCGTCCGCACTGTGAACGCAGACGGTGCCCATAGCAGAGCGTCCATGCAGTGAACGTTGCTGCAAGTCTCGTTGCGCGTGCACTGCACACTTCAATATCGAGAATGTAAAATACGGGTCGCAATGGCTTGCGCGATCGCCGCGACCACTTAGGAAGGAAGCAAATGATGGAAGTTCAAGCGCTGGGCTACGTTGGCCTGCCGACCGCGGCCATCGAGGACTGGGCCGACTATGGCAGCAAGTTCCTGGGCATGCAGCTCGTCGATCGCACCAGGGATTACCTGACCTTCCGCATGGACGATCGCCGTCAGCGGCTGGTCGTAAGCAACGACAGCGCCGACCGCTCCGGCTTTTTCGGCTGGGAAGTTGCCGATGCACGCGCACTGAACGCCATGGCCGCACGTGTCGAAGCCGCCGGCGTTGCTGTTGAACGTCTTCCCGGCATCATCGCCAGCCAACGTCGCGTCAAGGAAGCAATCGCTTTCAAGGACCCGGTCGGCAACCGACTCGAGGTCTTCTACGGCGCCGAGATCGCGACTGATCCGTTCGTGCCCGGCCGATCGATTTCCGGCTTCCGCACCGGTCCCCTCGGCATGGGACACGCTGTTCTCCATGTCGAGCGCATCGACGAAGCGCTGGCCTTTTACACCAAGGTGCTTGGCTTGCGCGTCAGCGATTTCTTCACCGTGCCTTATCGGGCCTACTTTTTTCACGTCAACCCGAGACACCATAGCTTCGCCATGATCGAGACCGGTCGCAATGGCATTCATCACCTGATGATGGAACTGACGATGCTCGATGACGTCGGTCAGGGCTACGATCTCGCGCTCGGCGAGAAAGGCCGTGTTGCGACGACGCTTGGCCGGCATATCAACGACCAGATGGTATCGTTCTATGCCCGTACGCCGTCGGACTTCTTTGTCGAATATGGCTGGGGTGGTCGTTCCATCGAACCATCGACTTGGCAACCGGAGGAGATCACCTACGGAGCCAGCCTGTGGGGGCATGACCGCGACTGGCTCGGGCCGGAGCAGACGGCAGCTGCGCGCGCCCTCAAGCTCAAGGCCGCGGCCGACGGCCTCCGTGCGCCTGTCAATGTGATGGAGGGCAATCACACCGTCGCGCCCGGTCAATGCATCTGGTGGGATTCGATGAGAAAGACTGGCTGACCCGTTTCCCATTCGAACTGTCACATCGGTTTCGCATTATGTCGCGTACCCAGCATGCCGTCGTGATTACTGCGCCGGGCGGACCGGATGTCCTTGCCGTAAAGAACGACTGGCCTGTGCCGGCTCTCGGCGACGATGACGTGCTCATCGAAGTCAAAGCCGCGGGGGTCAATCGCCATGACTGCAACCAACGCCGTGCCGGGCCGAGCCATGAGCCGAATCCAGTGCCGGGCCTCGAAGCGGCGGGCCGGATCGTGGCCTTCGGCAAGAACGTTCCGGCGCGTCGTGTCAGCGAAGCCGTCATGACGCTGACGGACGGCGGCTCGTACGCTCAGTTCGTCGCAACGCCTTCCGAACTCGCGCTGACCAAGCCGGATGGTCTCGACTGGATTTCGGCCGCCGCCCTGCCCGAGGCCCTCTTCACCACCTGGTACAATTTCTTCGACCTGATGGCGCTGAAACCCGGCGAAAGCGCCCTCATTCACGGTGCGACCAGCGGCGTCGGGTCCATTGCGGCGCAACTACTCAAGGCGCTCGGACATCCGGTCTTTGGCACGGCAGGAACAGCGGACAAGCGCAAAGCCGCGCTCGCTTTCGGCTACGACGCGGTGTTCGACTATAATGCGCCCGACCTTCCCTCGCAGGTCAGGCAGGCAACCGGCGGTCGCGGCGTCGACGCCATCCTCGATATGTCCGCGGGGGCGCACCTGGCGGCGGATTTGGCCATGATCGCGAGTGACGGCCGCATTGCCCATCTCTCCGCCGGCGGCGGCAAGGATCTGGCGGTGCCACTCCGGCAGTTGATGGGCAGGCGGGTGCGCATCACCGGTGCATTTCTCAGAGCCACACCGGTTCAAATGAAGATCGCCGTCGCGCGTCAATTAAGGGAAAAGGTCTGGCCTCTGTTGGGGAAGGCGATCATCCCGCATGTCGCGGCGACCTATCCTCTCAACGGGGCTGCCGATGCGCACCGGCATCTCGAAGAAGGCCGCCAAGTCGGCAAGATCGTCCTGGCATTGGACGCGATGGCCGGATGTCGAACAGCGCGCGTGTAGAGAACAAATTCAGACAGGCGTCAACTTGGCGCACGCCGCCGCGATGCGGCGCAGCGCCTCGGTCAGTTCCGCTTCCGAGGTCGCATAGGAAATGCGGAAGTAAGGCGCGAGGCCGAAGCATGAGCCGGGCACCATCGCAACATCGGTGTCCATGACATAGGCACAGAAGTCGCCGTCGGTCCGGATCGTACCGCCACCCGGCTTCACCGCGCCGATCAAACCTTCGCAGCTTGCCAGAACATAGAACGCGCCCTCCGGCCGGATGCAGGCGACCCCACGGATGGCGTTGAGACCATCGACGACCAGATCGCGCCGCTTTTGGAACGCCAGCCGGCGCTGCGCGACGATGTCCTGCGGACCGTCGAGCGCGGCGATCGCCGCCGCCTGGCTAATCGAGGACGGACACGAGGTCGACTGGCTCTGCACGATCGACATCGCCTTGATCAGCGGCGCCGGGCCACCGCCATAGCCGAGCCGCCAGCCGGTCATCGCGTAAGCCTTCGACACGCCATTCACCGTCAACGTGCGATCTTTCAGATCGGGCGCGACTTGGGCGAAAGTGGCGAATTCGAAATCGTCATAGACGATGTGCTCGTACATGTCGTCCGACATCACCCAGACATCGGGATGACGTCGCAGCACATCGGCAAGCGCGGCAAGATCCTCGCGGCGATAGGCGGCGCCGGTCGGATTTGACGGCGAATTGAGCAGCAGCCAGCGCGTCTTTGGCGTGATCGCGGCCTCGAGTTGCGCCGGCATCAGGCGGAAACCGGAGTCGGCGCCGCACGGCACCGTCACCGCGACGCCGCCGGCGATTGCGACGATATCGCTGTAGCTGGTCCAGTATGGCGCCGGGATGATCACCTCGTCGCCATCGGCCAAAGTCGCCATGAAGGCATTGAACAGCACCTGCTTGGCGCCAGCGCCGCAGGTGATCTCATCCTGCGCAAAGACCAGCTCGTTCTCGCGCGCGAACTTGCGCCGCACCGCCTCTTTAAGTTCGGGCGAGCCGTCGAGCACAGTGTAGCGCGTCTGGTTGTCGGCGATCGCCCGTACCGCCGCATCCTTGATGTGCTGCGGCGTGTCGAAATCCGGCTCGCCAGCGCCGAGGATGATCATCGGTCGCCCGGCCTTCTTAAGGGCGCCGGCCTTGGCGGTAATCGCCAAGATTTCGGAAACCCCCATCGTGGCCAGCCGCGGCGCCACGCGAAACGCCGGTTTGGCTGTGCTCGTCATCATGTTCATGCGCACGAACCCACTTCAGATATCGAACTTGACACCCTGGGCGAGTGGCAGTTTGCGGCCGTAGTTCACGGCGCTGGTCTGGCGGCGCATGTAGGCTTTCCAGGCGTCCGAGCCGCTCTCACGGCCGCCGCCGGTTTCCTTCTCGCCGCCGAAGGCGCCGCCGATCTCGGCACCTGAGGTTCCCATGTTCACGTTGGCGATGCCGCAGTCGGAGCCGCGCGCCGACAGGAAGGTTTCGATCTCGCGAATGTCGGTGCCGAAGATGGACGATGAGAGGCCCTGCGGCACGCCGTTATGCAGCGCGATGGCTTCGTCGAGGTCTTTGTATTTCAGCACGTAGAGGATCGGCGCAAAGGTCTCGTCGCACACCGGGCCCACCTGCCCCGGCATCTCGACCAAGGCCGGACGGACATAGAACGAGTTCGGCCCATTGATATCGACGCGCTCGCCACCATGAACGGTGCCGCCGGCCTTCTTCGCCTCGGCCAGAGCGGTCTGCATCCCCTCATAGGCACGGCCGTCGATCAGCGGCCCGACCAGGGCATCCGAAGTGATCGGATTGCCGATCGAGATCGACTTGTAGACGCTGGCCAGCTTCGGCACGAGCTTGTCGTAAACGCTTTCATGCACGATCAGGCGGCGCATGGTGGTGCAGCGCTGGCCGGCGGTGCCCATGGCGCCAAAGGCCACCGCGCGCAAGGTGAGATCGAGATCGGCCGACGGCGTCACGATCGAGGCATTGTTGCCGCCGAGTTCAAGAATGGCGCGGCCGAAGCGGCGCGCAACGCGCTCGCCGACGACACGGCCCATGCGCGTCGAGCCAGTGGCCGAGACGACCGGCACGCGGACATCATCGACCAGCACCTCGCCGATATCGCGGCCGCCGATCAGCATTGTGAGCAAACCATCCGGCACGCCGCCGAACTTCGCCGCCGCGCGGGCGACAATGGCTTCAACGGCCAGCGCCGTCAGCGGCGCCTTCTCCGACGGCTTCCACACCACCGAGTCGCCACAGACAAAGGCGAGCGCCGCGTTCCACGACCACACCGCGACCGGGAAATTGAACGCCGAGATGACGCCGACGACACCGGCCGGATGCCACTGCTCGGTGAGGCGGTGATCCTCGCGTTCCGACTGGATGACGAGGCCATAAAGCTGCCGCGACAGGCCGACGGCGAAATCGCAGATATCGATCATCTCCTGCACTTCGCCCAGCCCCTCGGACGGCGACTTGCCAACCTCAAGGCTGACGAGCTTGCCGAGCGCAGGCTTCGCGGCGCGCAATTCTTCGCCGAGCACGCGCACGAACTCGCCGCGGCGCGGCGCCGGCACCGAGCGCCATTTCAGATAAGCCTCATGCGCCTTGCCGATCAGCTTTCCCGCCTCGGCCGCCGTCGTCTCCGGGACCGCGGCCACCTCCGCGCCATCCACCGGCGACACCACCTTGAGCGTGCCGCCTTGCGTCTGCGCGGGCGTCACGCCGAGCGCGTCGAGAACATTGCGGACTTCGGTACTGATATTTGTCATGGCTTGGCCTGCTCGCTCAAAAATGCGCACCAGCGGCATGGGCCACCTGCGCTCCAACCTCGTAGTAGATTTCCTTCGCCGCGCGCAAGGACGCCGCCTGCGGCTCGCTTACCGGCAGCGGCAAATCGCCGTCGCCAGTCCGGCCCAGCATCAGATCGGCGAGACAACAGCCGAACACCGTGCCCGGCGCGATGCCGCGGCCGTTATAACCGCTGAACGAAATGACATTGCGGCCGAGACGGTGGAAGCGCGGCAGGTTGTCAGCGGTCATGCCGATCCAGCCATACCATTCGCTCTCGAAGTCGATGCCCTTGAGTTGCGGAAACAGCTTGGTCATGGCGCGGCGACCCCAGCCGCGATGCACCGGTCCACCTGTTCCTCGCAAGGCGCCGACACTGCCGAAGACAAATCGGCCTTCCTTGTCGAAGCGGAAGGAGCTCAGAATCTCTTTTGTATCCCACGCGCCCTGCCGCTCCGGCAGGATGGAGCGGCGCAGATTGTCGGATAGCGGCGGCGTCGCCATGTTGAAATACGGCAGATGCACCAACTCGGCGCGAAGCTGTGGCCACAAGGTCGTGGTGTAGGCATTGGTCGCGACAATGACTTTTGGCGCAACGACGGCACCGCCGGGCGTTGTCAGCCGCCACAGTACGCCATCGTCTTTTGCCGCCATCACCGGGCTCGATGTGTAAATCGTCGCGCCAGCGCGCACCGTGGCATGAGCCAGCCCGCGTGCATAAGCGAGCGGCTGGATGGTGCCGGCGCGCTCGTCGAGCAGCGAACCGGTGTAAGCCGACGTCCCGACCTTGCGCGCGGTCTCACCGGCATCGAGCAGCCGCACGGCCGCGCCGCGCGCCTGCCATTGCCGCGCGCGCTCCTTGATTTCGGCAAGGCCATCCTTGCCGACCGCGCAATGCAGCGTGCCCTGCCGCTCTGCTTCGCAGGCGATATTGTGTTTGTCGATAAGATCGAACACCGCGCGCGGCGCGTTGCCGAGGAGGTCGAGCAGCCGCGCGCCATAGACATCGCCGAGCACTGCCGGCAGTTCATCCGGCATCACCCACATGCCGGCATTGACCAGCCCGACATTGCGGCCCGAGCCGCCGAAGCCGGCCTCGACCGCTTCGAGCACGACGACCTTGGCGCCACCTTCGGCCAGATGCAGCGCAGCCGACAGGCCGGTGAAACCGGCGCCGATGATCGCGACATCGGCCTTCATTTCGCCGGCGAGCGGCGCCGTGACGGGTGGCGGCGGCGCGCTGCGCTCCCAAAGACCGTGGCTGCGCGGATCGTCTTTCATTGGGGCCCTTTCAACCGCCGGGTCGGAGCTGACATCGGCGACCGGGATGTTGCCATTCACCCTGGCAACGACGTCCGGAAAGGCACCATACCATGGCACCTCCGATCAATACATTTATGGCATGGCTTTCGGAAACTGTCCTTACATTCCCTGAGCTGGAGCGCGCCATCGAGATCACCGACCAAAACTTTAACTATATGATTCTCATTGAATTTTTGTCGGCAAACGATCCCGCCACGTAGCCAGTGTCGCGTTTCTTGTTCTGGATGCAAACGAAGTTATCGCCTAACATTATGAGAAATCCGAATGATCTCAACGCCCGACAATCCCGCCGCGGCCGGCAACCTATTTCGAGAACCGACATGGCGATCCCGAGACGTTTTCTGCCATCGATGTCGTTACTCTATGCGTTTGAAGCCGCAGCGCGCGCCGAAAACTTCACGGCAGCAGCTATCGAGCTGAACCTGACGCAAAGCGCCGTCAGCCGGCAGATCCGCGCATTGGAGGAGATGGTCGGCTGTTCGTTATTTCTGCGCGAACGCCAGACCGTGAAGCTCACGGCCGCGGGCGAGGCCTACGCCGAACAAATTCGCGAGGCGCTGCGCCACATCGGCGATGCCACCCTCGGTTTGCGCGCCAATCCCGCCGGCGGCAGCCTCAATCTGGCGATCCTGCCAACCTTCGGCACACGGTGGCTTGCCCCGCGCCTGCCCGGTTTTCTCGCTGCGAACCCGGGCATCACAGTCAACCTGACGACGCGAATGGCGCCATTCGACTTTCAGTTCGATCAGGTCGATGCCGCCATTCATTTTGGCGCGCCGGACTGGTCCGGCGCGGAACTCGAACTGCTGATGGGCGAGACCGTCGTGCCGGCCTGCAGCCGCGAATTGCGCGACCGGCTCGGCATCGCCGGGCCGGAAGACCTCCTGCGCGCGCCGCTTTTACACCTCGTCTCCCGTCCCGACGCCTGGGAGCGCTGGTTCGAAGCGAAAGGCATCAGGGCGGATCACATCCACGGTATGCTGATCGATCAATTTGCCACAGCCGCTCAAGCGGCGATGGCCGGCATGGGCGTCGCGCTATTACCAACATTCCTCATTGATACGGAGCTGGCGCGCGGCGATCTCGTCGCGGCGGTTGACGGTGCGATGACCAGTACGGGACATTATTATCTCGCCTGGCCGCCCAAGCGCACAACCCATCCCCCACTGCAAGCGTTTCGTTCGTGGCTCAGAACGCAACTCGCAGCGCCGCCACTCGATGTTCAAGCGTCGAGCACGACATCCGACAAAGGAACAGCCTGACAGGTCAGACAATAGCCGTCCTCGAGATCGGCGCAATCGATCAGATGTTTGACCTGGCCTGACTGCACGCGCACGACACAACTCTCACATTGGCCGACGCGGCATCCGCTCGGAATATCGAGCCCCGCCATTTCGGCGGAGGCCAGAATGCTGATGCTCGATCCTTCCGGCGTCCAGGTGACATCGCGGCCCGAGCGGGCAAAGCGGATGCGGCGCGGCGCAAGCCCGTCGAGCGCCGGGGGCTCAGGCGAACGAAAGCGTTCCTTAAAAATCTCAAAGGTCGGAACACCGCGCTCTTCGAGCCCCGTGATGACCTCATCCATCATTTTGTCGCTGGCACATACATAAAAGCGTGCGCGCTGGCGCAGCAATTCCTCGTCGACATCGGTCGCGCTGAAGCGACCGCGGCGGTCGAAACGGTCCGCGTCCCGGGGCCAGCTCAAATGCGTGACCAGCGTCAAATGCGGCAACCGCTGCCGCAACGCCTCGAGCTTTTGTCGGAAGGGCTGCGTATCGCCATCGCGGCAGCCATAGTGCAGCATGACCCGCGGCTCGCCCGCATCGCCCTGCAGCGTCTCGAGATATGACAGAAACGGCGTAATACCGATGCCGCCGGCGATCAGTACGATCGGGAACTCGTTGCGCAGCGGCAAGACGAAGCCGCCATGCGGCGCCTGCGCCTCGATCATATCCCCGACATTCATGTCGCGCTGGATCGCGACCGACATGGCGCCACCGTCTATGGCGCGAACCGCGATACGATAGGCATCCGGCGTCGCCACCGCGGGACCGATCAAGGAATAAGAGCGAACAACGCCGCCCCAACGCAAGCCGATATACTGCCCTGGCCGGAAAGCCGGCAACGAACCGTCATCGGCGGGCTTGAGCGCGAGCACCGTCACGTCTCGGCCTTCGGCGTATTTCTCTGCAACCCGAAGGGTGCGCCAGCCAGCCCAGGCCGCGCTTTGCTCTTTTTCGACGTCGCAGGAGAAAGACCGCAGCGGCAGTGAGCCGCTCAGCGGATCGCGCTGACGTTCGTCAATAAGAGCATTGTAACTCGAACCCAGCGTTCGCTCATCATCTGCAACGTAACCCGGCAGCCCCAGATCCGGCGCCGGCTGCCACCAGCCGTAATCGCTCGCCACAGTGTCTTCGGCCAGCGCATCGTTGAGCGCGGCACGCAGGCGAATGCGTCCTTTGCGGCTGCGCAGGATCATCCAGTCGCCCTCGGCGATGCCTTTCCGCCGCGCCAGCGCGGGATGAATTTCGGCCACCGGCTCGGTGCGCTTGCGGCGCAAAGTGTTGATGCCGCGTTGCTGGCTGTGACAGAAGTAGCCGGTGCTGTATGAGAACAGCTTCAACGGATATTCATCCGTCGGCGCCTCGACCGGCGCGATATAGCGCGGCACCGCCGGATAGCCGTGCCGATGCAGCAGTTCGGAATAAAGCTCGACCTTACCGGTCTGCGTTGCAAATCCTGTCTTCTCGTATTTGCGGTGCGCGTGCGGCAACGGAACGCGAATGCCTTCAGGTTTGGCCCGCAGCTTTTCGAGATCGAGGCCCAGCGGCTCCAGCAGATAAGAAAAGCCTTTCTCGACATCGCCGTCGAAGAACAGCTCGCCCATGCCCAGACGCTTGGCCAGTTGGAAGACGATCCACACGTCCGACTGCGCATCGCCACGGCGCGGGATGATCTGCTGCCGCAGTTGAACGAGTTCCTGAGCCTTCGGCGATATTTCAAAACCCAGCCGTAGCGCTTCATGCTCCCAGGGGCTCGACACCGGAAGAACAATGTCGGCCATTGCCGCGGTGGGATTCATGAACAGGTCGCAATGCACCTGGAACTCGAGCGCTTGCAGCGCCTCGCGACCGCGCTCGGGTGCGGGATGTGACACCAAAAGATTGGAGCCGAACCCAAACAGCGCACGGACGCGGTAGGGTTTGCCGGTCAGGACCGCATCGTAGAGATCGCTCGACGTGATCCAGCCATCCGCCGGCGGCCCGAGTGGACGCTCGGCCAGTCCAAGCGTACGAGCGCGCGTTTCCTCCGGGATCAGCGCCATCGAATGCAAAGGCGGTGCCGGCAGCACCGGCATGCGGACATTGCCACCCGGCGCGTCGAAACTCCCGGTCAGCGCGTAGAGCGTTGCCACAGCCCGTTCCGTCTGCGCGGCATTGGTGTGCTGCCCGATACCGGTCCAGCCATGATAACAGACCGAGCGCGCGGCCCCGATCATCGCTGCCAGTTCTTCGACCTGCGCGGCGGGAACGCCGGTCAAGCGTTCGACCGTTTCCGGATCGTAGGGCGCCGCCGCCTCGATGAAATGATCGAACGCGGTACGGCAGGATACGGTGTCCGCCGTAACAACGTCGAAGCGGCCGCGCAGCGCCGCCGATGCTAGCCCATCGCGAGCCGGTACAGCGCGGCCCGCTGCCGCGTCCCAGACCAGAAAATCATCGCCGTCGCGCTGGAACAGACCATTGTCCTCGCGCACCAAATAAGCGGCATTTGTCCAGTGGCGTACGAAGTTCGCATCATAGGCTTCGTTGGCGATCAACCAGCGCGAAACGCCGAGCGCCAGCGCCGCGTCGGTGCCGGGCCGAACGCGCAGCCACAAATTGGCATCACGCGCCGATCCGGTGCGGCGCGGATCGATCACGACGAGCCTGGCACCCTTAGCACGCGCAGCGCCGATCGCTTCGGCTTGCGCCAGCCAGACATTCGCCGGGTTGTGCCCCCAGAGAAGGATGAGGTCGGCATTGCGATAATCCGCGACCGGCAAGCCGCAGCCGAAGGTGAAGGCGTGCGCATGGTCCTTGTGCCAGTTGCACACTTCCGTCGAGAAGCAATTATTGGGGCTGCCGAAGCCGCGGATGAAGCGTTGCACCCAGTCGAGACTGTCCGACATCGACGACGACGAACCGGAAGTCACGGCAAAGGCCACCGACTCCGGCCCGCTTTCGGCGCGATAGCGGTTCAGCCGCTCGGCAATTTCACTCAACGCTTCGTCCCACGAGATCGGCACGAAGCCCGGATCGGCCGCTCCCTTGGGCGCGGTGCGCTTCAAGGGTGTCGTCAGGCGGCGTGCCGAATGCGCGATCTCCGGCGCGGCGCGTCCCTTTGGGCATAAGGCCTTGCCGGTCGGATGCGCGGGATTGGGTTTAACCGCGATAAGCCTGTCGTTCTCGACGACATTGATCGTTCCGCAGCGTGACCGGCACAAAGTGCAGAAGCCAACCTTTTCGATGGTGGCCACGGCGGCGTTATCCTCTGGCTCTCGGCGCGGCGGCGCGCGATGTCTCCGCCACCGGACCCGCGCCGGATACCAGGAGGCTCGCCGCCGCCAGATCCTCGATCGCGGCACCGACCGATTTGAACAATGTGATCTCGGTGTCGTCGCGGCGGCCCGGCAACGCGCCGGTCGTCAGTTCGTGCAGATCGGCGCGGATCGCCTCCGGCTTCAGAAGACCCGCGGCGATCGGCTGCAAAATGTCGCCGGCTTCAGCGAGCGCCCCGGCGCGGGTGTCGACATAAGCGCTGGCGCGCAGCACCGCCTCGTCGTCGCTTTCGCGCATCTTGGGTGTGAAGGCGCCCGTGAGATCGACATGGGTGCCGGGACGCAGATGCCGCCCCTTCACCAGCGCTTCCGTCGATGTCGTCGCACAGCTCACAATGTCCGCCTGCCCCAGGGCCGTCTCGAGATCGGCGACCGCTTTCGCCGCGAGCCCCTTCTCGTTCAGCTTCGCCACCAGCGCGGCGGCGCGCTCACCATTGCGGCCCCACACCAGCACTCTCTCGATCGGCCGCACGGCGGCATGGGCTTCGGGCAGATGATGCGCGAGATGTCCGGTGCCGATCATCAGCAGCGTCGTGCTATCGGGGCGCGACAGATAGGTCGAGGCCAGCGCCGACGCCGCGGCCGTGCGCCGGTTGGTCAGCGCCTCGCCATCGATCAAAGCGCGCGGCACACCGGTTTCGCCATCGAACATGACGTACAGCGATGACACCGCGCCAAGGCCCCGCACCGCATTCTGCGGAAACACCGTCACCAGCTTCACGCCGAGCGCCTTGCCGCGCTCCCAGGCTGGCATGGTCAGAAGATGCGCGGGCGCACCATTGAAACCGACCTCGTAGCTTTGACGGACCGGCATCGCCTCGTGGCTGTGCCTGAACGCAGCACGAAGGGCCTCGACCAGGGACGGATAGTCGAGAGCCGCATGAACCTCATCGGCGGAGAAACTGCGCAGCAAGTTCGGTCCCCGGTTACTCGAAGGCGGTCGCGCCGGTACAAACCCAGAGTATCTCGGCGTCGTCACGGCTTGTCGACACGACCGCATGGCCCATCTTGCTGTCGAAGTAGATGCTGTCGCCGACATCGAGCGTAACCGGCGCATAGAATTCGGTGAAAACCTGAACCTGCCCGGACAGTACCCAGAAGAACTCCTCGCCGTCATGGCGCGTCCAGCCGCCAAAGTCGTCGAGCGAGCGCGCCGAGACCTTCACCTTGAACGGCAGAATCTGTTTCTGCGACAAATCGGTCGACAGCACTTCATAGTTATAGGTTGGCGTCGGATAGAACTTGCCCTCGCCCTTCCGCGTGACGCTCCGGCGGCCGAAAGGAACATTCTGGCGAGGCGCCTCGAACAATTCCACAAGGTCGAAGTTGGCGCCCCGGGTAATGCGCTGTAGCACGTCGTAGGTCGGCGACATCTGGCCGTTTTCGATCTTCGACAGCGTGGAGCGCGCGACGCCTGTCTTCTGGCTCATGTCCTCCAGTGTCCAGCCCCGGTCGAGCCTCATGCGCTTGACCCTCTGGCCGAGACTCGCCGTATCGTCCTGCGGCTTCGTATCGGCGGCAAAGCGCGCCGGAATGACGACGCCCGTCGCCGCGGCCGCTTCGCCCGGACCAGTCAATACAGCATTCTTCTTCGGCACCGGCATCTTCCTATTTCATAGGCCTAAGGGCGGCGCCCGTGGACGCCGCCCTGAGGGTCTTTACTTCTTTACCAGCGAACACTCGCTCTCGGACAGCGGCAGAGCCGTCTGTTCCGCCGGAATAGTCGCCAGCAGATTATAATAATCCCACGGCTCCTTCGATTCGGAAGGTTTTTTCACCTGGACCAGATACATATCGTGGACCATCCGGCCGTCTACCCGGACAGTTCCGTTCTTGGCCAGGAAATCGTTGACCGGCAGTTCACGCATCTTGGCCGCGACGGCCTTGGCTTCGTCGGTGCCGGCCGCCTGGATCGCCTTCAGGTAATGCGTGATCGACGAGTATACGCCGGCCTGGAGTTCGGTCGGCATGGCCTTGTGTCGCGCGAAAAACCGCTTGGCGAAGGCACGGGTCTCATCGTTGAGATTCCAGTAGAAGCCCGTCACGAAGGAGATGCCTTGGCCGGCGGCGAGCCCGAGCGCGTGAACATCGGTGAGAAACACCAGCGGCGCCACGATGGTCTGTCCGCCGCTGGAAATACCGAACTCCGATGACTGTTTGATCGCCGTCGTCAGATCCTTGCCGGCTTCGGCAAGAAAGATCACGTCCGCCTTGGAAGCCTGGGCTGGCAACAGGAAGGGTGACATGTCGGCCGCGCCAAACGGATTGCGCGTGCCGCCGAGCACCTTGCCGCCACCCTCGCCGATCACCTTGGTCGCCACTTTCTCCAGCGAAGTGGCGAATGCTAGATCTGCCGTTACGAAAAACCAGCTCTTCTTGCCCTGCGCGAGCAGCGCCTTTACCGGGCCGACGGTGTTCGAGTAATTGTCATAGACCCACTGAAAGCCCGTCGGCGAGCATTCCTTGCCAGACAAATCGGTCGAGCTCGGCGATGAAAACAGCGCGATACGGTTCGATTCGCGCGTCAATCGCTGCACTGCCAGCGCGATGGCGCTGTTGGTGACATCCGAAATCGCATCGACACCTTCGCTCTCGATCCAGCGCCGCGCAATGCCGGAGCCGACATCGACCTTGAGCTGATGGTCGGCACCGATGATTTCGATCGGCTTGCCGAGCACTTTGCCGCCGAAATCCTCGGCCGCCATCTGCGCCGCAGCGAGCGAGCCCGGACCATTCATGTCCGACCACTGACCCGACATATCCGTCAGAACGCCGATCTTGACGACATCGCCGCTGACCTGCGCCTGGCTCGGAGAGATCGAAGCAAACGCCATGAGTCCTATCGTGCCGGCCAGCGCCAGCCATTTCATCGAACCAGAAACTTCCATCGCCATCTCCATGCTGTTGAACTACCCGGAACACCGTTGGCCGTTGATACGCTCGGTCCGGACAGGACCCGCGGTTCCACGCTCAATGACTGCTTGAGGCAATCGCCATATCTTTCGTCATCGCTTGTTGTCGGCCCGGCCCGGAAGGGGACGCGGCCCCGGCATCCGGTGCTCGCGATCCGCGGTCACGAAAACGACGCCACTGTCCAACGATCTCGCCGAGAATGCCGCCGCGAAACCAGAGAACGCAGACGATGAAAATGAGACCGTGAATGACCGTAACCCACTGACCGAGCGCGGACAGATAGTTCTGCATGGTCACGACAATGGCCGCGCCGATTACCGGACCGAACAAGGTGCCGGGCCCGCCAAGAAAGGTCATCAACAGCGCTTCGCCCGACATCGACCAATGAGCGTCGGTAAGCGAAGCCAGCTGGCTGACAATCGCCTTGAGCGAGCCAGCCAGTCCCGCAAACGCCGCCGATAGCGTGAATGCAACGAGCTTGAAGCGCGCGCTTTCATAGCCGAGCGACTGGGCCCGCATCTCGTGTTCGCTGATGCCGCGCAGGATGCGGCCGTAAGGCGAACCCACGATTCGCATGATCAGCACAAAGCTGCCCAGGAAGACCGCGAGCACGAAGGCGTAGAGCATGGCCGGCTTCGACAGGTCGATGATGCCGAACAGCACGCCACGCGGAATGCCCTGCAAGCCGTCTTCGCCGCCGGTGAAGGGCGCCTGTAGCGCGACGAAATACATCATCTGCGCGAAGGCAAGCGTCACCATCGCGAAGTAGATGCCGCTGCGGCGGATCGCGAGCCAGCCCGTCGCCAAGCCGAGCAGGGCGGCGACGCCGGTGCCGGCCAGAATCGCGAGTTCGGGAGGCAAGCCCCAGACCTTGGCGGCGTGGCCGCAGACGTAGCCGGCGGCGCCGAGAAACATCGCATGACCGAAAGACATCAGCTTGCCGTATCCGGCAATGAGATTGTAGGCGCAGGCAAACAGCGCGAAGATCATTACCTTCATGAGGAAGCCGGGATAGATCGCGGCCGGCGCCACGGCGAAGAATAACGCCATCACCGCGAGCGCGATCATCTGGCCGCGCGACGTAAAATCCGGCGTGACATGATTCGTGGCGCTATGAGTTGCCTCCGGCTTCGAACCGAACAGGCCGGCCGGACGCAGTAAAAGGACAATCGCCATCACCACGAAAGCGACGGTGGTCGACCCTTGCGGGTAGAAGGCCTTGGTCAAACCCTCCACGATGCCGAGCGAAAAACCGGTCACGATCGAACCCATGATCGAGCCCATGCCGCCGATCACAACTACGGCGAACACGACGATGATGAGCTCGTCGCCCATCGTCGGATTGACCTGATAGATCGGCGCCGCGAGCACACCGGCAAGTGCCGCGAGCGCGATGCCGGCGGCGTAAGTCAGCATCACCATGCGAGGCACGCGGATGCCGAAGGCCTGGGTCAGCAGCGAATCTTCGGTCGCGGCGCGCAAATTCGCACCGAGGCTCGTGCGCTCTATGACGTACCAGGTCGTCAGGCAAACGATCAGCGATACGACAATGACCCAGGCGCGGTAATTCGGCAGATACATGAAGCCGAGATGATGGCCGCCGGTCAACAATGCCGGGATCGCATAAGGCTGCCCGGCCGAGCCGATCCACGCACTCATCAGGCCCTGCACGACGAGCGCCAGGCCGAAGGTCAGCAGCATGCCGTAGATGTGGTCGAGCTTGTATACGCGCTGGAGCATCAGGCGTTCGATCACGATATTGACCGCGCCGACGACGAGCGGCACCACTACAAGCGCCACCCAATAGCTCGCACCGAAGTAAGTGAGCAGCAGCCATGCACCGGCGGCACCGAGCATATATTGCGCGCCGTGCGCAAAATTGACGATGTTCATCATGCCGAAGATGACAGCCAGACCAAGGCTGAGCATCGCATAAAAGGCGCCGTTGATCAGACCAAGCAGTAGTTGGGCATAGACCAGTGCGCCGGGGACGCCAAAGATGGTGCTCACGATCAGCGTCCTTCCTTACAGGCCGAGATAGGCAGTCAGCGCACTTTCGCGGTTCGTCAGTTCCGCGGCGGGAATTTCCTCGACGACACGGCCGAGCTCGACCACGTAATGGCGATCGGCCAGCGTCGAGACGAAACCCACGTTTTGTTCGATCAGCAGGATGGTGAAGCCGAGCTGCTTTAGCGTCGTGACCGCCCTCGCGATCTGCTGAATGATGATCGGCGCGAGGCCTTCGGTCGGCTCGTCGAGCAGAAGGATGCGGGCGCCAGTGCGAAGTACGCGCGCCAGAGCCAGCATCTGCTGTTCGCCGCCGGACAATTTGGTGCCCTGGCTGTCGAGGCGTTCCTTCAGATTGGGAAACAGCGACAAAATATCGTCGACCGTCATGCCGCCATCGGCGAGCTTCGGCGGCAGCAAGAGGTTCTCGCGAACGCTCAGACTCGAAAAGATGCCGCGATGATCCGGGCAATAGCCGACGCCCTTGCGGGCAATATCGTAAGGCGGCGCTGCGATCGTTTCGTCGCCGTCGAATTTGATGGAGCCGGTCCGCCGCTCGATCATGCCCATGATGGATTTGACGGCCGTCGTTTTGCCGGCGCCGTTACGCCCGAGCAGCGTGACGACCTCTCCGGCCCGCAGGTCGAAATCCATGCCATGCAGCACCTTGGACTCCCCGTACCAGGCTTCGAGTCCGCGGACGCTGAGGTTTTGAGCAGTGGCTTCAGGCATGACCTTGCCCTGTGTAAGCGGCGATGACATCGGGGCGCACCGAGACTTCGGCATAGGTCCCTTCGGCGAGCACCTCGCCACGCACCATCACCGTGATCTTGTCGGCGAGTTCGGCGACGACCTTCATGTTGTGCTCGACCAGCAGAACGGTGCGGCCGACGGCAAGCTCACGAATAAGCCGCGTGATCCAGCCGATATCTTCACGGCCAAGACCGGCCATCGGCTCATCGAGCAGAAGGACCTTCGGTTCCAGCGCCAGCGTGGTGGCGAGCTCGAGGACGCGTTTGCGGCCGTAAGGCAGGTTGGCCGCAGCGACGTCGGAATAATCGGTCAGACTGAAACGGTCGATTAGTGCGGCGGTCCGCTCGGTCACCGCGCGATTGCGGGCAATCGTGCCGAGACAATCCCACGACAGCCCCTGCTCGCGCAGCAACGCCAGTTCGATGTTTTCACGGACCGTCAGGTTGCCGAAGACCGCGGAAATCTGGAATGAGCGCACGACGCCGCGCTTGGCCATCGCTGGCATACCGATGCGCGTTACATCGACACCGTTATGAAGAATGCGCCCGGCGGTCGGCGCCAGTTGCTTGGTCAGCAGATTGAACAATGTGGTCTTGCCGGCGCCGTTCGGGCCGATCACGGCATGCACACAGTGCGCGGCCAATTGAAAGTTGACATCCCGAAGAGCGTAGAACCCGCCGAACGACCGGCTGAGCCCGCGCGCCTCCAAGGCAAATGCAGTGTCCGACATGGCACTATTCGACATGGCGCTATCCGACATGGCGCTGACGCCCTCCGTCGCTTGCGGCCTCAGAAAATCCAGCGAGGACCATCAGAGTTCAAAAGTTTCCTATCGTCAACTTATTCTTCTTAGGCAAATGTTTCTATTTTAGGCAACAGAATGGCGCGATATGCGGCAATGCCGCCGGCGCGCGCCAGACGCACCCGTCGCTGAAAAATCGAAAGGCTGAATGTAGAATTTGCAGGGTGGGATGACGCGAAGGCCGTTCGACGCCAGCGCGCGCCGACAATCCAAAGCGCTGGCGCAAGCCGCTGATGGTACAGGGCCTGTAATCAGATCAGCATGTTGATGAGGATTTGGCGCTCCCTAGGGGAAACGCCATCTTCTCTCCGAACTCATTGAACTTACGTAAGTTTTTGGCCACCCACTGCTGCTCTGTGTAGCAGAAAATGGCACGTCGGTCGAGTAGACCGCATGGGCGTGGAGCCAACGGCCCATCCCGGCACAAAGTTAGCGCCAATTCAGGCTGAACGAATCTGCTACTACTACTTCTAGCTGCCGTGTCTGCTCTCGCGTCTGGGCAATAAGGATGCGTTTCGGAAGAGGCTCCACAAGAACGGTACCGCGTGTTCGGAGCCGTGTAACTGGCACCCTTCAATGGGAGGCCGCACGAGCAATTCCAATCCTGCAGGTAGCGCGGAGACTTGGCCTTAAGGTCAGAGGCGTATCTGCGATATGCCCGTTGCACGGCGACACCGAACCTAGCCTGCACTTCTATCTGAAGACTAACAGTTGGCATTGCTTCGGATGCTCTAACGGCGGCGGCACCATTGAACTAGTTGCGGCGCTTACCAGGACCGACAAAAGAGGCGCCCTACAATGGCTGATGGGAGCGGGTGCTATCTCAGCGGCGCCTTCGAACACGCCAGTCGTTGCCACCCCCATTCAAGAGGCTAAGCGAGTCGGGAATAGTGACATATTGAACTGGCTCATGGATTCGAGCCCGCTGAGACCGCGCGGGATCAATTATCTGACGGGCCGCGGATTTTCTGAGGTGATCTTACGCCGTTTCGGAATTGGCCAAGTTGAAAGCGCGTCCGCACTTTTAGAAGCTGCTCAATTACGATGGACCTTAGACGAACTGAAACAGACGGGTCTTGTTACAGATACATATGGTCAAGCGCGCCTAATCTTTCGCAACCACACCATTCTGTTTCCTTTTCTAGACCAAGGTGCCATTCGTTACGTGCAGGGACGGGCGGCAAATGACAGTGATAAACCGCGCTGGATCAATCTGGCGGGAATTCAAAAGCCATTATTCAACGTCGATGCGATCAAGAGCCACCCGCGCTCGGATTTTATCCACCTCTGCGAAGGCATTACCGACACGATCGCCGCTGCTCAACTGGGCCTTACAGCAGTCGGGGTCCTAGGCGCTCATTCACTTACACCGGACCACGCTGAACTTTTTTCTGGTATGAAGGTGACGCTGCTTCCCGACGGCGACCGAGGCGGCGATCAATTTGAAAGACATGCCCTCGCCCTTCTCCGCAGATTTAACGCAAACGTCAGCGTCCTAAGGGTTCCGCGAGGAACTGACATTGCGGATCAGATTCGGCCGAAAAAGGATTAATGCGTCGTGTCGTTATCAGCCTGGGACCGTTTATTACTGAGAGAAAATCTCTTCTGGGCTTGGCAAAAAGCCGCGTCCCTATATAGCCGGACTGAAGGGCTGCATAGTCAGTCGGACGTTGCTGCCTTTGATTTAGATTTGGAAGCAAATCTCGAGTCCATACAACAAGACTTCGCTCAGGGTACTTACACACTTCAGCGAATGACTCTGCTTCCCCAACCTAAATCACCAGACGGTGATCAGCACCGTATGCGACAGAGCTTCCATGTGTCCGTTCGCGACCAAGTCGCCTGGATAGCGGTTGTTAACGCGGTTGGGCCGACGCTAGACATTGAGATGCCACCTTGGAGCTATGGGCATCGCCTTCATCGCTCAGCTTGGGTGCCAGATACATGGGAAGAAGATCAATCCACACGCATTGGGCCATATCGCCATAGCAGCGCTCAGCTATTTCGAAAATTTCGTCAAAGCTGGCCTCTGTACCGAAGACATATTGTGCTGACCGCCCGACAACTCGGTCATGGCGCTATTAAAGAAGAGGAATTAGACGAAGGAGAGCGACGCGCCCTGAAGGCCGAACGCAGTCCGCTAAACAGAAGCAAACTACCATATCTAAACCCGGGATACTTTGGTGCGATTCGGCAGGGGCCGGGCGACGTGTATTACGGCTCACTAGACCTACAAAAGTTTTATCCCAGCATTTCGGTCGGAACCGTCCTTCAGCAATTTATAAAATACAGTGATGAAGTTAGATCGGACACGCGCATAGCCCAACTCGTCGAACGAATGCTGAACTTTAGCGTAAGCACTCATGGACTCTCTCCTAAAATGCGTGTGTGCGAGCCAAGAACCCCATCTGGCCGGTTCAATGGAGTACCGACCGGCCTAATGGTTGCAGGCTTCCTCTCGAATGTCGCGATGTTGAGCGTTGATAAGCAGGTTAACCAGGAAATCCCGTATAAAGGCATTGCTCATTTCCGCTTCGTTGATGACCATACCTTCTTGGCACCTGACTTCGATGTTCTGCTGGATTGGATGGCACGATACAATGTCATCTTACGAAATCATCTTGATGGCGTTTATGTAAACGATGAGAAATACCAACCTGAAGAACTTAAAGCGCTTCTAACTCGGAAGGGCCGCAAGAGCGGTCGCGCGATAGAAAAATTAAGAGAAAGCGCAAAGTCTGCCTGCAAAGTCGATCCAGTCTATCCACGGCCGCTTCTTACCCGAACTCTTGCTCAGCTCTCTCTACTCGGCAGTATCGATTTCGACACGCTCGACGATGAGGGCCAACACGGTCAAATCGAGCAGATAATAACCCTTATGTTGACGGCCCTTCCTGATACTGAGCTTAGGGAGGACACACGGAAGACATATGCAGCCGCGCGACTAACAGCTCTCGTTCCGAAATTACGCGAGAATGTCGATCAGTGGGCGAGCAAAGCGAGAGACCTCAATAATGTTCGAGAAAAGAAGCGGAGCTTGGAAGAACGAAAACGGATATTGCAGAGTGGCACAGCAGCAGCATCCGAACTCACCGCGATTGATACGGCGCTAGCCCTCCTCCATGCGCACGAGACCGAGCTCGAAAAGGAATCGCTCGCTGCGCAACAGAAGCTGCTAAAGGAGCGCCAATTCTCACACCGGAGAGCGTTCGAGCTTCTTTTCGAAGCATTCTGCGAACACCCATACAAAGGACGCCTGCTGGAACTTCTCTTTAGGTTCTGCAGCAGCACGGGCTATCCTGGACTGGGAGCAATTTTTAAGAAGATCGGTGAGCTGCAACAAGAATCATATCAGCTTGGAACCTATTTGAGAGCGTCGTCATTCCATGCTCTTGGATACTTAATAGCTCGTGCCGCTCTGGGCCTAGTTGACATCCATTCGAGTGAGAGACGTCGCGAGGCGTCGAAGATTTTTCTTACAAGCGTTGCCGCGCTCGGGCGTGACACATTTAGGTCTGATCCCGAATATTTTTCTCAGGATGCGCTGTCCTTTCTGGGCATTGGAGCGGCAACGGCAGCATTTACGCTCGAAGAATATTTCACGCTCCATCCTGCGGACACAGCCCTTGGCGCCAAGTTAGCGCAGCTCACTTCTGACTCGGAAGACATCTCGGCGAAGCCCGCGCAGCGCTTCAAGACAATTGCAAAGGATAAGCTCGCGAGCTGGCTCTTTTGGGCAGACGGAGTCAGTTTACCGAAAGGCAGTACGGACCCGAGCCCGCAATGGAGCTCTTTGGTCACTTCGCTCGATCCAAAAAAGAAATTGGACTGGAACGTGCTTCGTAGATATCCAAAGCAACTGCCCGATAGCGCCATTGCGTATTTGCAAGCTAATGGCCGCTATCTCGATGCCCTTGATCAAGGTTGGTTATACGACGTTCTTAGGGCGCGAAATGATGGGACCGCACTCCCACGAAGGATGGCTCGCGTGCGTAACGCAGCCACGCAGCCAATAGGTCGCGCAGACTTGGTCGCATGGGCGGAGACAGCCAGGACGATTCACAGCACCGATCCCTTCGACCCTCGCGCATCGGAGTGGACGGCCCTTGAGATACTCAACCAAGTTTTAGCGGCGATCGAAACATTCCAGTTGGGACCACGCGTATCGCTTTGCCACCCGACGAATTACACCGTTCCGGCAAGCTGGCTAAAGCCACCCCCGGACCCATGGAGTCGCTCATCGAAGATTTGGACGTGGGAAAGCTGGAAGAATTTTGCGCGAGAGAAGCAAAGCCTCAAAGCAAGGCCTTCACGATCGTTAATTACTGACTATCGGTACAAAGAAGGCGCGGATTCAAAGGCTGAAGATGCACTCCGAGCCGAGCTAATTGCTTACGGTCTATTACTCTTCGGTCTTTTGAGGCGCAGCTTCAACTGGCCATCTCTTTGGAATATTCGTGGACAGGAACGTTCTCACGTTTGGCTCGCCGGGATGGAATCACAAAGACTCACGATCTCTTCAGAAACGTTAGCCATACTTGACGGGCTCCTTCGACCAAGATCTTGGGAAACCGTCTTGCTATTTGAAACAGCGCCGGGGTTTACCGGCTTTTCCAAGGCCGAAGATGTCACGAAGGGCGTTGTCCCCGATACGGCCCTGGATGTAACTCCTTTGACCACCCCTCGGCAGCTTAGGCATGCAATTGCGACGGCTCAACGTGCACTTGAAGCCGGGCAGGTTGCAGGATTTGAAAATCGCCCAAGGCAACTTGTGCCTGTCAATATTCGACACCTTGCTGCCACGGAAATTGCGGGCCAACCGCAGGACGACGAGGACTAACGGGCAACGCCATGCACGAATACCTAAGAGTAGGAATAGTCCAGTCTACGCTCGACTATCGAAGCGCATGGCGCTCATCTCCCAAGATGGATAGTCTGGAGGAAAAGAAAGCGGAAAACGAAATTGACCGATCAATGAACTCATTCGCGGCAGAGACCAATAGACCCCAAATTATCGTCGCGCCTGAATTGGCCGCCCCACACTTTATGATAGCGAAATTGCAGCGCCATGCTGATAGACTTGAAGCAATCGTTGTAGCCGGAATGGATTATCGTCTATCGGATTTGGGGGGCCGTCTAACAGCGTCGAACGAAGCAATCTTGTTCGTACCAAAGCGGTGGTTGGGCAGCCGCACACGTTCCCCCCGAACGAGAAGGGTGATTGGCAAGACATATCCTTCGGATGCCGAGAAGCGAGCCCTTAGCGGCTTTTCGCGCGAATTTTCCGGCGACCCTTTTGTTTGGTTATTTGATGGCGGCGACATAGGACGATTCGCTATTGCCATCTGCTATGACTTTCTCGACCTCGAGCGTCTGGCGATGTATCGCGGACGCATTCATCATTTTTTCGTTTTAGCTTACAATCGCGACGTAAATTCGTTCTACTACGTAGCGGAGGCGTTCGCTCGCATGGCCTGCTGCAATGTGGTTGTATGCAATACGGGATATTTTGGCGGGTCTCTAGCTGTGTCGCCGTACCGAGAACCTTTTCGCAGAACGATATATCGGAGCGAGGGAGCTAAACTGTTTACGTCGCAAATTGTTGAGCTACCTGTCGAAAGCCTGGACAAACATCAAAAGGCGCCAACCGCAGATAAGAATGCCGAGTTCAAAGGGCTCCCTCCCGGGTACACCGAGCATCAAGTCTTGTTGAAAAAGGAAACTCCATTATTCTAGCCGCAGTTTTGCGCAATTTCATTTGGCCATTTTGTGGCCAATGCTAACTTTTTAGGCTGCGATTAGAAAATCTAGTCATTGCGTCAAATCTTTCAACATAAGGCACGACGTCGCGACCGTAAATTTTGGTTCGGAGATACTCGACTTCGCTATCATATAAATTTTCATCAACATCGATATACCAAGATTTCGGGCGGCCGTCGCTGCCGTCATTCCATCGATACCGACGTCGTTTCAGCTCCTCTTTAAAGTCAAAAGCAGCACCTTCCGCCCAAATACGGATGGTCTTACGCCGCGCCTGCTCAAGCAGCGCACCAAAGGCCGGACGTCCTGTTTTAGGTAATTTTGCGGCAAGAACTTCAAGAAGAGCGTCACAGTCATCTATCGCGCGATGGGCCGTGTGAAAGAGGCCGATTTCGCTGAGTAAATATCCAAGACGCGACCCTTCGTAGCCTTGAGAACGCCAATCAATCTGGGTTGCCGAACATGCCCAAGGCTTTGACCGAAACTCAAGCCAGTAGCGTTCGGCAAATTCGCGGTCAAACTGAGCGTTGTGCGCAACAATAATTGCTGCGTCGGATATGAATGAACTGACTTTTTCTGATTCAATCCGATGACCAATTACCATTTCCGAAGTGATACGGGTTATGGCGGAAACATCTTCAGGAATCGGTTTGGATGGTTCATTAAATGAAGTGAACCTATCTATTACACCGGCAATCTGCCCGTCGGGGAAGTAGGAAAGCTTGACCATTCCTAGTTCTATGACCTCATCAGTAGCTGCATCCAGCCCCGTCGTTTCAACATCCAAAATTATCGCGATCTTTGTTTGTGTATCGCCCTCAACTCGCGTGCAAATGTTTCTCGGCTTTAATCGCCGGAGAACGCGGTAGTCGCCGGTTGCCTCCAACAGGCGAACCATTTCAGTAGCGTCGAGACTGAGTTCTTGTTCCAAGCTTTGACTCCCCGGGGGTCGGCTGGGCTGTGGAGTAGCGAGATTTCCGTCAGGATACATCTTGGGGTCAAAAACGCGAAACGTGACCTCCTAGCGGCGGCTACGCAAAATCCCCCCGTGCCCTCTCCCGATTAGGATTCACCGACCTCGGCGGCGGGTTTCCTGCCTCACCTCGCACAGTCTCGAAGAAAACGACATTGCGGCCCAGCAGCCACCCCGCCTGAGTCACTTTGACTCATACACATATCGCCAAACGCACCTTTGGCAATTCGTGTTCAATGCCATTTCCCGCACCTCAAAAATGCCTGGGCATTTCGAATGGTTCGCAAATGCGTGACGTGATGTCGTGCGGCGGCCCCCGGCGCTTCCCCCCGTATGGCTGGGTCCTTTCGCAATGACATAAGGCTCACGTCAAACGGCGGCCGCCCACAAGCGCAAGACACGGGTGAGTCGTTTTGACTCATGGTGGCTTTCGTACTGTTCGTTAAATGTGCCTTGTTCGGACAGTCTCTCCATGAGGAGCCCTGAAGACAATGCCCAAATCTCACCTGAAGCTCGTCGCTCCAAGCGCCATTAATCGAACAGTTACCCCGAGACGCCTTCCCAACAAGGCCTTGCGCACCCGTGAGCACCTGACGGAAGCCGAAGTTGAGATGCTCATGGAAGCCGCCAAGGACAACCGTTGGGGCACCCGTGACGCCACCATGATGTTGCTAGCCTACCGCCACGGCCTGAGGGCTGCCGAGTTGGTTGACCTGCGTTGGGATCAAGTCGACCTACCTACGGCGACCCTCCACGTCCGTAGAGTCAAGCATGGCACCCCCAGCACTCATCCCATCATGGGTGACGAACTACGTGCCTTGCGTCGGCTAAAACGCGAGCAAAACCCTAAGTCACCTTTCATGTTCATCTCCGAGCGCGGGGCGCCATTCAGCACCGCTGGGTTCGCCCGCATGGTTGAACGTGCAGGCCAAGAGGCTGGGCTACCATTCAAGGCACACCCTCACATGCTGCGTCACGCATGCGGGTACGCATTGGCCAACAAGGGTCACGACACGCGGGCCCTTCAAGCCTACCTGGGTCACAAGAACATCCAGCACACCGTTAGGTACACTGAGATGTCTCCGACACGGTTCAAGGGCTTTTGGACGCGCTAGGCAACACCTCATTTGGGATGAACCCATAGTCTCACTATCGAGTACCTCGCCGCATGCGCGGCTAACTACGCGCTATCACTTCGAAGCAGCACGCTCAGGGCGTGTTGCACGAGAACAACGCCCCACCGGGCTCAATGAAAGCCGCCCTTAAGGGATTGTTGATTTCAGATTTTATGTGTCTAGTTTGATTGTCCACATCGCATCTTTCACATGGAGAGTGGACATGAAGATATTTCTGCGGACATCCTCAAGGCCGGGAGGTTTCAACCAGACCGATATTGAATATAAAATCGAGGATGGACGGAGTGTAAAGATCGAGGAGGACCTTACCGAGACGCTCGCTTTGCTAAGGTTTGCTACTCTGGCTGCTGTCAATTTAAAGACAGGCAGCTTGATGGAGGTATACTCGGCACCTAACGCACTCACAAACCCGTTCATCGAAAAATGGATTGAAGACTGGAGGCGGGACGGTTTTTTTCACGCCCGCGAGAACACCGAGAAAAGTGGAAGCAATTCGACGGACTGCTTCAGAGCCGTGGAATTCAATTGGTGCCACATTCTCTGACCAAGGCCGAACTTAAGAAGGTCTTCGAAAAGAAATCATACGTTGCGCCCGGGACCCCGGAGGAACATCCCTGGGACGCGCCCGAAAGTGTCGAAGATATGATCCGACGAGCTTTGGCAAAGCGAGATAGGTCTGACTGAAGTCATGGCATCGGCCTCTCAACGGCATCGCCGGGTGCGCCGGCTGAGGGCGCGGATTGTCAGCGACTCAAACAACTATTTGCCCATCTGCTCGATTCCTGGGTGCTCGCGTCCCACCACGCGTGCAGCCAAAGTTGGGCTTGATAGCTTCACTTGCCGCTACCACCAGCAGCACAAGCAGCGGCACGGCTCACATTGGTGCAAGAGCCCATCTGGTCCAATACTCAGCCCCTATGTCTCCGCCGCGCTGAAGGTCATTCATTCTAATTGGGAAGCGCCTTTCGTGGCGGCCGCCGTAGCTGGTCTTGGTAGCGGCATGTCAACGGCAGGGCCTGCGGAGCCTGCTACGCGCTTAAGGGGCCTTCCACCCGAACGAAGGGCCAAGATCGCTCTAGCGCGGCTCCGCGAGGCGGGCGTTAAGCCCGAGCGCCTCCTTTCCATTGCGCTGGCCGTACATGCGCTAATCGCCGACGCACCCGAAAAGTGCCACCGGGTCTCGGAGTGGCGCATCGTAGCCGTCGCCAAGGCTGCTCACCGGCTCGCATCCGGCACTCACCGTCAATGGCCGCTCCATCAACCGGACGGGCGCGTGAAACACATCGTCTTGCACGCTTACCCACGGTCCTCTGGGCGTGTCCTCCGGCACCTGGGAACGATGATCGAAAAGGAATGCGAGTGGGTCATTGAGCGGCATTTGGCGGAAGTGGTTGCCCTGAAGCGGGCCACTGAGCCGCCCACCAACGCTGCGGTCTGAGAGATTTTCGCTATGCCTCTCTTGCGAGATATCAGGTCTGGGCTTGGCGGGGCGCACATGTTGGGCTTTCCGGTCACTCCGCGCCTGCAGTACGAAGCTCACAGGCGGGCGCTACGTTGAACAGTGGCAAAGTCATTCGGCGATTTGATCCATGCGTCCGCGCGGCGGATAACGGATTGAGGCGAGATATAGCCGCCTTCACGGCCTACCTTGAAGCCGAAGAGACCAAGTTGCAGCGACGCACTCGGGAACGCAAGTTGGCCGACCGGGAGAAGATGCACTTGGCCGTCGAAGCGCTGGTCTGCAATCTGATTGCCGCCTATCAGATTGGCTCTACGGCGCTGCTCCACATACCCCTCGCCAACGATGTTCTGCGAGGCACTCCCCGCTATCGGTCTCCCGTCTACGGCGTGCACTTTCGCAACCTGATCGCGCTACTGGAAAGCCTGGGCCTGATTAGATTCGTGACCAAAGGGTACAATGTTCGCAAATGGCGGCGGCGCGAGATCACGACCATTCGGCCGACCACTGCGCTTCGTAAGGCGTTTCCGGCGCTCGTCACCGAGAAGCCCGGCTCCTTGACCCAGGTCGATCCGGCCGAAACTGTCGTCTTGAAGGACCAAAGCGGTCGACTGGTTGCTTATCCCGAGACCCACTCTACGCGACGATGGCGGGTCGAAATGAGAGCAATCAATGCCAGCCTGCGTAATGCGTCTATCTCGCTGGCCGGCCGAAACCGCGTGATCGATGACGACGGCTTCGCGGCCCGTCTTAACGCCAGAACTCTTCGGCGCATTTGGAACAATGGCGACTGGGAGCAGGGCGGGCGGCTATACGACGGCTTTTGGCAAACGATGCGGCGCGAGGAGCGGCTACCGGCTATCCGCTTGAACAACACACGCGTCGCTAATGTTGACTTCTGCCAGTTCAATCTCCGGCTAGCGTATGCGCTGGCAAAGGTGACGCCTCCGCGCGGTGACCTTTATGACGTGAGCGGAACGGACTCCGTGAGGCGCGATTGGAAGCAACTACGCGAGGGCCGCAAGAAGCTGACTAACGCGATGTTCAACGCGAAAGCGCCATTGCGGCGTTGGCCGGGCAAGACCGAACGGGAGCGCCAAGCGGTGGCGTCTTTCTTCCCGGCGGGAATCACAGCCACGGACGCAACAGAAGCGATACGGGCTAAACATGCCGCCGTGGCGGGCTACTTCGAGAGGGGCTACGGGCTCCGCTTCATGCGCATAGAGTCTGACATTCTGGTCGCGGTGCTTCTCGACCTCATTAAGCGGGGCATTACAGCCCTACCGCTGCACGATGCGGTTCTTGTGCAGGAACGCAATGCGAAGACCGCCAAACGGACTATGGAGCGAGAAGCAAAGAGGCGCATCGGAACGGTTATTCCAGCGCAGATCACAATGGCGTTGTGTTGAGCGCGCCGGCGGGAGGGGCTTGC
This sequence comes from Pseudolabrys sp. FHR47, assembly GCF_005153485.1. NCBI lineage: Bacteria > Pseudomonadati > Pseudomonadota > Alphaproteobacteria > Hyphomicrobiales > Xanthobacteraceae > Pseudolabrys > Pseudolabrys sp. FHR47. The sequence goes on from NZ_CP039740.1 coordinate 3,717,689, forward strand.
GTGTCCTCTAATGCAATAAGGAGCTATGCTAAGGGAAGTCCACAATGGCGCGGCCTTAGTGTCGCTCCTGAAGCCCGCCGGCCTGAATGTGGTCTTCCGGTGAGCCCGCTAAGGGGACAGGATTGCCGAGGCAGTCCCTCCATTCAGAGCTCACCTTCCGTGGGGCTTGATGGCCTGCCTTAGCAAGGTCCTTCAGCCACCCTCCCGTCTTGGAACTGATCACAAGCCGACCTTTGTGCTGGGGTGATCCACGAGTCCCACCTCCGCTTTGAGGCCAGTCCGCAAGGACGAACCCCTGAGGCTCTCCGGTGCTACTTCTTCCGCCGAGCTTAGTGGCCTACCTTAAGGGACCAGCTATTGGGTGCCGTTGTGCAGCATGGTGCGAGGCTGAGATGACATCATTAAGCTGCGCGGAGGGGTGACCCGCCCAACCCTTCGTGGTGGATATGCAGCGGGCTCTAGTGGGTGCCATCAAGCCTGCCCTGGGATGGTCAATACCAGTCCACCGGAACCAGATGCAGGCATAGCGACGCAGCCTCCCGGCACCCGGTAGGAAGCGCCGCCATGGCTAGTCCCACCTGATAGGTAGCTCTGTGGTAGACGTCTTTCCGGACTGGTATGAGGCCTTAACGGTGCGCTTTGCTAATCATAATAAATATGGAGTGCGTGCTACACTGAGTGCGGGCCCTCAGCAGAAGACGGATAGGGGTGATGCTCTATATCAAGACGAATCGCGGATGGCGGCCGCTACACAAATCAAATTATAGGATTGCAGATACCTGGCAGCGAGATGGCTTGAACATCGACGAAAAGGTCGCCGCGCTGAATGCTCATCAGTACTGGTTCACCGAACGTAACTATAACTCTTGGGAAGTCAAAAACCGACTTCTCAATAGCGCAAAGCACCGAGCAAAAAAATCTTCACTAAAATTCAGCATCGGGCCGGCCGACTTTGACATTCCACTGCTTTGCCCCCTTAGGCACGTTCTTCTCAAAGTCGGCAATGAACAACACACCGAGGATTCTCCCACGCTCGACCGCAAAGACCCCCGTTTCGGCTATATAAAAGGGAACGTTTGGGTCATTTCGCACAAAGCAAATCGACTAAAGGGGAATCTGACTCCGGATGAGCTAAGGACGCTTTGCGAAAATGTGCTGGCGCTCAATTGGGTCACTTGGACGAGCGACGATGAGCATGCGACTCGGAAGCAAGAGAATGCCAAGCAGAAAGCTCGATGGTGGGCTCTGTGGGGCAAGGGTCCGAAATCCTAGAAATGCTCGCCCACTAGGTGTCTTCGAAAAACCGGACGCCCTGCCGAAATAAAGACTCAAACTCGATTCTTCCGGAGCGGCACTAAAAGGCGATCCGGCGAGGTCTTCAAGGCGTGCGCGATCCTAGCAAGCACGACGACGGTCACATTGCGCTTACCCCGTTCGACCTGTGAAATGTAGGTCCGATCAAGCCCAGCCTCAAACGCCAGCTCTTCCTGAGACAGCCCAGCAGCCTTCCGCTCGCGCTTCACGCGTTCAGCCACGACCCCGATAATGCCCGTCTCGTCGTCCATGGCGACAAGAGGGCCGCCATGATGACTTTTGGTCCACGGACTATAAGTCCCATCTCGACATGAGAGACATGATGACTATAGTCTACAGAAAGACGCTTTTGATCTCATGTATGGCGGCTAGGTAGAGGTGGCGATGCGTACCATTAGGCTGACCCTGTTGGGGCTATTGCCAGTACTGGCAATTGCCGCACTGATGGTCCTCGCCCAGCGGCTGGCGGTCGAGGCGTATTGGGAGATACATCCTGAGGCCAAGCTGGAGGCAGAGGTTAGACGCCCGACAGTTGAACAGGCTCTTTCCGGCCTTCGAGAGCGGCGTCAAAAGGAGGCTCAGCGGGCGCTAGCGTTGGAGAAAGCGCTGGAGCCATTTGGCCTGGCAAAATCTCAACAGAAGGAAAGTCCATCTCCTTCGGGTGCTTCCCCGATAAGGGCTGAAACCCGCAACTAGTTCTCGCGCCCGGTACGATGACCTTTGTGGCGCTATTCCAGCCACCTCAGCGCAGAAAGATCAATCGGCGCTTCGACCCTGTCCAACGCATCAGCAAGCGGGTTCACCGACATTCCTTTGCCGTAGCCGCGACCAACACCGCCGTTTGACGTGTGGCCCGTGAGGGCGTCGTGAACCTCCTCGGGCAGGCCCGCGTCTCGGGTCATCCGCTTAAAAGTATGCCTAAAAGAATGAAAGACCTTGGCACTATCTGAGACGCCGCACTTCTCTCTCAGGTAGCGCCCGAACCACTTTGACCATGCTGCCGACCGTGGTCGTTTCCCTTGGGCCTTTACGTTCGGCCACAAGCTCTGATCTTCGTCAGCCGATCCGCTGACAAGTCCTTTGCGATATCGAAGCAGCCCAATCCGCTCCAACTCACGATGAACTGGCACATGGCGGATTGACGAAACGGTTTTTGTTGATCGACCGCCACTCTTGCCAACATCGAAGTACCACCGCCCTGTCTCCTCATCTTGAGCCAAATCCCGTATGCGCAACTGAGCAATTTCATCAAGACGCATGCCCGAGAGGAACCCAATCAAGGGAAACCAAAATGCGGCCTCACATCCTCCGCCCACGGGGCGAACACGATCGGCGAAGACTGGCGAGCCGAAGATCGCCCTGAGGTCATCCCTGCTGAAGAAGGTACGCTCAGCTTCACGCTCTTGAATGAGAAATCGAATGCCCTTCCCAAACGGATTTGCAAACCCTGCCACCTTGTCTAGATGCCCATCGCGCTCCGCTTGCGAAATTATCGCGCCAATGAGCGTCAGCATCTTGTTGACGGTGGTGGCACTGCGCGGCTGGTAAGGCGAGAGGTCGCGGGCCAACAGCTCTTTGAGAGGCAGCCTGCGGAGGCTCCTCGGGAGCGACCGGGGCACCCGAGCGACTTCATCGCGGAATTTTCGGGCAATCTCTCTGGTGATGTCCCCTAGACGTAGGTCTCCATGAAGCTCCTTGAAGTAGCGGATGACCTGCTCTGCTTCGACGATCGTATTGGAGTTCGGCCTCTTGGCCCCTTTTGCGCCACCTCCCGCACACCACCGTTCGAAAGCCTCCGACAGCTTCGGGCCCCTATCCTTCACATGCTTTGGCGTCGGAACGATCTTGCCACGCTGCCGCTCGCTCATCGTGTCGTAGGCACGGACATGCGCCTCCAGCACCTTCATGGCGACCGCGCGAAACCAAGGAGCGGTTCGGTCCAGTGGAACCCCACGGCGCTTGAGAGCAATGCTCGTTTCCGCAAAGACAATCGTGGGATCACGCCGAGCGAATGCCTCGCGGTACTCGTCCTCGAACATCGCAAGCGCATGGCCGTAGGCGTGGAAGTGGTCCTTCGCCATGCCCTTGGCGTTTGGACCATGCGCCACCGCCATCGGAAGGCCGGGTACTGGAGGAATCGCCTCGCCCAAGTCCGGCCACAGCGCCCTTTCCTTCGCGTCCTGAAGGCGCCGCCGGTCGTCCCCGTCCTCGCGTTCCATCGCGTCGGCGGTCAGAAGTTCGACATGGACTTCGTCGGCAATCTCCTGAAGGTCGGCATCCGTCAGAACGTCCGAACGTGGCTCGCCAGCCAACGCCCTCACCGCGTGTTCGAACAGTTGCGTGGCCCGAAGCGCCTCTTGATGATCACGCCGCTTCGCCTGCTTGAAGTCTTTCGTCTGGAGCGAGCGCACGAGTTCGCGCTTGAAGCATCCCGTCTTGGCGTTGATCAGGTCGCCAAACGGCTCGCGCATGTGCGCCGGAGCCTCCTTGCCTGCAAGGCTTTCCGGCAATCGCTTTCGAAATTCGTAGGTGCCCGAAACACGCCGCTGCATGTAACTCAAAGCCGCCATTGTGGACCACCCTTGTGGGCTACATTTGTGTAGCAAGGCGGCCTTCCTAAGCTCATGAAAGCTCAGGTTTTTCGTCTTTTCAATGGCTTGGCAAGATGCTGGCGCTCCCTAGGGGACTCGAACCCCTGTTTTCGCCGTGAGAGGGCGACGTCCTGGGCCGCTAGACGAAGGGAGCTTAGGCCAGGAAAGAGCCCACGAGATAGCCGCGATCGGCCGCCGGCGCAAGCGCGGTGCCGCGTGGCCCCGCACGGCGGCTATGGCTGCGGCGCCAGCCGCAGCCGGCCGAGTGGGCGCAGCGTGTCCGGATCGTAGGTGCGCAACTCGATCGCGCCGCCCACCTCGATAGTCACCACGATCTGGGCTTCGCCGATCGCCGTGCCGACGACGCGGGCGCCGGGCGGCAGGCTGTCGACGGCTTCAATCAAGCTGCGGGGCGCGCCGGCGTCGGCCGCGGGGCGGTCGCCCGACGTGTAGACCTTGTAGCCAATGACGCCGAACACAGCGGCCATGCCGACCACCAGAGTCGCCGACGAAATCATCATCAACCGGCGCACCTTGGCGACGGCCGCTTCCTGCTCTGGGGTTAACGGCTTTTCCTGGTCGGGATCGGTGTCGGACATCGGCGCCTTCGGTTTCACGCGCACTCTTACTCTCTATATAAAGACAACATGAACAGCAGCACCGAAAAAGTCAGCGTCGCCGCCGAGGACGCCGGCGCGCGGCTCGATCGCCTGCTGGCGACGCGCATTCCGGCGCTGTCGCGCTCGCGGCTGAAAGCCCTCATCCTTGAAGGTCAGGTCAGCGTCCAGCCTGCCGGCGTCAAAAGCGCGGAAGCGGCGCGCACCATCCTTGATCCGTCCGCGCAGGTCAAATCCGGCGATACCATCACGGTCACGCTGCCGCCGCCGGAAGACGCCCGTCCCGCCGGCGAAGATATCCCGCTCACCATCGTTTACGAGGACGACGATCTCATCGTCATCGACAAGCCGGCCGGCCTTGTCGTGCATCCGGCGGCGGGCCATGCCACCGGCACGCTGGTCAATGCGCTGATCGCGCATTGCGGCGACAGCCTGTCGGGCATCGGCGGCGTCAGGCGCCCCGGCATTGTGCACCGGCTCGACAAGGATACCACCGGGCTGATGGTGATCGCCAAGAATGACAAAGCCCACCATGCGCTGTCGAAACAGTTTGCCGACAAGCTGGAGAGCGGCCTGACGCGCGGCTATCTCGCGCTGGTGTGGGGCGCGCCGGACCGGCCGCGCGGCACCATCGACGCGCCGCTCGACCGCCATCCGACCGCGCGCGAGAAACAGGCGGTGCGCAAGAGCGGCCGAGAGGCGATCACGCACTGGGAAGTGCGCGAGCGTTTCGACGACGCTGATGGTAAACTGGTTGCCAGCCTGGTCGAATGCCTGCTGGAGACCGGCCGGACCCACCAGATCCGCGTCCATCTCGCTCATATCGGCCACCCGATTCTGGGCGACGAAACCTACGGCACCGGATTCAAGACCAAAGCCGCCCGGCTGTCGCCGCCAGCCCGCGCGGCGCTCGACGCCCTCGGCCGCCAGGCGCTGCACGCGGCGATTCTCGGCTTTACTCACCCGATGTCGGGGACCGGCTCGAATTCGAAGCCCCCCTGCCGGCCGATATGGCCCGGCTCGCCGACGCGCTGCGCAAGGGCGGCTAAGCCTCTCCTCTCGCAGGCTTTTTTCCGCTCGCCTCTTGAATTGGCGCCAGCCATTCTTATTTCATGTCTCGTGAGCGACCCCACATCTGCAAATCCGCCTGAAAACATCCGTTCCGCCCGGAACGGCGCGGTGAATTGCGGCGTTACCGTGTTGCGAGCGCCGTCCAACGGCGCCCGATCTCCGGCGGCGCGTCAAAAATTACCTGACAAAACAATGGCTTGATGCCGCGCCAAGGGGTCACGGGGACGTGACGGCGCAACGCTTGGCGTCGCCGGCCTCAAACCGTTATGCTGCAAGCGCGTCCGTTGGAGAGAGCGGACGCATCTTAGGATGCGCACCGTCGGCTCGGGGAGCGACGGTGACAACCGCCTGCCGATCCGTCGGGGGCATATTATAGGAGGGCGCTTATGGCCCGTTCTACTGCTATCCCGGCACTCAGTGCCGAATCCGGTCTTTCACGCTACCTCGAGGAAATCCGTCGGTTCCCGATGCTGGAACCGCAGGAGGAGTACATGCTCGCCCGCAGCTGGCGCGAGCACGGGGACCGTGAAGCCGCCCACAAGCTCGTCACCAGCCATCTGCGACTCGTGGCCAAGATCGCCATGGGCTATCGCGGCTACGGCCTGCCGATCTCGGAAGTCGTGTCCGAGGGCAATGTCGGCCTGATGCAGGCGGTGAAGCGCTTCGAACCCGAAAAGGGCTTCCGCCTGGCCACCTACGCCATGTGGTGGATCAAGGCGGCGATCCAGGAGTACATCCTGCGCTCATGGTCGCTGGTGAAGATGGGCACCACCGCCAACCAGAAGAAGCTGTTCTTCAACCTGCGCAAGGCCAAGAGCAAGATCTCGGCGCTGGAGGAAGGCGATCTTCGCCCCGAACACGTCAAGACGATCGCGACCCAGCTCGGCGTCACCGAGCAGGATGTGGTCGATATGAACCGCCGTCTTGGCGGCGATGCTTCGCTCAACGCCTCGATCCGCGACGACGGCGAATCCGGCGAATGGCAGGACTGGCTGGTCGACGACGCGCCGAGCCAGGAGCGCATCCTCGCCGACAGCGAGGAAAGCGATAACCGCCACAAGGCGCTGATCGGCGCGCTCGATGTGCTCAATGAGCGCGAGCGCCGCATCTTCGAGGCCCGCCGCCTCGCCGACGACCCGGTCACGCTCGAGGAGCTGGCCGCCGAGTTCGGCGTGTCGCGCGAGCGCGTGCGCCAGATCGAGGTGCGCGCCTTCGAGAAGGTTCAGAAGGCAGTGAAGAACTCGATCGCTTCGCTTGAGGCGCCGAAAGTCGGCGCTCAGGCGCAGGTCACCTCCGCGGCGATGTAATTACGCCTGCCGCGATAGATGAATGAGGAAGGCCGGGCTTTCAGCCCGGCCTTTTTCGTTTGCCGAGGGCCGTTCGGAACTTTTGCGGTTCGCCACGATTGTCGGCGAAACATGGAGGAACCGATGAAGACCCCGAAGGCCTTGAGCGATGTCGAACATAAGGCCGCACGGCAGCTCGACATGCTGATGCGCGCGGTGAAGAAACAATATCGCCGCTTTGTTTCGACCGGCTCTCGGACCCGCCCGCAAACGGCCGAACGGCGCTACATCCGGGCGGCGGAAGAAACAATCGTCAGTGCCGAGAAGATCATCGCCCGGCTCAAGCCGCGCATCGCAGCGGCCAAGCGCTCACTCGGAGTCTCGGAGACAAGAGCCAAACGCAAGGTCAAGCGGAAGACGGCGCGGGCTGCGGCCAAGCGCGCGACGTTGAAAAAGCGAGCGGCGAGATCGCGCAAGAAAAAGCTCTAGGGCGGCGCCGGTCAGCCCTTCGCCTTGCCCTGCTTCTCGGCCTCGAGCGCCTCGAAGGTCGGTATGTTCGGGCAGTAGTCCTGCCAGTGTGTATTGCCCGGATCGGCCTTGAGCTCATGCAGGCACTGTTTTTTGTCGACGCACACCGAACAGACGCGCTGCAGGTCGTGGAGCACGCCCGGCTCCTCGCGCGCGATCTGCCGCTCGTCGAGGCCGAGCGAAGCCAGGCGGCTGTACATCGGATAGGCAGCAGCCGCGCCCTTGTGGCGAACGGCTTCGAGTTCGGGGATGGTCACGCCGACATCCGACGCGATCTTGGTCGCTTCAACTTCCCCGACGGCCGACACCAGCGGCGCGGCCGTCAAATCGCGCCACCACTGGGCGAGCCGCTTGAGCGGCGACGGGAGGACTTCAACCGGGGTCGATGACATCGCAGGCCTCATCGAATCGAGAACTGGGTTGGTGATGCTGCCTGTGTGACAACGCCCCCGAACCGCTACATTGACGAAAATCAAAGCCCGCATAGGGGTTTATCCTGAGAAACGGGCCCAATTCCGGTATCGAATGCGCGAAAACGTGACGTGGCCGGACCCAGCCATGTGCTAGGGTGACAACAAGGCTCGTGGCAGGACCGCGGCCAGAAGAAAGATTGGCCAGGGTCGGAACGTGCCACGGCAGCCTCAACCCAACGATGGGAGGCGCCTATGGCTCATTCTCACCTCATCGCCGGCGCGGCCGGCAGTGCGGCCGTTCCCGCCATTCGCAAGATCGGGCTGGCCGATCTCAAGGATGCGCTGTCGCGCGGGGCTGACGATTTCCTTGCCATGCCAACGCACGCGATCTTTCTGTGCGTGATCTATCCGCTGATCGGCCTCATCGCGGCGCGGCTGGCCTTCGGCTATTCGGTGCTGCCTTTGCTTTATCCGCTCGCCACCGGCTTCGCGCTGGTCGGGCCGCTGGCTGCGATCGGCCTTTACGAGCTCAGCCGCCGGCGCGAACAAGGCCTCGACGTTTCCGCCAGCGACGCTTTTAACGTGCTGCGCTCGTCGTCAATCGGCGCCATCGTTGCGCTCGGTCTGCTGCTGGTCGTCATCTTCGCGCTGTGGATGGCTGTCGCCAATGCGATCTACATCGACAACTTCGGCTACAAGCCGCCGGCATCGGCGGCCGTCTTCATCCACGATGTGCTGGCGACCCAAGCGGGCTGGAATCTGATCGTGACCGGCAACGCCGTCGGCCTGGTTTTCGCCGTTATCGCGCTGACGCTCAGCGTCGTCTCCTTCCCGATGCTGCTCGACCGCGACATCGGCGCCGCCGGCGCACTGTTGACATCGATCCGCGCCGTCATTGCCAATCCGCTGATCATGGCGGCGTGGGGCCTGATCGTCGCAGCCTTGCTGCTGATCGGCTCGTTGCCGTTCTTCATCGGCCTGACCGTCGTGTTGCCGATCCTCGGCCATGCCACGTGGCATCTTTATCGCAAGCTGGTTGTCGCCGACGGCACACCGGCGCCGACCTATCGCAGCGATGAGCGTATCAGGCGACCGGCAGCCGATTTCCCGGCGGCGCTGTTTCCGTGGAAGAAATAGTCGAGGTTCGCCTGTCCCGGACGCGATGCAGCATGCAATGCTGCTTCGCTGATCCGGGACCGCAACAAATTCGGAGTTTGTGAAGGTCCCGGTTCTGCGCCGCGGCACTGCGCGCCGCAGCGCGCCCGGGAAAAAGAACCCCTACTCGCCCCAGGCGCGGAAGGACTCTTCGAAGGCGCGGGTGCCGGGCACGCCCTTCTCGATGGCGAGGATGGCGCGCTTGCCGCTCGTATAGACGATCGGAATGTCGAACCAGTCGCGCTCCTTGAGCAACTGAACATTCCGCTCCCGATCAACCGGGATCGAGGAAAGGCCGATCAAAAAGTAGTTGTTCGTCACCTTCACCGACAGGCCGGCGAGCGGCACGCCCCTCGCCTGCTCGTTCTGCTTCATCAGCAGGCCGGGTACATTGCCAATGCCGCCTTCGGAGAAGTCGGCCGGCAACGTGAACATGACCTCGATGGTGTGACTCGCTGGCAGCGCCTTGTCGGTGTTGCGCCGGAGCGACCATGTCATCCGCATGCGGCGTTCGGGGATTTCGACGTCGGCGCGGATGGCGAGTTCGGGCGCGAGCCCCGCGCCAGGCGAAACGGTCTCGGTGCGCCACACCGCCGAGCCGACATAGCGCTTGCCCTGCGGATCGGACGGATCCTCGTCGTACAGCACCACTTTCTGCGCCACTGCCGCGGCCGGCGCTGTCGCGGGCTGCCCTGGCGAGTCATTGGCGGCGCCGATGCGATCGGTGATCTTCGGCCGGCCGGCCGGCGCTTCCGACGTCGCCGTCGGCGACGTGGGCGCCGGTGTCGATGTCGAACTCGCCGTCATTTTGCGGTAAGCGCCGACGACATTGTCGCGCTGCCAGTAGCCGAGCGCACCCACCACGCCGATCAACAGCACCACCACGGCCGCCTTGATCAGACCACCGAAAGAGCGGGCCGGTCGACCATAATCGGCGTCCTCGTCTTCCGGCGGCGGCAGCACCGTGCCGCGCCGCGGCCTTGGATGTGTCTCGACAGGCTCCACGGCCTCGGGCGGCGGCGCATAGTCTTCCGCTTGATGGGTGTCGGGCTGCGGTTCTTCGGTCTGCGGCGGCTGTTCGTCGGTCGGCGGTTCGAAATAGTGCGGCGCGGGCTCGACCGGCTGCTCGTCCGGGATGTCCTGGACGTCGCGGCGAAAGTCCTCATGCGTTGCGTAGCGGGCTTCGGCGGCCTCCGCCTGAACATGGTCTTCCGCCGCAGGTCCGCCGAACCGCGTCTCGTAGTCCGGCTCATCGTAGGTGCGGCCCGCCCCAGCGCCGGTCTCGTGCGGCTCCTCGGCTTCGGCGGAGGTGTCGCCAACATCCCGAAGACCCTGCTCTGGCGTCGCGACGTCTCCGGGCTCCGCCTCCTCCCGCGGCCGCTTGGCGGCCTCGGCTTCCAGCCGCCGGATCGCGTCTTCCAGCGCCAGGCGCTCGCGCGTGATGTCCGACTCCTCGATTGGCGGATCGACGCTGCGCAACTGATTGACCAGCGCTGTACGCGCGCGCTCGTACAAAGCACGGCGGTTCTCACCCGTGTTGTTGTCGAGGCCAGCGACGGCGCGGGCAATCAGTGGGTAGTAATCGGCCATTGGCGCTTAAGGAAACCTGCTTTGCGAGTATTGTGAGGCGTAAATTCTCGTCTTTTCCGCGATCAAGTCTCGAAGGGATTCTTCATCAGGATCGTGTCGTCCCGCTCCGGGCTGGTGGACAGCAGAGTCACCGGGCAGCCGATCAGTTCCTCGATTCGGCGCACGTATTTTATCGCCTGCGCCGGCAATTGCGCCCAGGATCGGGCCCCGGCGGTCGGCTCCCTCCAGCCGTCGATGGTCTCGTATATCGGCTCGACCGCGGCCTGGGCATGCTCGCCGGCGGGCAGATAGTCGATTTCCCGCCCGTCGAGCTTATAGCCGACGCACACCTTGATCTCGTCGAGGCCATCGAGGATATCGAGCTTGGTCAAAGCGATGCCGTCGATGCCGCAGGTCGAGACGGTTTGCCGCACCAACACCGCGTCAAACCAGCCGCAGCGCCGGGCGCGCCCGGTCACCGTACCGAACTCGCGGCCGCGCTCGCCCAGCGTCTTGCCGATCTCGTTATGCATCTGGTCGGTCGGGAACGGCCCGTCGCCGACCCGGGTCGTATAAGCCTTGGTGATGCCGAGCACATAATCGATGGCATTGGGGCCAAGGCCGGCGCCGGTCGCGGCCTGGCCGGCCACCGTGTTCGACGACGTCACATACGGATAGGTGCCGTGGTCGATATCGAGCAGCGCCCCTTGCGCGCCCTCGAACAGGATTCGCCTGCCTTCGCGGCGCTTGCCGTCGAGCAGCCGCCAGACCGAGTCCATGTAAGGCAGCACTTTCGGGGCGACGGCGGCCAGATGATTGTACAAGTCTTTGGGCTCGACCTCGGCCAGGCCGTTGCCGCGGCGCAGCGCGTTGTGGTGCGCCAGCAGCCGGTCGATCTTGCCGCCGAGCGTCGACAGGTCGGCGAGGTCCATGAAGCGGATGGCGCGGCGGCCAACCTTGTCCTCATAGGCCGGGCCGATGCCGCGCTTGGTGGTGCCAATGCGGGCGGACGAATTCTCGCGGATCGCCTCGAGTTCGCGATGCAGCGGGAGGATCAGGACGGCGTTTTCGGCGATGCGCAGGTTGTCAGGCGTGACCTTCACGCCCTGGCTGCCGAGCGTCTCGATTTCCTTGAGCAGGGCTTCCGGGTCGATGACGACGCCATTGCCGATCACCGACAGCTTGCCCTCGCGCACCACGCCGGACGGCAGCAGCGACAGTTTGTAGGTGGCGTTGCCGATGACCAGGGTGTGGCCGGCATTGTGGCCACCCTGAAAACGGACGACGACATCCGCCTGTTGCGACAGCCAGTCGACGATCTTGCCCTTGCCCTCGTCGCCCCACTGCGACCCGACCACCACGACATTCGCCATGAAAACTTCATCTCCGCGTCAGCGCCCGGACACTGACGCCGGACGGTGCCGGTCAGGTCCACCCTCGGATAAAGGATGGAGGCCCCGGAGGCAAGGCAAACCGGCCCGCAGCAGGCTTCCGCGGCGGCTTGTTTCGCCTTAGTTTTCAACAGGCTAGGCATTCATGACCGAGGGTCATGTTTACGGCTGAAGAACGTAACGCCCCGGCGCATCCTCAAAAGCACCGTAGCCGCCCGCGACGGCCGGTGGCGGCGTCCAGGCGCCCGAACGGCTGGACAGCCAGGCACTCCATTCCTGCCACCAGGACCCCTCCTTGTGCGAGGCCGTCGCCGCCCACGTATCCGGGTCGATGTGGAGGGCGTCACCCGGTGTGGTCGTGACCTGATAGCTGCGGCGGCGGTGATTGGGCTCGGAAACGATGCCGGCGTTATGACCGCCGGTGGTCAGGAGATAAGTGACCTCGATCTCCGTGAGCCGATGGATCTTGTAGGTCGAGCGCCACGGCGCGACATGGTCGCGCTGGGTGCCGACGGCGAAGATCGGCACGCGGATGTCGGTCAGCGACACGGGCCTGTCGCCGACCACATAGCGGCCTTCGGCAAGCTCGTTGTTGAGGAACAGCTTGTGCAGATATTCGCTGTGCATGCGATAGGGCATGCGCGTCGCGTCGGCGTTCCACGCCATCAGGTCGCTCATCGGCTCGCGCTCGCCCATCAGATAGCTGCGCGTCAGATACGACCAGACGAGGTCATTCGAACGCAGCATCTGAAACGCGCCGGCCATCTGCGTGGTGTCGAGGAAGCCCTGCTCCCACATCATGTCGTCGAGGAAGGCAAGCTGGCTTTCGTTGATGAACAGCATCATCTCGCCGGCTTCGGTGAAATCGGTCTGCGCCGCGAGCAAGGTCATCGTCTGGAGGCGATCGTCGTGATCGCGCGCCATGGCCGCCGCCGCGATCGACAACAAGGTGCCACCGAGGCAATAGCCGACGGCATGCACTTTCCGTCCCGGCTCAATCTCCCCGATGCGGTCGAGCGCTGCCATGACGCCGAGCCTGCGATAATCTTCCATATCGAGGTCGCGATCGTCCGCGTCCGGATTCTTCCATGAGATCATGTAGACGGTGAAGCCCTGCTCGGTCAGATATTTCACCATCGAATTGTGCGGCGACAGATCGAGAATGTAATACTTCATGATCCAGGCCGGCACGATGAGGATCGGCTCCGACCGCACCTGTTCGGTCGCCGGCGCGTACTGGATCAGTTCGATGAGCCGATTGCGATAGACGACTTTGCCCGGCGTCACCGCGACATCACGGCCGACGACGAAGTTCTCGGTGCCGACCGGCTTCTTGCCGCTCTGCTTGCGCTCCCAGTCCTGCAGGAAGTTCTGAAAGCCGGCGACGAGATTCTTCCCGCCGGTCTCAAGCGTCTTGCGCATGATCTCGGGATTGGTGAACAAGAAATTGGATGGCGCGAACATGTCGAGCACTTGGCGCGACGTAAACTCCACCATCTTCTCATGCTGCTTGCTGACGCCGCGCAGACCTGTGGTGGCGTTGTGCCACCATTGCTGATTGAGCAGAAAGGACTGGTACATCACATTGAACGGCCACTTTTGCCAGTCCTCGCCGTCAAAACGGTGGTCCTGCGGCAGCGGCTTGATGCAGGGCTCGCAAGGCTCGCCCTTGAGCGCGCCGCCGGCGACGTATTGCGCCAAGCGCGTCGACTTGCGCAGCGCCTTGTCGATCAATTGCAGACGCTTGCCGGGCTGGCTGGCCAGATGAATGGCCCAGTCCATATAGGCCTGCGTCAGCGCAGTCGGCGACAGGCCCATGGTGAGGCGTGCGATGGCGGCATGCTGCGCGCGATCGACGACATCGCCGAGTGCCGTCACGGCATAGGCGTCGCGCCGGTCAAGCGCATCGGCAGGCTCGAAATCTGTCGGCTCGGGCGACGCGACCTTCGGGACGGCTGGCGGTTGGGCGACCGGCACCACCGCCGGCACGGGGTGCTGGAACGGCGCCTGCGGAGCGACAGCGGCGTCCGCCGCTGCCGCGTCGATGACCGTCGGGAATGTTTGTTCGTCCATGGTCTTAATAACCTAAAGTATTCCGGGTCGGCTGTCCCATGACCTAGGTCAAAGCGGCTAACGGATTATGACAGCGGCGCGGCATCCCTACCCCGCCGGCACCAGCACCACTGCTTTGTCCTTCGGCCACTTCACCCGCCAGCCGAGCGTGATATCGCGGGCTTCGCCAGGCGCTGACTCGAACGTCCATTCGAGCACGCCGCGGCGGTCGCGCACGTCGCGTGCGGTCGGCGGCGTCGTCGAGGGGAGCATTTCGACGACAATGTCCGCCGACTCGCTGACCGGAATCTGGTCTTCGATGCTGATCTTGACCGGAAAGCCGTGGCCATTGCGCACCGAGATCTTGAACTCGCGCTCGTCGGTCTTCGACGAGCCGATGATGCCGGCACTGCCTTCCAGCTTGCGCGCCACGGTGCGTACGATCTTCACCTGATCGTCAGCGCCAAAGCCAAGGCGCACCCCCTCGTCCTTCGGCGTCAACGCCATTGACGAGCGGCCGACATAGAGGCCATCGCGATAAATGGCGACGCGGCCGGGCAGCAGCGGCGTTTCATCCGCATTCTTGAAACCGGCTTCGAGAAAGGCCGTCGCATCGAGCAACGGCACCGCACGAACAATCAGAGCCGGCGTGATGCTGGCGCTCGCCAGGCGGAAACTTCTGGCGCCTTGCTGGGCCATCATACTGACGCGGCCGGGCACGCGGAATACCGCCTGAAAGCCGCCGGACTCGAAGGCCGCTTCCTGCTCGCGCGCCGGAGCAGGCATTGCTTCGGGCAGAGCCCGGTCCGGCGCCTTGGCAGCAAGCCTGTCACGTGTCTCATAAGCGGCTGCGGGAGGCGGTGGCGGGGACGGAAACTGAGCCAACAGCGGCCGCAGCTCCGGCGCATTGCCGCCTTTGGCGATGCGCGCCGTCGAAACGGCGAGCGCGACGTCGCTCCAGTCTTCGCCGGTCGACTGCACGACTTCGGCGCGCCGGATCAGTTCGAGCGACGGCTTGCCATCCTTGCCGCCGGTGTCGAGACGCGCGTCATAGAGCGGCACCCAGCGCGCATTGCGCACCGTGTAGGTGACGCGCAAGGTCGCGGCCGCAGCCTCGCCGGCGACGACGCCGATGCGCAGGTCGAGCTTACGCGGCGGATTGGCCCGTCGCTCGCTCTCCAGCCGCGCCACTTCGCGATCGATATCACGCTGTTTGATTTTCGCTTCGCGCACCGCGCCGTCCGCCGCGGCCACTTCCTCGGCCACCGCCGCGAAAGCCTCGCGCCATTCG
Organism: Pseudolabrys sp. FHR47; assembly: GCF_005153485.1. Taxonomy (NCBI): domain Bacteria; kingdom Pseudomonadati; phylum Pseudomonadota; class Alphaproteobacteria; order Hyphomicrobiales; family Xanthobacteraceae; genus Pseudolabrys; species Pseudolabrys sp. FHR47. Next base: position 3,732,967 of record NZ_CP039740.1, read on the forward strand.
ACGATGGGTCGCGCACGATCCTTGTCGCCGAATGCGGTGGGCGAGCTCTGCGCGAAATGTTCTGCGAACTGACGGCGCGCCTGCGCCGCCGCGATGGCACCATCGAGATCGGCGCGCTGGTCGCGCAGCTTCTCGATGCGCTGATCGATCTCGGGACGATTGGCGGGCGGCAACGCGCGCGGTACGCCCGCGTCGATGGCGCCGAGGGTCAGACGGGCACCCTCGCCTTCGACACGCAAGGATGAAGGATCAAGCGACAGCGGAAAGTCACGCGCCAGCACGGTGTGATCGCCGGCGGAAAGGTCGATATTGATCAGCCGCGTTACCGTGGCGCCGTCCGGATAGACCGTCACACTGTCGATGCGCGACGATGCCTCCAGTTCGGCCGCGGCGGCCGGCCCGGCGAGGCTAACGCTCAGGGCAACGAAGGCAACGGACGCCATGAAACGGCGCGTCGAATATAGCTGACAATGCATGCGACCCTCCCGAGAAACCGATGCGGGAAGCATGATTGTGATTGGGGTTTCCCTGTGGCCACATTCTTGCGGGATGTGGGCGCGGCGGTATTTTCGCGTGCGCCAAAGCAGGACGGCCGCGGAGATTGTCCGCGGCCGCTGCCCGTTTTCGTTATTCGAAATGTTAGAAATGTAGCGTCCGCGCGCTCTGCACCTGCGGCAGCGCCCGGACCTTGGCCAGCACGTCTTCCGGCAGTTCGCCGTCGATCTCGATCAGCGCCACCGCGTTGCCGCCGGGGGACTCGCGTCCGACATGGAAAGTCGCGATGTTGATGTTCGCCTCGCCCAGCGTGCCGGAGAACTTGCCGATGAAGCCTGGCTTGTCGAGATTGGTAATGTAGACCATGGACGGCGCGAATTCCGCGTCCATGCGAATGCCCTTGATGTTGACGATGCGCGGGCGGCCGTCGGCGAACACCGTACCGGAAACGTGACGGGTCTGGCGCTCGGTCACCACCGTCACGGTGATCAGGCTCTCGTAGTCGCCGGCAACCTGACGCGTCGTTTCCTCGATGATCATGCCGCGTTCCTTGGCAATGACCGGCGCCGACACGACGTTGACGTCGCCGAGCATCGGCCGCAGCAAGCCGGCCAGAGCCGCCGAAGTGAGCGCGCGCGTGTTCATCTGCGCGACCGCACCCTCATAGGCGATCTGCACCTTGGAAATGCCAGTCTCCGTCAACTGGCCGGCGAAAGAGCCGAGCTTCTCGGCAAGTTCGACAAACGGCTTGAGCTTGGGCGCTTCTTCCGCGGTGATCGACGGGAAGTTGATGGCGTTGGTGATCGCGCCGGTCATCAGGTAATCCGCCATCTGCTCGGCGACCTGCAAAGCGACATTCTCCTGCGCTTCTGTCGTCGAGGCGCCGAGATGCGGCGTGCAGATGACGTTCGGATGATTGAACAGCACATTCTCCGTCGCCGGCTCGGTGACGAAGACGTCGAAGGCGGCGCCGGCGACGTGGCCGCTGTCGAGAGCAGCGCGCAGCGCGTTCTCGTCGACCAGACCGCCGCGGGCACAGTTGATGATGCGCACGCCCTTCTTGGTCTTGTTGATGGCGTTGGCGTCGATGATGTTCCTGGTCTTGTCGGTCAGCGGCGTGTGCAGGGTGATGAAGTCGGCGCGCTTGAGCAGATCATCCAGTTCGACCTTCTCGACGCCGATATCGACGGCGCGCTCCGGCGACAGGAACGGATCGTAGGCGATCACCTTCATCTTCAGGCCGAGGGCGCGGTCGGCGGCGATCGAGCCGATATTGCCGCAGCCGATGACACCGAGGGTCTTGCCCGTGATTTCGACGCCCATGAACTTGTTCTTTTCCCACTTGCCGGCCTGGGTGGAACGGTCGGCTTCCGGGATCTGGCGGGCCAGCGCCAGCATCAGCGAGATGGCGTGCTCGGCGGTAGTGATCGAATTGCCGAAGGGCGTGTTCATCACGATGATGCCCTTGGCGGTCGAGGCTGGGATATCGACATTGTCGACGCCGATGCCGGCGCGGCCGATCACTTTCAGCCTGTTGGCCTTCTCGAGAATCTTCGGCGTCACCTTGGTGGCCGAACGGATGGCAAGGCCATCATAATTGCCGATGATCTCGGCGAGCTTGTCCTTGTCCTTGCCGAGCGCGGGCTGGAAATCGACCTCGACGCCGCGATCTTTGAATATCTGGAGCGCGGCGGGAGAGAGAGCGTCGGAGATGAGAACTTTGGGCATGATGTTTGTCCGGTTCTGCTGTCATCGTCCGCGAAGGCGGACGATCCAGCGTTGAAGCGAATGATTTAAAGAGCTGGATGCCCCGCTTGCGCGGGGCATGACGCTATGGGGTGTTCGCAAACGAACTTACGCCGCCTTGGCGAGAGCAGCCTTGGCCTGTTCAAAGGCCCAGTCGAGCCACGGCGTCAGCGCTTCGACGTCCTTGGTCTCGATGGTGGCGCCGCACCAGATACGCAGGCCCGGCGGCGCATCGCGGTAATACGCGATGTCATAGGCGACGCCTTCCTTCTCGAGCATCGAGGCGATGCTTTTGGCGAAGGCCGCCTGTTCGTCGAGCGTCAGCTTGGTCACGGCCGGATCGGCGACCACCAAACACACCGAGGTGTTGGAGCGCGTCTCGGGCTTCTTGGCGAGATGATCGATCCACGCCGTCTTGGCGACCCAGTCGGCCAGCACCTTCGCATTGGCATCCGAGCGCGCCTGCAGGCCCTTGAGGCCGCCGACGGACTTCGCCCAGTTGAGCGCGTCGAGATAGTCCTCGACGCACAGCATCGACGGCGTGTTGATGGTTTCGCCGATGAAGACGCCATCGATCAGCTTGCCGCCCTTGGTCATGCGGAAAATCTTCGGCAGCGGCCAGGCTGGCTTGTAGGTCTCGAGACGCTCAACGGCACGCGGCGACAGGATGAGCATGCCATGCGCCCCCTCGCCGCCCAGCACTTTCTGCCAGGAGAAGGTGACGACATCGAGCTTGGCGAAGTCGAGGTTCTGCGCGAAAGCCGCCGAGGTAGCGTCGCAGATCGTGAGGCCTTCGCGGTCGGCCGCGATCCAGTCGGCGTTTGGCACGCGCACACCGGAGGTGGTGCCGTTCCAGGTGAAGACGACGTCAGACTTGAAGTCGATCTTCGACAGGTCCGGCAGTTCGCCGTACGCCGCTTTGAGTTCGGTGACGTCCTTGAGCTTGAGCTGCTTGACGACGTCGGTCACCCAACCTTCGCCGAAGGATTCCCAGGCCAGCATGGTGACGGGGCGCGCGCCAAGCATCGACCACAGCGCCATTTCAACGGCGCCAGTATCGGAGGCGGGCACGATGCCGATCTTGTAGTCGGCCGGAACATTGAGAATTTCGCGCGTCAGATCGATGGCCTGCTTGAGCTTGGCCTTGCCGATTTTGGCGCGGTGGGAGCGGCCGAGGGCCGCGTCTTTAAGGGCTTGGAGGGTCCAGCCGGGGCGCTTGGCGCAGGGGCCGGAGGAAAATTGCGGGTTTACCGGCCGCACGCCGGGCTTCGTCGCTGTCATAGCCTATCCTTCCAGATAGAAGCCCCTCGTTGGGGAGGGGTGTCCCACTGGCGGAGATAGTCCAAGTCGCCGCGCCGGTCAACTGGCGGCGCGAACGAATCAAAAAATGAGTGGTAAGGATTTAGAAACGAACGCCGACGCCAACGCGGCCGGTATTGAACGTGTTGCGGATGCCGTTGATCGTCGCAAATGCGATGTACTCCCATTCGGCGCGCAGGAAAATATTGGGCGTCACGGCGACATCGAGACCTAGACCGCCCGTGAAACCCGCCGAGAAGGCATTGTTCTTGGCGTCGGTGTAGGTGTTGTCGGTATTGTACGGCGCACCGCCGCCACCGCCGACATCCGTCCCGCTGGCTCGCACCCGCGTCGTGATCGCATAGTCGAAGCGGCCGACGGCTACGCCGGCAAAGCCGTACGGCATGAACTGTCCGAATGCATAACCGGCACGGCCGCGAAACGTCGCGTAGTCCTTCAGTTTCACCCTCGACTGGCCGTCGATGGTCAGTTGATTCTGGTAGCCATCCGACGTCGAAAATTGACGAGAGATCGAATCGCTGGCCGTCTGATCGAAGCCGGACACGTAATTATAGGCAACGTCGACGCCGAGGATCACGTCGTCCCATTGCGTGCTGTAGCCCAAAAATCCGCCATAGGATCGACCGTTCGTGTTGGACACCGGCAACGTCGTCCAAGTCTCGGGATGCTGTTCGTTGAGCACCGTGGTATTGCGCAGATCGTAGGCGACCTGCTGGCTATTGCTGCTCCCGAAATCGGTGTTCATGCCACCGACGCCGAGATGGGCGCCAAAATTGATGCCATCCCAGCGCAGGCCGGTGCCGGCTGCCGCCGGCGGTTCGTAGGAACCACGCAAGGGACCCTCGCTGGGCCAGTCAGCCGCTCGGGCGGCCGGCATTGCGAGCATCAATACCGCCGCAACCAGCGACATGGAGCGCGCGGCGGCGAAAGGCCATCGCGACGCGCGGCCGCTATCGTGCGATGGGCAGATCATCGATGCTCCAGCGCAGACTGACGCGCACTTCGTGATTGACGATGTTCTTGATGTTCATCTGGCCGAAGGCGTCGCTCGAGGTCGCAACATCGCCGAGCGCCAGGTAGCGATAGCCGACATCGAATTGCATGTTCGGCGCGATCTTGTAGGCGACCCCCGCCATGCCGGCCCAGGCGAAATTCCACTGACTGCGCGAGCCGTCGCCGGAGAATGGCGGCGCCGCCGTGCTCTGATACTCGGACACGCGCAGCCGCGTCGCGCCGACGCCACCGCCGATATAGGGCGTGGCGTTGTACCAGGTGCCGAGATCGAGATAGCCGTTGAACAGCGCGGTGATGGCGGAAACCTTGGCCGTCGTGTCATTGGCCGTGGCGGTCGTCGCCTCGTATTTCATCGGCGAGCCGAAATCGATTGTCGCGTCGGTGCGCAACCAGTCGCTCTTGAGACCGATGCCGAGGCCGCCGGCGAAGCTTTGTCCGAGCTTTTCCGACCCGGGCGAAGCGAAGCCCGGCGCGGCCTGCGAGCCGGATACATGGCCCCAGCGATATCCGAGATCGCCACGAACGTACCAGCCTGAGAGAGTCGTTGTTCGAGGCGGCGGCACATAGGTCGGCGGCGGCAGATCAATCGGTCGACCACGGGGCACGTCGGCGGCAAACGCGGCCGTTACTGCGGCGGCGAGCCCTGCACCCATCATTGCCGACTTGACGACCGGACCCATAACCAACTCCTTCGCGGTCATTGCACCGCGCCACGCCTTCGACTTCGCCGCACCACTCTGCCAATCTCGGGTTAAATCGCGCTTAACCAAGAATTTTCACCATGATGGCGCGCCATTAACTTGTTCCGTCAGGCCTCATCCCCTGCTCTGCAGCGGCGGTTGCACATAGACCGGCGGCGGCTGGGTGTAGACAGGTGCGGGCGCGTAATAGACAGGCGCCGGGCGCGAGAACATCTCGAAGCTATCGAGATTGAAGCGCAGCCCAAGCTTCACATCGTGCGATGTAAGGTGCTTGAACTCCATCGGATTGTAGACCGCATTGATGCCGTTGTAGGTGTAAAGATCGCCCGACTGCGCATCACCGAGATCGACATAGCGATAGGCCAGTTCGACGGTGAAGTTCTTGGACACCTTGTAGGCGAGACCGGCATGCAAAGCCCAGGCGAAGTTCCACTTCGAACTCGTATCGCCAAAGGCGACACTGCCACCTGTGCATACCGATACGGTCGTGCAGACATCCTGGAAGCTATGAATCGTGTTGCGCGAGGCGCCCGCACCGGCGCCGACGAACGGCGTGATGTTGTTCCAGGTGCCAAGGTCGACATAGGCATTCAGGAGGAACAGCCATTCAGATTTACTGCCCGAATATTCGTCGGTGTAAGTGCTACCGCCGCTCGTGACGATCTGCGATCCGTGGAAGTTCGCCTTCGAGCGATATTCGCCGGTCAGATCGAACCGCAGCCAGTCATTGAAGTAGTAACCGACGCCGACACCAAAGAGCGGAGACGCATCAAAACCCAGCCCTACGTTTGTAACGCTGGTAACCGGCAGCGCATTGTTAAGGTCGCGCACGCTTTGATTCGTGATGCCGATATCGCCGCGCAGGTACCAGCCAGAGAATTCCTCGACCACCACCGGCGGCGGCGTGTAGCAGGGAACCGCGCCTGGCGGGGCGCGACCGGATGCGATGACCGCGGCGTCGTAGCAGGGCAATGGCGTATAGTCGGCCGCTTGCGCCGCGGTCGCCGCAAGCGATACGACCGCCACGCCAGCAAAAAGTTTCAGACGCGCATACATGCCGTCATTCCTCGACTGATTCATCACGCGCGTGACGTGACGAAAGACGAGGCGACGATGGCACCAAAACCTTAAGTGCCTCTTAACCCTGTTTTTTAACGATGATTTTTAACGAAACGAGCGCATGCGATTGTTCAATCGCGACGACGGCGGCCACGGCGAATCGTGTTTTAAGATTTGTTTACGGTTGTGGCCAATGGAACCCGGGACTTCAGCGCTGGATGACGCGACGTGCCCAATCGTAACTAACGAGCTGCTGCGCAAGACTGATGAGTGATTTGCGCGCAACCCGATCCTCGATTGCGAGGAACGCTTCCACCAAGACGATCGCTTCCTTCATCCGCGGATCGTCTTTACTGCCAGCCTCGGCAGTAGTCTGGCGAGCCTGATCGCGACCGCATTCCTTCAACTTGTTTTCAAGCGGAATGACATTGTCGGACGTGGGGAATTCGATGGTGTCCATGGTTTCCTGCAGTGCACGATACGTCGACTAGGTCGTCTCCAGCCTGCGAGTGCCGCCTCCCGTCACTGGAGGTATCCGGTACCGGCTTTCCCGACTCCGCGTCAAAAAAGACGCGAAATACAGAATTCCCTCTCGCAACCTTTCATTGAGAATGCGGACGGATCGCCTGTTTGTCATTAATCGGGATATCGTCTTTTGTAAGGTTTCATCTCATAATGATGGTATGGAACTCAGGCATCTCAAATATTTTGCCGCGGTCGCCGAGGAGCTTCATTTCGGCCGCGCCGCCGCGCGCCTCAATATTTCTGCGCCGACACTGAGCCACCAGATCCTCGCACTTGAGAACATGCTCGGTGCCAAGCTGTTCTTGCGCCGAACAAAAAGCACGGTGACGCTGACCCAGACCGGCAAGCGATTCCTCGTCGAGGCCTATGCAACGCTCAAGCAGGCCGCCAACGCCGAGTTGATCGGCCGGCGCGCAGCGCGCGGCGAGGTCGGTTCGATCGCGCTGGGTTACGTCTTTTCCGCCGGCATGAGCGGGTTCCTGTCGCGGCATCTTGTCGCCTTCCGGGAAAAGCATCCCGATGTCTCGTTGCAACTGCGGCGCGCGGTTACCTTCGAGCAGTTTCGCGCGCTCTCCGACGACACCCTCGATATCGGCTTCACCGCCGCGCCGCAAAGTTATCCCACCGGGCTTACGGGCTTTATCGTCGACCGCCAGCCTTTCTACGTCGCCATTCCCGAAGGCAACCCGATCGCCAAGCTCAAGCGCGTGACGCCGGACGACATTGCCGACGAACGTTTCGTCGCCGTCTCGCTGGAAATGGAAGTCGGCTTCGGCGGCGGCAACATCGCCGCCATCACGCCGCCGGGCAAGTCGCTGCACATCGTCGAACGTGCGCCCGACATCTTTTCGGTCCTCACACTATGCGCCGCCGGCGCTGGCCTGAGTGTAATGTCGGAGCCGATGGTCAATGTCGGCATTCCGGGCATCGTGTTTCGCAAGGTGGAAGGCGCCTTTCGCGGCTTCGAACTCGCGCTGGTTCACCGCCGCAACGAAGCGGCGCCGGCGATCCGCACCTTCATCGACTTCGTTCGGTCAAGTACGCGCCAAGAAGACGCGGCAAGACAACGTAAAAAGTCGCCGTGAAAAGACCGAAAGCATGATCCCGAAAAGTGGAAACGGTTTTCGGAAAAGATCATGCTCAAACAAAAAACCAGACCATGATCAGATTCGATCCAGATAGATCACGGTCTAGTCGAAAATCTGCTTAGACAGCTTGTTTGAGCTGGCGCTCGAACATCGCAAAGGTCTCGCGCCAATCGATCGCGGTCGCTGCCGCATCGTGAACGTCGCGGTCCGGCATCGAGTAGCCGTGGTGGGCATTCGGATGCAGATGGCCGCGATAGGTTACATCGTCGCGCCCCTTGAACGCGGCCTCCAGCGCGGCAACGATCTCCGGCGCGCTGGACCGGTCATGCTCACCGTGCCCGCAATAGACTTCGCCCTTCATGCGGCCGGTCAACCGGTGAACCGAGTCCGGCGCATCGGTAACGAGCAGCGTGCCGTGAAGGCTGCTCACGGCGCGAATACGATCGGGAAAGGACTGCGCGGCAAAGAAGGCGATACGTCCGCCAAGACAGAAACCAACCGTCCCCGCAGGGCCGCCGTTCACCGGCTTGTCGCGGACATGGTCGAATATCGCCTGAACATCCGTCTCGACCATCTGCCGCGTCAGGCCACGCGCCAGCGCCAGCATTTCCGTCTTGAGATCCTCCGGCAACGTATCGAACGACACGGTGCGTCCGTCCGCGTTGCGGCGCTCGTAACGAATCCGGCCCTTGCGATAGAACAGATTGGGAAGCACGCAGTAATAGCCCTGCGCTGCGACCTTGCGCGCGAGAGCGAACAGTTCCTCACGCAGCCCCCAGATGTCCATGAACATGATAACGAGCGGAAACGGCCCCCGCCCGTCCGGCCAGGCGGCATAGGCGTCCATGGTTCCGTCCGCGGTGGCAATATCGATGGCACTGGCGGTCATGATCGAAGGACTATTTCGGCGTGGTGCTTTCCAGGCGCGTGACGATCGCGGACCAGGTCTTGCGGTCTTCTACCATCTGTTTCGTCACGCGTTCCGGCGGCCCGCCCCATGGCGCCATGCCAATCTCGGCTAACAGCTTTTTCGTCTCGGGCTTCTTCAGAAACGCATCGATCGCGGCATTGAGCTTGGCGATGATCGGCTTCGGCGTGCCGGCCGGCGCATAAATGGCATTCCAGGTGGCGCAGGTAATATCGACTCCGGCCTGTTTCAGCGTCGGCACATTGGGCACGGCATCCAGGCGTTCCTCGCTTGAAACGGCAAGCACCTTGGCCGACATCGAACTCGGACCAAAGGCGGGCGTGCCCAGTTCAAGCTGGCCGCCGAGCAGATCCTGCACAATCTGCGTCGAGCCGCGATACGAAATGAAGTTGCCTTCGATGCCGAGCTTCTCGGCCAGCATCACGCCGCAATAAAGCCCCATGGTGCCGGGACCGGGATGACCAATGTTGAGCTTATTGCCCTGCTTGGCGGCATAGGCCTTGAGTTCGGCCACCGTGGACACGCCGATCTTCGGCGAAGCTAGCACACCATTCGGCGTCGCACCGATCATAATGACCGGCTCGAAGTCCTTGTCCGGATCGACATTGAAGTTCTTGTCGATCAGTGGCCGGAACACCATCGGCCCGATCGCCGAGACGACAAAATTATAGCCGTCCGGCGCCATGCGGCCGACGGTCTGCAAACCGAGCAAACCGGCACCGCCGACCTTGGTTTCGACCACGACGGTCTGGCCCAGCTTCTCGGTCAGATCGTGCGCGATGGCGCGCGCGGCAAAATCCATCATGCCACCGCCAGGAAATGTCTGCGTAATCGTGATCGTCCGCGAGGGCCATTCCTGCGCGGCGGCGGACTGCGGCAGGCAGACGACAGCGGCAACGGCCGCGATCAAGTTCCAGCGCAGGATCGATCCTGTGCGCGTTGATATGCCCAACATTGGATTGTTCCCCGAATTACGATTGTTGCGGTAAAAAAGAAGAACCGCGGCGGTGCCCCACACGCCGCGGTTCATAATCACGCAAATCGCAATCGATGACAATGCGCCAAAACCCGCGCACTAAGAGGGTCAGCGGCCGTAAGACTGACGGCCGCCGCCCGGTATTTAGTGATCCTCACCCATCTCGCCGATGTGGTGCTGCGAATAGAGCTGGACACCGAGCTTGGCGACAAGATCGAGCTGGGTCTCGAGGAAGTCGATGTGATGCTCCTCGTCCGACATCAGCTTCTCGAACAAATCGCGCGTGACGTAGTCCTTGACGCCGTTGCAGTAGTGCGCGGCCTCCTGATAGAGCGCGCGCGCTGAAATCTCGGCGGCCAGATCGCAATCGAGGATTTCCTTGACGTCCTGACCGATGTGCAGCGGGTCCAGCACCTGCATGTTGGGGAAGCCGTCAAAGAAGATGATCCGCTCGATCAGCTTGTCCGCGTGTTCCATCTCCTCGATCGATTCCTTGCGCCACTGCTTGGCAAGATCCTTGAGGCCCCAGTTGTCGAGCAGGCGGTAGTGCAGCCAGTACTGATTGACCGCGGTCAGTTCGTGGCGCAGCGCCTTGTTGAGATACTCGATGACCTTGGATTCGCCCTTCATGACGCCACATCCTCTTTCGTTTTCCGCGCGGCGCGCGCGGCATTGCAGGGTGCCGACACTGTCGTCGGTATCCTTAGAATAGTTCTATGAAAGAGGATGCACGGTCAAGCTGCGGTGTCGCCGCGCCGTGCGCGCGGCGGGGAAACTTTAGTCGCGCTGGGGCGCATGGGCCGCGCAGGCGCAGCCCGAGGGGCAGGCACCGGCGGCGCCGAGGGCTTCGTTCATGATCTTGCGGATTGTGCGGGCGCAGCGGCCGCACTGGGCGCTGCAGCCGAGGCAACCGTAAACCTGCCCGGTGGTGCGCGGCGACGCCGTCGCGCAGGCGCTGCGCACGGCCTTGTCGCTCAACACGTTGCAGGAGCAGACGATCATGGAAACCCGGCAGAAAAGCTGACCCTTTCAGTCAGCCCCGATTTGCTACCGGCGGCTTTGCGCCAAGTCAAAGAAATTCGCAGTTTAAAAGCATTCTAGTGTATTGAAATATAACGGCTTTTTCGCTTACAGCAGTTCGGAATTTTTCTAGGAAAGGGACAAAATACAAGGCCGGAAAAGGATTTAGCGGCGGAAGAGAAATTTCCGCAGATTTCACACAGGTGGTTGATCTGGAAGGCTTAATCGCAGGGCCGTAGCCCGGATGGAGCGAAGCGAAATCCGGGCTACAAATTGCGACGCTCGTTTCCGCTTAAGCCGCCGCCTTGGTCAGTGCGTCGATAACGTCATCGACCGCCTGCTCGACGACCGCCTTGTCGTCGCCTTCGCCCATGACACGGATCACCGGCTCGGTGCCGGATGGCCGCACCAAAAGACGGCCGCCGCTGCCGAGCTTCTGCTCGGCGCTGGCAATCGCCGCGGTCACCGCGGCGTTTTCCATCGGCTTGCCGGTCTTGTAGCGCACGTTCTTGAGGATCTGCGGCAACGGCTCGAAGCGGTGGCAGACTTCCGACACCGGCTTGCCTGACCGCTTGACCACCGCCAGCGCCTGCAGCGCCGCGACGAAGCCGTCGCCGGTGGTCGAATAGTCTGACAGAATGATGTGGCCGGATTGCTCGCCGCCAACATTATAACCTTCGGCGCGCATGCGCTCGAGCACATAGCGGTCGCCGACCGGCGTGCGCAAGAGCTCGAGGCCGAGGCCGCCGAGATAGCGCTCGAGGCCGAGATTGGACATCACGGTGGCGACGACGCCGTTCTTGGTGAGACGGCCGTCTTCCTTCCAGCTCTGCGCGATTACCGCGAGCAGTTGATCGCCGTCGACGATGTGGCCGCGTTCGTCCACCAGCATGACGCGGTCGGCGTCGCCGTCGAGCGCGATGCCGATGTCGGCGCGCATCTCGCGCACCTTGTGCACTAGCGTGTTGAGGCTGGTCGAGCCGCAATCCTTGTTGATGTTGAAGCCGTCCGGATCGGTACCGATGGAAATCACGTCGGCGCCCAGTTCCCACAGCGCGCCGGGCGCGACCTTGTAGGCAGCGCCGTTGGCGCAATCGATGACCACGCGCAAGCCGGCGAGATCGATGTCGCGCGGCAGCGTACGCTTGGCGAATTCGATGTAGCGGTCCTGCACGCCGTCGATGCGCCTGGCGCGGCCGAGGTCGTCGCTGCCCGCGAGTTGCTTGGCAATATCAGAATCGATCAGCTTTTCGATGCGGCGCTCGACCTCGTCGGACAGCTTGTAGCCGTCCGGTCCGAACAGCTTGATGCCGTTGTCGTCATACGGATTATGCGAAGCCGAGATCATGACGCCGAGATCGGCGCGCATCGAGCGCACCAGCATGCCGACGCCGGGTGTCGGGATCGGGCCGGTCAGCAGCACGTCCATGCCGACCGACGTGAAGCCGGCGACCAGCGCGGTTTCGATCATGTAGCCGGACAGCCGGGTATCCTTGCCGATCAGCACGCGGTGACGATGCTCGCCCGCACGGAAGATCAGCCCGGCGGCCTGCCCGACCTTGAGCGCCAGCTCCGGCGTGATCACCTTGTTGGCCAGCCCGCGAATACCGTCGGTGCCGAAGTAGCGACGAACCATCTATTCAAACCCCAATATGCCCCTGAAGGCCCGGCCCGATTATTCACGCCATCCTGTCAGGGAGGTGGTGTTATTGGCCGGATGCGGGCAAGGGGTAAAGCGTTTTGGAAGCCCCCTGCCCGACCTTTTTATAATACGTACAATCGTTTGGTTTTACGTCAAAAATTGTGAGCAAACGTTACCGCAGGCGGTTAACGGCAGACGAATACCGCCTTGTAAGGCCCAGCACCAGTCCATATCCCGAGGCATTTCGCAGTCTTCGCGCTTGTGCTACCCGATCATAAAAAGCCGCCACCCGAAACGCCCTCGACGACGTCGCAAACGAGACCAGCCCATGAGAGTTGCCGCCTGCATCGACGATCTGCGCAAGATCGCCAAGAGCCGCGTGCCGCGCGCCTTTTTCGACTATGCCGATTCCGGCTCCTACAGCGAGCAGACCCTGCGGGCGAACCGGACCGACCTCGAGGCCATCATCCTGAAACAGCGCGTGCTGGTCGATGTCTCGGCGCGCGACCTCACCACCACCGTACTCGGCAAGAAGCTGGCCGCGCCGATGATCCACGCCCCGATCGGACTTCTCGGCATGCAGCACGGCGACGGCGAAATCCTCGCCGCGCGCGCCGCCAACGAGGCCGGCATTCCCTTCACGCTGTCGACCATGTCGATCGGCTCGATCGAGCAAGTGGCCGAAGGCACGGGCAAACCGTTCTGGTTTCAGCTTTACGTCATCAAGGACCGTGGTTTCTCCAAGCAACTGATGGACCGCGCCATCGCCGCCAAGGTCGACACGCTCGTCCTCACGGTGGACCTGCAGGTGCTCGGCCAGCGCCACCGCGACGTTCACAACGGCCTGACCGTACCGCCGCAGTTCAAGATCAAGAACGTCATCGACATTGCCACCAAGCCGGCCTGGGCCTGGAGCGTGCTCTGGGGCAAGAGCAAGACCTTCGGCAACATCGCCGGCCATGTGCCGGGCATGGAAAGCGTCAATTCGCTCTCGGGCTGGACGACGCAACAGTTCGACCCGGCGCTGAACTGGAAAGATCTCGAATGGATCAGGAAGTACTGGCCGGGCAAACTGGTCATCAAGGGCATCCTCGACATCGATGATGCAAAGACCGCGGTGAAGTTAGGGGCCGACGCTATCGTGGTGTCGAACCACGGCGGCCGCCAGCTCGACGGCACCTCGTCTTCGATCGCCATGCTGCCGCGCGTCGCGGACGCGGTCGGCAGCGACACCGAAATTCTGTTCGATGGCGGCATCCGCACCGGCGCCGACATCATGCGCGCACTGGCGCTCGGCGCCCGCGCCTGCATGGTTGGCCGGGCTTTTGTCTGGGGTCTCGGCGCGGGCGGGCAGGAAGGCGTCGCCAAAGCGATCGACATCCTCAAGAAGGAATTGAGCGTCACCATGGCGCTGACCGGCGTCGCCAAGGTCTCGGAAATCGACGGCCACGTCATCGAGGGCGGCGAGGTGAGGAAGAAGTCGGCGGCCGCACGCAAGCCGAAAGCCAAGGCGGCGGCGAAGGCGGCGGAGTAAGACTGAATTTGAAGCCTGTCCGCATCCTCCGTTCGTTCCCGCGAAAGCGGGAACCCAGAGAGACAGGTCTAAACCTGCAAGATAGACTCCTGGGTCCCCGCTTTCGCGGGGACGAACGGAGTGAATGGCGCAACAATTGTCGAAACACGAAATGACTCGTCCCCAGCCACTATCTCTGTCCGATTTCCGTCACATCACCGACATCACCACGCGTTGGATGGACAACGACGTCTACGGCCACGTCAATAACGCGGTCTATTACTCGTTCTTCGACACCACGGTGAGCGGCTATCTGCTGAAGAGCGGCGCGGTGAATTTCAACGAGAGCACCGTGATCGGCCTCGCCGTGGAATCGAAGTGCAGCTATTTCGCGCCGATCGCCTTCCCGGATCGCGTGCGCGGCGCGCTCAAGGTCGGCCACCTCGGCACCTCGAGCGTGCGCTACGACGTCGGCATCTTCCGCAACGATGACCAGATCGCCTCGGCGCAGGGCTATTTCGTCCACGTCTATGTCGACCGCGCCAGCAACAAGCCGGTGCCGCTGCCGGAAAAGCTGAAGGCGGCACTGACGCCGATCTGTGATACAAAGGCGCCATGAGCGCCGAGGTGAAAATCGGGACCGGCAGTGAAGCGCGGCTTGCGCCGCATCCCTTGCGCGCGGCTGTGCTCGGAGAAGTCCATGCCCGGCCGTTCACGCCTATGGAGACGCCGCGCCGGATCATCCATTTCGCCTTTGCAACCCCGGGCGAGGCTGGCAAGAACGACCGCGCGGCACTGACCGCCTTGTGCGCGCGCGACAAGCGCGAGCCGCTCGATGCCGCCGCCAAGCACCACCGCATCGCCTTCGATGACGCGACCTTGCGGTGGGAGCAGCATACCGAGTTCACCACCTACACCTGGGAACTGCCTTCGGCATCGACCCAGCCGTTCTATCCCGACGCGGCGTCGCTCTCGGCGCGAATGGCATCGGTGCCGCAGCCGGGGCCACTGCTGGTCGCGCTCGATCTGCATCTGCTGGCCGACGATGCGGAGCGCAAGATCGCGGTCGATTATCTGTTCGATCACGCCAGCCTCGCAGTGGCGGAGAATGCCGACGGTACCGCGCTGTTCGCCACCGATTTCCAGGCTGACGCCGCCGGCTTCGTGCGCATTCTCCTGCTCGATCGCGGTCTCGGCGCCGAGCGCGCGGGCGCGCTGGTGCAGCGGATCGTCGAGACCGAGACCTATCGCACTCTGGCGCTGCTCGGACTGCCGGAAGCGCACCGGGTACAATCGTCGATCGGCCGCATCGAAACGCGGCTCGCCGAACTGACGCAGGAGATTTGCACCGCGCATCAGTTGCCCGACAACCAGCGCCTGCTCAATGAACTGACCGCGCTCGCAGCCGAACTCGAAGCCGGCGCTGGCGCCAGCCATTATCGCTTCGGCGCGAGCCGCGCCTATAACGAGATCGTACGGCTGCGGCTCGAAACCATCGGCGAGCGCAAGGCGAGTATCTATCCGACCTGGAGTTCGTTTCTGGCGCGGCGTCTGGCACCAGCCATGCGCACCTGCGTCGCCACCGAGGACCGGCAGGCGACCTTGTCGCAGCGGCTGGCGCGCGCCGCGAACCTGCTGCGCACGCGGGTCGACGTCGAACTGGAGCGGCAAAACCGCGATCTGCTCAAGTCGATGAACGAGCGCACGCGCCTGCAATTGCGGCTGCAGACCACGGTCGAGGGCCTGTCGGTGGCCGCGGTGAGCTATTATGTCGTCGGCCTGTTTCACTATGTCGTCGAGGGTGCGCATGCCAAGGGCCTGCATGTCGACACCACCTTCGCCACGGCCTTGTTCGTGCCGGTCGCAATGCTCATGATCTGGCTGCTGGTGCGCGGCATCCGCAAGAGGCATGTCGGCGGGGAGTGACGGCCGATGGCTTACGCAATCAAGGCCGAAATTTCGGATCCGCGCGCCAAGACGTTTTCGTTCACCGCGCAGAAGACTATGTATGGCGGCAAGCTGATTGCCGCGGGCGACGAGATTTTCCTGTTCGCCAGCGAAAACGAGGGCGGCGCCGGGCTGGTGGCACGCGGCGTCGTCACCGCTACCAAGGCGGTAGCCAAGAAGCGCGGCATCGAGCGGCAGACGCCGCGCGTCAGCATTGAGGTGAAGCGCACCGCGCTGGTGAAACGTCCGCTGGGCCGCGCCGACCTCAAGCCGTTTACAGATTGGGACGACGGCAAACCGCAGACAGAACTCAATTTCAGTTTTGCCGGCAGGCCACCAATAAGATCGTCGGCCTTTCGGACGAGGCGGCGGCGTTTCTCGCATCGTTTTTCTAGGCGCTTGATGGACTCAAGGCGCCTCCGTCGCCGCGCGAACGGTGGTGAATGACTGAAAGGAATCGATCGTCAAATCCTAACCGAACGAGGTGTCGCAGTGAGCATCATGTTCCATGACGGCAACCGGCAACTCCAGGACCGTTTCGCCAGCCGCCGCATCGCCGACCGGCTCGAGGAAAAGCTGACGCGGACGGCTTTCACCGCCGACGACAAGGCATACATCGAGAGCTGTCCGTATTTCTTTATCGCGACCGTCGACGCCGACGGCCGCCCCGACTGCTCGTTCAAGGGCGGCATGCCCGGCTTCGTGCGGGTGACGGGCGACTCCGAGCTGGCGTTTCCGGACTATGACGGTAACGGCATGTTCAAGAGCCTCGGCAATCTTCTGGTCAATGCCAATGTCGGGCTGCTGTTCATCGCCCTGCATGACAAGCCAAAGCGGCTCCGCGTCAATGGCAGCGCGCGCGTCCTGCACGACGACCCCCTGCTCGCCGAAACGGTCGGCGCGCAGCTCATCGTCCGGGTGCAAGCGCGCGCCATTTTCCCGAACTGTCCACGCTATATTCCCGAGATGCAGATGACGGGACCTTCGCTCTACACGCCGCAACCCAAGTGCGACCCGCCGGAGCCGCGGTGGAAGGAATTCGACGACTTCAAGGATTACGTGCCGCCGCGGCATCCGACCTGGCGGGGATAATCACTCCGCCGCCTGGGGCATCGGCTCGTCGGCCAGCGCCAGCACCTGATGGATCTGCGACACCACCGCGGCGCCCTCGCCGATCGCCGCGCCGACGCGCTTGGTCGAGCCGGCGCGCACATCGCCGATGGCGAAAACGCCGGGCACGCTGGTCTCGAGCGGATGCGGCGGCCGTGCCGTGGCGCGGTCGAATTCGGCGCCGGTGATCACGAAGCCCTTGCCGTCTGTCGCGACACAACCTTCCAACCAGTCGGCATTTGGGTCGGCGCCGATGAACAGGAACAGGTGGCGCAGCGGCAGCGACTTCTCGGTACCACTGCGGATTTCGCGGAAGGTGGCACCGCGCAGACCGGATGCATCGCCGTCCAGCGACACGATCTCCTTGCCGACATGCAGCGACACGTTCGGCAGCGCCTGGATACGGTCGATGAGATATTTCGACATCGTCGCTTCGAGCGGGCGGCGCACGATGAGATGCAGATGCTTTACCTTCGGCGCCAGGAAAACGACAGCCTGACCCGCCGAATTGCCGCCGCCGATCAGCGCCACCTCCTCGCCCTCGCATAACTTGGCTTCGATCGGCGAGGCCCAGAAGGAAATGCCATTATTGTCGAAATCCGATAGATTGTGGATCGCCGGCCGGCGGTAGCGCGCGCCGGAGGCGACGATGACGGTGCGCGCGAGCAAGGTGCCGCGACCATCGGTGAGTTCGAGCTTGAACGGCTTGCGCGCGGCGCAATCGGCGTCGCCGCAATCGAGCTTCTCGACCGACAACGGGATGGCGATCTCGGCGCCGAATTTTTGTGCCTGGTTGAAAGCGCGGCCGGCCAGCGCCATGCCGGAAATACCGGTCGGGAAGCCGAGATAGTTCTCGATGCGCGCCGAGGCGCCGGCCTGGCCGCCGAAGGCACGGGTGTCGAGCACGATCATCGACAGGCCTTCGGATGCGCCGTACACGGCGGCCGCCAAGCCTGCGGGCCCGGCGCCAACCACGGCGACGTCATAGACCTTGCCGTGATCGAGCTCCGGCGTGATGCCAAGGCAGGCACCGGCTTCCGCATCGCTCGGCCGCTTCAGCAGCTTGCCGTTCGGGCAGATCATCAGTGGCAGTTCGTCGTCACGGATGCCGAAGCGCTCGACCGCGTCGCGGGCGTCGGCGTCGGTTTCGACGTTCATCACCATGCAGGGATAGCCGTTGCGCGACAGGAATCCCTGTAGGCGGACGACCTCCGGCATGTTCGGATGGCCGATCAACAGCGACCCGGCGCCTTCGGCCTGGATCAATGCCACACGGCGCAAAATGAAGGCGCGCATGACGATCTCACCGATTTCGGCGGAGCCAACCATCAGAGCGCGGATATGGGCAGCGTCGAACGGCAGCGCCGTCAGGCCGTTCGGTCCGGCACGGCCCGACGGGATACTGCCACGGCCGCTCAACTGGCTGACCTCGCCGGAAAATTGGCCGGGGCCATGTGAAATCACCGATGCGAAACGGTGCAGACCATCGCGGCGTACGATCTCAAGCGCGCCCTCGAGGATCAGGTGCGCCGGTACATCGCGCTGGCCGGTTTCGAAGATCGGCTCGCCCGGCGCGAATGTCTGTGCCGGCGCGCTGGCAAAGCGCGCCATGATCTCAACCTGAACCGGGTCGAGAACCGGAAACATCTGCTCGAAACGTTCGTCAGCGAGGCTCATGATACGCTCCGTTCAGTCCGGCAGCTCAGGCTGCCGGGCCCTTCCGTCAATTGCAAGGCGGGCTGCAGTGGTTCCAATATCCGCAAATTGCTACTATTGAACCATCGACTCCGCGCAACAATCGCTCATCTACCGGCAGCACTTCGTATCATTGAGTGCTGAACCGCCAGCGTTGCCTAAAATAGTAACTGCACGTCATTTGGCACTTCCGCTCTCTCCAGAATGCACTACATTAATTTTATCACCGGCACGGCGTAGGCTTGGGCGCCGGTGGCTGAGAGACAATGTGCGCTCTTGCCTGACGACCAGCAGGAAGGAACGCACTGATGCCAACGACACAGACCCATCGCGCCAATTCTCTGGAACTCGACAGGCCGACCTGCGAACAATGCGGATCGCGCATGTGGCTACGCCGGATTACGCGTGAAGGACGGGGTCGAGAATTTCGAATCTTCGAGTGCCCGGTGTGCGAAGTCTCGACCGGGAAATCTGCGACGCCGGAGTCGGCAGGGTCGGTCGGATCGAGATCGTAGCGCAGAAATGTCCGGCGTAGCCTGAATTCCAGCCAGTCTTCCGCTGCGACGGGCGGGGCGGTTCCCGGACGCCAGCGCTGGCCCTCAACCCGAAGGGCGCCCCCATTCCTTGCGGCTTGACGCTCCCCGCCACCTTCGGCAAACTAGAACAAATAGTGAACATAAGGTTCGGCCTATCCGTTGGCTCTCCAACGGATAGGTACGCTTCTTCAAAGGCTTAATGATGCTCGACGCGCTGCGCCAGCAGCTCACCCGCTTGCAGAAACCAGCCGGCCTCGCCGAGGGTCCGGCGGTGCTGCCGCTGGATGTGAGCGCCGTGGACGACGTCCTCGGTGGCGGTCTTCTGCGCGGCGCGCTGCACGAAATCGCCGCCGCTGGCGAAGCGCACCTGCCGGCGGCCACCGGTTTTACGTTGGGGCTGGCGGCCCTCGCCGGCGGCAACAAGCATCTCGTCTGGATCGCCGAGGACATGGCACTGGCCGAGAGTGGCGTGCCTTATGGCGCCGCCCTCGAGGCCTTCGGGCTGTCGCCTAAGCGGCTTGTCATCGTTTCGGCCGCTCATCGGCATGAGTTGATGGCGGCAATGGAAGAAGCCCTGCACTGCCGCGCTGTCGGCGTTGTGCTCGGCGAAATGCGCAACGGCCCACTCGATGCCGTCGCGGTGCGGCGGCTGTCGCTCGCCGCGGGCGATAGCGGCGCCCTCGCCCTCCTCCTGCGCGCACAGCCTGCGCATGACGCCTCCACCGCTGCGACGCGATGGACCGTACAAGCGGCGCCTTCCGCCGCTCCGGGTCACCGCGAATTCGGCGCGCCGCGCTTTGCCGTTCATCTCACCCGCAATCGACGCGGCCCGTCCGCCTCCTGGATTCTGGAATGGAGAAATCCCGATGACCGTTTCGTCCTCGCCACGCATGCTGAGCCTGTGGCTGCCCCGCTTCGCCACCGACCGCATCAGAAGGTTGCGTGAAACCACTCCTGTTCCGCATGAAGGCTTACCCCTCGTCGTTGCCGGCAAACGCGGCAATGCCGATGTGCTGATCGCCATCAACGAAGCCGCCGAACAACTCGGCCTGTTTGCCGGCATGGCGCTGGCGCAGGCGCGCGCCATGCATCCCGCGCTCGATGTCGTGCCAGAAGACGCGCGCGCCGATGGCGAATTGCTCGAGAGCATCGCCGACTGGTGCCTGCGCTACACGCCACTTGTCGCCTGCGACGCGCCGGATGGCTTGCTGCTCGACATTTCCGGTTGCGCGCATCTTTATGGCGGCGAACGCGAACTGGTCGCCGATCTCGGCCGCCGCCTGACGCAAGCCGGCTTTGCCTATCGCGTCGCCATCGCCGGCACCATCGGCGCCGCCTGGGCGGCAGCGCATGACGGCCAGCCCGATACCTATGCCAATGGCGAGGAGCGCGACTTGCTAGCGCCGCTACCACTTGACGCGCTGCGCCTGCCGCCGCCGGTCGTCGCTTCGCTCGGCCGCGTCGGTCTGAAAACGATCGGCGACATCATCGACATGCCGCGCTCGCCGCTCACCGCGCGCTTCGGCGCCGGATTGCTGCGCCAGCTCGACCGCGCTTTGGGCCGCGAGCACGAACCGTTGACACCACGTTTGCCAGTGGCGCCTTACGTCGCCGAGGAGCGTTTCTACGAACCGATCGCGCGCGAGGAAGACGTGCTCGGCACCGTCCAGAAACTGGCGGCGCGTCTGTCGATGACGCTGGAGCGACACGGCGACGGCGCCCGCCGTATCGAACTGACCTTGTTCCGCACCGACGGCGCGCTACGCCGCATCGCCGCGGGCACCGCGCGGCCGCTGCGCGATGCCGCCGACATACGCGCGCTGTTTGCCGAGCGGCTCGTCACCATCGCCGACGAACTCGATCCCGGCTTCGGCTTCGACATGGCACGGCTGTCGGTGCTGATCGCCGAGCCGGCGCCGGCCGAGCAGATCGGCCTGGGCTCGGCGGAGGATGCCGGCGAGCTGGTGCGGTTGGTCGATCGCCTGAGCGCACGGCTTGGGGCGCAGCGCGTTCGTCGCGCCGTGGCGCAGGACAGTCATATTCCCGAACTCGCGTCGGTCACCTTGCCCGCGCAGATGACAGTGAAAGACGACGGCTGGGCCGCATACAACCGCCATCGCAGCGCCGTTGAGCTCGCGCCGCGGCCGCTGCGGCTGCTGGCGAGGCCGGAGCCGATCGAAGCCGTCGCCGAAGTGCCGGACGGCCCGCCCTTGCGCTTCAAATGGCGACGCGCGCTGCACGACATCGTCGCCGCCGAAGGCCCCGAACGCATCGAAGGCGCATGGTGGCAGGAAGAAAACATCGAGACATCACCCGCCGGCAACCGCGCCCGCGACTACTTCCGCGTCGAGGACAGAAGCGGCCATCGCTTCTGGCTGTTCCGCGCCGGGCTCTATCGCGATCTCGTCCCCGGCACCGCGCCGCCGTCGTGGTTCGTGCACGGGATGTTTGGGTAAGCGCTCATTCCGGCGCGACCGGAATGACGGCGAACAGTCATGCGTTACGTCGAATTCGCCACTGCGACCAACTTCTCCTTCCTGCGCGGTGCCTCTCATCCCGAGGAACTGATGCTGCAGGCGCAGGCGATCGGGCTATCGGGCATCGGCGTCTGCGACAGCAACACGGTGGCCGGCGTCGTGCGCCCCCACACCGTCAAACGCGACCGGAGCCTGGCGCTGCGCTATCACCCCGGCGCGCGGCTGGTCTTTGTCGACGGCACACCGGACATCCTCGCTTATCCGCGCGACCGCGCCGCCTGGGGCCGGCTGACACGTTTGCTCACGGTCGGCAATAAGCGCGCCCAAAAAGGCGACTGCGTCCTTACGCTCGACGATCTGATCGCGCATGCGTTCGGACTGGAACTGGTGGTGATGCCGGGCCAAAAAGCAAAGGAAGCAATCGCTGCCCTTCGCTCCATCGCGCCCGGCCGCGTGCGACTCGCTGCCACCATGCTGTATCGCGGACAGGACCGCGCCCGGCTCGCGCGGCTAAAGGCGCTGGCGAATGAAACGCAGGTGCCGCTGATCGCCGTCAACGATGTGCATTATCATCATCCCGACCGCCGCCAGCTCGCCGACATTCTGACCTGTATCCGCGAGAAGACGACCATCGATCGCGCCGGCCGCCGCCTCGCCGTGAATGCCGAACGTTTTCTCAAAGCCCCCGCGGAAATGATGCAGCTATTCCGCGACACGCCGGAGGCCATCGAAGAAACGCTGCACCTGTCGGACGCACTGACCTTCTCGCTCGACGAGCTCAAATACGAATATCCCGACGAAGCCATTGTCGGCTTTCCCGATGCGCAATCCGCGCTCGTCCATCTTGCGCATGAGGAAGCGGTGAAGACCCGCTATCCACAGGGCATACCGGACAAAGTAAAGGCCCTCCTCGATCATGAACTCACCCTCATCGCGGAAAAGAAATATGCGCCATACTTCCTGACCGTTTATGACATCGTGCAATATGCGCGCTCGAAGAACATCCTCTGCCAGGGCCGCGGCTCGGCGGCTAATTCCACGGTGTGCTTCTGTCTCGGCATTACCGAGGTCGATCCTTACAAGAACGATCTTCTGTTCGAGCGCTTCATCTCCACCGAGCGGCACGAACCGCCCGATATCGATGTCGATTTCGAGCACGAACGGCGCGAGGAGGTCATCCAGTACATCTACAAGAAATACACACGCGACCGCGCCGGCATTGCCGGCACCGTCATCTGTTATCGCGGCCGCTCGGCGATCCGCGAGGTCGGCAAGGCCTTCGGCCTGAGCGAAGACACGATCAGCGCCTTGTCGTCGTCGATCTGGGGCGGCGGCGGTGGCGACGTGTCGGAAGCGAGCGTCAGGCGCACCGGGCTCGATCCGGACAGTTTCCGCATGAAGCAGGTGACGGCACTGGCGCAGGAGATTTCCGGTTTCCCGCGTCACTTATCGCAGCATGTCGGCGGCTTCGTCATCACACGCAGCCGGCTCGACGAAGTGGTGCCGATCGGCAATGCCGCGATGGACGATCGCACCTTCGTCGAATGGGACAAAGATGACCTCGACACGCTGGGCATCCTCAAGGTCGATGTGCTCGGCCTCGGCATGCTGTCCTGCATCCGCAAGGCATTCGACCTGATGGAGCGGCATTATCCGGAAGCGACACCGCCAGGCAAAAGGCTCGCCACCGTCCCGCCAGAGGATCCCGCCGTCTACCGCATGCTCAGCCGCGCCGATTCACTCGGCGTGTTCCAGGTCGAAAGCCGCGCGCAGATGAGCATGCTGCCACGGCTCAAGCCGAAAAAGTTCTACGACCTCGTCATCGAAGTCGCGATCGTCCGCCCCGGCCCGATTCAGGGCGATATGGTCCATCCTTATCTTCGCCGTCGGGAAAGCAAGGAGGCTGTCGCTTATCCCTCAAAGGAACTCGAAAATATCCTGTCAAGAACGCTTGGCGTGCCGCTGTTTCAGGAGCAGGCGATGAATATCGCCATTGTCGCCGGCGGTTTCACGCCCGGCGAAGCCGACAATCTGCGGCGCGCCATGGCCACCTTCAAGCGCACCGGCACTATCGGCACGTTCCGCGACAAGATGGTCAAGGGCATGCTGACAAAGGGCTACGAACGCGATTTCGCCGAACGCTGTTTCAGCCAGATCGAAGGCTTTGGCGAATACGGTTTCCCGGAAAGCCATGCCGCAAGCTTCGCGCTGCTGGTCTATGCCTCGGCCTGGCTCAAATGTCATTATCCGGACGTCTTCGCCGCCGCGCTGCTCAATGCACAGCCGATGGGTTTCTATGCGTCGTCGCAGATCGTGCGCGACGCACGCGAGCACGGTGTCGAGGTGCGACCGCCCGACATCAATTATTCCGATTGGGATTCGACACTCGAGCCCGGTGCGGTCGCCGCCAAACATCTCTTTCCCGCGCACAACGACATGCGCGACGACATCCGAACCGCCTGCGCCATCCGTCTTGGCCTGCGTGAGATCAAGGGCATGAGCGAGGACGATGCAAAGCTGATCATGGCGAAGCGTATTTCTCCCCTCCCCCGCGAAGCGAAGCGGAGCGGTGGGGAGGGGTCGGGGGTGGGGGGCAGTTTTCAGGCAATGCGCCAGAAGAAGCGCCCCCCACCCCGGCAGCTTTGCTGCCGACCCTCCCCGCCGCGCGCAAGTGCGCATGGGGGGAGGGAAAGAAGAACTACGACTCCGTCCGCGATCTTTGGCTACGCACGGGCCTGCACACGCGCGTGCTGGAACGCCTCGCCGATGCCGACGCCTTCTCATCGCTCGGGCTCAACCGCCGCGATGCGCTGTGGGCGGCCAAAGCACTCGGCCGCGTCGGCGATCAGAATGATGACTTGCCGCTGTTTGCGTCTTCACCCTCCCCCTTGTGGGGAGGGTCGACCGCCGAAGGCGGTCGGGGTGGGGGTCTACACCGACCGTCTGATCCCCCTCACCCGGCTCGCAGCGTTGCTGCTCGCCACCCTCTCCCCGCAAGCGGTGAGAGGGAAGAAAGATTCCGCGAACCCGAAATAAACCTCCCCCCGATGCCGCTCGGCGAGGAAGTCGTCAACGACTACCGCTTTCTGCGCTTGTCGCTGCGCGCGCATCCGGCTTCGTTCCTGCGCACCGATCTGTCCGCGCGTAACGTCCAGCCCAACGAAGCCCTGCGCACCATCAAGACCGGCGCACGCATCGCCATTTCCGGCCTTGTCACCTGCCGGCAGCGGCCGGGCTCGGCCAAGGGCGTGGTGTTCATGACGCTGGAGGACGAAACCAGCGTCGCCAATGTCATTGTCTGGCCCAAAGTGTTTGAGCGCGTGCGGCCGATCGTGCTCGGCGCGCGCTATGTCTCGGTGACCGGCCGCGTACAATCGGAGTCGGGCGTCATCCACGTCGTCGCCGACGAAATCCAGGATCTCACCTTTCTGCTGGCGCGGCTCGCCGAACAGGGCGCCGATATCGACAGCCTCGTCCGGGCCGACGAAGTACGACGCCCGGTCGAGGAAATGCGCGAGGCGCGCCGCAACGGCGGCCGCGAAAGTCGCCTCGAGCGGCTCATTTGTGAGATGCCGGAACTCGCCGCCGACCTCGGCGTGCACGCGCCCGGGTCGGCGCATATCCCGCTCCGCAGTGCGTCCGCTCGCACCGCCGTGGCACGGAAGGCGCGCTAACCGCGCGTCTTCTTCGGCGCCCGCGGTTTCGTCGTTTTCACCGGCGCCGCCGGCTTCGGCTCCGCATGCGGCGCCAGGTCTTCCTCGATCAGCTTGCGCAAATCCGGCGTCACCTCGGGCTTCACACCAAACCACAGTTCAAAACCGCGCACCGCCTGATGCAGCAGCATACCGAGCCCGTCGGCAACCCGCAGACCCTTGTCGCGCGCCGCGGCCAGGAGCTTGGTCTCGAGCGGTACATAAACAAGATCCGCCACCACCATCGACATCGGACAACGCAGGTTGATGTCGATCTGCGGCTGTCCGACCATGCCGAGCGACGTCGTGTTGACCAGAAGCCCGGCGCCGCCGAGCAAGCCGGTCATTTCTCCCCATTGCGCCACGTTGACACGCGAACCGAACCGCGCGCGCAAACCCTCGGCGCGTTCCGGCGAGCGGTTGACGATATGGATGCGTTGCACCTCGCGCTGGATCAGCGCATAGACAACGGCGCGCGCACCGCCGCCGGCCCCGAGCACCACCGCGCTCTCAAGCCCGCGGTCCCAGCCCGGTGTCATCTGATCGAGATTGGCGAGAAAGCCTTCGACATCGGTGTTGGTCGAGCGCAGTTTGTCGCCGTCGAACCACAAGGTATTGGCCGCGCCGACCGCCTTGGCGCGATCGTCCGCGACCGTCAGTTCCATCGCCGCCTGCTTGTGCGGCACCGTGACGTTGCAGCCGACATAGCCGCGCTCGCGCAGATGCGTGATGAAATCGGCGAATTGCTCGGGCGGGATCGCCTCCTTGCGATACTCCGCGTCGACGCCGTGCTTCTTCATCCAGTACTGGTGGATGAGAGGCGAGCGCGAATGGCCGGCCGGCCAGCCGACCACACAAACGGCCTTGCGATTATTACTCATGCCCCGAAATCACTCACACTTTCGAGCCTGGACGGCTCGTCAAGACATCCCGAATCCGTCCGGCCAGGCCTTCAGGCTTCGGCGCGGCCGGCCCACCCCCGGCCGTTCGCGCCCGCCGCATTTATTCTTTGCCTGCGGGGCCGTCAACGCCGTATCCTCCGCTCTCCCTCCACGACGGTTTAAGCCATGAAATCCATCTTTTTCGATTGCAACGACCAGCTTGGGCCGGTCTGGGAGCAGGTCTTGCGCCCTGACGATCCGCCGATCGACGTCAACATGACGCCGTTCAAGAAGGAGGAACTGCCGCTGGTCATCGCCGGCTACGACATCGCCATCGACGACCACTCCTATATGCCGACCGACCTGGTCGAGCGCTGCAAGCAGCTCAAGCACATCGTGTTCCTGGGCACCGGCGCGGCCAGCTACATGAACATCGCCGAGCTGAACGAGCGTGGCATCAAAGTTCACATCATCAAGGGCTATGGCGACGTCGCGGTCGCTGAGCATACCATGGCGCTGCTGTTCGCCTGCGCCCGCGACATCGCGCGCATGGACCGCGAGGTGCGCGGCGGCACCTGGGCACCGAAAGAGGGCATGCAACTTCAAGGCAAGACCGTCGGCCTCATCGGCCTCGGCGGCATCGGCGCCGAATTCGCTCGCATGGCGGCAGGCATCGGCATGAACGTCACCGCCTATAACCGCACGCCTAAACCGGAACTCGGCATCAAGCAGGTCGATATTGAAACGCTACTCAAGACGTCGGACGTCGTGTCGCTGCATCTGACCCTCGGCGACGAGACCCGTGGCTTCCTCAGCGCCGAACGCATCACCATGATGAAGCACAGTGCCATTCTGGTGAACACCGCGCGCGGCGCGCTGGTCGACGAGCAGGCGCTGATTCAGGCGCTCAAGGGCGGCATCATCCGCCACGCAGGCCTCGACGTATTTCACTCCGAGCCGCTCGACGCGAAATCCGAACTGGCGCAATTGCCGAATGTGACGCTGACCTCGCACGCGGCCTTCCGCACTCTGGAAGCTTCGCAGACGTTGCTGCGGCGGGCGATCGATATCGTGAAATCGATCAAGGAGTGAGCTTAGGACTGACCTAACGCCACGCTCGACGCGTTATGAGAGAAACCAAAAGAGGCTCGCCATGCCGCTGATCGTCCCCGCCTACGCCGCCGTGCTCGGCCTGATGTTCGTCGCAATTTCGTTCCGCGTCGCCAATACACGGCGCACGATGCGCATCGGTCTCGGCACCGGCGGCGACCGACAATTGGAACGCTATATCCGCGTCCAGGGCAATTTCGCCGAATATGTGCCGCTGGCGCTGATCCTGCTGACCTTCCTCGAGATGCAGGCCTGGCCGGCCTGGCTCATGCACACGCTCTGCGCCCTCCTGCTCGTCGCCCGCGCCGCACACGCCCTCGGCGTCGCCCGGGAGCCGGAAGACATCCGGTTCCGCGTCACAGGCATGGTCACGACCTTGTCCATCCTGATCGCCACCTCGGTGCTGCTGCTCGCCGGCGGCATTCTGGGCCGTTAGCTGCGGATGGCCGCATTGACCTTCGGCATTACCTGCTCCGCCAGCAGGATCATGGACCGGCGGCCAAGCTCGCGGTCGGCCCAATCCTTCCCGGCATAAAGCAGGGTGCCGAAGTCGCCGACCGTCTCGCGATACTTCAGCAGTTCGTCGGCGACCTTGTCCGGCGTGCCATAGGTGATGAGCTGGTTGCACACGGTCTCCAGCGTCACTTCGTCGTCCGGCTGGTCGCGATGTGTCTTGAACAGTTCGATGCGGCCATTCTTCTTCAGCTTGGTGTAGAGCTGCTTGTAATAGAAAACATAGGGGCTGTCGGGATCGGTGGCATAAGCCTTCGCCGTCTTCTCGTCATCCGCCACAAAGATCGAGCGCGCGACACGCCAATTCGCGGCATCCACCACGCGGCCGACGCGTTCGCAGCCCTCGACATATTTCGGCCAGTGGCTTTTCACCCATTGCGGCATCAGGAAGTTGGCCGAGATCGGGTCCCAGCCGCGCGCCGCGGCCTCGGTGACGCCTTTGGAGAACGGCGCCACCGCCGTCACCACGATGGGCGGATGCGGCCGCTGCAACGGCTTGGCGATATAACCCTGCCCCAGTTCCGGAATGAACTGCCGCGCCACGCTGATGTCCCAGTACTCTCCGGCGAGGTCATAGGGCGGCTCGCCCGCCCAGATGGCGAGCACCTGGTTGATGGCTTCGAGAAACATGGCATTGCGGTCGGCGTCGAGATTGCCGAATACCTCGGCATCGGACAGCAGTCCGCCCGGCGAGATGCCGAACAGGAAGCGGCCGCCGAGCATATGGTCGAGCATGGCGATCTGCGACGCCACCGTCGCCGGGTGCGTGTTCGGCATGTTGACGGTGCCGGTGCCGAGCTTCATGTGCTTCACACGGTCGACCAGACTCGCCAGGAACACGATGCAGGAGGTGATATTCTCCGCGCGGTCCGTGACATGCTCGCCACAATAGGCTTCCGAGAAACCCAGTTCGTCAGCGAGGACGAAAGCCTCGCGGTCCTCGCGCAGCGATTGCCGCCAGTCCTTGTCGAGCGGATGGATCGGCATGGTGAAAAAGCCAAGCTGCATCGCGGCGTC
The DNA here is from genome assembly GCF_005153485.1 of Pseudolabrys sp. FHR47. Lineage (NCBI taxonomy): Bacteria > Pseudomonadati > Pseudomonadota > Alphaproteobacteria > Hyphomicrobiales > Xanthobacteraceae > Pseudolabrys > Pseudolabrys sp. FHR47. Next base: position 3,761,972 of record NZ_CP039740.1, read on the forward strand.
TCCCGATCGAGTTTTCTTGTTGCCAGACGATAAGCGAACCGGCTGCCATTTGGAAAGCCGACGCCGCAGATGACGCCGCAGCGCGCGCCATGGTACCCATTGGGGACCACACACTTCCAAGGCCGAAGCATGGCGAAGACGAAGAAATCGAAAAAGGCGATGGTGCCGTCGAGGAAACCGAAAGCACGGGCGACGTCGCGGCAAAGCAAAGGTACGGTGGGCATCGTCGGCCTCGGCATCATGGGCGGGGCCTTCGCCCGTCATCTCAAAAAAGCCGGCTGGCGCGTCGTCGGCTACGACATCAGCGCGGCGCGGCGACTGGCGGCCAAGGATCGCGGCATCAGGATCCTGCGTAACGCCACTGAGGTGGCGAAACAGGCTTCCGTCGTCTTGACCAGCCTGCCCTCACCCAAGGCTCTGGAGTCCGTGGTGAATGAGATAGCCGGCGCCAAGCTGCCACCGATCACCCTTGTCGAACTGAGCACCTTCGCGCTCGGGGACAAGCAGAAGGCCGAGCGCCGCATGCGCAAGGCAAAACACACAATGCTGGACGTGCCGGTGAGCGGCACCGGCGCACAGGCAGCGCGCGGCGATGTCGTGTTCTACGCCAGCGGCGAAAAGTCCGCGATCAAACGACTGAAGCCGATGTTCGCCGACTTCGGCCGCGCCGCCTATGACGTCGGTGCCTTCGGCAATGGCAGCAAGATGAAATACGTCGCCAACCTGCTGGTCGCTATCCACAACATCGCCAGCGCCGAGGCCATGGTGCTCGGCATGAAAGCCGGCCTGCCGCCGCAAGCGATCCTGGAGATGGTCTCCGCCGGCGCCGGCCAGTCGCGCATCTTCGATCTGCGCGGGCCGATGATGGTGAAGAACGACTACGACAACGTCACGGCGACGCTCGACGTGTTCGACAAGGACATCAAACTGATCGGCGACTTCGTCCGCGCGATGCGCGTGCCGACGCCGCTGTTCGACGCCGCGCGCCCGATCTATGACAAGGCACTCAAGTCCGGTCTGGGCACCAAAGACGCCGCCGCGGTCTGCGCCGTGCTGGAGAAAACGGCGCGACTGAAGCGAGACAAGGCTGTCAAGACGGCGGGCATCCGCCCACAGGCCACGGCCTAAGCGCACCGCGCTGTGGGAAGCGCGCCACACCGCTTCATGCGGCGTGGATAGACACGGCACGTCGACTGCCTGCCCGATCAACAGGCTAGCCAAGGCGATCCGCTTCCTGCACACTGCGGCATAACGGTTGGGCGCGTTCGAGCGCACCGGCCATAAAGAGATCATTGGGGAGGTCATAGTGCCGGCCATCGGCGGCCATTCACGCAAGTTCGGGGGTCCTTCCGTCCCGGTCGCCTGACCGGTGGAGCGCCTGTCGCGTGTGAAGGTCCTGCCGACCGCCCATCGCGGTCGCCGGTCCGGCTGACGTTTTCATGCAGTTCGACCTGTTGATCAATGCCATCATCGCCGGCTTGATGCTCGGCGGCTTTTATGCGGCGGTCACCGCCGGCATTTCGATTTCGTTCGGCATGCTCGATATCGTCAATATCGCGCATCCGGGCTTTATCGTTCTTGGCTCGTACATCGCCTATATCGTCAGCGCGAATTTCGGCATCGATCCCATCATCGTCGCCATCCTGGCGCTGCCGGCGTTTTACGCTCTCGGCACCGGCGTCTATGGAATCTATTTCCAATCCTTCGAGAAACGCGGACAGGACGCGCTGCGCGGCCTCGCCTTTTTCTTCGGCCTGCTGTTCGTCACCGAGGTGACGCTAATTCTGGTGTTCGGCGTCGATTACCGGACGGTGGACACGGCCTACGCCGGCGGCAGCCTCAAGCTCGGCATCATGGAGTTTCCGCTGCGCATGCTGGTGCCGGCGCTGGTCTCCATCGCCATGTTCGCCGCGTTGCAGCTCTATATGTCCCGCACTTTCATCGGCCGCGCCGTGATGGCGGTATCGCAGGACCCGCAGGCGCTGGAACTGATGGCGATCGATCCGACCCGCATCAAGCGTATCGCCTTCTCGATCTCGATGGCGACCTGCGCGCTGGCCGGTGCCTTCCTCATCGTCATCCAGCCGGTGCTGCCGTCGTCGGGCCGCGAATATATCGGCCGCGTCTTCGCCATCTGCGTCCTCGGCGGCCTCGGCAGCCTGCCCGGAACCCTGATCGCCGCGCTGCTGATCGGCGTCATCGAAAGCATTGCCACGACATTCTACGGCCCGTCCTGGGCGCCGGCGGTGTCGTTCGGCCTACTCCTGCTCACCCTGGCCGTGCGGCCCTCCGGATTGCTGGGTCGTTAAATGCACACGCCCAAATTCACGCTCATCCTCGTCTCCGTCGCCGCGGCGCTGTTCATCGCCTTCCGTATGATCGGCAACGACTACCTGTTCTTCGCGGGCTATACGGTACTGCAATACGTCGTCATCGCCACCGCCTGGAACATCCTCGGCGGCTATTGCGGCTATGTGAATTTCGGCAGCGCCGGCTTCTTCGCTGTCGGCGTCTATTCGACCGTATTCTTCTACAACATCGGCCAGCAGTTTGATTTCCAGTTGCCGATCCCGGTGCTGATGGTGATCGGCGGCCTCATGGCCGGCCTGCTCGGCCTTGGCATGGGCTATCTCACCTTGCGGCTGCGCGGCGTGTTCTTCGCCATCGCCACTTTGGCATTGCTGGTGGTGATTGAAACCTTCGTCGTCAACTGGTCCTTCGTCGGCGGCTCGCGCGGCGCCTATATCATCCCGCCGTCGGAAATCCCGATCCTCGGCGCCTTCATCCAGTATCTGTTCCTGCTGATGCTGATTCTGGTCGTGCTGTCGCTGGTCGCCGCCCGCACCATCGAACGCTCCAGCCTCGGCGTCGGCTTCGCCACCATCCGCGATGACGAACTGGCCGCGGAAGCGTCCGGCGTTCCGACCTTGCGGCTCAAGCTGATCGCCACGGTCGTCTCCGGCGCGCTGTTCGGCATGGCCGGCGCGCCGTTCCCCTATTACATCGGCTATGTCGAGCCAGGCTCGGCCTTCAACCTTGCCTATTCGGTGAACGCCATCGCTATGCCGATGATCGGCGGCACCATGACCTGGGTCGGCCCGATGGTCGGCGCGCTGCTGCTGTCGACCTTGCAGCAGGTCATCACGGTGACGATCTCGTCGGCTGCCAATCTGCTCATCACCGGCCTGCTGCTTATCGGCTTCGTCATCCTCGCGCCCAAGGGCCTGGTGGGCCTGTGGCAAAGCCTCACCGCCGGGAGGAAGCAGACATGAGCCAGATCATGGGCCACTCTGCGACCGAGGAAGCGATTGGCGACGTGCCGCTGCTCGCGGTCGACCAACTCGGCAAACGCTTCGGTGGCTTCGTCGCGCTCGACACCGTCGACCTCAAAGTGCCCAAGGGCGAACGCCTCGGCCTGATTGGGCCGAACGGCTCTGGAAAATCCACACTGGTTAACTGCATCAGCGGCACGCTGCAGAACGAAACCGGAAGCGTGAGTTTTGACGGCCAGCGTCTCGATGGCCTTCCGGCACATCGCCGTGCCCGGCTCGGCCTCGCCCGCAGTTTCCAGTTGCCGCGACCGTTCCGGACCATGACCGTGGCCGAGAATGTACGCGTGCCGCTGATCTACACCGTCGGCGCCCGCGCGGGCGTTCATCTGACGCAGAGCGAACTCGAAGACCGCTGCATGGAAGTCCTCACCCTCGTCTCGCTGCAGGACAAGGCCGGCAAGAACCCGTTCGATCTCACTCAAGTCGAGATGCGCAAGCTGGAGCTCGCCCGTGCCATGGCGGCGGAGCCGAAGTTGCTGATCGCCGACGAGTCCATGGCCGGCCTGTCGCATTCCGAGGTCGAGGACATCGTTGCGCTGCTCATTCGCATGAACGAGCGCGGCGTCACCATCATCATGATCGAACATATCATGCGCGCAGTGATGGCGTTCTCGCAACGCCTCGTCGTGCTCGTCTCCGGCCGCAAGATCGCCGATGGGGCCCCAGAAGACGTGATCAAGGACAAGGACGTGGTGGGAGCCTATCTTGGAACCTGATCTGGCACATAGCACCAACAGCATCGCTGTCGAAGGCATCGATGCCGGCTACGGCCTGGTGCGCGTGCTCGACGACGTGTCGCTTCACGTCGGTTCCGGCGAGACCGTGGCGCTGCTCGGCACCAACGGCAACGGCAAGAGCACTTTGATGAAGTGCATCATGGGCTGGGTGCGGCCGTCCAAGGGGCGCATCGTTGCCGAGATCGACGGTGCTAGGCACGACCTCACCAAACTCTCGACCACCGAGATCGTCGATCTCGGCATCGCGCTCGTGCCGGAAGGCCGCCGCCTGTTCCCGCGCCAGACGGTGGAGGAAAACCTGCTGCTCGGCGCCAGCCGTCCGAAGGCGCGCGCCCACATCAAGACCAATCTCGACTTCTGCTTCGAGACCTTCCCGCGCCTCGCCGAGCGGCGCGGTCAGCTGGCTGGCTCGATGTCCGGCGGCGAGCAGCAGATGCTGGCGCTCGCGCGCGCCCTGATGATCAACCCGCGCATCCTGCTGGTCGATGAACCCTCGGTCGGCCTGTCGCCGCTGCTGGTCGCCCGTACCATCGACGCCATCAAGACACTGAAGGAACACTTCAAGCTCACGGTGCTGATGGCCGAACAGAACTTCACCCAGGCGCTGCGCATCGCCGATCGTGGTTATGTCATCGTCCACGGCAAGATCGAATTCGAGGGCTCTTCCGCAGACGAACTCAACAACAACGATCTTATTCGGCAGTTTTATCTAGGGATGTGAGATCTACCGCGAGGGGCGCCACACTCTCCGTCATGCCCGGCCTTGTGCCGGGCATCCACGCCTTTCTAACGCCAACGCCATCAAGACATGGATGGCCGGGACAAGCCCGGCCATGACGAGTTCATTACCTGAACTTTGAAGAAAAAACGCCGCGGATTGCTCCGCGGCGTTTCTTCATTCAAGCGATCCGTCGCTACTTCATCGCCTTCTCATAAGGATAGACCACCTTGCCGGTGGCAAGGCTCGGCGGGTCGACGACCGTCTGGTAGCTCATGCCGCGCCAGGTATCGAGGTTCGCCGCGTCGGTGACGCCGTGATATTGCACGGTCATCATACGGTCCTCGGCCCATTCGCCCTTGGCGCCGTACTTGATCGGTCCCATCACGGTCTTGATCGTCGCTTTCTTCAGATAGTCGGCGATCTTGGCGTCGTCGAGGCTCTTGGAACCCTTGATGCCGGCTTCGAGCACCTGCATCTGAGCGTAGCCCCAGCCACCGAGATAGTAACCCAGCGGATCGACACCAGCGGCGCCGGCCTTGGCCTGGTACTCCTTGAAGAAGGCTTCGGTGCCTTCATACATCTGCTTCTTGTCCGGCACCCAGGTCTCGTAATTGACGATGCCGTTGAGCTTGCTCTTGAGCTTATCCTTGAAGGGCGTGGCCTGCAGGCCGACCATGGCGCCGCCCATCATCTTCGGCTTGAGGCCGACTTCATGCGCCGCCAGCACCAGGCCGATCGAGTCAAGCGGATAAGAGCAGATCATCACCAGGTCCGGATTCTCCGCCTTCACCGCGCGCACAATCGGCGCGAAGTCGGTGGTCTTCGGCGGCGGCGGATAAGCCTTGTCGTAGACGATCTTGAGGCCGAGTTTCTTGGCAGTGTTGCGCGCACCCTCGCAGGCGTTCTGCGAGAATTCGGCGTCGGCATAGGTGAGCGCGATGGACTGCGGCTTCGGCGACTGCGCCATCGCCACGTTGAAGTAGCCCTTGGTAAAGGAGGCCTTGGCGTCCGGGCCTGTCGGAATCACCGCGAAGTAGCGATCGTATTTGAACTTGTCGTTGATATCGAGGCCGAACAAGCTGACAAAAGTTTTCTTTTTGCTAATCACCACTGGCATGGCCGGTGCAATCTGGTTCGACGCATAACCGGAGACCACGAGATCGACTTTGTCGACGTCGATCAGCTTGGTGTAGATGCCCGGGACTTCCGAGCCCTGGCTCTTGTCGTCATAATATTTCAGCTCGACCTTTTTACCGAGCAGACCGCCGGACTTGTTGACCTGATCGGCCCAGATTTCCATGCCGAGCAGCGCCTGCTTGCCATTCGGCGAGAGGAAGCCTGTGAGCGATTGCGAGAAACCAATCTTGATCGTGTCTTGCGCCTGGGCGCCGAGCGTCATCGCCGCCGTGACCGCAAGACTGACGCCTGCAATCAGAGCAAGCTTGCGCGATTTGAGGCTTTGCATCATCCGTTGTCCTCCCGAGGTGGTTTTTGTTTTCTTCGCTAGAGCGATCATGCCAGCGACAAGCGCGACGGTCCACTGCGGCGTAAGGCCTTGATAACGGTGGCGCGGCGATATCGGTGGGCAGAGTCCCGCGCAGGAGCATTGTTGCACTGCACGATGAATGGGTGTTGCGAACGGCGTGGCGGCCCCGAATGATAGGCGGCAACAAGAACACGCCCGGGAAGGAGCCCGCCTCATGCCGCGCCGGATCGTCGACATATCAATTCCGCTTGAAAATAATGTCGCAGCGGACCCCCCAGGTTATGGCCCGACCATCGAATACCTCGACCACGAAGCGACCGCGGCCGACATTCTCAAGTTCTTTCCCGGGTTGAAGAAGGAAGACCTGCCCGACGGCGAAGGCTGGGGCTTCGAATGGATCAAGCTGTCGACGCACTGCACGACCCATCTCGACGCGCCCTGGCACTTCGCCTCGACGATGGACGGCGGCCAGCGAGCTATCACCATCGACGAGGTGCCGTTGGACTGGTGCTTCCAGCGCGGCGTCAAACTCGACTTCCGTCATTTCGCGGATGGTTACGTCGCCAGTGCCGCAGATGTTGAGACCGAGCTCAAGCGTATCGGCCACACGCTGGCGCCGCTCGATATCGTTGTCGTCAATACGAGCGCCGGCAAGGCCTATGGCCAGCCCGACTACGTCGCCAGAGGCTGCGGCATGGGCCGCGAGGCCACACTATACCTGCTCGAGCGCGGCGTACGCGTCACCGGCACGGACGGCTGGAGCTGGGATGCACCTTTCGTCTACACGATGAAACGCTATGCCGAGACGCACGACCCTTCGATCATCTGGGAGGGTCACCGGGCCGGCCGCGACATCGGCTATTGCCACATCGAGAAGCTGCACAACCTGGAGAGCCTGCCCCCGACCGGCTTCATGGTGAGCTGCTTCCCGGTGAAGATCCGCGGCGGCTCGGCCGGCTGGACCCGCGCAGTGGCGATCCTGGACGGCTGACCGTCACACGCCCCTGTTGTATGGAAATTTGGGCGGCGGCTGCGTGCCGGGATCGATCACGTGCCGCCGCATGGCGGCATCGCAGATCGCATAGCCCCAGTTGATGAGGCGCTCCTGCAGCGCTTCATCCATCGCCGCCAGCCGCGTCGGCTCGTCGGCGAGCAGGATCGTCCGTTGCGGCGGACATGGCAGCGCGCCATCGACTTCATATTTCGCGATCGCGCTGCGAATCCCCCAATAGGTGCCCTTGCGGTGATTACGGTCGGTCTCCCGGGCCTTGTAGGATTCGATAACCTGACGCTGGCGCAAGGCGCGCACCTGGCTGTCGATGAGATTGAGGACGCGATAGGCATGCCGCCCCCAATCGCGCGCCGGGTCTTCCTCCGGCGCGAAGTGGCCGCCGCCGTCGCTCACCAGAATCGTGTCGTAGTTCTTCCACGCCGTTTCGAGGCCGAGATTGTCATAGACCCCGCCATCGCTGAGCACGGCGTTGCTGACATACGGTTCTCTGTGCAAATCGGCGCCATCAACAGGTTCGACCCGCGCCGGGTCGAGCGGCAGTTGCATCGGCGACAAGAACGGCGGAAAGGCCGATGACGCCGTGACGGCGGCGGAGAGCGCCAGATCGGGGGCTTTGATCATCCCGACACGATAATTGGCCATGTACGGTTTGGAGAAGCGCCACAACGTCCCCGTCTGGACGCTGGTGGCGTTGATGATGAAACGCGGATTGTCCGGCAGGTTCTGCAACGTCTTGCCCTTGAAGACATGCTTGTCATAGGCGGCCGCGATGCGGTTGCTGACCGACATCCCCGGCAGCAGGCCGATGACGGCCGACGCGATATCGATCGTATGCGACGCCAATGTGCGGACCGGCTTGACGACATTGCTTTCGAATGGCGCCCGGTCGGTCGTTCCCGCGAGCTTCGGCCAGGCCAGCGCCAGCGCGCCGGCCGTGATCGAGCCGCCCGATACGCTGGAAATTCGTTTGATGGTCGGCAACACCCCGGTTTCGTGAAGGCGCCACAGTGCGCCGGCGTGAAACAGCATGGCGCGATAACCGCCGCCCGACAGACAGAGTGCGATGCCCTGCTCTGGTGCTTCCGCAGGTCGGTCGGGCGGAATGAAGCGGACTGGTGATCGTGGATCGACAGGAACCTGCGGTTCTTGTTCGTCACCCATGTGATGCCGAGGCCGACATCCGACGGACTTCAGATTGGAAACATGCCGACCTCATCAGGCCGGTTTGTCATCGGTCCGCTTCCGGCTGTACAAATGGCCCCCTCCCTAGCTGTTTGCACGGCGCTTCGGAACTTTAACGCGAATATTTATCTATGTACATCCAGCCGCTGTGACACTCCGTCACCCCACCCTTCGCGAGCGACATGATGAACAACCTCCGCATTGATCCCGAGCGCCTGTGGGGCGATCTCATGGAAACCGCCAAGATCGGCGCCACGGCGAAAGGCGGCATCTGCCGCCTCACCCTCACCGACCTCGACCGTCAGGTTCGCGACTGGTTTAGGGCTGCCGCCGAAAGCCTCGGCTGCACCGTTACTGTCGACGACATGGGGACGATGTTTGCCCGACGCGCCGGCCAGCGGAACGACATTCCCCCGATCGCCATGGGCAGCCATCTCGATACTCAGCCGACGGGCGGAAAATTTGACGGGACTCTTGGAGTCCTCGCCGCGCTCGAGGCGCTCCGCACCCTGCACCGCGCCGGCTACGAGACCTTCGCGCCGATCGAGGTCGTAAACTGGACCAACGAGGAAGGCTCGCGCTTTGCGCCCGCCATGGTCGCGTCGGGCGTCTTCGCTGGCGCCTTCACGCGCGACTGGGCGGTGGCACGGCAGGACCGCGCCGGCGTGACGTTCGGCGACGCGCTCGACGCCATCGGCTATCGCGGCACGCAGCGCTGCGGCGATCACCCTCTGTCGGCCTTTTTCGAGGTTCACATCGAACAGGGGCCGAACCTCGAAGCCGAGAACAAGGATATCGGCGTCGTCACCGGCGTGCAGGCGATCCGCTGGTACGAAGTAACTTTCACCGGACAGGACAGCCATGCCGGCACCACGCCGATGCACCGGCGGCACGATGCCTTGCTCGGCGCGGCGCGGCTGGTCGAAGCCGTGAATGCCATCGCCGTGAAGCACAAGACCGCGGTTGGCACCGTCGGCGTGCTCGAGGTCAAGCCGGCCTCGACCAATGTCATTCCCGGCGAGACCTACCTCACCATCGATTTCCGCGATCCCGACGAGTCCGTTCTCGAGCGGATGGAGCGCGATGTCGGCACGGCCGCCGAAGCAATCGCCCGGGAGCTGGGCCTCACGCTCGCTCTCAAGAACATCGTGAGGCAGCCGGCGGTTCATTTCGATGCGCAGTGCATCGAGGCCGTGCGCCGTGCCGCGGCGTCTGCGGGCCTGTCGACGCGGGACATTATGTCCGGCGCCGGTCACGACGCGGCTTATCTCGCGCGCGTTGCGCCGACCACCATGATCTTCGTGCCGTGCAAGGACGGCATCAGCCACAACGAGGCGGAGTATTCGAGCAAGGAGCAATGCGCCAACGGCGCGCAGGTGCTGCTGCAAGCCGTGCTGGACTATGACCGGATGCTGGCGGAGAAAATGCGATAGCATGAGAGCGGGCCGCACACTCGGCACGCTCCCTCTCCCCTTGGGGGAGAGGGTTGGGGTGAGGGGGCAGGTGACTCTCGATCGTTTGCAACCCCTCACCCGACGCACTTCGTGCGTCGACCTCTCCCTATGGGAGAGGTAAAGAAAGCAACTACATCGCTTCCTTGCGCGCGTGCAGCGCCATGGCGATCAGCGCCACGCCGCCGAATACCATGTTGATGCCGACGAGCAGGCCGAGTGCCCACACCGCCGTCGACGGCAGCCCCATCAGCAACATAACCGCCAGCACAAGATCGACGATGCCGCTCGCCAGCATCCAGCCCCACTGGCCGGAGAACTCGCGGCGATGATCGAGCGCGAAGAAGATCGAGGCGACGCCCTCGATGACGAAGAAGGCGATCAGCACCAAAGTCAGCGACAGCGCGCCCGCGACCGGCTGCGCCAGCATCCAGCCGCCGGCGAGAATGGCAAGTGCGGCCGAGATCAGCGCCCACCAGAAGCCCGGTGCGTTGCGCATCCAGAAGGTGGTGACAAGACCGATGACACCACTGATCAGGAACAGCCAGCCGAACAGAATCGTGACGGCGAGAGTCGCCAGCGGCGGAATGAGGATGGCGACGACGCCCAGGGCGACGAGCAGAACGCCTTCGGCGAGATAAAGCTTCCAGTGTTCGTGGATGGCTTTCACCACCGCCTTCTGCATCGTGGCGAGTTCGGCGTTGTCGGCCTGGGGCGGCGGCAGGTCGGTCGGCATGTCAGGCTCCGAATGTTCCGTTTCGGCGCGGTATTTACCCGAGACCGCTGCCGGATACCATCATACCCTAGTTTTCCACCCAGTCAGCGCATTTGGCGACCTCGGCCTGACTGCCCCAGGGCATGATCGGCACGGTCGAGGTCGAGTTTTTCGGCGACCCTTCAATGATCCGGTCGCTGTAGACCATGTAGACCAGCACGTTTCGCTTGGTATCGCAGCCGCGGACGATCTGCATTTTCTTGAAGAACAGCGACCGGCGCTGGCGGAACACGTCTTCGCCCTGTTCGAATTTGGCCTTGAACTTGATGGGGCCGATCTGGCGGCAAGCGAGAGAAATATCGGAGACTTCCTCGGCAACGCCGATCCAGCCCTTGAAGCCGCCGCGCTCCGGTACCGTGAAATGGCAGGCGACGCCCTCCACCTCCGGATCATCGAGACCGTAGGTTGCAAGCTTGTCGTTCGGCGTTACCCACTTAAATACCGTAGACTTTTTGAAGATGAGGTCCGGCTGCTCGGCTGCGAATACCGCGCTCGATCCCACCACACAAAACCCCACCAGAATTGTTCTCATCCACTGCAACACGAATCACTCCTACATGGTTCGCAACCTAGAGCAGATAGGAATTCGTCACGCTCAGCAAAAGAGGTGCAGAAGGTACGTCAGTGTTGAAACCAGGTTATCAAACCATCAAGCGAACCTGGACAATTAACCCGGCAATAAATTTGACCGCATAGATTGTTCGTGAAACTTCCTCACGAATCCGGATGCGGACCATGCGCCTCAACAACCCAGTGGTCGATGTCGAGTACGTCATCGAAGACGGCAAGACGATCGTCTCGACTACGGACCTCCACGGTAACATCACTTACGCGAATACCTACTTTGTCGACGTCAGTGGTTACACCGAGGATGAGCTCATCGGTCAGCCGCAAAACATTCTGCGCCATCCCGACATGCCGGCGACGGCGTTCAAGAATCTGTGGGACACCATCAAGGCTGGCCTGCCCTGGCGCGGCCTGGTGAAGAACCGCCGCAAGAACGGCGAATACTACTGGGTGATGGCCAATGTCACACCGGTGATCGAGAACGGCAAGGCGGTCGGCTATATGTCGGTACGCACCAAGCCGACGCGCGAACAGGTTGGCCTCGCCACCAAGCTCTACGCGCAGGAACGCGCAAAACCCGGCAGCGTCGGGCTCTGCCAGGGCCAGGTCGTGACCTCCTCGTGGATGAGCTTCTCTTTCATCCAGCGCTTCTCGATGTCGACCCGCACCCGCATCATCATGGCGATACTGCTGGCATCGATCGGCACCGTTGGCGCCACCGTCGTCGCGCAGGGCTTGCCATGGTGGGTCGGTGCCGTGTCCGGAATCGGCTTTTTCACCGCCGCCTCGGTCTGGTTCTATCTCGAGCGCAACATCCTCGGCCCGATCAAGGAAGCCTTGCGCGTCGCGCAATGCATGGCGGGCGGCGACCTGACCAGCCAGATTCACACCACGCGCTCCGACGAGATCGGCCAGTTGCTGCGCGCCATGGCACAGCTCAACACCAACCTGCACTCGATCGTCGGCGACATCCGCAACAACTTCAACGATATCCTGGCCGCGACCGGACAACTCGCCAGCGGCAACCGCGATCTCTCGGCGCGCACCGACTCGCAGGCCGCGGCTCTGGAAGAGACTGCCGCCAGCATGGAAGAGCTGACCTCGGCAGTGAAGCAGAATGCCGACAACTCCCGCAACGGCGACCAATATGCCGCAAATGCTCTGCAGACCGCAGAGAAGGGCGGCGCCATCGTCGGCAATGTCGTCTCGACGATTGCCGAGATCAGCGATTCGTCGAACAAGATTGCCGACATCGTTGGCATCATCAACGGCATCGCCTATCAGACCAATTTGCTGGCGCTCAATGCCGCGGTCGAGGCGGCGCGCGCCGGCGAAGCCGGTCGCGGCTTTGCCGTGGTCGCGACCGAAGTGCGCAGCCTGGCGCAGCGATCCGCTGCGGCGGCAACCGACATTCGTCAGTTGATCGAGGAATCGGTCGCGAAGGTCAGTCACGGCACCGTGCTGGCGAACGATGCCGGCAAGGCGATGCAGGATATTCTCACCGCCGTCGGCAAGATGACCGGACTCATGGCCGACATCGCCAACGCATCCAACGAGCAGTCGACCGGCATCAGCCAGGTCAACGACGCCGTGATGCAAATGGACGAGGTCACGCAGCAGAACGCCGCGCAGGTCGAAGAGACCTCCAATGCGACCGAGGGTCTCCAGGAGCGCAGCACCAAGCTGATGCAGGCGCTCGATGTCTTCAAGCTCGGGCGCCAGGGCTCGGGCGGTTCGGACGCCGCTGCGCAGCCGGTTCAGAAGAAGGAAAAGACGCGCCGGGCCATGCGCCGGGCGGCCTAGAGCGATCCCAGAACCATGCGCGCCGCGGCAAGCGGCGCTCTATGTGCCTACGCCCATAGACGCTCGCCGCTCATGCCCTTGTAGAGGTCGGCGACGAATTCCCCATAGCCATTGAACAGCAAGGTCGGCCGCCGCTCTCCGGTACCGATGACTTCTTCGGTGGCCTGGCTCCAGCGCGGATGCGCCACTCCCGGGTTCACATTGGCCCAGAAGCCGTATTCGGACGCCTGCAACGCCTCCCACATGCCTTTCGGGCGTTCCTCCGTGAAGGAGAAGCGCACGATCGACTTGATCGACTTAAAACCGTATTTCCACGGCACCGCCAGCCGCAGCGGCGCGCCGTGCTGCTTGACCATCGGATGGCCATAGGCGCCAGTGGCGATGAAAGCGAGGTCGTTGGTCGCCTCCGCCATCGACAGGCCTTCGACATAAGGCCACGGATACCAGGGCTGGCGCTGGCCCGGCGCCACCTTCGAATTCATGAAGGTTTCCATCTTCACGTATTTCGCCGAGCCAAGCGGTTTGGCGAACTCGACCAGCTTCTTCAGCGGGAAGCCACTCCAGGCGATCGCCATGCCCCAGGCTTCGACGCAGCGATGCCGATAGGCACGCTCCTCGATGCCCATCTTCTTGATGAGTTCGTCGGCATCGATCTCGAACGGCTTTTCGACCATGCCGTCGATCTTCACCGCCCACGGCCGGACGACCAGCTTCTGCGCCTGCTCGACGACGTTCTTGGTCGAATTGAACTCGTAGAAGTTATTGTAGCTGGCGTTCACCTTTTCGTCGGTGATCGGCCGGTCGAGCTTGTAGGTCTCGTTGCGTTTGGCGGGATAAAGGCTGGCATTGGGGTCCGGCAAATTGGCGGCGTCGGATACGCGCTGTGCCTGCGCCAGGCCCGGGGCCAAAGCCGGCGCCATCGCCAGCGCGCTCGCTCCCGCGATCAGAAGCTTACGCCGGTTGAACACCAGATGTTCGGGCGTGATCTGGCTTTCCGGAATCTCCCAGCCGCGGCGGCGGATGACGTTCATCGCGTTTGACCCCTCTGTCGGTCCATGTTGGCACAGACTGACCTAAAACCACGAGGGATCACAGGCAAATCACGGATACGGGAGAAGGCGCTAGGGTCAGGCCCGCTCCCGATAAAGGCCCCATACGGCGTAAAGCGCGGCGAGCGTTGCGGCAAGAAACAAGACGGACAAAAGCATGCCTTCGGCCGGCCAACGCAGGGCCCGGGCGAGGTCGTAAATTACGTATACCGCGAAGGTGAAGGCCAGACCGTAGAGATAAGGCCGCCCTTTCGCCGCGGCGAGCGCTGCGATCACCGCAACGGCCGCTTCAAGCACAATCGAAACGAGAAGCATGGTCATGCGGTCAGCCCTCTTAACTGCTCTGCCTGCATCGTCGCCCTTCTACGGAACTGCTAACGGCCGCTGCCACGCCATGTACTAACAATAGCGCGGCGCGGCCGTCGCTTGATGCAGTCCCTACTCCGCCGCCCGCCTTGCCGCGACGACCTGCTCGGCCTGCCGGCCGGTCAGTTCCGCCATGTGGTCGAACTTGAAGGCGAAGGAGCCGACGCCGGCCGTCGCGGAACGGACCTCGACGATCAGGTCGCCGATCTCGGCTTCCGCCATCTGCGCCCGCACCGTATCCCAGCCGTCCCAGCCCTCGCGGGTGTCGAAGCCGAGGATCTGGCCGCGCCGTCCGGACAGGATGGCGTTGATGCGCGCGGTCGCATCGCTCGGGCAGACGATCTCGACCATGTAGATCGGCTCGAGCAGCACTGGCTGGCATTGCGGCAGGCCTTCGGCGACGGCGATGCGGCCCGCGGTACGGAACGCCATGTCGGAGGAATCGACAGTGTGATACGAGCCGTCGGTCAGAGACACCTCGACATCCACCACCGGGAAGCCGAGCGGGCCGTGCTTGAGCCCGTCCTTGACCCCCTCCTCGACCGCCGGGATGTAGTTGCGCGGCACCACCCCGCCGGTGATCATGTCGTTGAACTTGAAGCCGCCCTCGCGCGGCAGCGGTTTGATCTCGAGCACCACGTCGCCGAACTGACCGTGTCCGCCGGACTGCTTCTTGTGGCGGCCGCGCAGGCTGATGGACTTGCGGATGGTCTCGCGATAGCCGACAGCCGGCCGATGCGTCAGCACCGGCACGCCATAGCGATCGGCGAGCCGCTCGGTGGCGACGCGCAAATGCATCTCGCCCTGCCCCCACATCACCACCTCATGACTCTCGGTGTTGTGGATCACGGTCAGCGCCGGGTCTTCCTCGGTGAGCTTGGTGAAAGCCACGCCGAGCTTGACGTCGTCCTTGCGTTCCTTCGCCGCGACGGCCATGGCCAGCACCGGCGGCGATGGCGTCACTGTCACCAAAGGCTCGATCGCATGCTTGCCGGCCGACAATGTATCGCCCGTCTTGGCGCCATCGAGCTTACCGAAGGCCACGGTCTCGCCGGCCTTGGCCGGCCCCCGTTTGGCGAAGGTCGCGCCCATCAGGTTGAACACGCCGGCGACGCGGCCGGCATCGCGGCGCGGTGCGAGGAATGATGCGCCTTCGCCGACTTCGCCATTGAGCACGCGCGCGACCGACATCTTGCCGCCATGCGCGGTGTGATAGGTCTTGAGAACGATCGCCGTCGGGTCACCCGACTTGAGCCCGAGACGCTTCGCCGTCTCGGCAACGCCAGGCGCTTCGTGACGCAAGGCCTTGAGCAGCCGCAGGACGCCGTTCGAACGCGACGCGACGCCGAGCAGCACCGGGCACACCACGCCGTCGCGCAACTCCATGGCCAGATCGTCGAACACCTTGTCGCGCGGCGGCTCCATGTCGCCGAGCAGTTGCTCGAGCAATTCGTCGTCGTGATCGGCCAGCCGCTCCAGCATGGTGAAGCGCGCTTCCTTCTCGCGATCCTTGTTCTCGCCGGCAAGCTCGATCACTTCGGAGGCGGCGTATTCGCGATAGACATGGGCGCGCTCGAGCGCCAGATCGACGAAGCCGGAGATGATATCGCCGTTCCAGATCGGGATCTGCCGCAGCAACAGCGGCACGCGCGAGGCCGGCTGCAAGAGCTGGATCGTCTCGCGCACGCGCTTGTCGGCCTTGTCGATCTTGTTGAGGAACAGGAAGTGGGGGATCTTGCGGTCTTCGAGCTCGCGCAGGATGAGCTGAAGCTGCGGCACCTTCTTCTCGTCGGCCTCGCATACGACGACCGCGGCATCGACCGCCGGCAGCACGCAGCGCATGTCGTGAATGAATTCGATCGAGCCCGGACAGTCGACGAAGGTATAGCTGTCGCCCATGAACTCGGTGGTGGCGAAGGTCGCCTCGACGCTCATCTTGTGCTGGCGCGCTTCCTTCGAGGCGTCGCTGACCGTGTTGCCTGCCTCGACGGAGCCTTGCCGCGCGATGGCGCCGGTGCGCGCCAGGATCGCCTCAAGTAGCGTGGTCTTGCCGCTCTGGAACGGGCCCACCAGCGCGATGGTGCGGGGGCCCCCGGAACTTATCGCCTGGGAACGCGTGCCTTTCTGTTGCGCAGACTCCTGCATCGAATGCATGGCAACCTCCCTGGCCGGGAGCTGGACCAATGTTACCCGGCCCGTGGAGTAATCGTCTCAGGCCGCCGCCGCACTGGCAAGTCACGATTGTGACGCTGCGCCGCAAAAATCACTTAAAGTTCAAATCGACGATATTCTTCGCGCTGAACGACTTATCGAGCAGTCCCTGCGCCTGGTACCAGGCGATACGCCGGTCAAGGTCGACGGTATCGATGCCCGCCTTCGCATCCATGTAATGCACTTCGCCTTCCGCCATCGCCAGCGCCTCGTGGGGCCGGGCGCGCGGATAGACATAATAAGCGAGAATCTTCGCCGCCTCCTGCGAAGCCGCGTTGGAGACGCGCTTCGAGTACTTGTCCAGGCGCAGAAACGCGGCGTGATAATCGGCGGCGCCACGGCGGTAGGCGCGCAGGAACTTTTCGGTGACGGCGCGGCGCTCGGCCAGCATCTTCGGCGAAGCAAACAGTGCGCCGAGTTCCGATGTCGAGAACTGCGAGCACCAGGCAACCAGCTTGCCTTGATTGGTGGCGAGCAGATCGCGTGCTTCGATCATCGGCAGCACCGCCATATCGGCGCGGCCTTCTCTGATGGCGGCGGCGGCGGCCTTCGGCGAGCCGGCGAAGCGCAAGGTGAATCCGTCGCCTTTGCCGTCCTTGCTCTTTTTGGCCTGTTCCAACTGATAGTGAAGTGTCGAACCGACGGCATCGACGACGACGACACCGCTGAGCAACTGGTTGAGCTTGCGAATGCCGCGATCATAAGCGGCGGCGGACACCACCAGTTCGTTGCCTTCGTAACCGTCCATCTCGCGAGCCTGGGCGGCCACCGCCTTGAAACCGGTGTCCTTCGCCAGCTTGACGGACTCGATGCTCCAGTGCGCCAGTGCGATATCGGCCGAGCCGGCGGCCATGGCCTTCACCACTTCGCCATCCGACGCATAGGCGGTCATGTCGGGCTCGATGCCCTCGGCCTTGAAGTAGCCGCGGGCCGCGGCGAGGAACAGGGCGCCGTTGGCTGAGGCGCGCGTCACGGCAACGGTCACGCGCTCCTGCGCCACGGCGGGAGCCGTACAAACAAGTGCGATTGCGACGGCGGCGGCGCGGAGCATCATGCCGCGACCATAGCGAAGGCGGGCGTGATTCGCTTTCCTTTCACCTCTCCCCGCATAGCTCGCCTATGCGGGGAGAGGGAAAGAAAGGGCTTACTTCAAATTGCCGCAGAAGCGCTGGATGCGCTGACAGGCGTCCTCGAGGTCCGAGGTCTTGGTCGCGTACGAAATGCGGAACGCCGGTCCAAGCCCGAAGGCCGAGCCCTGCACCACCGCGACGCCTTCCGCTTCCAGGAGTTCGGTCACGAAGTCCTCGTCGGTCGCGATCTTCTTGCCGGACGCCGTCGTCTTGCCGATGGTGCCGGCGCAGGACGGATAGACATAGAACGCGCCTTCCGGCGTCGGGCACTTGATGCCGCTCGCCTGGTTGAGCATCGACACCACGAGGTCGCGGCGCTCCTTGAAGATGACGTTGTGCTTGGCGATGAAGTCCTGCGGACCGTTGAGCGCTTCCACCGCCGCCCACTGCGACACCGCGGCCGGGTTCGAGGTCGATTGCGACTGGATCATCGCCATCGCCTTGATCAGCGGCTCCGGGCCACCGGCGTAACCGATACGCCAGCCGGTCATGCAATAGGCCTTGGACGTGCCGTTGATGGTCAGCGTGCGCTCGTAGAGCTTCGGCTCGACCTGCGCCGGTGTGGTGAACTTGAAGTCGTCATAGACGAGATGCTCATACATATCGTCCGTCATCACATAGACATGCGGATGACGCACGAGCACGTCGGTCAGTGCCTTGAGCTCAGCCTGCGTATAGGCGCCGCCGGTCGGGTTCGACGGCGAGTTCAAGAGGAACCACTTGGTCTTCGGCGTGATCGCCTTCTCGAGCTGTGCCGCCGTGATCTTGAAGCCCGACTCCATGGAGCACACGACTTCGACCGGCGTGCCGCCGGCGAGATAGACCATGTCCGGATAGCTCACCCAATACGGCGCCGGGATAATGACCTCGTCGCCGGGGTTCAGCGTCGCCATGAAGGCGTTGTAGAGCACCTGCTTGCCGCCCGTGCCGACGATGATTTGCGACGGCTTGTAGTCGAGACCGTTCTCGCGCTTGAACTTGCCGGCGATCGCCGCCTTCAGTTCGGGGATGCCGTCGACGGCGGTGTACTTGGAGGCGCGGCCCTCGCGGATGGCCTTGATCGCCGCTTCCTTGATGTTGTCCGGCGTGTCGAAATCCGGCTCGCCCGCGCCGAGGCCGATGACATTGCGGCCCGCCGCTTTCAGCGCCCGCGCTTTGTCGGTCACCGCGATGGTGGGCGACGGCTTGATGCGCTTGAGGCTGTCGGCGAGAAAGGCCATGTCAAATCTCCTGGAATTCGGCTGCGGCGGTGGTCTAAAGCGCGGTGGGCCGCGCCGCAAGGCGGTTTAAATGATCCATTCATCAGCGCTGTTGATGGGCTCTTTTCACCTCTCCCCGCACGGCGGGGAGAGGTCGACCGTCCGAGTGCAACGAGGGCGGTCGGGTGAGGGGCCGGCCCTGCCAGCGCCAGCATTTCGCCCCTCACCCGGCTTGCCGCTGACGCGGCTCGCCACCCTCTCCCCGTAAACGGGGAGAGGGAAGAAAGACGGAGCGTTAAGCCCGCTTTGCTAAACCCGGCCCCATGGCCACCCTGCTAGAAAACCTGCGCGACGGCGCCTTCGTCACCCGTGAACGGGCGCGGCTGGTGGCCTTCGCCGTGCTCACGGCCTCCCTGATCGGTCTGGTCTATATCCTGGCGACCGCGACCGGCCTCAACGACTATTCCGGGCGGCCGATCGGCTCCGATTTCTCCAATATTTACGCCGCCGGCACCTATGTGCTGGACGGCGAGGCGGCCAAGCCCTTCGACCCCGCCGCCCAGCATGCCCGGGAGCAGGCGATCTTCGGCGCGGCCACGCCCTTCTATGGCTGGCATTACCCGCCCTTCTTCCTCGGCCTGGCGGCGCTTTTGGCGACCATGCCCTATCTGATGGCGCTGGCGGTCTGGCAGGGCGCGACACTGGTTCTGTATCTGCTGGCGATGAGGGCGATCCTCAACACGCCGTCATGGCCGGGCTTGTCCCGGCCATCCACGTCTTCCTTTGCGGAGCCGCCGCAAGGCGTGGATGCCCGGCACAAGGCCGGGCATGACGAAGGAGAGGTCCTTGAGCGCGAAAAGCTCTGGCTCCTCCTCGCCATCGCCTACCCCGCCGTCTTCATCAATCTCGGCCACGGCCATAACGGCTTCCTCACCGCGGCGCTGTTCGCCGCCGCACTGCTGACACTCGACAGCCGTCCGGTCCTGTCCGGCATCCTGATCGGCTGCCTCGCCTACAAGCCGCAGTTCGGGCTGCTCATTCCACTGGTGCTCGTGGCCACCGGGCGCTGGCGCGTCTTCGCCGCCGCAGCCGCAACCGTGGCAATCATGGCGCTCGCCGTGACCGCCGCCTTCGGCGTCGAGGTCTGGCACGCCTTCCTCGCCAGCAGCGAGTTCACACGCCACGTCGTACTCGAACAAGGCGGCACCGGCTGGCACAAGATCCAGAGCACATTTGCATGGGCACGGATGTGGGGCGCCGGCCTGCCGCTCGCCTACGCCGTGCAAACTGCGACAACAGTGGCCGTTGCCGCCGCGCTCGTCGTCATCTGGCGTGGCCGCTCGCGCTTCGCCGTGAAAGCCGCCGCACTTCTCATCGGCTCCATTCTCGCGACACCGTACAGCCTCGATTACGACCTAATGCTGATCGCGCCGGCCATCGCCTTTCTCGCGGCCGATGCGGCGCGGCGCGGCGCAGCACCAAAGAACGTACCTTGGGAAAAGACGTTACTCGCCGCGCTCTGGATCGTGCCGTTGGTGGCGCGCTCATTTGCGCAACTCACGCATATCCCGCTCGGCGCGCCTGTCATGTTGCTGTCGTTCGGCTGGCTGCTATACCGGGCCTTGCGTACCGAAGCACCGGGCATCATTGAATCGCAAGCGGCATAAATTTTCCGCATAAACGATCATTGCTGGAATAGTTCTGAGTTCGCAGCTGCAAAATGAGCGCAAACATTGCGCGGCTGCGTGATACGATGGCCACGCAAATGCCCGAGTCTCAAGCACATAAGTCTGGCGCTTGATAAGCGCCTCTCGCCGGACCATTCGTGTCGGCACCGATCAATCGCCTGCTTCGGAGGCATACGAATGTACACGCTCTACTCGATGCAGCGTTCGGGCAACAGCTACAAGGTCCGCCTCGCGCTGGCCAAGCTGGCAACGCCCTACAGGCTGGTCGAGATCGACATCCTGCAGGGCGAAAGCCGCACGCCGGAATTCCTGGCCATGAACCCCAACGGCCGCGTGCCGCTGCTCGAGGTCGCGCCCGACCGCTATCTCGCCGAATCCAACGCCATTCTATGGTACGTGGCGCGCGGCACCGAGCTTGCACCGGAAGATCCGATCGAACGAGCCGAAGCCTTGCAGTGGATGTTCTTCGAACAGAACAGCCTCGAGCCCAATATGGGCGCTGCCTATTTCTGGCTGTCGCTCGTCCGCGGTGGCCGCGACCTGCAGGCGCATTCGCTCGACGACTGGATGGAAAACGGCAACCGCGCGCTGCGCGTGATGGAGCGGCATCTCGAAAAAAGCCGGTTCTTCGTCGCCGATCGCTTCACCATCGCCGATATCGCGCTCTATGGTTATACGCACGTCGCGCATCTGTGCGATTTCGACCTGACGCCGTTCCCGGCGGTCAAGGCCTGGCTCGATCGCGTCGCGGAAGAGCCGGGTTATGTGCCGATGGACTGGCAGCCGGCAGCAATGGCGGCGGAATGAGAGCGCAAGTGGCGAGCAACGCCCGCTTCATAATCAGACTTATTAAATAATTTCCCGCTCAATAAAGCATCGGCCGTCCGGAGGCTCTCGCCTCCGAACGGGCCGATAGTACCGCGCGGCCGATTAGTGGGACGAGACGGTATCGACGTCGACGCGGTTGAACTCGCGCTGCTCAGCATTGTCGTAGCCGGCGTAGTGAGACGGCGCAAAGGCAAAGGCCTGCGTGCCGGTCACGATGCGCTGCGCCTGCTGGGCGACGGCAGGCTGGTTGTTGAGATCCTGGTGCAGAACCTCGGACCCGTCACTGGCGAAAGCCGAGGTGGCAAAGCCGACAGCGATGAGCGAAGCGATGATGGTCTTGGTCATTGTCGTGATCTCCTTGTTGATCGACGACACTGATCTAGATCGCCATCGCGGCGCGCCAAGTAGTTACACCGAGGATATCATCCGTTGTGATAATGCACGCACATACGATCACGCGCGCGTGACAATCGCACCATGAGAAAGACTTTGTCTCGCCGCCGCGGTCGCGACGAATAAAAGATGCCTGCGTCAAAGGAAATCGAGCATAGAGTTGCCACGCCACGCGCAGTAACGGTGTCGCAAAGGATCGCCTGCGGCAACCTCGATGCGCCAGATGACAAAACGCGGATGCCAGCCATGCGCGTGCTGCGCAGGATCATGCGGGGTACCTAAGACGACAGACGTTCGTCCTTCGGCCTGGGGCCGTGGCGGGCCGCCGCATTGGCCGGCGCTTAACGATGATCGCCACGAAACCGCCGCGTTTCCCGAACGTCTTTGCCACAATCGAGTCGAACCGGTGCCGGCTTCGCGCGTTAGATATAGGTCTTATTCCAAATTCGTATCGGATCGTTGCGACGGTTTCGTCATGCGCAAGCGCAGGAAAATCACGGGTTTCCGGGGCCCCGCGGACCCACTAGGGCCGGGCGTCGAATCGCGCCGCGTGGTGTTGGCGGAACTTGCCGCCATCGCCGGCCTGACCATCGCCACTCTTGTCGCCGCCACCGCGGTATCGGTCGGCATCGCGCGCGCCAGCGCGCTGGACGGCCTCATCGACAATGACGGCACGCTGTTCACCATTGTGCTGCTGCTCGGCCTTGCCTTTGTCGCCATTGGCGGCCTGTCGCTGCTGCCCGGCGAGCGCCGTCCGCGGCACTAGCGGGAACTCCACGACAGATGAAGCCGACCTCGCGGCAACGTGATGCCGCCGCGTCACCGTGACGATAGAAGCCCCGGCTCCACGTCCTCTAAGCTTCCGCGCATGATCATGCCATCACGCACTCTCGTTTGTTTCGCATTTGGTTTTGCTCTCGGCTTCGCACCGCTTGCCGCCGGCGCGCAAAGCAACACGTCATCGGCCGGCCCGCTCGCGGTCGAGACGGTGGCAAAAGGGCTCGACCATCCCTGGGCGCTCGCCTTCCTGCCCGACAGCCGCATGCTCGTGACCGAGAGGCCCGGCCGCATTCGCATCGTGACGGCCAAGGGCGAATTATCGACGCCGCTCGCGAACGTGCCCAAGGTCGTGGCCCGCAGCCAAGGTGGCCTGCTCGACCTCATCCTTGACCGCAATTTCGCGCAGAACCGCACCATTTACTTCTCATACGCCGAGCCTTTCGATGGCGGCGCGCGCACCGCGGTCGCGCGCGCGACACTCGATGCCGGCGAAGCACCGGCCTTGCGCGACGTAAAGGTGATCTTCCAGCAAGCCGGCCCGGCCTCGCGCGGCCAGCATTTCGGTGGCCGCATCGTGCAAAGCGCGGACGACAATCTCTTCATCACCACCGGCGATCACTTCAGCGACCGTGACATGGCGCAGACGCTCGACAACGACATCGGCAAGGTCGTGCGCATCACGCCGAATGGTGAGGCGCCAAAGGACAATCCCTTCGTCGATCGCTCCGGCGCCCGCGCCGTTATCTGGTCCTACGGCCATCGCAACCCGCAGGGTCTCACCGTCAATCCCGCAGACGGCTCGTTATGGGAGCAGGAACACGGCGCGCGCGGCGGCGACGAGATCAACGTCATCCGGCCGGGGAAGAATTACGGCTGGCCGGTCGTTTCCTACGGCGTCAATTACGACGGCACTCCGGTCGGCACCGGCAAGCAACGCGCCGAAGGAATGGAAGACCCGCTATGGCACTGGACGCCATCGATCGCGCCGTCCGGCCTCACTTTCTACACCGGCGATCTGTTTCCGCAGTGGAAGGGCAGCCTGTTCAGCGGCGCACTGCGCGCGCAGTTCCTATCACGTCTTGAGATCAAGGACGGCAAGCCGGTCAGGGAAGAACGCCTGCTCACCAACCTCAACGAGCGCATCCGCGACGTGCGCCAGGGACCCGACGGCGCGCTCTATCTGCTCACCGACGAGAACAACGGCCGCATCCTGCGCGTGACGCCGGGGAGATAGCGCCGTCCTCGCGTCGAACTCCGCGCGCTCCCTCTCCCCATAGGCGAGCGAACGCTCGCCGTCCGGCGAGCTATGGGGGAGAGGGTTGGGGTGAGGGGGCAAGGGCCTAACGATAGTTAGTAACCCCTCACCCGACGCACTTCGTGCGTCGACCTCTCCCATAGGGAGAGGTGAAAGAAAGCCGGTCGCGTGGGTTCAAAACTTGTGAAAGATAAAATACGCCCCGACCGCGATAAAGGCGAAGCCGACGCCCTGATTCCAGGTGAAGGACTCCTTTAGATACAGCACCGAGAAGCCGGCGAAGATCACCAGCGTCACCACTTCCTGAATGGTCTTGAGTTGTGCCGGCGAGTAGACGCCGCTGCCGAGGCGGTTGGCCGGTACGGCGAGGCAGTATTCGATCAGCGCCAGCCCCCAACTGATCAGGATCACATGCAGGATCGGCACCTCCTTGAAACGCAAGTGCCAGTACCAGGCGGTGGTCATGAAGATGTTGGAGCCGATCAGCAGGGCGATCGGCAGCAGATAGGATGACAGAATGGGCATCACGGACTCGGGCTGGTGGAAGAGGATGCGATTGTCGCGGCCCCCCACCTGCCATGACAACCGTCGCTCGCGCAAACGTGCGCGGCCGTGTTAGGTTTCACGCCGTCATCCGATACTTGCGAAATGAGCCTTGCGCCATGCCGCGCCTCCGTTCTCTGCCGATAGCTACCGTCCTGATTGCTCTTGCCGCCTCGGCCGCCGCGCAACAGCCGCCTGCGCCCGGCAAGCCCTATCGAGCCGTCCCGATCACTCAGCCCGCCGAGATCAAGGATGCCGACCTTGCCGTGCTGCGCGCCAAGGTCGCCGAGGCAGCGAGGAATCGCGACCGCGCCGCGCTGGCGAAACTTGTCGCCGGCAAGGACTTCTTCTGGGACCGCGACGGCACCGACCGCGCCAAAGGCAGGCCCGGCCTCGATGTGCTCTCCTCTGCCCTCGGCCTTGCCAACAAGGACGGCGTCGGCTGGGACATGCTGGGCGGCCTCGCCGACGACCCGAGCGCCGCGCCGGTGCAAAGCCGCAAGGGCGCGGTCTGCGGCCCGGCCGAGCCGCGTTTCGACACCAAGGCCTTCGCCACCCTCCTCAAGGACACCCAGACCGATGCCGCCGCCTGGGGCTATCCCTATACGGCCGGCGCCGACGTTCGCGCCGCGCCGCAGGCCGGCGCGCCGACGATCGATAAGCTCGGCCTTAACTTCGTGCGCGTGCTGCCGGAGGGATCGGTCAATCCAAACTACATGCGCGTGCTGACCCCGGCGGGCAAGGTCGGCTTCGTAACCATCGATGTGTTGGCGCCGGTCGGCAGCGACCAGCTCTGCTACGTCAAGGAAGGCGGTGCCTGGAAGATCGGCGGTTATCTCGGCGCTGGCGAGCCGTGACCGCGAACACACAACCCGTATCGCCGCGAACCCTCTCCTGCGCTTCCTGCGGCGCGGTGTTTTCCTGCAGCGGCGACGTCGAATGCTGGTGCGCGGCGGAATCCTTCCGCCTGCCGATGCCGGCTGCGGATGGCGCTGCTGATTGCCTCTGTCCGCAATGCCTGCGCACCAGGGCGGCCGCCGTCCGCGACAAGGTGTAATCGCTGTCATCGTCCTGTCACACGGCGCGCGACTCTTAAGCGTGCCATGCACACCGATCTCGCCACCGTTCATCCCTCGACCGGCATCGTCTGGGCCTACCGCTTTGCTGCTGACGGCACCGCCGAACGCATCGCCAATGATCAGGTCGATAACGCGCTGGACGAACACCGCGGCGCGTGGATCTGGGTGCATCTGGCGCTGGCCGACAACCGCTGCCGCAGTTGGATCGCCAGCTACGCGCCGCTATCGGAGATGGCGCGCGAAGTGCTGTCCGGGCCGGACAAGCATCTGCGCCTCGACATCATCGGCGACGAGATCATGGGCGTGGTGCCGGATCTGCATCAGGGCCTGGTCGAGGAAAGCGACGACATCGTGCGCCTGCGCTTCGTCATGACCGAGCGCATGATGATCACGGCGCGCCAGCAGCCGGTGCATTCGGTCGAGCATAACCGCCGCGCCATCGACAGCGGCAAACGCTTCCCAAGCGCCGTCTCCTTCCTCGACGCCATCATCGATCAGTTCGCCGACGCCATCGCTCGCATGGCCGAGCGTCTCGGCAATGAGCTCGACACCATCGAGGAAAGCGTCCTGCATGATGAACTGGCGGACGAGCAGCGCCGCGTCGGCAAGGTACGGTTGCAGACCGTGCGTGTTCACCGCCAGCTCGCTCAGCTCAAGGGCATGTTCGCCCGGCTCGAGCCGCGGCTGGCGCAGCACAACAAGGCGGCCGCCGAGGCAGTCGGCGCGCTCGCCCAGAAACTGGACGCCATCGATCACGAGATCGGCTCGCTCTACGAGCGCGCCCGCCTGCTGCTCGACGAGGCCTCGGCCAAGGTCAGCGCCATCACCAACAAACGGCTTTTTACGTTGTCGATCCTGACGGCATGCCTGCTGCCTCCGACTTTAGTTACAGGCTTCTTCGGCATGAACACCAAGGACCTGCCGCTGCTGAACACCGACGGCGGCTCCTGGTACGCGCTCGTCATCGCCTTTGGCGCCGGGTCATTCACCTATTGGGCGTTGCGCCGGCTGCGCGCGCTTTAAAAAATTTAATCTGAATGCAGCGCACAATCGTGCCTGCGATAAATTGACAAGTTCATACAACTCTATCTACGCTCCCTCCCAAGCAAAAAACGGTTTCCCAGGGAGGACCACATGAAGAAATTCGCCGCATTCGCGGCTGCAGCCATTCTTGCGACCACGGCCGCACAGGCGCAGCAGATCACCACCAAGTATTCCGGCATCCAGCCGAACGACCATCCGGCCAGCTACGCCGAGGATTATTTCGGCCGCGAGGTCTCGATCCTGACCAAGGGTACGGTGAAGGTCGAGGTCTATCACAACACCCAGCTTGGCGACGCCGTCGCCAACGTGCAGAGCATTCGCAACGGCACCATCGGCTTCACCACCGTCTCGGCGTCGAACCTGAACCAGGTCGTGCCGGCGATGGACATGTATTCGCTGCCGTTCCTGTTCAAGAATGCCGATCACTTCTGGTGGTTCCTGGCCCAGCCGGAGGCGGCGGCGCTGGCCAAGCCGCTCGAGGACAAGGGCATCAAGGTGCTCGGCTATATCGATAGTGGCGCGCGCAACTTCTTCACCGACCGCGCGGTGCGCACGCCCGACGATCTCAAGGGCGCCAAGATCCGCGTCATGGCCTCGCCCGTGATGGTCAACACCATGAAGGCGCTGGGCGCGACCGGCGTGCCGGTGGCCTGGGCCGAACTCTACACCGCGTTGCAGACCGGCGTCGTCGACGGCGCCGAAAACAACCATCCGTCCGTCGTCGCCAAGAAGTTCTACGAGGTGTCGAAGTATTACACCCTCGACGAACACATGCGCATCCCGGACCTGATGATCATGTCCATGAAGCTCTACAACTCGCTCAACGCCGACCAGAAGAAAGCTGTCGAGGAAGCCGGCGCGCGGGCCCAGGCCTTCATGCGGGGCGCTTGGTATGTGTCGGAGGTCAAGGATCTCGCCGACCTCAAGAGCAAGTTCAAGGAAATCATCACGCCCGACAAAGCGCCTTTCGTGAAGGCGGTGTCCGGCATGGTGAACGATGAAGCCAAGCGTCTCGGCGTCGAGAAGACGGTCGCCTTCATCATCGACAGCCAGAAGAACTTCTAAAGCCTGAACCGACTGAAACCGTGCAAGGGCGGCGGACAACCGCCGCCCTTCGTGTTCGGGGGAAATCGTGGAAACTTTTTTTGCCTTGTTCGATCGCTTCGTCGCGCTCACCGCGGCGCTGGTGCGCATCGTCTGCATCGTGCTGGCGACCGCGCTGTTCGTGATCGTGACCGTCGCCATCGTGTTCCGCTACGGCTTCGGCCAGGCGGTGTCGTGGACCGAGGAGGTCCCGCGCTATCTGCTGATCTGGATTTCGTTTCTGGCGGCTGCGAGCTGCGTCTTGCGCCGCGAGCATGTCGGCTTCGACGTGCTGTTTTACGCCGTGCCCAAGGGGCCGCGTAAAGCGCTGGGCTTCCTTCTCGGCGCACTCGTCT
This sequence comes from Pseudolabrys sp. FHR47, assembly GCF_005153485.1. Classification (NCBI taxonomy): domain Bacteria; kingdom Pseudomonadati; phylum Pseudomonadota; class Alphaproteobacteria; order Hyphomicrobiales; family Xanthobacteraceae; genus Pseudolabrys; species Pseudolabrys sp. FHR47. Next base: position 3,790,042 of record NZ_CP039740.1, read on the forward strand.
TTGGGTTCGGCTGGGTCGTTTTCCGTTATGGCATCACCTTCGTACAGGATTTCGGCTCCGACCTGATGGAGACGATCCCCTACACCAACTATTGGTACTACCCGGCGATGCCGATCTCCGGCTTCCTGATCATGCTGTTTTCCGCGAAGGTCATGATCGACGAATTGCGCAGTTCCGATGCCGGTGCCATCGCCGGCTCGTCGGTCGAGACCGTGGGCATGGAGCAGAAGCCGTGACCCTCGTCATTCTCGGTCTTTCCTTTCTGATCCTGACACTCATCGGCCTGCCGATCGCCTTCGCGGTCGGCGTCTCGTCGGTGATCGCGACATTTCTTCTGTCCGGCGTCGACAACGCCACCATCGTCCAGCGCATGTTGACCGCCATCAACACCTTCCCGCTGCTGGCGGTGATCTTCTTCGTTTTCGCCGGCGTGCTGATGGCGCGCGGCGGCATCGCACGGCGCCTGGTGATGATGGCCGAGGTGCTGGTCGGCTGGTTGCCCGGCTCGCTCGCCCAGATCGTCTGCGTCGCCTCGATGTTCTTCGGCGGCGTCACCGGCTCGGCGGTCGCCGAGGTCTCGTCGATCGGCGCCATGATGATTCCGGCGATGGAGAAGGACGGCTATTCCCGCCGCTTTGCCACCGCCATCGTGCTGATGGCCGCGACCATGGGGCCGATCATCCCGCCCTCGATCGGCATGATCGTGTTCGCCCATGTCGCCGGCAATGTGTCGATCGCCGCGCTGTTTCTCGCCGGCGTCATTCCGGGCGTGTTGATCGGCGCGTCGCTGATGGTGGCGTCCTTCGTCCACGGCAAGCTCTATCACCGCAAGCAGCTGCCCGAGATCCCGCTGCGCCAGAAGATCATCCGCGTGATCGATGGCTTCGCCGGCATCTTCACCATGGTGATCATCCTTGGCGGCATCATCTCCGGCGTGTTCACCGCGACGGAAGCCGGCGCCGCCGCCGCGGTCTATGCGCTCATCCTCACCGTCTTCGTCTACAAGGAGATCAAGATTTCCGAACTGCCGGAGATCCTCTGGGAATGCTGCCTCACCAACGCCGTGGTGATGATGCTGATCGCGACCTGCTCGGTCTATTCATGGATTCTCACTTACGAGAACCTGCCGACCCTGCTGGCCGAGAACTTCTTCAACCTGATCCAGTCGAAATGGGCCTTCCTGCTGATCCTCAACGGCTTCCTGCTGGTCGTCGGCATGTTCATCGACATGACGCCGGCGCTGATCATGCTGGTGCCGATGCTCATCCCGCTGGCGATGAAGTTCGATATCAACATGGTGCATCTCGGCCTCATCATGGTGATCAATCTCGCCTTCGGCTTGACCACGCCGCCGGTTGGCACCGCGTTGTTCGTGGCGCTGAAGGTCGGCAAGATATCGATGGACAAGCTGCTGCCGCCGCTGCTGCCGCTGCTCGCTTGCATGTGCGTCGTGTTGCTGCTGGTCACCTACGTGCCGGAAGTCTATGAATGGCTGCCGCGCTCGTTCGGCCTTATGAAGTAGGACAATAGAAAATGGTTACGGAAATCGCTCAGATCGAGGTCAAACCGGGCATGGAAGCCGAGTTCGAGGCCGGCGTCGCCAAGGCGGCGCCGGTGTTCAAGCGCGCCAAGGGCTGCAAGGCCATGCGGCTCGAACGCTCGATCGAAATGCCGCAGCGCTACCGTCTGTTCGTGGCGTGGGAGACGCTGGAGAACCACACCGTCGATTTCCGCGGCTCGCCCGATTTCCAGGAATGGCGCGGCCTCGTCGGCCATTGCTTCGCCGCGCCGCCCGCGGTCGAGCACGTCAACCTGGCGGTCAAGGGCTTCTGAGTATTCTTCTTCACCTCTCCCATAGGGAGAGGTCGACGCACGAAGTGCGTCGGGTGAGGGGTTACAGGTCATCGAGAGACACTTGCCCCCTCACCCCAACCCTCTCCCCCAAGGGGAGAGGGAGTAGGCAGAGCGCTCGGCAACGTCATCAAAACAAATCAGCTGTCTAAGCAGCCTTGCCGCAGCCCTGCGGCTTGAACACCCGTTCCGTCTGCGGCGGATATTTGCCGAGCTTGCCCGCCGGGCGCACCGGCCGGCGCTCGAGATTGCCGCCGCAGTTCGGGCAGATGCCGCCGAGCCGCGTCGTGGCGCAATCGCGGCAGAACGTGCATTCGAAGGTGCAGATCATCGCGTCCGCCGCGTCCGGCGGCAAATCCTTGTCGCAGCATTCGCAGTTCGGGCGCAAAGCGAGCATGGCGGACTCCTGATCACGGGTCAGGGTCCAAGTGTGATCTGCCGCGCGGCCGCTTTCAAGCGCCAATGGCTGCGCCCGGCAACGTCAGAGCCTTCGCCCGAGCACGATGCCGGTGACGATCGCGGTCGTCACCGCCTGCACCATGCGCTCGTGCGACCCTTCGCGCAGCGCGTCGGCGGCTTCGTTCACCGCGCGCTCAGTCGCGGCGATGGTGGCGCGCACCTCGTCGGCTTCGGTTGACGCCGCCTTCTGCGGCGGTGGCGCCCGGCGGCGCGTGCCGCTGAAGGCAATGGCCAGCAGGATCGCCGCTACCAGCACATTGCCGCCGGCAATGGCCGCAAGCGTCGACATGGTGCCGAAGGTCGCCTGCAGATAAACGAACAGCAGCGCCAGTGCGCTGACGAAGGCTGCGAGCAGCAGCGCGAAGGCGACCAGCGTCAGCAGCGCGCGCAAGGTCAGCCGCCGCAGGACGCGGCCGATTTCGGCGGCGATGGCATCGACGAGGATGCCGATCATCAGTGCCTCCGCAGCAGCAATCCGAGCAGGATGCCGACGCCGACCGCGCCGGCGATCACGGCATTCGGATTGGCGCGGGCATAGGCCTCGGCGGTCGACATGGCGGACTGCGCGTCGCGCATGGCCGATTGCGCCTCGCGCTTGCCGGCCTGCTTCAGGGTTTCCTTGATGGCATCGAGATCGGCCTGCAGCCGGCGCAGTTGCGCGGCGAGGTCGTCGGGCTGGGCTTGGTCGGACATGATGACACTCCGGACGGTATCTCCTGCAAACGCAGGATGTCATGCCGCCCGGGCGCCGCCTTTGCGGTGGATCAATCGGCCTTGGAGTTCCCCGACGGCAAGATTTGAGTGCATATGCTGACGACGTGATCACGGTAGTCTGGCCCGCCCATATCGCATTGCGTATGCCGCCCGAACCAGCGATAGCGATTGCGTGCGACGAGGCTGTAAATCGGGTCGCGTAGCGTCCGAGGCACGACATGCAACGCCCATACCCACTTCCAGTACGGCAGCGCCGACAGGGCGGCGAGCGCCGAATCGGAAAACAGATAAGCATTCCCGTCAATGATGACGGCATTGCTCTGCGGATTCATCGGATCGATGCCCAGTCGTAGCGCCACGGCGCGGCCGAATTCCGATTGAATAGTGGTGAACATCAGACGGCGCGCTTGATCGCGTTTGGCGACAAAACGAAACCACGACGAACACAGGACGCAGTCACCGTCGTACAGCACGAGGCCCGGCCCTCCGGGCTGGCCAATCGCCGCTTCGTCGCTGTCCGCCATCGGCCGCACCTCATCGCTCATCGGCCATCCCAAGTCCGACCATCATCAGAACGATCGCGGGAAAGGTTTTGACCAGCGCGCCTAGCGGTTCAACCCACAGATCTGGCGTCAATACGGCCGCCGCTAGCATGTAGAACAGCGACACCGCGATGCCGGCGCGCAGACCCCAGCGGCTAGTGCGGCGGAAGGCAATCGCGAGCCCGACAGAGAAATCCATAGTACTGCCGGCAATCGTCATCGCTTGTGCGTGTGTTGCCGGAAATCCGCGCGATGTCAGAATGCCCACCGCGTCGGCATAGGCCGGCCCGAGCGCGATTGCGGCCGATGCGCACCAAAAGACCACAAGCCCAGCGAGCAGCACCGCCTTCATGAGATAGAGCCGCGCGAACCATTTCTCCTGAATGTTGGGCGGCCGCTTCCGCAACGTTTCCGAAAAACTGCGCGGAAATATCCCGGTCGCGGCCTGCCATGCCGCCGGATCGCCGCTGACGCCGCGCTGCAATTCTTTCAGGGCCGTCGAGCGCATCGGCGGTCGCCAGCCCAGCCACGACACCGCATCGCCAGCCAGGGCTCCGGCTTTCACCAGCAAGATTGGCACGGCAACGCGCCAATCCGGCGCGTGACCCAGCCAGCCGCGCAGTTGCGCCAGTACGCCACCGAGCGTTTCTCCGGGCGGCGACAGCAAGTCCAGCGTGACCGACAAAGAATCATGATTGCTACGCCAATGCCGGACAAGATGCGTCACTGTCGCCGTGATGTCGTCGACATCGACGGTCTGGAACGGCCGCGCCGCCAAGGACGGCGGCAGGTCGAATGGCAAAGTTGCCAGCGCGCGCAGCATGGCGCTGCCGCCATAGGCGGCTGACGCAAAGACGAAACCGGGCCGCAGGATGACGTATGACAAACCGCTCTCGGCGATCATCCGCTCCGCGCGGCGTTTGCTTGTACTGAAGGCTGTATTGTCATCGGCCGCATCGCCCGGCATCGACACATGAATCAGCAGAACTTTCTGCGGCGAGCGCCGTATGGCGGAGATCAAGCGTTCAACGAACTCTTCGTGAACAGCTCTTGTGCTGTCCATCGCGCCATCCTGCAATACGCCGATGCAATTGACGACTACATCGCAATCGCCGAGCAACACCCCAAGGGCGTCGCTGCCGAGATTAACGAGCGGCACCTCACGCGCATTGGTACCAAACTGATGTCGCTGCGCCGCCGTGAAGCGCCGCGCGATGGAAAGTATGGGAAAGCCGGCACTCGTCAGACCGCCGGCCACCGCCTGTCCGATCAGGCCACTCGCACCCAGTATAGCGATGCGCGATGTTGTCATGATCAGAAGTCCGGTTTGGCAATCATCAGCCACAGGATGACAGCGACCGAGCCAAAACCCGGAAAACCGAAAGCGAACCACAGACGGAATAGTCGGTGATAGTCCGACGGCAGCGGCGTGTTCATACGCATGGCTTGGCCAGCCAGGTCGCGCATACGCATCTGCATCCACACGACCGGCAACCAGAACAGGCCGGCGACCACATAAAGGGCCAGCGACACCCACAACCAGCGTTGCGTCAAAGGCAGACCGAGCATCTGCGCCAGAGCAAAGCCCGTAAGAGGTTGCGCGACCACGGCCGTCGCGGTGAAAATGAAATCGGCGACAACCACCGTTCGCGCCGTACGAAAAACGTGGCCGGCGTCGCCGGTCCTGTGCGCCATCAGCATGAAAAACGCGATCCCCGAGCCTGTGCCGAGCAGCACGATGGCGCCGAGGACGTGCAGATACTTGACAGCGAAATAAATGATCATGCGGCCCGCTCAGGAAACACCGAGGCCGCGCCTAAGGCAACTGGCCTACGACGCCGCCTGGCGCCGTCGGTCGTTCTCGATCTGCGAATAATGCTCGCGCTTGGCTTCCAGCATGGCAAGGTCGGCGCGCTTGACCACCGCTTCCAGCCGCTCGCCCTTCTCGCTGGTAGCGATGCCCATCGACAGCGACAGCGGCAGATCGGTGTAGAACTCGTTGTTGATGCCGATGAGGTCGCCGATCACCTTCATCATCGCCTCGCCCTCGGCGCGCTCGGTGCCGGGCAGGATGACGGCGAATTCGTCGCCGCCGATGCGCGCGGCGCGTGCCGGCTTGTCGACGATCGAATTGAGCACCTCGCCAGCGCGGCGCAGGAGCTGGTCGCCGGCGGCATGGCCGAGTTCGTCATTGGCAGCCTTGAGACCGTTGAGATCGGCCATGATGATGGTGACCGGCCACGGCCCCTTGCGCTCGAGGCGGTTGAGTTCGTCGGCGAAGAACGAGCGGTTGCACAGCTTGGTGAGCGCGTCGTGGCTGCCGAGATATTCGAGATAGGCTTCGGCTTTCTTGCGCGCGGTGATGTCGGTGAGCGCGATCTGCACCAGCGACCAGTCGTGCTCGCGGTCCGGAAACACCGAGAACTGCAGCAAGAGGTTCAGCTTGGTGCCGTCGAGCGTGTAGTTCACCACCTCGCGCTGCTGGAACAGCTTGCCGTTCCACAAATCGATGAGCTGCTCGCGGAAGCACGGCTCCATCTCATCGCGCATCACCACCGGCAGGCTCGACAGCAGGGTCTTCTTGTCGGGCGCGCCGAACAGTTCGAGCGTGTGCTGGTTGACGTCGATGATGCGGATTTCGCTGATGCAGCGGGACACGAACTCCTCATGCACGTCGGTGAAGACGCGCAGGTCGGTGATGCCCTGCATCCGCACTTCGTCGATCAGGCGCTTGACGCCGGAGAAATCCTCGACCCAGAGCGACACCGGCGAATGCGCGAACAGGCCGCGCGCATAATTCTCGCTGCCGACCAGCCGGCGCCGCGCCTGCTCGCGGTCGGTGACGTCCTCGGTCGACAGCAGCACGCGCGACCAGTCGTCTTCGTGGCCCGGCAGGATGGTAGCCTTGAGCTGGATATCGAGACGGTCGCCGTCGAGCGTGTAGTTGACGGCGTTGCTGGTGAAGGCGGTCTTGCCGTCCCAGAGCTGCGCGAGTTCCTCGATATGGGTGGTCAGCATGTCGTCGCGGAATACGCGGCCGATATTGGCGACCAGGTGCTCGACGTCTTTCGCCGCGAACAGCTCCAGCGTCTTGCGGTTGACCTTGATGATGCGGATGCGGCTGGCGCATTCGCGCACGCGCTCGGGATGTCCGGTGAGGTGATCGCGCAGCGACGTGACGCCGGCGCGGCGCCAGCCCTCGAGCAGCGCCTTCACGCCGGAATAGTCCTCCAGCCACAGTGCCACCGGCGCGAGATCGAAAACGCCGGAGTCAGAGGCGATGGCGGCGGCTGCGGAGGACGAGCTGTTCATGGCGACATTCACGAACCGAATAATAGGTGATTCTCGACCGGGTGGTCTCGTGGTGCGGCTCTTCCTGCCACACCGTTCGTGAGCAAATTCCTTACATGCGCTGCGGCGATGCGCGATAAGGCGCGATAATTCGGCCCGCCGGCACGCTGCTGACGGAAACTGTCAGCGGATTCCGGCAGGTGATACCGGCGCTCCCTTTCCCCGACCCCGGACTCGCCCCATATTCCGGCCATGGCGAAATCTCCTCCCAAGAAGCCCAAAGATCCGGCCAAACCAACACGGTCCAAGGCCAATCGGCCGGACAGTCCGGCGGTGCCGCAGGCGCTCGCCGATATCCTCAATCCGGCCCTGAACAAGGGAACCGCCGGCATGGGTTCCGGTACCGGTCTTGAGCCGCCGCCGGACAACTCCTGGGACCGCCGCAGGTCCAACGCCGACGAATATCGCGCGCGGAAGTCGACCAAGGGCTTCGAGGAAGCGCCGCAGGCGGAGTTTGACGGCCCGCCGGTCACCGGCATCGATCCCCAACTGGCCGAGGAACTCGGCCTGTCCGACACCCTGAAATATCGCCTGCCGAAAGCCGACCTGCCGACCGGCCCCGGCGGTCTGTCGTCGATGGGCGTTGCCGCCACCGCGGAGTCGCTGGAGCGCCTGCTGCGCGAGGGCCGGCCGGAATTTTCCACGGCCGGCGCCGCCTGGACGCCGCATCGCCCGCCCCGCCCGGAGAAATCCGAAGGCGGCGTGCGCTTCCAGATCAAGTCGGATTTCGAGCCCAAGGGCGACCAGCCGCAGGCCATCAAGGAGCTGGTCGAAGGCGTCAAACGCCACGACCGCACCCAGGTGCTGCTCGGCGTCACCGGCTCGGGCAAGACCTTCACCATGGCCAAGGTGATCGAAGAGACGCAGCGCCCCGCGCTCGTGCTGGCGCCGAACAAGACGCTCGCCGCCCAGCTCTATGGCGAGTTCAAGTCGTTCTTCCCCGACAATGCGGTCGAATATTTCGTCTCCTATTACGACTACTACCAGCCGGAAGCCTACGTTCCGCGCACCGACACCTATATCGAGAAGGAATCCTCGATCAACGAGCAGATCGACCGCATGCGCCACGCCGCGACGCGCGCCCTGCTCGAGCGCGACGACGTCATCATCGTCGCCTCGGTGTCGTGCATCTACGGCATCGGCTCGGTCGAAACCTATTCGGCCATGACCTTCACCCTGAAGCAGGGCGGCAAGGTCGAGCAGCGCCAGTTGCTCGCCGACCTGATCGCGCTGCAGTACAAGCGCACGCAGGGCGACTTCTTCCGCGGCTCGTTCCGCGTCCGCGGCGACACCATCGACATCTTCCCGGCGCACTATGAAGACCGCGCCTGGCGCGTACATCTGTTCGGCGACGAGATCGAGAAGATCGAGGAGATGGACCCGCTCACCGGCGCCAAGACCGACGAGCTGGAGTTCGTGAAGATCTACGCCAACTCGCATTACGTCACGCCGCGCCCGACGCTGATCCAGGCGATGGACGGCATCAAGCGCGAGCTGAAGATGCGCCTCGACCAGCTCAACCATGCCGGCCGCCTGCTGGAAGCGCAGCGCCTCGAGCAGCGCACGCGCTACGACCTCGAGATGATGGAAGCCACCGGCTCCTGCGCCGGCATCGAGAACTATTCGCGCTACCTGACCGGCCGCCAGCCCGGCGAGCCGCCGCCGACTCTGTTCGAATACGTGCCGGACAATGCGCTGGTCTTCGCGGACGAAAGCCACGTCACCATTCCGCAGATCGGCGCCATGTTCAAAGGCGACTTCCGACGCAAGGCGACGCTCGCCGAATACGGCTTCCGCCTGCCCTCCGCCATGGACAACCGGCCGCTGCGCTTCGAGGAGTGGGACGCGATGCGGCCGCAGACCGTCGCGGTGTCGGCGACGCCGGCGGCGTGGGAATTGAACGAGTCGGGCGGCGTCTTCGTCGAGCAGGTCATCCGCCCGACCGGCCTGATCGATCCCGAAGTCGAAATCCGCCCGGCGCGCACGCAGGTCGACGATCTGGTCGGCGAGGTGCGCGACGTCGCGCGCAAGGGCTATCGCTCGCTGATCACCGTGCTGACCAAACGCATGGCCGAGGACCTCACCGAATATCTGCACGAACAAGGCATCCGCGTGCGCTACATGCACTCGGACATCGACACGCTGGAGCGCATCGAGATCATCCGCGACCTGCGGCTCGGCGCCTTCGACGCGCTGGTCGGCATCAACCTGTTGCGCGAGGGCCTCGACATTCCGGAATGCGCGCTGGTCGCCATTCTCGACGCCGACAAGGAAGGCTTCCTGCGCAGCGAGACCTCGCTGGTGCAGACCATCGGCCGCGCCGCGCGTAACGTCGAGGGCAAGGTGCTGCTCTATGCCGATCAGGTGACCGGCTCGATGCAGCGCGCCATCGACGAGACCAACCGCCGCCGCGACAAGCAGGTCGAATACAACACCGCCAACGGCATCACGCCGGAGAGCGTCAAGAAGGGCATCGCCGACATTCTCGACTCGGTCTACGAGCGCGACCACGTGCTGATTTCGACTGGCGGCAAGGGCGTGGGCGGTGAAGGCGAGTTCGCCGACGCCGCCACCATCGGCCACAATTTCGAGACCGTGCTGGCCGATCTCGAAACGCGCATGCGCGAAGCCGCCGCCGATCTCGACTTCGAGGAAGCCGCGCGCCTGCGCGACGAACTCAAGCGCCTGCGCCAGACTGAACTCGCCGTGGTCGACAACCCGACCGCACGGCAGGTGATGATCACGCAGGACCCGAAGCTGCGGCGGGCTACGAGCGGCAAGCCGCCACGCGGCCGCGCTTCACCCTCCCCTGGAGGGGGAGGGTCGCGCGAAGCGCGGGTGGGGTGACTTCCGATCCCCTCTCCCGCCCGCACAAGCCCCATCTCGACGAAATGGGCATCGCCACCTGGCACGAATTCAAGCCGGCGCGCGACGCCGCTCGCAAAGATGGCCCGCGCAAACCCAATCTCGATGAAATGGGCCCCGGCGTTGAATCAATCCCGGCGCGCAACAAAGGCGAAGGCCCGCGCTCGACGATGGGCAAGCCGGGCCAACGGGGCGGGTTCAGGGCGAATAAGAAGCGGCGATAAGCAAAGAAAGCCTTTTCTCGTCATGGCCGGGCTTGTCCCGGCCATCCATGTCTTTAAGAGCCTGTTCAAGGAGTTTCAGTATCCTGCGACGCCATGAAACTAGGCTTCGAAGAAACGCAAGCAGCTTATTCCAGCGGATCGCAAAACGCTCGCGCTTGGACTGAGCGCTGGGTTAAGGATCAACTTTATTGCCCCAACTGCGGCAATTCGCAGATCAATCAATTTCCGGCAAACCAACCCGTTGCCGATTTCATCTGTCCTTCTTGTGCCGAAGAATTTGAACTGAAGAGTCAGAAAACCGCATTCGGCGCGAAAGTCGTCGACGGCGCATTCCGAACGATGTGCGAACGACTGGCCGCCAGCAACAATCCAAATCTCCTGCTGCTCAACTACGATCTGTCGCATCACAGCGTCAAAAATGCTTTCATCGTTCCCAAGCACTTCTTCGTTCGCGAAGTCATCGAGGAGCGCAAGCCCCTCGCGGCGACCGCACGCCGTGCCGGATGGATCGGCTGCAATATTTTGTTGAAACAAATTCCAGATGCCGGAAAGATTTTCTTCGTGCGCGACGGCCAGCCGCAGCCGAAGGAAAGCGTCTTGGCTGAATGGAAACGGACGCTCTTTCTCCGCCGGCAGAGCATGGACGGCAGAGGTTGGCTTGTCGAAGTCATGAAATGCGTCGAATCTATCGGTAAAAATGAGTTCGATCTTGATGACGTCTATCGATTTGAAATGCAGCTGGCGCAGCTCTATCCCAACAACCAGAACGTAAGGCCGAAGATTCGTCAGAAGCTTCAGGAACTGCGCGACCACGGCTATCTCGACTTCGTCTCACGCGGGCGCTACCGTCTGCGATCAGTAGATTGATTGTGTCAGCATATTTGCGCACTAGCGATAGCGGAGGACCATATGGCTTGGTTCCGCAACCACTACATCTGCGAACGTTGCGACTCGACTTGGTCTGACGAATGGTCCTGTATGTGCGATGACGATTGCCCGCATTGTGGCGCGCGTCACATGTCGCCTCGGGAGAGCGATGATCTCACCGAAGTTATCGAACGCGAAGGTCGTGACTACGTCGTACTTTGGTCGCCTGAAACAGCGGAACACGACCCGAGCTATTGCGAATTGGGCCGATTCCCAAGTCTTAAGCAAGCCGAGGCGTTTCTCGCTACTGGTTAGGCCCGCCGCTATTTGGCAAAGTCGCAGATGCTCGGCACCAGGCCGGACGTGACGGGTCCCCCATGTCCGACATCGGCGGCATCTTCTCTCCCCTCGACCTCGCGCTCATCGCGCTGATGATCGCCGCGCCGGGGCTCGTGGCCGGCGGCGTCATCGGCGCGCTGGCCTGGCGCGCGCGGCGCGTCGCCGGCGCCCTGCTCGGCGCGGCGATCGGCATCGCCGTGTGGCTGCCGCTGTGGCTGCTGTTCAGGGATGCGTTCTAGGCCGGCGGCGGGCCAGACCATGCCGTAAAGACGTGGATGGCCGGGACATAAGGGCGTTCACGCCTGTCTTCGACGGCCTATGCCCGGCCATGACAGCCCTCAAGCCATCGTCGAACAACACGACCCAAACACCGATCCCGGGACTAACCCGAGACCGGTTTTCAAGGGCGTCCGTCGCGCCGCTTACTTGATGTTGAGGATGGCCATCGCCTTGGCCAACGTATCGACCGACTCCTGGTGCTTGCCGGCCTTGTGCAGCGCCTCGCCGTCCTTGCGATAGCCTTCGACCTTGGTCTTATCGGCGGCCGAGAGCTTGGCGGTCTTCATGGCGGCGTCGATCTTGGCCATGTCGGCGGGGCAATGAAACGCGAAGGCCGAGCCGGCGCTGAACGACAGCGCGAGAACGGTAACGATCACCCGTAACATGTGCATCCTCCTTGTTGACGTTTGTTGTCGTGGTCGCGGCATCGGCGTCATTACGCGGTGCCTTCCGGTCAACACCGGCGTCGCCCGATTATTCCGGGCCGCGGTCAGGCTGGCACATCGGTCCGGGAACAGCCACCCCGCCGCCGCGCCAAAGAATATTATCATAGGACTATTGACTTCACCTCGGAACTAGCCCTATATTCCCATCCATCCCGCCCCGGTTAGCGAGGGGTGTCTGATCAGCGTCTCCAGATGCTGGGGCGGGGAGCGGTGGCCGGGTTGGGGCGTCGGAGATGCGGCGCAGTTTCCCCTCCCGGCGGTCCAAGCCGCATCGGTCCTGGCGCGCTAAACCGCGCGCAACGGGGAGTGTAACTGGGCGTGGGGTGACGGGAGGTTGCCTTACGTCCTGAAGAAATCCCACAGCGGTGGATAGGCTGCCCCGACGTAAGAAGGGCCCGCCTGAAAGGTCGTGAGTCCACCGGGGGCCATGCGGAGCAAACCTATAAACACCGCGCGCGGAACGCCAAAGGCTCGGCAATTCCGTGGTGACGACGTCTGTGCACTTTCTAAAACACCGTGCACAGAGCTGCGGGGCTGTTCGAGCCCCGGCGTTCCGCGCGCCCTCGCACTTCAGAGGACGCTGGAAATGCGACATGGGAATGCGGCCTGCCCGGGGCCGACCAAACAATGCGGGCGATGACGCGCGCCTGCTTTCTTCCTTCCCCTCTCCCCTTGAGGGAGAGGGTGGCGAGCCCGAAGGGCGAGCCGGGTGAGGGGTCGGTGCTAAACGGACGCTCTGACCCCTCACCCGCCTTCGCTTCGCTCAGGCACCCTCTCCCGCAAGGGGAGAGGGAAGAAGCGCGCAAACCATCACAGGAGAGCGAGCGACAGTGAAACGAGAAAGTCCCCTCGCCTCACATCTGCTTCAGCAGCGCGTCGCCGCTGGTCAGCTCGCACTTGCCGGGCGCGTCCTCGACATTGAGCGCCTTCACGGTGCCGTCCTCGACCAGCATCGAATAACGCTTGGAGCGCAGGCCGAGCACCGGCATGGCGCCGTCGAACTCCATGCCGATCGCCTTGGTGAATTCGGCGCTGCCATCGGCGAGAAACTCGATCTTGCCGTCGCCGCCGGACTTCTCGGCCCAGGCCTTCATCACGAAGGGATCGTTGACCGACACCACCGCGACCTCGGCGCCCTTGGCCTTGAAGTTGGGGAGGTTGTTGAGGAAGCTCGGCATGTGCAGGTTCGAGCAGGTCGGCGTGAACGCGCCGGGCACGGCGAACAGCGCCACCTTCTTGCCCTTGAACACCTCGTCGGTGGTCTTCGGCTTGGGGCCTTCGCTCGTCATCACGCGAAACGTCGCAGCGGGCAGCTTGTCACCGACCTTGATCGTCATGGTTTTCCTCTCGTCCTTGGCTCTTTGGCGGATTGCGATACCGGGCGGGAAACTAGGCTGCCCTTTGGAATGAGTCGAGGCCCGTCAGTCGAGCCGCGCCGTCACTTCATAGGCGCGGTCGCCCTCGACCACCGTGAAGGTGAGATCGTAGGGCTTCTTCGGGTCGGCGCCCGGCGGCAGGCCGTCGAGTTCGAAGCCGAAATGGCGGCGCCCGGCCGGCGCGCCCTGCGCCGGCTTGGGGATGGGCAAGGCCCATTCCGGCGACGGCCCTTCGGCGAAGATCTGCATCGGAGCATCGCCGCCCGCCTTGAGATCGACCGCGACCAGCGGCTTGGCGGCATCGTTGACCCGGCGCAGCGACAGCCCGAGCGTCGCGGCCTCGACCTTCTTCGGCAGGCGCGCTTCGGCGCCCTTGAGCGCGGCATCCTGCGTGCTCGGCGCGGCGCTCATCGGCAGCTCGGCCTTGCCCTCGGCGGGCACGCACAATTTCTCGCACACCGCATATTCGATCTTGAGCCGCGCGATCACCGGCTTGGCCGGATCCTTCGGCACGATGGTGACGGGAAAGATCACGCTGTCGCTGTAGCCAATCGACTGGCCGCCGCCATCGGCGAACAGCACCGGCGCGGGAAAGCGTACCGTCGCCGCCTTGATGTTCTCGGAGCCGGCGAAGGAGAAGCGCGGCGGCACGCCGGAGTCGCCGGGATAGCGCCAGTAGGTATGCCAGCCTGGCTGCAGCTTGATCTCGATGCCGGCGCGCAGCGCGGCGCCTTTGTTCGCAGCCTGGTCATTGGCGCCGGCGATCAGCCGCACCGCGGATTTAATGTCCTGGCTCCAGGCGGAGGCATCGGCGGCCCGCGCCAGATGCGGCAGGACCGCGAGCGCGGTCGCGGCAGCGCCCATCGTAAGGAGGTAACGGATGTTCATCCGAATACGTCTAATCGTGGCATCCAATCCGCACCATTGAATTCATTGTGAGCAGTCGTGAGCATTTTCCAGGCAGCGGCGCGGCGGCCATTTTGCCACAATTAACGCACAGATTTGAATGTCACGCGGTCGCACGGCGAGCGGCGCGTTCGTTTGCAAAGCCTCGCCGATCGGATAACCTTTGACGATGCCAGCGCCCCGCCCCACCAAGACCGCACCGAAAGCGAAGGCCTCGCGCCGCTCCACGGCGTCGGCCGCGCCTGTCGGGCGTGGCTATCTTGATGGCCAGATGCTGATCGCCATGCCGACCATGACGGACGAGCGCTTCTCGCGCGCCGTCATTTATGTCTGCGCGCATTCCAGCGAAGGGGCGATGGGCATCATCGTCAACCAGCCGGCCACCAGCATCAAGTTTCCTGATCTTCTGGTGCAGCTTGAGGTCATTCCGGCCAACGAGCGCATCCAGCTCCCGGTCGAAGCCGGCGACGTGAAGGTGCTCAAGGGCGGACCGGTCGAAACCGGCCGCGGCTTCGTGCTGCACTCGGCCGATTTCTTTATCGAGAATTCAACGCTGCCGATCGACGACGGCGTCTGCCTCACCGCGACGCTCGACATCCTCAAGGCGATCGCGCACGGCCAGGGGCCGGCCAGCGCGATCCTCGCGCTTGGCTATGCCGGCTGGGCGCCGGGCCAGCTCGAGCAGGAGATCCAGCAGAACGGCTGGCTGCATTGCGCCGCCGACAGCGAACTCATCTTCGGCAAGGACACGGCCGCCAAATACACCAAGGCGCTGCGCAAGATCGGTATCGACCTCAGCTTCCTGTCGAACGAAGCCGGCCACGCCTGATCTGTTATTCCGAAGCGATCTTGAGCGTGCGCGGCCGCGCCGGCTTCTCGATCAACAGCGCCAGCGCCTCGTCCGAGGTCATCGGCTCGCCGAAGGCGAAGCCCTGTGCGTATTCGCAGCCCATCTGGTAGAGTTCGACCGCATCGCTGTCGGTCTCGGCGCCTTCCGCCACGACCTCCATGCCGAGATCGTGCGCCAGCGCGATGATGGAGCGCAGGATCACCGGGCGCGTGCCGCGTGACGTGGTGCGGACGAAGGACTGATCGATCTTGATGGTATCGAACGGAAAGCGCTGCAGATAAGCCAGCGACGAATGGCCGGTGCCGAAATCGTCGAGCGACAGGCCGGCTCCGAGTTCCTTGATGCGGGTGAGCATCTGCGCGGCGTGTTCGGGATTCTCCATCACCAGGCTCTCGGTGATCTCGAGTTTCAGCGTGCCACGCGTCAGCGGCGTTCGCGACAAGACGCCGCGCAGATCCTGAATGAGGTCGTGGCGCAGCAATTGCCGCGACGACACGTTGACGGACGCGAACACTGGCTCGTGGCCGCGGGGTAGCTCAGACTGCCAGCGCGAGAGCTGCTTGGCGGTGTGATCGAGTACGAACAGGCCGAGGTCGACGATCAGGCCGATTTCCTCGGCGATGGAAATGAATTCGCTCGGCGACAGGCGGCCCATCTTCGGGTGATCCCAGCGCGCCAGCGCTTCAAAACCGGCGATGGCGCGATCTTCCAGCCGCACGATCGGCTGGAACAGCACCTTGATTTCCTGCCGCTCGATGGCACGGCGCAGTTCAGATTCCATTGTCAGCCGATCGGTCTTGCGCGCGCGCATCGCCGGCTTGAAGATTTCGATGCGGTCGCCGCCGATGCGCTTGGCGTAGTACATCGCCAGTTCGGCATCCTTCAGCACTTCCTCGGTACGATGCGGCACGCCTTCGGCCAGCGCCAGGCCGATCGACGCCGTGAGGAAGATTTCACGATCATTGAATGCGATCGGCGCGCGCAGCGCGCGGCGCAGTGTTTCGGCGAAGGAGACGATGCGGGCCGGCTCCTTCTCCGACAGCAGAATGATGGCGAACTGATCGCCCGACAGACGGGCCAAAGTATCCTGCGGCTTGAGCGCGCGACCGAGCCGGCGCGCAATCGTCAGCAAAATGGAATCGCCGACTGCGATGCCGACCGAGTCATTGACCTGTTTGAAACGGTCGAGGTCGACCACCATGACCGAGGGGCGGATATTGCTGTCCGAGCGCGCAAAGGCGAAGGCTGCTTCCATGCGGTCGATGAACAGTTCGCGGTTCGGCAGACCGGTGAGATTGTCATGAACGGCATCGAACAGCAGGCGCTCTTCGGCATTCTTGAAATCGGTGACATCTGTGAGCGTGCCGACCACGCGCACCACTTCGCCATCGGAGCCGACCACCGGCCGCGCCTTCAGCGTAAACCACACATAGTGCCCGTCGGCTGCGCGCAGCCGGAAATCCTGCGTCAGGCGGCCGCGGCGCTGCTCGAGCACGCTGTCGAGCGAGGCACGGAAACGGTCGCGGTCGAGCGAATGCAGGAACTCGAGCCAGCTCGCCGCCGGACCTTCGAGCGCGCCGCGCTTAAGGCCGAGCGTGTGTTCGGTCTCCGGGCTGGTGAACACCTTGTCGCCCGAGACGTCCCAGTCCCAGATCATGTCGCCGGCGCCGGTCAACGCCAGCGCGCGGCGTTCGACATCAGAGACGATGCCGTGGGTGATGCCGCCGGCGAAAGCGTGCTGCATCACCGTGAACCCGATGAGCATGACAATGAGCACAAGGCCACCGAGCAGCGCTGGGCCTACAATGTCGTTCTGCACCATGGCGGTTACGGCGAGGCCCGCGGCAAAGGTCCACACCACCAGCAATATCCAGGTCGGGATCAGCAGCACGGCGCGGTCGAAGCCGTGGGTCGACAGATAGATCACAAGCGCCAAGCCGAAGACGGCAATGAGCGCCAGCGAAATGCGCGCGATGCCGGAGGCGACCGCCGGATCGAACACCGCGACCGCGACCAGCGCGGCCAGTGCCGCCAGCCAGGCGATGGTGATGTGCGCATAGCGCACGTGCCAGCGCGAGAGATTGAGGTAAGCGAACAGGAACACCAGCAAGGTCGCCGACAGGATCGCCTCGCCGGAAGCACGCCAGACGCGCTCGGCGCCGGCCGACATGTCGAACACCTTGCCCCAGAAACCGAAATCGATGCCGATATAGATCAGCACCGCCCAGCCGAGCGCGGCGGCGGCCGGGAACATCACCGAGCCCTTCACCACGAACAGGATGGTGAGGAACAGCGCCAGCAGACCGGCAATGCCGATGACGATGCCCTGATAGAGCGTGAAGGAGTTGACCTTGTCCTTATAGGCGTCCGGCTCCCACAGATAGATCTGCGGCAGGTTATTGGTGCGCAGCTCGGCAACGAATGTGATGACGGTGCCGGGATCGAGCGTGACGCGGAAGATGTCGGCGGCGTTGCTCTCCTGCCGGACCGGCCGGTCGCCGGAAGATGGCGTGATGCCCACGATCCGCGACAGGCCGAGATCGGGCCAGATCAGGCCGGAGCCGACCATGCGGTAGTGCGGCACGACGATAAGCCGGTCGATCTGCTCGTCCGAATTATTGGTGAGCGCGAACACCGCCCAGTTGTTGCTGGCCTCGCGCGCACGGACCTCGATGCGGCGGACGATGCCATCGGCGCCAGGCGCGGTGGAAACCTGGATGCGGTCGTTCTCGGTGCGTTGGCGCTGGGTCGCAGCGGTCAGGTCGATCGCCGGCGTGTCGAGGCGGACATTGACGGCTTCGACGGCATGCGCAGCAACGCTCGCCACCAATGCTGCGGCGAGGACAAGCGCACTCAACAGTCCGTGCACAGCAGCTTTCAATACCCGAACCCGTTTGTCGGCCAGACGAAATCCCGCTGGACGCCCCCATAGATGAGTAGCGGGCCAGCAGCCCCTCCGGCAAGCATTTACCGATGCCCCCAGAATGTGGCAGCGAATAGGCTTAACGCGAAAACATACGGTATTTTCGTGAGTTAGGCGACCATTCCCGTCTTTTTCTTGGGCTTTCTGAACCCGGCCTCACACCGTCAGCACGATCTTGCCGATATGGGCGCTGGATTCCATCAAGGCGTGTGCCGCGGACGCCTCTTTGAGCGGGAAAGTCTTGTAGACGACCGGTTTGACCTTGCCCGCAGCGATCAGCGGCAGGACGTGGCTCTCGATGGCATCGCGGATGGCGCCCTTGTCGGCGACCGAGCGCGAGCGCAGCGTCGAGCCGGTGTGATGCAGGCGCTTGAGCATGATACGGCGGAAATCGACGGTTGCCTTCGGCGAGCCCTGGAACGCGATCTGCACGATGCGGCCCTCGACGGCGGCCGCCTCGTAATTGCGTTCGATGTAGTCGCCGCCGACCATGTCGAGGATGACCTCCGCGCCCTTCTTATCGGTCGCCTTCTTCACTTCGGCGACAAAGTCCTGGGTCTTGTAGTTGATGGCAACATCAGCACCCAGCTTGAGGCAGGCGTCGCACTTGTCGTCGGAGCCGGCGGTGACGATCACCTTGGCGCCAAAATGCTTGGCGAGTTGGATCGCGGTGGTGCCGATGCCGGACGAGCCGCCATGCACCAGCAACGTCTCGCCCTGCTTCAGCGCGCCGCGCTCGAACACATTGTACCAGACGGTGAAGAAGGTCTCCGGCACGGCGGCGGCTTCCACCATCGGCAATCCGCTCACGGCCAGGATGTGCGTGACATGCGCCTTGCAGTATTCGGCGTAGCCACCGCCGACCACCAGCGCCATGACGCGGTCGCCCTCCTTCCAGCGCTTGACTGCCGAACCGACCGCGGCGAGTTCGCCGGCGACCTCGAGGCCCGGGATATCAGGCGCCCCTGGCGGTGGTGGGTACAGACCTTTGCGCTGCATGACGTCCGGGCGGTTGACGCCGGCGGCCGCGACCCTGATCAGCACCTCGTCGGCGGCCAATTCCGGCATGTCGCGCTGTTCCGGAACCAGCACCTCCGGGCCCCCAGGTTCCTTGATACCGATGACGGTGATGCGGGCGGGCAGCGCGGACATGGCGTAGGCCTTTCGTGACGGGGTCGGCCCTTGTTTAGGCAGCGCCCCGCGATGTGACAACCCGCACCACGGAAGGTATTTTCACCGCTCGCAGAGGACGACAATCATGGCAGTTTTTGACGACGACCGGCCGAAAAAGAAGATCGCCCACGAGATCGGACAGGATCTCAGCCTGCTCTCGGTCGACGAGATCACGGCGCGGATCGGCCTGCTTCAGGAAGAAATAAAACGGCTCGAGACCGACAAAACGCAGAAGCACGCCAAGCGCGCCGCCGCCGATCAGTTCTTCAAGCGTTAACATGGTTAACGGCGAGAGGTAATTTTGCGCGGGATAGAATTATTAACTCGCTGTGCAATTCACAACTTAACGCGGCATTAAGCTTTCCTGCCTATTACTAGTATCCGTCCATCTTCATGGACTTTGAGTGGCTCCTGTCCACTCTGTTTGACGCCTCCCTGTTATCTAACTTGAGCCGCCGGCAACGGCGGCTCCTTTTTTTGAAGTTGTTTTATATTTGTTCGCGCCCGCTGTGCCGTTTTGAGGCAAAGGTCCGATGTGGGCTGTGGTTTCCGAAGCCGCAGCAACTATGTCGCAAGCTTTGCCAGCCGAGGATATGGACAGAACGGCCGGCCGCGCGCATCCTTACTCAATCGTGAACGATGCCGTGCCGGGCTGACCTTTCGACACGGATCCGGCAACGGCAAAGCGCACGCAACAAGAAATACAAGCGGCGCGTTCAGAGTTTTGGTGAGGCGTAGCGTATGTCCGAGCACAGCATGGTTAACCCGCATGAGCCAGTGCCCTTTGGCGAGCGGCTGGCAAACTCCCAAGCCTTCTCCGAACTGTTCCGCAACGGTATGGCGCTGGTCGAGGAAACCGCGACCTATCTCGATGGTCCGGGCCGCGCCGAATCCAAACAGCTTGGCCGCGCGGCGGCGCTGGCTTACGCCACCGAGAGCATGCGGCTCACCACACGCCTGATGCAGATCGCGTCGTGGCTGCTGCTGCATCGCGCGGTGAAGGAAGGCGAGATGTCACTCGCCCAAGCCAATCAGGAAAAGACCAAGGTCAAGCTGTCGGCGCTCGACAATCACGATCCGAACAATGTCGAGATCCTGCCGCAGCAGCTGCGCGATCTTATCGACCGCGCGCAGAAGCTGCGCATGCAGGTGCGCCGCCTCGACCAGACCATTCACACCGTGCCGGCCGAGCAAGCACCGTCAATCAATCCGGTCGAGCATCAGCTTGGGCTGCTCAAGGCCGCTTTCGGCCGCGAGAGCGCGTAAGACACAGCGCGCGCAGTAGGATCGCAAAAGTCAGACTCCGTCACGCCCGGCCTTGTGCCGGGCATCCACGTCTTAGGCGGTAAGCAAGACGTGGATGGCCGGGACATAGCCGTTCGAAGAACGGCGTTCTTCGAACGCCTTTGCCCGGCCATGACGAGCACGCCAAAAAAAACCCGGGGCCTGGCCCCGGGGTTTTTCAATTCCGCAAAGCGGAAATCGCTTACTTCTTGTCTTCCTTGAGGAAGCCCGAGAACTTCTTCTGGAAACGCGAGACGCGGCCGCCGCGATCCATGATCTGCTGCTGGCCACCGGTCCAGGCGGGGTGCGACTTGGGATCGATATCGAGGTTCATCGTGTCCCCTTCCTTGCCCCAGGTGGAGCGGGTGGTGAACTCGCTGCCATCCGTCATCACGATCTTGATGGTGTGGTAGTCGGGGTGAATTTCGGCCTTCATCGCTATGGTTCCATCGAGCTAGGGTCGGGCCGGTCGGGCGACCCGAAAATTCGTCGAATTGCTTGGATTTGGCCGGGTCTATACATGACGAAGCCGGCTGCGGCAAGCGGCCGGAATTGACCCAAGACAAGGCTCCGGGGCATGGTCCGGCCTAATGGGACCCTCTTTTGACGCCCAGCGAGGCGTTTTCTCAATAAAAAGGCGGCGCGTCGCATGAGTTTTGCCAGTGAGGGCCGGGGTCTGGGAACGCCGCAGCCGGGCGCGCCCGCGGCCAGCCGCCGGGTCAATGTCAAACCGCTCAAACGGCTGGCGCCTTACGTCCTTCGCTATCGCGGCCGCGCCCTCGCCGCCCTGATCGCGCTGATCATCGCCGCCCTGACCACACTTGTCGTGCCGGTCGCGGTCCGCCGCATGATCGACTTCGGCTTCTCCGCGCAGGCGGCCGAACTCATTAACTCCTACTTCAGCGTCCTGATCGCCGTGGTCGCCGTGCTCGCGACCTCGAGCGCGTTGCGCTACTACCTCGTCACCACGCTCGGCGAGCGCATCGTCACCGACCTGCGCGCCGACGTGTTCGGCCATCTCACCCGCCTTTCGCCCGGCTTCTTTGACACCGCCAAGACCGGCGAGATGATTTCGCGGCTCACTGCCGACACCACGCAGATCAAATCCGCGGTCGGCGCTTCGGTATCGATCGCGCTACGCAACCTCGTGCTGTTCTTCGGCGGCGCGACCATGATGGTCGTGACCTCGCCGCGGCTGTCGCTGTTCGTGCTCGGCGTCATTCCGATCATTGTTCTGCCGCTGGTCGGCTATGGCCGCGCGGTACGCAAGAAGAGCCGCGCCGCGCAGGACACGCTGGCCGAAGCCTCGAGCTATGCCGGCGAACTGATCGGCGCCGTGCGCACGCTGCAGGCCTTCACCAACGAGACGATGGCCAAGCGGCGCTTCTCGGGCGCGGTCGAAGATGCCTACGTCGCCGCGCGCGGCGCGACGCGCGCGCGCTCGGTGCTGACCGCCATCGCCATCTTCCTGGTCTTCTCCAGCGTCGTGCTGGTGCTTTGGGTCGGCGCGCAGGACGTTCTGGCCGGCGACATCACGCCGGGCCGGCTCGGCCAGTTCGTGCTGTACGCCGTGTTCGCCGCCGGCGGGCTTGGCGAATTGTCTCAAGTGTGGGGCGAAATTTCGCAAGCCTCCGGCGCGGCCGAACGGCTGTTCGAAATCCTCGACGTCGAGCCCGAAATCAAGGCGCCGGCCAATCCCGTCACCATGCCCGTACCGGCGCGCGGTGCGGTTTCCTTCGACGATGTGCGCTTCGCCTATCCGACACGGCCCAATGCTTTCGTGCTCGACGGATTGTCATTCGCGGTGAAGCCGGGCGAACGCCTGGCGCTGGTCGGCCCATCCGGCGCCGGCAAGAGCACAATCTTCCATCTCATCCTGCGTTTCTACGATCCGGCGAGCGGACATGTGCGCTTCGACGGCATCGACCTGCCCACGGCCGATCCGGCGGAACTGCGCCAGCGTATCGCGCTGGTGCCGCAGGATACGGTGGTGTTTGCCTCAAGCGTTGCCGACAACATCCGCTTCGGCCATCCGGACGCCAGCGACGACGCGGTGAAACGCGCGGCGGAAGCGGCGCACGCCACCGAATTCATCGATCGCCTGCCGCAAGGCTACGACACCATCCTCGGCGAGCGTGGCATCACTTTGTCCGGTGGTCAGCGTCAGCGCATCGCCATCGCCCGCGCCATTCTGCGCGATGCGCCGCTGTTGCTACTCGATGAGGCCACCTCATCGCTCGATGCTGAAAGCGAGACTTTGGTGCAGCAGGCGCTGACGCAACTGATGCAGCAGCGTACCTCCATCGTCATCGCACATCGCCTCGCGACCGTGCTGTCCTGCGACCGCATTCTGGTGATCGACAAAGGGCGCATCGTCGAGGAAGGCACCCACGCGCAGCTCTCAGCGAGCGGCGGCCTTTACGCGCGTCTGGCGAAGCTGCAGTTCGAGACGGCCTAGGCCGCTTTGGACTTGACCTTCGACTTCACCTTGACCCGCACTTTGGCCGCCGGCGCGCTGACCTTGATGCGCGTCAGGTCATCGCTGCGATACGGCACGACATCATAGGCCCGGCAGTGCGGGCAATCCGCATCCAAAGCCTCGGCCGCCTCGGCGAGCCAGTGGCCTTCGCAGACGACGCAGACATAGTGATTGCGGAACCAGGGCATGGGAACTCTCATCAAAAACGAATCAGATGAGAAAATGACAGCACAAAAGTGGTGAGAGAAAAGGGCCGAGCGCCGTGCCTTACGCCTTGCTCATCGCACCCTTCGCGCCGGCGCGGGCGGCGACGATGCCCTCGCGCGCCAGTTCGTCGGCGCGCTCGTTCATCGGATGGCCGGCATGGCCCTTGACCCAGTGCCAATGCACATTGTGCGGCTTGAGCGCGTCGTCGAGGCGCTGCCACAGATCGACATTTTTCACCGGCTTCTTGTCGGCGGTCTTCCAGCCGTTGCGCTTCCAACCGTGAATCCACGACATGATGCCGTTGCGTAGATACTGGCTGTCGGTGTGCAGGTCGACCGTGCAGGGCCGCTTCAACGCCTCCAGCGCCGAGATCGCCGCCATCAACTCCATGCGGTTGTTGGTAGTGTGCGCCTCGCCGCCGAAGATTTCCTTGCGCGTCTCACCCAGAGTGAGGATCGCACCCCAGCCACCCGGCCCGGGATTTCCCGAGCAGGCGCCGTCGGTATAGATGGTGACGCGCTGATCCGACATTAGTTGAGACCGTAATCACCCGCACTCGTCACCGACTGGTGGAAGCGCAGCTTGCGGAAATATTCGAGCGGGTCTTTCGGCTTGACCAGCGCGCCTTCGGGCACCGCGAGCCAGTCGACCAGCCGTGTGAGCAGGAAGCGTGTCGCGGCGCCGCGTGCCAGCATCGGCAACGCGTCACATTCGGCTTTCGAGAGCGGCCGCACCGCCTGATAGGCCTTCAAGAGCGCGCGGCCCTTGGTGACGTTGAACGAATGATCCGGCTCGAAGCACCAGCAGTTCAGACAAATCGCGATGTCGTAAGCGAGCGTATCGGTGCAAGCGAAATAGAAGTCGATCAGGCCCGACAGTTGGTCCCCGAGAAAGAACACATTGTCCGGAAACAGGTCGGCGTGAATGACGCCTTGTGGCAGGTCGCGCGGCCAGGATTTCTCCAGTACGTCGAGTTCCCGCGCGACCTCAGCACACAGCCCCGGCCGCACCTCGTCGCCGCGGGCCCTCGCGCGATTGAGTAAGGGCCGCCAGCTATCCACCGACAACGCATTGATGCGCTTCATCGCGAAATCGCTGCCGGCAAGATGCAGCTTTGCCAACGCCTCGCCAACCGCCGCGCAATGGCCGACGCCCGGCTTTCTGATCCACAGACCGTCAAGGAAAGTAACGATCGCCGCCGGCCGTCCGGCCAGCACGCCGAGCGCGCTACCATCCTTTGTCTTCACCGGCTGCGGACAATTGAGCCCGCGCGCGGCTAGATGCTCCATGAGGCCGATGAAAAACGGCAGATCCTCTTCCGCCACGCGCTTCTCGTAAAGCGTGAGGATAAAATAGCCCTTGCTCGTGTGAACAAGGAAGTTCGAATTCTCAACGCCTTCGGCGATGCCCTTATACGAGAGCAGGTCGCCGATGTCGTAGCGGGCGAGAAAGCGTGCAAGATCGTCGGTGGAGACGTCGGTGTAGACGGCCATGCGCGCCTACTCCGCCGCCTGGTTTTCGCGCAGCGCACGCGGCAGCGGGAAGAACACGCCCTCCTCGGCCGCGGAAACGGTTTCGACGCTGACGTCATAGCGCCCGGCGAAGGCGTCGATGATTTCCTCGACCAGGATTTCCGGCGCCGAAGCGCCGGCGGTGATGCCAAGCCGCGCGATGTTACCGAAGGCGTTCCAGTCGATATCGGCGGCGCGCTGCACCAAAGCGGCATGGGCGCAGCCGGCACGCTCGGCGACTTCGCGCAGGCGCTGCGAGTTCGATGAGTTCGGCGCGCCGACCACGATCATGGCATCGACGATGGGCGCGACGCGCTGCACCGCTTCCTGCCGGTTAGTGGTGGCGTAGCAGATGTCTTCCTTGTGCGGGCCGACAATGGCGGGGAAGCGCTGCTTGAGCCGCTCGACGATCGCGGCGGTGTCCTGCACAGACAAGGTCGTCTGCGTCACATAAGCGAGCGCAGCGGCATCGCGCGGTGTAAAGCGGTCGGCGTCGTCGAGCGTTTCGATGAGCGACACGGCGCCGGGGGGGAGCTGGCCCATGGTGCCGATCACCTCGGGGTGGCCGGCATGGCCGATCAGCACGATCTCGCGGCCGCGGCGGAAGTGGATCTCGGCCTCGCGGTGCACCTTGGTGACCAGGGGGCAGGTGGCGTCGAGCGCGAACAGGTTGCGCCCCGCCGCCTCGTCCGGCACCGATTTCGGCACGCCGTGGGCGGAGAAGATCACCGGCGCCCTGGTGCCTTCCGGCACTTCGGCGAGTTCCTCGACGAAAATGGCACCCTTGGCGCGCAGGCTCTCGACCACATAGCGGTTGTGGACGATCTCGTGCCGGACATAGACCGGCGGCCCGTAGATTTTCAGCGCCTGCTCGACCGAATCGATGGCCCGGACGACGCCTGCGCAGAAGCCGCGCGGGGAACACAACAGGACCTTCAAGGGCGGCTTGGCGGCGCCCGCGATCCCGTCCGTTCTGCCCTCAAGCGCCATCGAAACCTCGAAAAACACCGGCATTTACCGCCGGTTCGCCCACCCGACATGGGGTTGGCCGGCCATTCCTGTCAAGCCGGAACGGTTGCGCCTTTCCCGCCATGCCCCTATATTCCGGCCACTTCCCGATCATCGCCGATGATCTTTTGTTCCGGCCCGTAAGAATTTGCGGGCGGAGCGCTTGAGGAGATTTGCCTAATGGCCAGCGCAGCCCCCCTGATGCCCAAAGCCACCGCCGTGTGGCTCCTGGACAATACCGCGCTGTCGTTCGACCAGATCGCGGAATTCTGCAAACTGCACCCGCTCGAGGTCAAAGCCATCGCCGACGGCGACTCGGCGCAGGGCATCAAGGGCCTCGACCCGGTCGCCACCGGCCAGCTCACCCGCGAGCAGATCGCCGCCGCCGAAGCCGACCCGTCGGCCTCGCTCAAGCTGGTCGATCCCAAGGTGCCGCTGACCGGCACCGCCAGCGGCGGCAAGAAGGGCCCGCGCTATACGCCGGTGTCGCGCCGCCAGGACCGCCCGAACGCCATCCTGTGGCTGGTGCGCAACCACCCCGAACTCAAGGACGCGCAGATCATGCGCCTGGTCGGCACCACCAAGACGACCATCGCCGCGATCCGCGACCGCACGCACTGGAACGCCGCCAACCTCGCGCCGATGGACCCGGTGACTTTGGGCCTGACGTCGCAGATCGAACTCGACATGGAAGTCGCGCGCGCCAACAAGGAAAAGCCGCTGCCCGCCGCATCCGGCGCAACTTTGCTGCCGGCCGCCGAAACGACGCGCAAGGAAGCCGAAGTCGCGGCCGCCGCGGCCGAGGAAAAGGAAAAGTCCGGCGACGTGGACGTGTCCGCCGTGTTCGCCAAGCTCAAGCAGATCGGCGGCAAGGCCGAGCGCGACGAGGACGGAGAGTAGTCGTTCGCGTTACATCGTCATCCGAATGACAAACGGCCGGGGCGAAAGCTCCGGCCGTTTGGTTTTCAGTTTGCGTACCGGCGTTCGGGCCTGGATTCGATTGTCAAACAGCGATCTTTGACAGACGCGCGACATCGCCCCTGTTCTTTACGGCGCGGGGGCGCCGGAGTTCCTCTTCTTCCCTCGCGACCAGGCGAGGGGCGCGGAGCGCCGCAAGGCGCGTCCGTCTTCTTTCGTGCCGCACGCCTTACAGCGTGCGGGCGCCTCGCGGCGCTCCACGTCGCGGCTTTTCTGTCCCCGGGGCCGCGCTTCCGACATGCCGGCCAGCGATCGGACCGCCCTTTTCCGGAGCGCGGGCAGACCTCCAGCGGGCTTTCGCCCGCCTTCACCGGCATGCCGACTAGCCATTGAAGGCAGGAGCCCATAGTGGCTCCGGTCGGCTGCCCGAGGCCTCCCGAGTGCGTGGCTGCGAACCACGCCCGCGGGCGCCGCGGCCGGCCCCGCCTCAGGATCGCCTCTAGAAGCGCCCCTCGATGGACCAGCCTAGCCATAAATTCATAGGATTATGGTCTTTTTAAGGCGACGCGCGTCGAGGCGGCCAGGCGCTGGCCGCGCGAGCGGCGGCCCGTCCCCGACGCACCCGGACTCATCCGGACTTTGTCAGGACTTGCGGAGAAACTCGGTGCGCAGCACCAGGCCCTTCACCTTGTCGGTGCGGCCTTCGATCTCGTCCTCGTTACCGTTGAAGCGAATGTTCTTGATCACGGTGCCGCGCTTGATGACGGTGGACGAACCCTTCAGCTTCAAGTCCTTGATGACGGTAACGGTATCGCCCTCATTGAGCTGCGTGCCGTTTGAATCCTTGACGACGATGTCCATGGGTGAAGTCCTTTGGAATGAGATGTGATGGTGCGGAATGCTGCGCGCTTTTGCGCGATGGGACGGCGGGATGTCAAATGGCGGGAGGCGGCGGGACCGGTATGGCCGTAGGCCCGACTACCTCGCCGTCATGGCCGGGCTTGTCCCGGCCATCCACGCCTTTACGGCCTTTAGATCAACGTGTCGTACAGGTCATTCCACTCCGGGTTCATCCCGTGGATGAGCCGAACCTTCCACGCGCGCGGCCAATGCTTTGATCGTTTTCTCGCGCTGGATGGCGTCACGGATATCGTCGAAGCGCTCGCAGTAGACGAGCATCTTTAGGCCATAACGCTTCGTAAAACCCCTCACCACACCTTCTCGATGCTCATGGGCACGCTTGGCAAGGTCGCTGGTCACCCCGGCATAGAGAATGCCGTTCGGCCTGTTTGTCATAAAATAGACCCAGCCACCTGACATGCTTTATTTAAGCAAGACGTGGATGGCCGGGACAAGCCCGGCCATGACGGGGAAAAGGATTAGCTCCATGACGCACGTCAGGAAAGGGCAACTGACCGCCATCAAGGAATGGCGCAAGCATTTGCGCGAGTGGAAGCAGGTCTTCTGGAAAGCCGAGCGCAAGGAAGCGCAACGGCAGGCAAGACGAGAAGCCAGCGAAATGACAAAAGCCCGGCCACCGCGCCGGGCTTTTGATTTTGGTGCCTGGCCTCACGCCCCATTCCGTCATGGCCGGGCAAAGCTCCGTTCCCTCAGTAATACGCTTCGTGCTGGCCTCTCGCGCCCGTCATGGCCGGGCTTGTCCCGGCCATCCACGTCTTTCTGACTTCAAATCAACGTATCGTACAGATCGTCCCACGCCGGGTTCATCGCGTGAATGAGCCGCACCTTCCACGCACGGGGCCAGTGTTTGATCGTCTTCTCGCGCTGGATGGCATCGCGGATATCGTCGAAGCGCTCGTAATAGACGAGGCGCTTGAGGCCGTAGCGCGTGGTGAAGCCTTTCACGACGCCTTGGCGATGCTCATAGACGCGCTTGGCGATGTCGCTGGTCACCCCGGCGTACAGAATGCCGTGGGGCTTGTTTGTGATGAAATAGACGCAGCCGCCAGACATGCCTTATTTAAGCAAGACGTGGATGGCCGGGACAAGCCCGGCCATGACGAGTTTATATCGACCTCGCGCTTCCACCGCACGCTCGGAAAAAACTACGTCCCCACCCCGTGCCCCTTCAACGCCTCGCCGATCTCGCCGAGGATCGCCGGATCGTCGATGGTCGCGGGCATGGTCCACTGATCGCCGTCGGCGATTTTCTTCATGGTGCCGCGCAGGATTTTGCCTGAGCGCGTCTTGGGCAGGCGCTGCACGGTGACCACCAGCTTGAACGCCGCCACCGGGCCGATCTTGTCGCGCACGAGCTGCACGATCTCCTGCTCGATGGTCGCCGGGTCGCGGTTGACGCCGGCCTTGAGCACGATGAAGCCGCAGGGCACTTCGCCTTTCAACGAGTCGCGCACGCCGAGCACGGCGCATTCGGCGACATCCTTGTGCGAGGCCAGAACTTCCTCCATGCCGCCGGTCGAAAGCCGGTGGCCGGCGACATTGATGATATCGTCGGTGCGGCCCATGACGAAGACATAGCCGTCGTCGTCCTTGTAGCCGGCGTCCGCCGTTTTGTAGTAGCCGGGGAACTCGGCGAGATAGGATTCCCGGAAGCGCTCGTCGTTCTGCCACAAGGTGGGAAACGCGCCGGGCGGCATCGGCAGCTTGATGACGATGGAGCCGATCTTGCCCGCCGGCACCGGATGGCAGGCCTCATCCACCACATCGACCTGATAACCCGGCATCGGCACGCAGGCCGAACCGTGCTTCACCGGCAGAAGGCCGAGGCCGACCGGATTGCCGGCGATGCACCAGCCGGTCTCGGTCTGCCACCAGTGATCGACCACCGGCACGCCGAGCACCTCTTCCGCCCATTCGATGGTCGGCGGATCGGCGCGCTCGCCGGCGAGGAACAAGGTGCGGAATTTCTTGAGCTCGTATTGCTTGAGCAGCTTGGCGTCCGGGTCTTCCTTGCGGATGGCGCGGAAGGCGGTCGGCGCCGTGAACAACGCCACGGCGTTGTGATCGGAGATGACGCGCCAGAACGCGCCGGCATCCGGGGTGCCGACCGGCTTGCCTTCGTACATCACCGAGGTCGCGCCGTGCAGGAGCGGGCCGTAAACGATATAGGAATGGCCGACCACCCAGCCGATGTCGGAGGCGCACCACCACACCTCGCCGGGATCGATGTTGTAGAGATTCTTCATCGACCATTTCAGCGCGACCATGTGGCCGCCATTGTCGCGCACCACGCCTTTCGGGATGCCGGTCGTGCCCGAGGTGTAGAGAATGTAGAGCGGGTCGGTCGCCTTCACCGGCACACAGTCCGAGGTCTTGGCGTAATGGACCGCGTTCTCCCAGGTCTTGCGCCAGTCGTGATCGCGGCCTTCGATGAGCCGCGCCTCGCATTGCGGGCGCTGCAGGATCATGCAGGTGTCGGGCTTGTGCGTTGAGAGGTTGATCGCCTCATCCAGCAAGGGTTTGTAGGCGATGACGCGCTGCCCCTCGATGCCGCAACTCGCCGACAGGATGAGCTTCGGCTTGGAATCGTCGATGCGGGTGGCGAGCTCCTTCGGCGCGAAGCCGCCGAACACCACCGAATGCACGGCGCCGATGCGCGCGCAGGCGAGCATGGCGAACACGGCCTCCGGCACCATCGGCATGTAGATGATGACGGTGTCGCCCTTGCGGATGCCGAAATCGTTGAGGATCGCACCGAGAATCTGCACCTCGGACAGCATGCGGCCGTAGGTGTAGGTGATCTTCTGGCCGGTGACCGGGGAATCGTAGATCAGCGCCGCCTGCTGGCCGCGGCCGGCTTCGACATGGCGGTCGAGCGCGTTGTAGCAGGTGTTGCAGACGCCATCGGGAAACCAGCGGCCATAGACGCCCTGCGCGCCGTCGAACACGGTCTTCGGCTTTTCGATCCAGTCGATGGCCTCGGCGGCCTCGCGCCAGAAGCCCTCCGGATCGGTGCGCCACTGGGCATAGGTCTGGTGATAGCGGCTTGTGGCAGCGTCCATGGCAGTTTCCCCTCTTTGCCGTGCATTGTGTCCCGCCGGGTATGCTGAAACAAGGCTGGCGGATATCCGGTTGATTGCGTAGGGAAAAAGTTGGAGAGAAACGCCGGCCGTGACCGTCATCACCGACCCCCTTTTCTACGCGCTTGCGATACCGGCGGTAATCGCGCTCGGCCTGTCGAAGGGCGGCTTTGCCGGCATGGGGCAAATGGCGACGCCGATGCTGGCCATCATCATGCCGCCGCTGGAAGCCGCCGCCATCCTGCTGCCGATCATGCTGGTGCAGGACGCCAATGCGGTGTGGGTCTATCGCAAGGACTGGAGCGGGCGCATCGTCGCCATCTTCGTGTCCGGCTCGCTGATCGGCATCGGCATTGCCTGGTGGCTGGCGTCCTATATCTCGGACGCCGCGGTGCGCCTCCTGATCGGCGGCTTCACCATCGCCTTCGTCGCCTATTCCCTTATCGGCATGCTGCGGGTGCCGCGCGAGCCCGGGCGACCGGGCATTGGCGCCGGCGTGTTCTGGGGCGCGCTGTCGGGCTTCACCTCGACCATCTGCCAGGCCGGCAGCCCGCCTTATCAAATGTATGCGCTGCGGATGCGGCTGGCGAAGATGACCTTTGTCGGCACCACGGCCTTCACCTTCGCGCTGATCAACGCCATCAAGGTCGTCCCCTATTTCGCGCTCGGCAATTTCTCGACCAAGAGCCTCGGCACCTCGCTGGTGCTGCTGCCGCTGGCGATGGCGGCGAACTGGCTCGGCTTCTGGCTGGTCAAGGTGACGCCGCAGGAGCGCTTCTACCGCATCATGCTGGTGGTCATGCTGGTGCTGGCGCTGGAACTCACCCGCGAGGGTGTGGTGGAGTTGTGGCTTCCTTGATTGCGGCACGGCGGCCTCGTAACCTCCCGCCATTGAGGGGAAACGACCAATGGCGAAAACGCCCTACGACACCGATCTCGACCGCAACCCGGCCAATCATCAGCCGCTGACCCCGCTCGGTTTTCTCGAGCGCGCCGCCAGCGTATTCCCGGACCGCACCGCCATCATTCATGGCGCGCTGCGGCGGAGCTATGCGGACTTCTATGCGCGCTCGCGGCGGCTGGCCTCGGCGCTGGCGAAGCGCGGCATCAAGCGCGGCGACACAGTCAGCGTGATGCTCGCCAATACGCCGGCCATGCTGGAGGCGCATTACGGCGTGCCGATGTGCCAGGGCGTGCTCAACACGCTGAACACGCGGCTCGACGCGGCGATCATCGCCTTCTCGCTCGATCACGCCGAAACCAAGGTGCTGATCACCGACCGCGAATATTCCAGGACGGTCAAGGAAGCGCTGGCCCTCGCTAAGGTGAAGCCGCTGATCATCGATTACGACGACCCGGAGTATTCAGGCCAAGGTTCCGATAGAGGCGAGCGGCTCGGCGAGATGGAGTACGAGGATTTCATTGCGCAGGGCGATCCGGATTTCGCATGGGCAATGCCCGACGACGAATGGGACGCCATTACGCTCAACTACACGAGCGGCACCACCGGCGACCCGAAGGGCGTGGTCTATCATCATCGCGGCGCGCATCTGCTCGCGGTCGGCAATGTCGTCACCTGCGCGATGGGCAAGCATCCGGTCTATCTGTGGACGCTGCCGATGTTCCACTGCAATGGCTGGTGCTTCCCGTGGTCGATCTCGGTGGTGGCCGGCACCCATGTCTGCCTGCGCTATGTACGCGCGGCGGCGATGTATGACGCCATCGCGAATTATAAAGTGACGCATCTGTGCGGCGCGCCGATCGTGATGGCGACCTTGCTCAACGCGTCGGAGGCCGAGAAGAAACCGCTGCCGCATGTGGTCGAGTTCTTTACCGCCGCGGCGCCGCCGCCCGAAGCGGTGCTCGCGGCGATGAAGGACGCCGGCTTCAATGTCACCCATCTCTACGGCCTCACCGAATGCTATGGGCCGTCGGTGGTGAACGACTGGCACAGCGAATGGGACGCCCTGCCCGCCGCGGATCAGGCGGCGAAAAAGGCGCGCCAGGGCGTGCGCTATGGCGCGCTGGAAGCGCTCGACGTCCTCGATCCGGAGACCATGCAGCCGGTGCCGCGCGACGGCGCGACCATGGGCGAAGTGATGATGCGCGGCAATGTGGTGATGAAGGGCTATCTGAAGAACCGCAAATCGACCGACGCCGCATTCGAAGGCGGCTGGTTCCACACCGGCGATCTCGGCGTCATGCACCCCGATGGCTATATCCAGCTCAAGGACCGCAGTAAGGACATCATCATCTCCGGCGGCGAGAACATCTCATCGATCGAAGTCGAGGACGCGCTGTACAAGCATCCGGCGGTGATGGCGGTCGCGGTGGTCGCCAAGCAGGATGACAAATGGGGCGAGACGCCCTGCGCCTTTATCGAACTCAAACCCGGCGCGACGGCCAGCGTCGAGGACCTCACCGCGTGGTGCAAGAAGCACCTTGCCGGCTACAAGGTGCCGCGCCATTTTGTCTTCGCGGAAATCCCGAAGACCAGCACGGGGAAGATTCAAAAGTTCAGGCTGCGAGAGATGACGAAGGGGGTGTAGAAATCCAAATGATTCTGATCAGAAAACCGACGCCGCCTCATATAACTCTTGAAATATCGCCTCATCGTCAAACGCTTTTGCAGCTATTGCAAACGATGCCAAGCCACGGAAGAAGTAGTTTTTGGCATCCTCAGCTTGTCCCGCCACCCTAAGATAGCCAAGCATTCCGTTCAAATCGTAGGCAGGCGGATGACCACCATACATATCCATAATCTGCGGCGACGCAGCATGAACATATCCAGAATAGGCCTTAGCCAATATCTTTCCTGCGGCGTTACCGCGTGACTCCTCGTCGCCAATAATCGAGTTTACATATGCACGTATTTTGGCCCGTGGAATCATGCCTCGACTAGAATGAGACCCATAAATATCTTCCGGGTCTTCAAACTCTTCCGCGTAAAAATATTCAAGATATTTCTTATGACGCTCGGTTATCTCGTTACGAATGACGCCAAATGAGAGAAACAAGACATCTTCTTCGATTTCGTCGAGCACTCTTTGAATTACGCCCTGCTCTTGAAATAGCCCCCGGTCAATTAAAGCAACAATCGCATAAAGTCCGCTTACAGTACGAGCAAGCTTCTGAATAATAGCTTGGTGCGGAGTCTTCTCTGAATAACGAAACACAAATCCGTCTTTCCACGGCATCCGCTTTGGAGCAGGAATTTTTCCTTCAAGACGTCGAAAAACACGCTCCAGCAATTTTGCTGTCTTCAAAAAATCTTGCCGAATGTCAGTCGATCTCATCTCTACACCCCGGAAATGAGGCGGGAGGCCTTGCTTCCCCCTACTGCCCGAACGGGCGCCCGCCTCTGTCATTCTCCATCACATTGAGCATGCGCTGGTAGCCGCGCGTGCCCTTGTTGGCCTGTTCGTTAGCGAGGCGCTTGCGGCAATCGTCGTACTCCGCCGAACCGGGCTTGAGGCCGGACGCCTGGCAATTCGCGTCATGGGCGGCGACCTGCTCCTGCGCGGCCGCCTCCAGGTTCGCTCTCCGCGTCTCATCGTATTGGGCGCAGCCGACAAGAGACGTCAGGGCCACGAGCGCCGCCAAAAACCGCATCGCACATCTCCTTGCGCTACACTTCGCGCCGGGACACCTTACCGCGTCATCGGGGTGAAGTGATAGTTGACGCCCATCGTCATCAGGTGCTGGTGCGATTTGATGGTGTTCGGCGTCACTGCGGCGGCGACGGCCGGAACATCGAACGCCACCGAGCGCGAACCGAAGTCGATATACTTGTAGTCAAGGTTCACCGACCAGCGCGCATTGAGCGAATGCTCGAGACCGCCGCCCACGGTCCAGCCCCAGTCGGTCACGGTTTCGCCATCAATGGCGCCGCCGGCCGCCACCGAATTGAGCGTGTAGTTGACGCGCGCCACCGCGGCGCCCGCCCGGCCGTAGAGCATGCTGCGGCCGAAAGCGTAACCGAGCCGGCCGGTGACCGTGCCGAGCGGCAGCACGGTGTTCTCGCACTGGAAGCCGGCATTGTTGGATGGCGTCAGCAGACCGAAGCAGGTGTCGGCGCCTTCAAGCCGCGCGAACGAGCCCGACAGTTCCGCGCCGGCGACGAACTGGCCGAACTGCGCGTTGTAGCCGAGTTGCGCGCCTCCCAGCGCGCCGGCCATCTTCACGCGATCACCGGTCGGCGGCGTCGGATAAGGGTCGCTCCAGTCGAACCTGCCGACGCCCGCGCCAAGATGACCGCCGGCATAGAAGCCGGTCCAGTCGACGCGCGGCTCACGCTCATCGGCCGCGAAGCCGTGCGCTTCCGTGCCGCCGATCTTGTATGAGGCCTGCAGGAAGCCGCCGTAGCGGTCGGCGGTGTATTTGAGCGGCGCGGCGCCACCCCGTGGAAACTGAGACGAGCCGTCGAGCGTGGCAAAGTACCAGTAGCGGCCGCCGACGCCGACGCTGAAACGCGGCGTCACGGCATAAGACAACAGCGCCTCGATCTGCGCGCCCCAGCCGCTACCATTCTCCGGGCCCGGGTTGATGTCGGCGCGCGCCCAGTGATTGTCGACACCGGCGCGGTCGAGGTAAGGCAGATAGGCGGCATCGACTTCCAGCTTCCAGCGCGGCGCGAGATTCATGCGGCTGTTCACGCCGATGGCAACGCCGCGCCAGGTTTCCGTCTCGGTCAGCGCCGCGTTGGTCGTCGGTATCGCACCGGCCGCATCGCAGATGTTGCCTTGCGCCACCTGGGCGCAGCCGAAGCCGCGGGCGCGCTGGTAGAAATAACGATAGCCGACGTAAGGACCGAGATCGCCCGCGGCGCCATCGATAAGTTTGTAACCGAGATCGAGACTGCCGTAGCGCATGCTCGAGTCGCGGATCGTGTGGATCGTGTCGGAGTACGGCGTGGTGTCCGGCGGCATGTCCTCGTCGTACAGCGTTCCGCTTGTGATCGAGCCGATGCCAAGATTGCCCTTGATGAAAACGCGGCTGTCGTGATCGAGGCGGACGAAGGCCTCGGCCGACTGACTGAGCAAACCGCTGTAAATCAGGCGCGAGTTGACCTGCCCGGGCACGGTGCTGGAGAACAAGTCCTGCTGCGACTTGCCGTTGCTATAGAAGTAACGCAACCCCGCTTCCATCACCCAGCCGCTCGATACCATCGGCGAAGAGGAGAACAGCGATGCGGAGTGGCTGGCCCGAACATCCTCGCCAAGCTTGTAGTTGAGACCGAACTTGACGAGATGGATATCCTGGCCGATCGCGACGTTCGATGTGCCGGTGGCGCCGGATAGCGCGACGGTCTTCTCGCCGAACTGCACAAAGTTGTATTCAACCTTGCCTGAGAAGGCGGGCGTGAAGGCGTATTCGAGGCCGGAACCGAGCACATAGCCGGTGCGCTTGCTCGATCCCGAAAGTTCGGGCGTTCCGCTCGAGCGATAGGCGTCGTGCGTTTCGGTGCCAAAGGCGGCGCCGGCAAGGCCGTAGAGCAGGAAATTGCCGTAAGTCAGGCCGAGCCGTCCGGTCGCCGTGTACAGGCTGTTCATCCGGCTGTGACAGACGTAGCTGTCAGTCGCCGCGCTGGTTGCGCACTTGGCATAGCCGTCGAGATTAGCCCAGCTCGCCGCCAGTTCGGCGCCGACGACCCAAGGACCGAACTGCGCATTGTAGCCGAGCTGCCCGCCGAGGATCGATCCGTCGGCGGTGCCGGAGCCAGCGAAGGTCTGCGTCGAAAAGGCATTGAGGACGCCGTCGGCGGAATTCCAGTCGGTGGTGCCGAATGCGCCACCGGCATGGACGCCGACGTAGAGGCCCGTCCAGTTATGAGAGGACGCAACGCCGGATCCCGCCCAGGGCGAGCGCTCGAACGGCGAACGCTCGCCGAGCTTGGTGTTCAAGCCGATCTTGACCAGATGGATCTGCTGCGAAAGCCCAACATCGATGTTGTTGCCTTCGTTGCCGCTGAATGGAATGTCGCCGGTGAATTTGAGGAAGTCATACTCGACCTTGGCCGACAGCGACGGCGTCAGCGCATATTCGAGGCCGCCGCCCACGATCCAGCCGCCGCGCCATGCCTTGCCGACCAGCGTTTCGGTCTGGCCGGCGCCGGGTGTCGGCGTCATCTTCAGATGTTCATGCAGCAGCGCGCCGCCGGCCTTACCGTAGGCCAGAAGTCGGCCGAAGGTGTAGCCGCCCCGCAGTGCCAGCGTGCCAAGGCCGTCGATCGCGCTATCGCAAAGGTAGATACCGTTGGCGCATCGTGCCGTGCCGTCGATATCGGCGAGCGTCGCCTCGGCTTCGACGCCGACGACCCAGCGGCCCCACTGGCGATTGTAGCCGGCCTGGAAGCCGTTCACGATTCCGCCGGCGGTGAAGGCGCCCGGAAATTCCGCGCCGGTGCCGGTAGCGCTCTTCCACTGATTGTCGGAGGCCGCGTTACCGATATGCGTGCCGGCATAAAAGCCGGTCCAATCCCAGGCTGGCGCCTCGGCAGCCGACGACGACAAAATTCCAGCAACAAAAAAGCCGGCGATAAAGGCGCCGGCCTTCACTTCCACTTTCACCGAAGCCCCCGAATTCCCAACTCGCCCGAGCTGTCCCATGCTCGGCAGTACGGCGACCATATTGTCCGATGGACTTGTCCGAAGCAATTGCGTTCGAGCAACACCCCGCCCAAGAATGCGCGGTGGAACTTTACCAACGCAGCGACTATGAAGAGCGGAAGGGAGAGAAACCCATGTCCGACATCCTCGTCACCGACCAAGGTCCGGTTCGCGTCATTCGCATGAACCGGCTGGACAAGAAGAACGCGCTGACGCTGCCGATGTACGAAGCGATGGCGGAAGCGATCGCCGGCACCGCGCACAACGCCGATATCCGCTGCCTGATGATCGCTGGCGGGCCGGACGTGTTCTGCGCCGGTAACGATATCGGCGACTTCATGAAGGCGGCGCAGGGTTCAGGCGGGCTCGGCCAGCCGATCCTCGATTTCCTCCATGCGCTGGTCCGCTGCGAAAAGCCGGTGGTCGCGGCGGTGAACGGCAACGCCGTCGGCGTCGGTACGACCATGCTCCTGCATTGCGACTATGTTGTCGCCGGCACCAGTGTGCGCCTGCTCACGCCTTTCGTCGGGCTCGGCCTTGTGCCGGAAGCGGCCTCAAGCCTGGTGGCGCCGCGGCTGATGGGCCACGCCCGCGCCTTCGCACTATTAGTGATGGGCCAGCCACTGCATGCGCAGGAGGCCCGAGAAGCCGGTATCGTCAATGACGTGGTCGAGCCGGCCGAAACCGACGCGACGGCGCTGGCCGCGGCGCAAAAGATCGCAGCTTTGCCGGCGCAAGGCGTGCTGATGTCGCGGCGCTTGATGCGCGGCTCAGTTGACGAGATCGTCAAGCGCATCGACGAGGAAGCCGATGCCTTCAAGCTGCGCCTCAAGTCGCAGGAGGCGCAGGCCGCCTTCATGGCGTTCATGACGCGGAAGAAGTAGCGCATTGTTAGCGCGAACGCGGCCACGCGCTCGTCATGCCCGGCTTTATGCCGGGCATCCACGTCTTAGCAACACCCAAAAACGTGGATGGCCGGGACAAGCCCGGCCATGACGGAATTTTAATTTCCTCGATCAAGCAGCGACCCAGCCGCTACTTGCCCATCAGATAATTCGGCTGAAAGTACTGGCTCGGGCTGAAGTTCTGGTTGGCGCTGCCCGACGGCCCGAAGAAAATGCGCGGGCCGGTGTCCAGGGTGCGCTTGTCGCCGTCCTTGGAGGGCTTCTTGTTCGGGTCGTTGTAGTTGAGGTCGGTCCAGCCATTGGCCGGCCCATTGCCCGCACCGCTGTAATTCTCAAGGGTCAGCGCCACCGCCGGATGGTCGGCGAGCATCACGAAAGCCGCCGCGGCGGCTCCGGCAAGCGCTAACAATACGGTCTGGCGACGTGTCATGACGGCCCCTCAAATCGCCCGCCGAATTTACCCCAAATAATGTCCTCGGCAAGGCACGCCACGCCGATGGCGGTACCGCCTGGATTCTTGTTCTGTCGCGTTTCCGGACGGCGAACCGGTTTCCATTTCGCCTGAAAACGCTCCAAAGCAAAACCGCCGGCGCTGTCGGCAGCGAGCCGGCGGTTCAACTT
This sequence comes from Pseudolabrys sp. FHR47, assembly GCF_005153485.1. Lineage (NCBI taxonomy): Bacteria > Pseudomonadati > Pseudomonadota > Alphaproteobacteria > Hyphomicrobiales > Xanthobacteraceae > Pseudolabrys > Pseudolabrys sp. FHR47. The sequence goes on from NZ_CP039740.1 coordinate 3,828,749, forward strand.
ATCAGGATAGCCGCACGCCCGCGCCGGGCGCCGCACCCTTGGAGTTTTCAGTCGGGCTAATGGAGACTGTGTGGCGCGTTATGCCGCAGCCTTTCGATCTCGTCCTTGACCAGGAGCTTTTTGCGTTTGAGTTCCACCACCTGGAGATCGTCGACAGCGGGGTGGGCTTGGCAATCGTGAATTTGTTGTTCGAGGGCCTTATGCTTCTTTTCGAGTTCCGCAAGATGCGATTGCATCGACATGTCAGATGTCTCCTCAATCCTTGGTTCTTCGATCAGGTTTTTCAGTGCAGCAAGGCTTTCTGTCTTTGATATGGCACTCCGATTGGCCACAATAAATTTAAGTCTAACGCGAGCGGATCACAAGCGCGACCGGCGGCGGCGGTTAAGGGTTCCTCAAGCCTGAGCGAGCCCCTTGATCGACCGGTGTTTTTTCGCACCGCTTGTGCCGCTCTGTGGAAAACGTGATAATTTATGTCGCACCGCGCTGCAGAATACCTCTCATGGAAAGCGCTTCCCTCCGCGGCCGCTGTGAACGACCAGTCCCATGAATGACAATGACGAGACCGCGCTGCGCGCCCTGCTCGCCCGCCTGGAGCAGGAGCATCGCGATCTTGACGCCGCGATTACCGCCCTGGCGGTATCGCCGGGGTCCGACCTGATCCAGGTGCAGCGGCTGAAGAAGCGCAAGCTCATCCTGCGCGACAAGATCAGGCAGATCGAGGATCAGATCACGCCGGATATCATTGCATGAAGCGACAGGCCTGAGAGTGCCGTCATACCCCGCGAAAGCGGGGTATCCAGCGCTACATCCAACAGTGGATTCGGTGACTACTGGATCGCCCGCCTTCGCGGGCGATGACGAGCCGGAGGCGGCCTACCCGCGCTTCGACTTCTTGCGCGCATACATGGCGCGGTCGGCTTCCGCAATCAGTTCTGCCGCGGTGATACCGGCCCGCAGGGCCACGCCGCCGGCACTGGCGCCGACCGACAGGTTGGCCCCGCTATATTCGATCCGGGCCTGGGCAATGATGGCCTCCAGATCGAGCGCCTTGGCTGCCACGAGGTTCTGGTCGGCATTCCACATCAGGACGCAGAACTCATCGCCGCCGAGCCGGGCCACCACGTCCGAGGCGCGCACGCGCGACACCAAGGTCGCGGCCACCGCCTTGAGCAGCGCATCGCCGGCGGTATGCCCGTAAATGTCATTGATCGGCTTGAAGCCGTCGAGATCGATGAAGATCAGCCCTGCCCGCGTACCGTAGCGTGCGAAATAGGCAAGCGAGCGGGTCAGCTCGCGCTCGAAGCCGCGGCGGTTGAGCACATCGAGCAGCGGATCGACATCGGCGCGGGCCTCCAGTTCGGCAATCCGTTCCTGGGCATGCACGAGGTCGCGCCTGAGCCGGCGGACTTCCTCCAGGAGTTCCTGGGGAGGCGCATCCGGCCTGTCTTCCGTCACGGCTCGCTGGGGCTTTGCTGCGGGCACGCTGTCCTTCGCCGGCTGTCGATGGAAACGGACAGAATCACTTGCCGTCAGCATAGCGGCAGCGGGGCCGAACGCCACGGGAAGACCGACCGTTTCGCCTTGCCAGCAGGGGTTCAAAACCTATAATCCGCCGCTTTCCTGCGCCGGGGGTGGCGCATCCGGGGAGCGAAATCTTGCCTAAAAACGTGGCCAAGCCGATCGCCGTGATCATGGGCAGTCAATCCGACTGGGCCACGATGAAACACGCCACGGACACGCTCGATGCCCTCAAGATCGGCTACGAGGCCTTGATCGTCTCGGCGCACCGCACCCCGAAGCGGCTCTACGACTTTGCCCATTCGGCCCGCGACAACGGTTTCAAGGTGGTGATCGCCGGCGCCGGCGGCGCCGCGCATCTGCCCGGCATGACGGCCTCGATGACGCCGCTGCCCGTGCTCGGCGTGCCGATGAACACCCACGCGCTGGAGGGCAAGGATTCGCTGCTGTCGATCCTGCAAATGCCGGGCGGCATTCCGGTCGGCACCCTGGCGATCGGCAAGGCCGGCGCCATCAACGCGGCACTGCTGGCCGCTGCCATTCTGGCGCTGTCGGACGACAGGATCGCCAAGCGGCTCGATGCGTGGCGGGCGAAGCAAACGAGTTCGGTGAAGAAGAAGCCGAAGGATTAATGCTGAAACCCGGCTCCACCATTGGCATTCTCGGCGGCGGCCAGCTCGGCCGCATGCTGGCGCTTGCTGCGGCGCGGCTCGGCCTGCATTGCCATATCTATTCGCCGGAAAAAGACTCCGGCGCGTTCGAGGTAGCCAAAGCTCACACCTGCGCGGCCTATGAAGACGAGGCCGCGCTGGCCAAGTTCGCAGCTTCGGTCGATGTCATCACCTACGAATTCGAAAACATTCCGGCGCGCACCGCCGAAGTGCTGGGCAAGCGAAAGCCGGTGCATCCCAATCCGAAGGTGCTGGAAACGACGCAGGATCGCCTGATCGAAAAGAATTTCATCTCGGCGCTGAAGATTCCGGTCGCGCCCTATGCGCCGGTGCATTCGGCGGCGCAGCTCGCCGCCGGTATCGAGAAAGTCGGCCTGCCCGCGGTGCTGAAAACCACCACCATGGGCTATGACGGCAAGGGTCAGGTCAAGATCATGCCGGGCGGCGACGCCAATGCGGCGTGGCGCTCGCTCAAGAACAAGCCCTGCGTGCTCGAGGGCTTCGTCAAATTCCAGCGCGAGGTGTCGGTGATCGCCGCGCGCTCGGCCGACGGCCGCGTCGAGTGCTTCGAGGTGACCGAGAACGATCACCAGAACCACATTCTCAAGACCTCGACCGTGCCCGCCAAGGTCACCGAAGACACTGCGAAGGAAGCCGAGAAGATCGCCACCCGCATCGCCAAGGCGCTGGACTATGTCGGCGTGCTCGGCGTCGAGATGTTCGTCGTCAAGGTCAAGGGCAAGCAGGCGCTGATGGTCAACGAGATCGCGCCGCGCGTCCATAATTCCGGACACTGGACGCTCGATGGCGCGACCGTCTCGCAGTTCGAGCAGCACATCCGCGCCGTCGCCGGCTGGCCGCTGGCCAAACCGCTGCGGCTCGGCCGCAAGGTTGAGATGACCAACCTGATCGGTGACGAGGTGCATGACCTCGCGCCCTGGCTGGCCCTGCCCGGTACGTCGATCCACCTCTACGGCAAGCCGGATGCCCGACCGGGGCGCAAGATGGGCCACGTGACCCGGGTCTGGCCGGCGAAGTAGGGCCGGTTCCGGCTCGGGCGGAGGCCGTCTGAAGGCCAAATTCGGCGTTTCTGGCCCTCTGGCGGCCAAAAACGCCCGCCTTATATGAGAAAAACGGCTCGCGGGGCGCAAAACCGCCAATTTGGCGCGTTTTGTTGGACTCGGGGTCGCAGGCCTGCTATAGGCACCCGACTCGAAAGCCCTGCGATTACGCGGTTTTCGACCCGAAATTCGAACACGACCGACATCTGCCAATCTGGCATCAGCTAAGGAGCAAGCGTGCAAGTTCTCGTTCGCGACAACAACGTCGATCAGGCCCTCAAGGCGCTCAAGAAGAAGATGCAGCGTGAGGGGATCTTCCGCGAGATGAAGCTTCGCGGCCACTACGAAAAGCCGTCCGAGAAGAAGGCCCGCGAAAAGGCCGAAGCCGTGCGCCGCGCCCGCAAGCTCGCGCGCAAGAAGATGCAGCGCGAAGGCCTGCTGCCGATGAAGCCGAAGCCCGTGATGGGCGGTCCGGGTGGCCGTGGCGGCGAAGGCCGTGGCGCCGGTGCCGGCGGCCGTGGCGGCGCGCCGCGCTTCTGATCTGGAAGCGCTTCTGACGGTATTCCCGCGACGCTGACATTCGGCGAATCACGGGCTAATCTGACCGACATGTATTCGACGCGGGCGTTCGCAAGAACGCCCGCGTTTTATTTTGGCGACGCCGGCACGCGGAGGAATCAAGATGGCCAGCAAACCCTGGACGCTCGGGTCCATTCGCGACATGAACCTGCAACTCGAGGCCGCCTGCCTCGAGCCGGATTGCGGCTGGACCGCGGCCTATGACGTCAACAGGATGATCGCCGAATTCGGCGCCGACTGCGAATTGCCGACCGGCCAGGGCGGCCTTGCCTGCGAGCATTGCGGCGCGCCGGTCGATTTCGGCCTCGTCGCGATCAAGAAAAGCGCCTGAGCGCGTCCAGGCCTTCACGATAGGTCGGATAACGTAACAACACGCCGAGCACCGATTTGAGGCGATCGTTCCGCACGCGCCGGCAATCGGCATAGAAGCTGACCGCCATCGGCGACATCGACTGCCGCGCGACCTCAAACGGAATGGCGGGCGGCGGCGACACACCGAGCAGCTTCGCCGCATAGACAATCGGATCGCCGGGCGGCGTCGGCTCGTCATCGCAGACATTGAAGATACCACCGACACGGCGCGCGAACGACGCTTCAATCGCCTGCGCGATATCGGCGACATGGATGCGGTTGAACACCTGCCCCGGCTTGTCGATGATGCGCGCGGTGCCGGCCCGTACATTGTCGAGTGCGCTGCGGCCGGGACCGTAAATGCCGGCAAGCCGCAGGATCGTCACCACCGCGCCGCTGCGCGCGCCGAAATCGAGCCACGCCTGCTCGGCCTCGTAGCGTCGCCGCGTGCGGCCGTCCTTGGCGCGGCATTCGCTGCTTTCATCGACCCAGGCGCCGTCGTAATTGCCGTAGACGCCGAGCGTCGAGAGATAGACCACATCGCGGACGCGGCCCGCCTTGATCAGCGCTTCGCCGCAGCAGCCGAGCACCGGATCGCCCGCCTCCCCCGGCGGCGCGGAGATGAGCAGCGCATCGGCTTGAGCGATGGCTTCCATCAGCGCCGGTGAAGCGGCGCTGCCATCGAAAGACAGAACCTTGATATGCGCGGGCGTTGCCGCATCGAGCGCAGCGGCGCGGGCGGGATCGCGCACGGTCGCGGTGACTTGGCTCCAGTGCGCCGCATCAAGCGCGAGATAATGCGAGGCGGAAAAGCCGAGGCCGAAGATGAGCAGATTCATGGCGACACCGCCTTGGTTTCAATCCACACGCGGCAGGCCGGCGAGAAACTGCCGCACGGCCGCCAGCGTGCCGATATCGTCGCTATAGACATGGTCGGCTTCGGCGAAGCGCACCATGCGCTTGGGCTCATTCGCCAGCGCAAAGAGCCGCTCGCCGAAACGAATGGGTATTACCCGGTCCTTGACGCCATGCATGACCAGCAGCGGCGCGCGGACATTGCCGATGCGACGGTCCGAATGAAAGCTGTCACGCAACAGCCAGCGCACCGGCAGATAAGGAAAGGCGGCGGCGGCAATGTCCACGGTCGACGTGTAAGGCGCTTCGAGGATCAGGCCGCCGACCGGATGGGTGGCCGCGATAGCGACCGCGACGCCGCTGCCGAGCGAATAACCCCACGGTACGATGCGCTGAGGAGCATAGCGCGACGCGGCAAAGCGATAGGCCGCCTCGGCATCGGCGATCAGCCCTGCTTCGCTCGGGCTGCCCGTCGAGCCGGCATAGCCGCGAAACGACAGCGCGATCAGCCCGGTGCCGTCTTCGACAATGCCGCTGAAGCGCGGCACGCGCCAGGCCAGCACCTCGCCATTGCCATGAAAGAACAGGACCACCGGCTTGCCGTCGCGTGGCGGCACGTGCCAGGCGATGGCCTTCTCGCCATCTGCCGTTTCGAGTGTGATTTCCTGCGCTTGTGGGAATCCCGCCGCCGCAGGAGCAATTCGCCCGGTCTGCGGCGCGGGATACATCACGGCGCGCTGCATCAGATAGACTGCAGCCACCAGGCCGGCATAACCGACTATGACTACGATCGCCGACCATTTGAGAATGGCCATCTGGATCTCGCTTGGCGATCGCCGGCCTACATCGCCGGAACTACATCGCCTTGACGATGCTCTCCGTCATCTTCTTGGCGTCGCCGAGCAGCATCATGGTGTTGTCGCGGTAGAACAGCGGATTGTCGATGCCGGCATAGCCCGAGGCGAGCGAGCGCTTGATGAACATCACGGTGCCGGCCTTCCAGACCTGAAGGACAGGCATGCCATAAATCGGCGAGGTCTTGTCTTCTTCCGCCGCCGGGTTGGTGACGTCGTTGGCGCCGATGACGAAGGCGATATCGGCCTGCGCGAACTCAGAGTTGATATCCTCGAGCTCGAACACCTCGTCATAGGGCACATTGGCCTCGGCGAGCAGCACGTTCATGTGGCCGGGCATGCGGCCGGCGACCGGGTGAATAGCGTACTTCACCTCGACGCCTTCGGCCTTGAGCTTGTCGGCCATTTCCTTGAGCGCGTGCTGCGCCTGCGCCACCGCCATGCCGTAGCCCGGCACGATGATGACCTTCTGCGCGTTCTTCATGATGTAGGCAGCGTCGTCCGCCGAACCGAGCTTGACCGGACGTTGCTCGCCGCCACCGCCACCCGCCGCCGCGGTCTCGCCGCCGAAGCCGCCGAGGATGACCGAGATGAACGAACGGTTCATCGCGTGGCACATGATGTAGGACAGGATCGCGCCCGAGGAGCCGACCAGCGCGCCGGTGATGATCAGCGCCGAGTTGCCGAGCGTGAAGCCGATGCCGGCGGCGGCCCAGCCCGAATAGGAGTTGAGCATCGAGATCACGACCGGCATGTCGGCGCCGCCGATCGGGATGATCATCAGGACGCCGAGCGCCAGCGCCAGGATCGTGATGAGCCAGAAGTCGATCTGGCTCTGAGACTGCACCAGCCCGTAGATGAAAAACACCAGCGCCAGCGCCAGCACGATGTTGATGATGTGGCGTGCCGGCAGCATGATCGGCGCGCCCGACATGCGGCCCGACAGCTTGAGGAACGCGATCACCGAGCCGGTGAAGGTCAGCGCGCCAATGGCGACACCGAGCGCCATTTCGACGAGGCTCGCCTTGTGGATGGCGCCGCGCGTGCCGATGTCGAAGGCGGCCGGCGCGTAATAGGCGCCGGCGGCGACCAGCACCGCGGCCATGCCGACCAGCGAGTGGAAGGCGGCGACCAGTTCCGGCATCGAGGTCATCGGCACCTTGCGCGCGATCACCGCGCCGATGGCGCCACCGATGGCGATGCCGCCGATCACCAGCGCCCAGGACGTGGCGCTGGCCGGCGGATGCGCGGCCAAGGTCGTCAGCACAGCGATGGTCATGCCGACCATGCCGAACATATTGCCGCGGCGCGATGAATCGGGGCTCGACAGGCCGCGTAGCGCCAGGATGAACAGCACACCGGCGACGAGGTAGAGCAAGGCGGCTAGGTTGGCGCTCATGGCGTCATTACTCTCCCGTCATCACTTCTTTTTCTTCTGGTACATCGCGAGCATGCGCGAGGTGACCAGGAAGCCGCCGAAAATATTGATCGACGCGAAAATCAACGCCACGAAGCCGAAGGCGCGCGCCCAGAGCGGGCCGTTATCGTCCACGACCAACGGCACGCCTACCGCGAGCAGCGCGCCGACGACGATGACGGAGGAAATGGCGTTCGTGACCGACATCAGCGGCGTATGCAGCGCCGGGGTCACCGACCAGACCACGTAGTAGCCGACGAACACGGCGAGAACGAAAATCGAGAGGCGGAAGACAAAGGGGTCAACCGCGGCTGCAATGTCGTGCATGGATGCCCCCTTAGGCCGCCGTCTTCGGCATGAAATTCGGATGCACGACGGCGCCGTCGCGCGTCAGCATGGTCGCCTTGATCAGCTCGTCGTCCCAGTTGATGGCGAGCTTCTTCTCCTTCTTGTCGATCATGGTGTCGATGAAGGTGAGAAGGTTCTTGGCGTAAAGCGCCGAAGCCGAGGCCGCGAGACGGCCCGGCACATTGAGATGGCCGACGATCTTGGCGGGACCGACCTGCACCACCTGCCCCGGCACCGCGCCCTCGACATTGCCGCCGCGCTCGACCGCGAGATCAACGATGACCGAACCCGGCTTCATCGAGGCCACCATCTCGGCGCTGACCAGCTTCGGCGCCGGACGGCCCGGGATCAGCGCGGTGGTGATGACGATGTCCTGCTTCTTGATGTGCTCGGCGACCAGGGCGGCCTGCTTGGCCTGATACTCTTTCGACATTTCCTTGGCGTAGCCGCCGGCGGTCTGCGCGTTCTTGAATTCCTCGTCCTCAACGGCGAGGAATTTGGCGCCGAGACTTTCCACCTGCTCCTTGGTGGCGGGGCGCACGTCAGTCGCGGTAACGACGGCGCCAAGGCGGCGCGCGGTGGCGATCGCCTGCAGACCGGCGACACCGACACCCATGACGAAGACGCGCGCCGCCGGCACGGTGCCGGCCGCGGTCATCATCATCGGCATGGCGCGGCCGTAGGTCTCCGCGCCGTCGATCACGGCGCGATAGCCGGCAAGGTTGGCCTGGCTCGACAGCACGTCCATCGACTGCGCGCGGGTGATGCGCGGCATCAATTCCATAGCGAAGGTGGTCAGCCCAGCATCGGCCATCGCTTTCAGCGCGGCGTCGTTGCCGTAAGGATCCATGATGGCGATGACAATGGCGCCCTTCTTGTAGGACGCGATCTCGCCGGCCGAGGGCCGCCGAACCTTCAGGATCATGTCGGCATCGCCGCCGACCGCGTCGGCGATCGTCGCGCCGGCCGCTTCGTATTCGGCATCGGGATAACCGGAGGCGTTGCCGGCGCCGCGCGCGGCCACCACCTCGGCGCCCAGCGCCTTGAATTTCTTGACGGTCTCGGGGCTCGCCGCGACACGCGGCTCATTGGCCTCGGTTTCCCGTGCAACCGCAATACGCATCCGATAGCCTCCGCTCGCCCAGCCGAAGGCCCAGGGTCCCGAAACGGCCCCAGCCCCTACCCGGGCAGATTATGCGCTAATGAGACAGGGCGGTGAAGCCGAAGATCAGGAAGCTGAGGATAAACGCCACATAGCTCGGCGTCTTCGAGCCCGAGCCGAGCGCCACGACCAGGCCGATGATCGCGATCAGGAAGACCGGGATCGCCGTCAACCAGTGGCCAAGCACGCCGCCGACCGTGAGCCCCAGCAGCAGATTGATGACGTGGATAGTCCCGTCAAATGCATATTTGACGAAGCTTTCGTAGGTCTGCTCATGCACCGGGTAATCGTTGCCGGTCGCGGTGGCGTATTCGACGGGCCCGTGGTCGGCCATGGTGGGGAGTCTCCGTTCGCTTTCCCTAGCGCCACAGGGGTTAGCGCAATCGCGGCCACAGGGCAACGGGCGAACCGCGACGAACGGGCCCTTAAACGACCGCGAGTCCGGCGGTCTCGAGCGCAACCGCCTGGCGGGCCGCGACGTCGCCGACCGAGAAATTCTCGATTGCCGCGTTGAACAGGCGATAAAAATTCAGCTCCGCGGCCAGATGGAGAAAGACCGCCCCCAGGCCGATGGCGGCGCGGTCCATGAAGACGAATTCGCGCGGTACCTGCACCGGCCCAAGTTTTTTCAGGGCCTGATGGACCTGGAAGGCCTGCCTGCGGCCGTAGTCCGAGGGCTTTACGCCGTCGGCGATGGAGCGGACGCGGTCGTCGAGCAGCGGGCCGTAGATGAACCGCGCCCAGATATTCAGGGTATCGATCAGCTCGCGGGTCAGGCGGCGGAAGCCCCAGGTCTCGTAGGCCTTGACCACCCGCGCCTCGTCATCGTGCAGCAGCCCCTGATAAAGATCGACCACGCCGCCGACGAAGCTGGGCGGAAAGATGCGGATGCAGCCGTAGTCCATGAGATTGATGCCGGCCGGCGCACCGCCCTCCGCAAAGACCGAGTAATTGCCGAGATGCGGATCGCCGTGAATGACGCCGAAACGGCTGAACGGAAACCACCAGGCGGTGAACATCGCCGTGGCGAGACGGTTTCGGACCTCGAGGCTGTCCTCCTTATGCGACAGCATCTTCGTGCCCTCCATCCAGTCCATGGTCAGGAGTCGCCCGGTCGATAATTCCGGCCAGACATTCGGCACGCGGATCAGCGGCTCGTCGCGCAGCATATGCCGATAGAGTGCGACGTGTTTGGCCTCGCGCGCGTAGTCCAGTTCTTCGCGCAGGCGCGCGCCGATCTCGACCGCGATCTGGTCGGTATCGATCGCCGGCTCGAAGCGCTTGCGCAGCGAGAATAGAAGGTTGAGCTGCTGCAGGTCGGCTTCGACCGCCGACTGCATATCGGGATACTGGAGCTTGCAGGCAAGCTGCGGGCCGTCGAGGGCTTCCGCGCGATGCACCTGGCCGAGCGAGGCGGCCGCGGCCGGGTGGTGCTCGAACGACTTGAACTTTGCCTGCCAGTCGGGGCCGAGTTCGGAGGACATCCGCCGCTTCACAAACGCCCAGCCCATCGGCGGCGCCTGGCTCTGCAGCTTCATCAGCTCGCTGGCGTATTCCGGCGGCACTGCGTCGGGGATGGTGGCAAGCAATTGCGCCACCTTCATCAATGGCCCCTTCAGGCTGCCGAGCGCTGTAGCGAGCGCCTCGGCGTTACCCGCGCGATCGCCCTGCGCGCCGAGGAACCTTTGCCCCGCCATGCGCGCGGCGACGCCACCGACGCGGGTGCCGACCTTGGCATAGCGCGCGGCGCGGGCGGAAAAGCGGTTTCGTTCGGAGTCGTCGGGAATATCGGCGGCCATGATGTCAATCTAGTACGCGACGGGCCCAATAAAAGATCACGCAGTGTCGCGTGGCCGGCAGCTTGATGCCGGCCCTACCCCAACCCCTCCAGCTCCTCGATCAGCTTCGCGATGACGCTCAGGCCCCCGTCCCAGAACTTCGGATCGCGGGCATCGAGGCCGAACGGGGCCAGCAGTTCGGAATGATGCTTGGTGCCGCCGGCCGACAGCATGGCGAGGTAGCGCTCGGCAAAGCCGCTCTCCGACTTCTCATAGACCGCATAGAGCGAGTTCACGAGGCAATCGCCGAAGGCATAGGCGTAGACATAGAACGGCGAATGGATGAAGTGCGGGATGTAAACCCAGAAGGTCTCGTAGCCAGGCCTGAGATCGATCGCCGGCCCGAGACTTTCCGACTGCACCGACATCCACAGTTCGCAGAGCTTGTCGGCGGTGAGTTCACCGTTGCGGCGCTCGAGATGAACCTTGCGCTCGAAAGTGTAGAACGCGATCTGCCGCACCACCGTATTGATCATGTCCTCGACCTTGGCGGCGAGCATGGCCTTGCGCTGCTTCTTGTCGGTGGTGTTGGCAAGCAGCTTGCGGAAGGTCAGCATCTCGCCGAACACGCTGGCGGTCTCCGCGAGCGTCAAAGGCGTCGGCGCCATCAGCGCGCCGTTCGGTGCAGCCAATACTTGATGCACGCCGTGGCCGAGTTCATGCGCCAGCGTCATGACATCGCGCGGCTTGCCCTGATAGTTGATCAGCACATAAGGATGCGCTGACGGCACGGTCGGATGCGAGAACGCGCCGGGCTGCTTGCCCGGCCGCACGCCGGCATCGATCCAGTTCTTCTGGAAGAAACGATCCGCCACTTCCGCCATCGTCGGTGAAAAAGCGCCGTAGGCCGTGAGCACCGTATTGCGCGCGTCGGTCCACGGAATGCTGCGTTGCTCGACCTTTGGCAGTGGCGCGTTGCGATCCCAGTGCGCGAGCTTCTTCTTGCCGAACCAGCTTGCCTTCAGCGCGTAATAGCGATGCGACAGCTTCGGATAGGCGGCGCGCACGGCCGAGACCAGAGCCTCGACCACCTCCGGCTCGACCCGGTTCGACAGATGCCGCGCGTCGGCGACATCCTTGAAGCCGCGCCAGCGGTCGGAAATCTCTTTGTCCTTGGCGAGCGTATTGGTGATCAGCGTGAAGGGCCGCAGATTGGCCTTGAAGGTCTTCGCCAAAGCCTCGGCGGCATCCTTGCGCTTGGCGCCGTCGGTGTCCTGCATGAAATTGAGCGTCGGCTCGATCGGCAATTCCTTGCCGCGCACCTTGAAGCGCAGCGCCGCGATGGTGTCGTCGAACAGCCGGTTCCAGGCCGAGTAAGCGGTCAGCGACTTCTCGTGGAAGAGCTGCTCGATGCGATCTTCGAGCTGATACGGCTTTTCTTTCCGCACATCCTCGATCCACGGCCGGTAATGACTCAGCGGAGCCGATGACATCGCCGAGTCCAGCACCTTGTCATCGATGCGGTTCAGCTCCAGATCGAAGAACAGGAGATGCGAGTACGCCGTGGTGATGCGCTCGTTCATGTCGCCATAGAACTTGGCGATGGTCTGATCGGTCGAGTTGCCGGCATGCAGCAGCCCGGCATAGGAGCCGATGCGGCCGAGCACGTCGGCGATCTTCTCGTAGCGCTTCACCGCCTCGCACAAGGCCTCGCTGGCGCCGGGCTGCGCCGCGAGCACGCCGAGCTTGCCCTTGTACAGTTCCTCGAACGCCACGCATTCGCTGTCCATCCAGGACAGGTCCTGCTTGAGCGCCGTGCTCTCAATGCCCGGATAGAGATCGTCGAGATTCCAGTCCGGCAGGCTGCCGAGCCTGACGGCGCCACCCGCCTTTGGCTTTGTCTTGATCGCCGTCTTGGCAGCCTTCCTAGGGGGCGCCTTGGCAACCGGTTTGGCGGCTTTGCGGGCAACGGGCTTCTTGCGGGTCGCTGGTCTGGCCATGGCTTGGATACGTTTTTCTCGGATACGTTTTGTTAGGGACAAAATCGGGATGGAATCGACGCGGAAATCTCGACTTATCTAAGCGTTGCGCCATGGCGGCGCGATGGCAAGGCACGATTTTTTCCTCTTTTTCACCCTGTCGGCAGGGCGCCCTCGCCGGCCTAAGCCATTTAAGAACCCCTTAAGGCTGCCTCCCAATACTGCGCCAAATCGGCACAGCCTGAGTCGCGTTAGCGCGGGACGGTGCGTTCTAAGGACGAGTCATGTCGCAAGTCGTGTTGATCGTCGACGACGATCCGGTCCAGCGTCGCCTGCTCGAAGCGATGGTGCAGCGTTTCGGCTACCGGCCGATGACCGCCGAGGGCGGCGATGCGGCCTTGCGTGTGCTGACCGGCGAGACCGCGCAGCCGGTCGATTGCGTCATTCTCGATCTTGTCATGCCCGACCTGGACGGCCTCGGCGTCCTTTCGCGGATGCGGCAGGTCGGCCTCGATGTTCCGGTCATCGTGCAAACCGCTCATGGCGGCATCGACAATGTCGTCTCGGCGATGCGCGCAGGCGCCACCGATTTCGTCGTCAAACCGGCCAGTCCCGAACGCCTCGAAGTCTCGTTGCGCAATGCGCTCGCCACCCGTGCGCTCGCCGGCGAATTACAGCGCGTGAAGCGCAGCCGCGACGGCACCTTGAGCCTCGCCGACGTCATTACCCGCTCGCCGGCGATGACGCCGGTCCTGAAGGCGGCAGAGAAAACCGCGACCTCCGACATCCCGGTGCTACTCGAAGGCGAAAGCGGCGTCGGCAAAGAACTGATGGCCCGTGCCATTCACGGCTCGGGCGAACGCCGAGCCAGACCCTTCGTCGCCGTCAATTGCGGCGCGCTTCCCGAGCATCTGATCGAGTCGATCCTGTTCGGTCACGAGAAAGGCGCCTTCACCGGCGCCACCGAGAAACACACCGGCAAGTTCGTCGAGGCCGACGGCGGCACGCTCTTTCTCGACGAGGTTGGCGAACTGCCGCTGGCCGCGCAGGTGAAGCTGCTGCGTGCCCTTCAGGAGAGCGAAGTCGAGCCCGTCGGCTCGCGCAAGGCCGTGAAGGTCGATGTGCGCATCATCTCCGCCACCAATCGCGACCTCATCGCCGAGGTGAAGGCCGGGCGCTTCCGTGAAGACCTGTTTTATCGCCTGCATGTTTTCCCGATCACCATTCCTCCGCTACGGCAGCGGCCGGAGGACATCGAGGCGCTGGCGCGTCACTTCGTGACGCGGATCGCCGCCGAGCAAGGCAAGCGCATCCGCGGCTTCGACGCGGCGACGCTTGCCGCACTCACCGCCTATCGCTGGCCAGGCAATGTACGCCAGCTCGAGAACGCGGTTTATCGTGCCGTCGTCATGGCCGATGGCGACACGATCGGTGTCGGCGAATTCCCGCAACTCGCCGGCGTGCACAACGACACGACGATAGTCAACGTTCATGCCGCGCCCGACACCGTACCGTTAATGAATCATGACGGCGTTTACGTTGATGGCAGCATCAGCTTGCAGGAGCGCATGCTGCGTCTTAATCGTTCAGCTATGACGCAGACCCAACCAGTGCTGTCGTTAACCGACGATCACAACGACGTGAAACCGCTCGAGGACATCGAGCGCGAAGTGATCCGCTTTGCCATCGAGCATTATCGCGGGCAGATGTCGGAAGTGGCGCGTCGTCTCAAAATCGGACGATCGACTCTCTATCGCAAGCTTGAAAGCCTGCAAATGCAGGATGAAACGAGCATCGCGCCGAGCGACGAAACGGTCGACGCCGGTTAATCATTAAAATTTTAGCGATCGCGCGCCGCGTTCACTTTGATGCAAGGTAAGCGGCGGCCACACGCCGATTTCATTTCGTAACGCGCGCCGTTCGGTCGCATAATGCGCCGACAAAACTCGATCTATATTGCCCTTGCCGGAGAGACCGGCAGGCTTTCGGTTAACGGGACGCATCGCATTCGATGCATCGTGATAACGAAAGCCGTGTGGTGTGGAGTGAAAAGCGTGATGCGTAAAACCAGGCTCGAGCGTTTGACGGCCGGCACAATGCTGGCGCTCGTTACGGCAACGGCGCCGTCTTTCGCCACGCCCGACAGCATCCGTCAGGTCGCACCGCTGCCGCCCTCGATCAACGGCGTGCGCATCATCCAGCGCCGCCCCGAGCCGATGCCGGAGCGCGCCGAACCGGCGCCGGTGCCCATGCCGCCCGAAGTTCGCCGCGAAGCACCGCGGCAGGAACAAGTGCGGCAAGAACCCGTTCGCACAGAGCCGGTGCGTGTGGAAACTCCACGGCCCGAGGCCGAGCCCGCCCGCGCCGAAGCGCCGCGCGGCGACGGCAATTTCGTCACGGCGACGCTCGACAAGTTCTTCGGCGCGACGGACGCGCAGATCGCCGACAAGCTGCGCGCCGCGATGGCCGGCAAGAAGTCCGACAAGGCCGACGGCGAACGCCGCGCAGTCGAGAGCTTCTACGCCTCGCGCAACTACGCGCCGATGTGGATCCGCGATGGCCGCCTCACCGCCAGCGCCAAGTCGGCGATCCTGCGCATGAAGAACGCGCAAGCCGACGCGCTCGAACCCTCTGACTATGCCGTTCCGGATTTCGCCCAGGCCGGCAGCGCCGATCAGCTTGCCGCCGCCGATTATAAGCTCACGCTGGCGGCGCTCGATTATGCGCGCCATCTCTCGCTCGGCCGCATCGCGCCGACGCGCGTCACTGCCGAAGTCGATTACGGCAAGCGCGATGTCGACAATGCCGAGTTGCTGCGCAAGCTCGCCGACGCCCGCGATGCCAATGCCGCCTTCGACTCTTTCGAGCCGCCACACCAGGCCTACAAGGCGCTCAAGCGCAAGCTCGCCGACATGCGCGACGGCGGCGCCCGCGCCGATGCCAATGAGCGCATCGCGACCGGTCCCGCGATCAAGCCCGGCGACAAGGATGCGCGCGTGCCGATGTTGCGCGAACGGCTCCATGTACGGCTCTCCGCGCAGGGCCCGCGGACCGTGCAGGTGCGCGACCAGCGCACCGGCCGCATCAAAGTGGTGAAGCTGCCGGCGGAAGATCCGAAGGCCAATGAACTCGTCTATGACAAGGCCTTGTTCAACGCGATCAAGAACGTGCAGGCCCGCGCCGACATCAAGCCGACCGGCGTGATCGACAACCGCACCATCGCCGCCATCAACGGCCCGTCGCAGCAGCAGCAGATCCAGACCGTGATGGCCAACATGGAGCGCTGGCGCTGGCTGCCGCGCAACCTCGGCGCCAATTACGTGATGGTCAACGTGCCCGACTTCACGCTCAAGGCCGTGCGCGACAACAACGTCGTCTGGCGCACCAGGATCGTCGTCGGCAAGCCGCAGACGCCGACGCCGCTGCTCACGGCCGCGATGGACAATGTCGTCGTCAACCCGTCCTGGTACGTGCCGCAGTCGATCATCCAGAACGAATTGCTGCCGCAATATGCCAGCGACCCGAACATCTTCGACCGCATGGGCTTAGAGGTGAAGCGCGGTCCGGACGGCCACATCAATGTGGTGCAGCCGCCCGGCATGGCCAATGCGCTCGGCCGCATCAAGTTCAACTTCCCCAACAAGTACCAGGTCTACCTGCACGACACGCCGGAGAAGCGGCTGTTCGCCGCCGACAAGCGCGCCTACAGCCACGGCTGCATGCGCGTCGAGAACCCGACCAAGTTGGGCGAGGTGATGCTGGCGATGGCGATCCCGGGCCCGACGCCGACGCAGCCGCAGATCGAGCGCCTGGTCGGCCAAGAGGAGAAGATCTTCAAGATGGTCAACCGGCCGATGGTCCACCTGACCTATCAGTCCGCTTTCGTCGACGACGACGGCAAACTGCAGGTGCGCGACGACATCTACGGCTTCGACAAGCGCATCCACGCCATCATGACGAGCGATGAGCGCCGCGTTGCCGACGTCGCGCCGCCGCAGGACAAGACCCGCGATCTGTCGACGCTCAAGAGCAACCAGGAAATCCTCAGCCGCGTCGAGCGCCGCGAGGCCGGCAACCCGTTCTCGTTCTTCGAGAAGATTTTCAGGTAGGACGGCAGCCCGTCATTCCGGGCCGGGCGCGAAGCGCGCGGGCCCGGAATCCATACACCGCAGCACCGGGGTTATGGATTCCGGGCTCGCGTGCCATCGCGCGTCGAGAACCGGGGTAAGCGCTGTGCTGGCACGCGCCCCGGAATGACTGATGCCGCCCCCCGAGTTCCCTCCGATACCGACCTTATTTCGACAATTTTCCCCCTTAACCACTTTGCCGCACGGGGGATCTTCGCCCGCGACAAGGGATGATTAACCAATCCCGCCAACACTGACGGCCGTCAGCACGGCCGCTTGAACCGGGCGTACCGATGGCTGTCGGACGAAGTTCTTGGATTGTGTCAGTGTCGGTACGCGGCGTCTCTCGCCATAAATCCCTTTTCAATCGGCGCCTGAGCAGCAGGCTTGGCCTGGTTGCCACGCTCGCCGGTACCATGGTGCTTGGCGCGGCCTATGCGCTGCAGCCGGCCGCGGCCGAGGGCGACAGCCGCACCCTCTCCTTCCTGCACCTGCATACGCGCGAGGCCATCACCGTCACCTTCAAGCGCAACGGCCGTTACGACGAGGCGGCGCTAAAGAAGCTCAACTGGTTCCTGCGCGACTGGCGCAAGGACGAAGACGTCAAGATGGACCCGGAGCTGTTCGATATCCTCTGGCAGGTCTATCGCGAGGTCGGCGGCAGGGAGCCGATCGAGATCATCTCCGCCTATCGCTCCCCCGGTACCAACAATATGCTGCGCGCGCGCTCGAGCGGAGTCGCCGAGAACTCGAACCACACCACCGGCCACGCCATCGATTTTGAAATCCCCGGCGTGCCGCTCGCCAAGATCCGCGAAGTCGGCCTGCGCCTGCAGCGCGGCGGCGTCGGCTTTTATCCGACCTCCGGTTCGCCATTCGTGCATCTCGACACCGGCTCGATCCGCCACTGGCCGCGCATGACGCGCGACCAGCTGGTCAAGGTGTTCCCCGACGAGCGCACGGTGCACATCCCGTCCGATGGCCAGCCACTCGCCGGCTACGCGCTGGCGCTCGCCGACGTGCAGCGCCAGGGCAATGCGCCGTCCGGCGTGATCATGGCGCAGGCACGCGAGGCCGGCATCACCGAGGCGCGCAGCGACACGGTCAAAAAGCCGCGCAATTTGCTGGCCGCTTTGTTCGCCCGATCCGCCACCGCGGAGGAACGGTCGGATGACGCGCAGGCCGCCGAGCCCACGCCGGCGAAGGTCACGCTCGCCAGCGCCGGTACCAGTGCCAATGTGAAGCCGAAGCTCATCGAAACAACGACGATCGTGCCGTTGCCATCGTCGCGGCCGAAACCGGTCGCGGTCGCCGCCGCCGAGCCGGCCCCTGCCGCGCCAAATGTGATCGCGCCGGCTGCGGGGATTTGGACCAATGCGGTCGCGAGCGGCGATCTGGCGCCGGCGGTGGCGCAATCGCCGTTCACCTTCGCCGATACCATGACCACGGCGTCGACCGATGCGCTTGCCTATGCCGCCGAGCCGGCGCGCGCCGCCACACGATTGCCGCAGCCGCGCCCCGCCAAGGCGCCACCGATGGGCGCCAATATTCCGGCCGCGCCGCCGGCGGCGATGATCGCCGCGGCGTCGACTGGCGCCAGCGCTGCGCAATTCGTGGCACCCGCGCTCACCGGCGGCGGCGGCCGCACCGACAGCCCGTGGGTGCGTGCGGCGATACTGGCGCCCGATCTCTCAGGGTACATGACCGCGACTCACATGGGTGCGCGCGACATGAGCCAGTTCGGTCATCTGCTGCACAAGCCGGCTCAGGCGGTGATGATGGGCTTCTCGGCTGATCCGGGCCTCGGCCTGGTGACGCACACTTTCACCGGCCGCGCCGTGAGCTTCCTCGCGACGGCGACCTTCGTGTCGCAGACGACGGCGTCGCTGAGGTAACTCGGCAGTTCGCGCACCAATCCGTCGTCATGCCCCGCGAAAGCGGGGCATCCAGTAATCACATGTGTCTCTGAGGGTACTGGATCGCCCGCGTTCGCGGGCGATGACAGTCTGAGAATGCCTTGGCGAAGCCTCTACTGCAGCATCCCGAGGGCGTGCATGTAGGTCTCGAGGATCTCTTCCTGCTCGCGGCGCTCATTGGCGTCCTGCTTACGCAGGCGCACGATGGTGCGCAGCGCCTTGGCGTCGAAACCGTTCGACTTGGCCTCGGCGTAGACATCCTTGATATCGTCCGAAGTCGCCTTCTTCTCTTCTTCCAGCCGCTCGATACGCTCGATGATCGACTTGAGCTGGTCCTTGGCGAAGCGGTGCGAGACTTCGTCCTTATCGGGCTCTGCGGGCATCGCCATTACCAGTAACTCCTTCAAATGCACGTTCGGCAGCCGCCCCAGCAAGGCGGGCTTCAGCAACGTCTCAGGAGGCAAGGTTTCGGATTCCGGCCGCGCAAAATCAAGGCGGCGGAGGGGTCATCCACGTTGTCCACACGCCGGATCGGCGCCGTGTCATGGAACGGACTTTTTTAGTGCTGCGGTCTGGACTTTTCGAACGCCGCTTTCTGGTCGGCCGAAGCCTCTTTCTGGTGCTTGGCGCGCCATTGCTCGTAGGGCTCGCCATAGACGATCTCTCGGGCTTCGTCCTTGGACAGCGGTACGCCCGTAGCATCGGCGGCGTCCTTCATCCAGTTCGACAGGCAGTTGCGGCAAAAGCCGGCCAGATTCATCAGGTCGATGTTCTGCACGTCGGTCCGCTGGCGCAAATGCTCGACCAGGCGGCGGTACACGGCGGCTTCGAGCTCGGTGCGGGTCTTTTCATCGAATTCAGCGCTCATGGAACGGCCTTTCCTCGGTTTCTTCAAAGATAGGGGCGCCGGACGGCCGTTTCCATAAGAAAACCCGCCGCATTCCGGTCTGGAACGCGGCGGGTTCATTAGTGAAGCGTGGCGGTATCAGGTTTTCATCGTCGCCTTCACCCGGTCCGGCGTCATCGGCAGGTGGCGCAGGCGCTTGCCGGTGAGCTGGAACATGGCGTTGGCAATCGCCGGCGCCACGGTGACGACACCGATCTCGCCCATCCCCGACGGCGCATTGTCTGTCGCGACGATGCGGGTGTGGATTTCCGGCACGTCGCTCATGCGCATCACCGGATAGCTGTCGAAATTCGAGGCCTGGACGGCGCCGTCCTTGACCGCGAACTCCTCGATCAGCGCCGCCGACAGGCCGTAAACCACGGCGCTCTCGAGTTGGGCATGGACATTATCCGGTTGAACGACGATGCCGGGGTCGACCGCGATCCAGTAATTATGAACCTTGATCTTGCCGGTCTTGTCGTCAAACGAGACCTCGGCCACGCCGGCCGAGAACGTGCCGTGATAATCGGAGAAGGCGATACCGAGGCCGTGCCCCGGCCGCTTGCGGCTGAAATCCGACATCTCGACCACCGCCTTCAGCACCGCCTGCGCGCGTGGATGATCCTTGGTCAGTTCGAGCCGCAGCGCGAGCGGATCCTTACCCGCCGCCTGCCCGACCTCATCAAGGAAGGCTTCGGCCGCGAACTTGTTGTAGCCCGAGCCGATGCCGCGCCAGGCATGAACGCGCATGCCGCGTTCTTCCCGGGCGTATTCGGCGAGCACGTTCGGGATCGCATAGAACGCCTGATCGAGCCCACGCGCACCGATATAGTCCTTGCCGCCGGTCGCCTTGAAACGTGGCGGTGAGGCAACGGCATCGACGTTCTCCGACACCAGACGATGATGCCAGCCGACGATATTGCCCTTGGCGTCGAGGCCGGCCTTCATGGCGTGATGCGTCATCGGGCGCGGCCGCGCCGCGGCGACGTCTTCCTCGCGGGTGAGGATCAGCTTGACCGGCTTTTTGACGATATTAGAGAGGATGGTCGCCTGGATCGCCGCATCGGGCCAGATGCGCCGGCCATAGCCGCCGCCGAGGAATTGCTGGTGAATGCGGATCTTGTCCGGTGTCGTCTTGAGAATGCCGGACAGGATGAAGCCGGCGAGCGCACCGAACTGCGTGCCGGTCCAGACATCGGCGGACTTGCCGTCCTCCGACACTTGCGCCACGGCATTCATCGGCTCCATCTGCGCATGGTAGGTGTATTCCGACCAATAGGCTGCCTCGATGGTCTTGACCGCGCCGGAAAGACCCGCCTTCACGTCGCCGGCCTGATACTCGACCTTGGTTTCGGTCGACGGATCCTTGCCCTTGGCGGCATAGTCGGCCTTCGCCTTCTCGCTGTCGAACTTAGCGGCGACCGCGCCCGAGGTATCCCAGGTCACCTTCAAGGCATCGATCGCCTTGCGTGTAGCCTCCACCGTATCGGCGATAACGGCGACGCCGAACGGCAGCGGCAGCACCTTGCTGACGCCTTTCACCTTCATGACGTCATTGGTGTTGACCTCCTTGGGCTTGGCGCCTTCCATCGGCGACTGCAGGATCGATGCATAGACCATGCCCGGAACGCGCACGTCGATGCCGTATTGCGCCTTGCCGGTCGCCTTCAGCGGCACATCGCTGCGGCCGATATCCTTGCGGCCGATCAGCTTGAACTCCGACGGCTTCTTCAGGTCGCCTTCGCCGATCTTCGGCAGTTCGGCCGGGACCGTGGCAATTTTGACCACGTCGCCATAGCTCATACGCTTGCCGGACGCGCGATGGATGACCATCGAGCTCTCCGTGGTGAGCTCTGAAGCCGGCACCTTCCATTGCGCCGCGCAGGCATCGATCAGCACTTTGCGGGCTTGCGCGCCGGCGACACGCAGCGGCGTGAAATAACCGGGCACCGAGACGCTCGCCGCGGTGATTTGCGCGCCCTCGAACAGATGATGCGGATTGCCGTAGACCTTCGGATTGGCCGGCGCGAATTCGGTTTTGACTTTCGACCAGTCAGCATCCAGTTCTTCGGCGAGAATGAGCGGCAACGACGTATAGACGCCCTGCCCCATTTCGGCGCTCGGGCAGACGATCGTGATAGTGTTGTCTTCAGCGATGCTGACGAAGGCATTGAACTTCGTCGGCTGGGTGGCGCCGCGCGCCTCACCGCCACGGCCGAGACCGCCGAGCGTGAACGCAAAACTGAGACCGACGGTGCCGGCCACGAAACCGCGGCGGCTCATACGGGTGTCGACGAACCCGTCCTTGACTGCGATGGTCATGGCTTCAGGCCTCCTTCGCCGCACGCTGGATGGCTTTGACGATGCGCGGATAGGTGCCGCAGCGACAAATGTTGCCGTCCATGTGTTCGACAATCTGCTCGCGGCTCGGTTGTTTATTGGTCGCGAGTAAAGCCGCGGCCTGCATGATCTGACCCGACTGGCAGTAACCGCATTGCGGCACTTGCTCGGCGACCCAGGCCTTCTGCAGCGGATGCTGGCCGTTCGGCGACAGGCCTTCGATCGTCGTCACATTGCGACCGGCGACCTTTGACACGGCAATCTGGCAGGAGCGGAGTGGCTTGCCATCGACATGAACCGTGCAGGCGCCGCACAGGCCCGAACCGCAGCCGAATTTGGTGCCGGTCAGTTCGAGATGTTCTCTTACAACCCAGAGCAGAGCCGTGTCCGGCTCGGCTTCAACGCTTGCCGATTTTCCGTTGATTGTGAACGAAATTGCCGCCATCAGTTCCCTCCCTCGAGGAATGTCTTATGACCAGGGGCGCGGTTTTTCCGCGTTCGTTTCAGCCGGAGCCTTCATCGAGCCTGGTTAGCGCCACGCCTGGCGACCAAAGTTCGACGATGCGTCCATACTGTCTTGTTAGAACTGGACAAATTATAGACGGTATTCGGTGACGGTCAGGTAGGAAAAGAATTGATGAGTGACGGGCTGCGACCTTTTCTCACAGGATTGTTTCGCGCGGCGGTCGAGGCCGCCCACCCGTCGTCGTTCCTGCCGGCGCTCCTGCCCACGCCGCCGAAAGGCCGCATCGTCCTGCTCGCCGCCGGCAAGGCCGCCGGCTCCATGGTCGAAACCGCCGAGCGGCACTATCTCGACACGCTCAAGTTGCCCACCGACCGGCTCGCTGGCGTTGCCGTGGCGCGGCACGGCTATGGCCGGCCCACCCGTGTGGTGACGATGATCGAGGCGGGACACCCCGTCCCCGACGAAGCCGGGCTCAAGGGCGCGGCGCGCGCGCTCGAACTCGCCGGCAGCGCAGGCGCCGACGATGTCGTGCTGGTGCTGATGTCGGGCGGCGCCTCCGCCAACTGGATTGCGCCGGCCGACGGAATTTCGTTTGCCGACAAACAGGCAGTGACGCGCGCTTTGCTGCGCTGCGGCGCGCATATCGGCGAGATCAACACGGTGCGCAAGCATCTCTCCCGCATCAAGGGCGGGCGCCTGGCGGCGCATGCCTTTCCGGCCAAGGTGATCACCATCGCCATTTCCGACGTGCCGGGCGACGATCCCTCCGCGATCGGCTCCGGCCCCACGGTGCCCGATCCGACGACGCTCGCCGATGCGCGCGCCATCGTCGCCAAATACAAACTCGACCTGCCGGCGTCGGTCACGCAGGCGCTGAACGATCCCGCCAACGAGTCGCCCAAGCCCGGCGATCCGAAGCTGGCGCATTCGTCCTATACACTCGCGGCGCGGCCGGCCGATGCGCTCGATGCGGCCGAGAAGGCTATCGTGGCCGCGGGCTATGAGTGCATCTCGCTCGGGGCTGACGTCGAGGGCGAGGCCCGCGAGGTGGCCGCCGCGCATGCGGCCATGGCGCACGACCTGCGCGCCCAGGGTCGGCGAGCCGTCATCGTCTCGGGCGGCGAGCTCACCGTGACCATGCGCGGCAAGGGCCGCGGCGGCCCCAACCAGGAATATGCGCTGGCGCTGGTGGCGCCTTTGACTGGAATGACCGGTGTAGCCGCGATCGCCGGCGATACAGATGGCACAGATGGAGGTGGCGGTTCTGCCGCGGACCCCGCGGGGGCCCTGGTCGATGGCGACACTGCGTCCCGTGCTAAAGCAATTGGCCTCGATCCCGCCGCGTTTCTGGCCGATAATAACTCTACTGAATTTTTCGCTCGCCTCGGCGACCTGCTCGAACCGGGCCCTACCTTCACCAACGTCAACGACTTCCGCGCGATCGTCGTCGACACGCCATGACGGTCTGCTTTACAAACACGAATCGTCCGACCCCGCCGGCACCGTGATCGCTTTGCTCTTTTCACTCACCAGATGCCGCGCTCTTCGCCTTGCCGCTGTCCTGCTGCCGGCGCTGATGGCCTTCGCTATCGCCATGGCCGAGCCCGCGCGCGCCGATTTCCGGCTCTGCAACAACACCGGCAGCCGCGTTGGCGTCGCCATCGGTTACAAGGACGCCGAAGGCTGGATCACCGAAGGCTGGTGGAACATCTCGGCGCGCAGCTGCGATACGCTTTTGCGTGGTACGCTTGTCGCGCGTTACTATTACATTTACGCGGTCGATTATGACCGCGGCGGCGAATGGTCTGGCCATGCCTTCATGTGCTCGCGCGAAAAGGAATTCACCATCCGCGGCACCGAGAATTGTCTGGCGCGCGGCTACGACCGCACTGGGTACTTCGAAGTCGATACGCAGGAGCAGCGGTCATGGACGGTCCAACTAACCGACACTGCCGAACAGCCGGTCGACCGGCCGTTGCTCCCGCGCGGAGGACCGCCGCCGCGCACACCAGGCCCGCCGCCGATGCCGCCTCAGCCGCCTGATCTCAACCGGGAAGGATTGCGCCGATGAGACGTCACCGCCGCGCCAAGATCGTGGCCACGCTCGGGCCGTCTTCATCGACCCGGGACATGATCGACGCGCTGTTCAAGGCCGGGGCCGACGTCTTTCGCATCAATATGAGCCATACGAGCCAGGAGCGCCTGCGCGAGCTGGTGGCCATGATCCGCCAGGTCGAAGAGGACAATGGCCGTCCGATCGGCATCCTCGCCGACCTCCAGGGCCCGAAGCTGCGCCTCGGCACCATCGAGGGCGGCTCGATCGCGGTGAGGAAAGGCGACACCGTCGTCCTCGACTCCAATCCCGCCATCGGCGGCGCGGATCGCATTTATCTGCCGCATCCGGAAATTATCTCGGCCGTGGAGCCGGGCCATACGCTGCTCATCGACGACGGCAAGGTGCGTCTCACCGTGACGAAGGCCGAGCCAGACCGCATCACCGCGCGCGTCGAGGTCGCGGGCAAGCTCGCGGATCGCAAGGGCGTCAGCGTTCCTGATACGACGATCCCGGTCTCCGCGCTCACCGCCAAGGATCTGTCGGATCTCGAAGCAGCGCTGGAAGCCGGTATCGACTGGCTCGCTCTATCTTTCGTGCAACGCCCCGAAGACGTCGCCGAAGCCAAGAAGCTGACGCGCGGCCGCGCGCTGGTGATGGTCAAGGTTGAGAAGCCACAGGCCGTCGCGCGGCTGAGCGAGATCATCGAGATCGCCGATGCGCTGATGGTGGCGCGCGGCGATCTTGGCGTCGAAATGCCGCTCGAAAAAGTGCCCGGCGTGCAGAAGCAGATGACGCGACTCGGCCGCGCCACCGGCAAGCCGGTCGTGGTTGCGACGCAGATGCTGGAGTCGATGATCTCCTCGCCGGTGCCGACGCGCGCCGAAGTCTCCGACGTCGCCACCGCGATCTACGAAGGCGCGGACGCCGTGATGCTGTCGGCGGAATCCGCGGCCGGCCAGTATCCGCTCGAAGCGGTGACGACCATGAGCCGCATCGCGGCGCAGGTGGAAAGCGACGCGCCCTATCGCGAAATCATCAATGCGCAGCGCACCAAACCCGAGTCAACCGGCGCCGACGCGATTGCCGATGCCGCGCGTCACATCGCCGACACGCTCGACCTTGCCGCCGTGATCTGCTGGACCTCATCGGGCTCGACCGCCTTGCGCGTCGCGCGCGAACGTCCGCGGCCGCCCATCGTGGCACTGTCGCCCAAGTTGGAAACCGGCCGCCGCCTGTCCGTGGTGTGGGGCGTGCACTGCGTCGTCACGGAAGACGCCCACGACCAGGACGACATGGTCGACCGCGCCTGCCGCATCGCCTTCCGGGAAGGCTTCGCCAAGACCGGCCAGCGCGTCATCGTCGTCGCCGGCGTCCCGCTCGGCACGCCAGGCGCGACCAACATGCTGCGAATCGCCTATGTCGGTGCCGACGACAGCACCGATTGAGGCATTTGAACTGTTCTAGCCGCCAGCCGATTTGATTTACCTGATTTAACTGTTCGGCAAGCACGACCGCGCGCGGATAGAACCGTAAAGCCGTTGTTAAGCCCCAAGGTGTCTTTAGGGCCCGGAACGGGGACAGGAATGCAGAGCGACGTCAGGGTCTACAGCTTGCCGAGGTGGCGCGTGACCCGCTGGCTGGTCGATGCGGGCCCCGGCATTCCGGACGATATCCGTCAGGCGCTCATTGCCAGTCTGTTCAGCGGCCTGCCGGTGTTCTTCGGTGGCGCCGTGAATGTCATTGCGGTGGCCGGGGCGATTGCGCTGAAAACGCAAAAGCCGGTGTTCATCGCCTGGCTCGTCTTCGAAGTCATCATCTGCGCTATGCGACTCATCGTGCTGATGATCGCGCGGCGGGCGGCGCTCGAAGGCCGCAGAACCCCCACCGATCTCTATCTGATGCTTGGGCTGGCCTGGAGCTGCGGCGTCGGCTACGGCGTCCTGACCACCATGGCGAGCGGCGAATGGCTGATCGCCAGCGCCGCCTGCCTGTCTGGCGCCGCCATGGTCGGCGGCATCTGCCTGCGCAATTTCGGCGCACCGCGACTTGCGTCTGCAATGATCCTGACCAGCATCGGACCAAGCCTGGCCGGCGCAGCGCTCTCCGGCGAAGCGCTGTATTTCATCGTGTTCATCCAGGCGCCGATGTATTTCTTCGCCATGTCGGCGGGCGCTTTCCGGCTCAACAAGATGCTGGTCACCAGCATGCTGGCCGAGCGCGAGAACGATCATCGTGCGCGCCACGACTCCCTCACCGGCCTGTCGAACCGGCACGGCCTGGTGAACGTGGCCAATGCCAGGCTCACCGCCGCGCGCGACAGCGGCCGTTCGCTCTCGTTGCTGTTCATCGACCTCGACGGGTTCAAGGCGGTCAACGATACCTACGGCCATGCGGCGGGCGATACATTGCTCAAGCTGGTCGCCGAACGTTTGCGCCAGATGTTAGGCGCTGACGATATTGCCGCGCGTATCGGCGGCGACGAATTCGTAATGCTGGTAGACGATCGCGACGAAGCCGAAACTCTGGCGCTCGCCGAAACGCTGATTACCGAGGTGTCCTCGTCCTACGATCTCGGCGACGGTGCCACCGCCAACATTGGCCTGAGCATCGGCATTGCCATGGCGCCGGAGCACGGCGAGTCGATCGAAGCACTTCTAGCCACAGCCGATGCCGCGCTGTACGAGGCCAAGTCGCAGGGCAAGTGCCGCTGCTGCATGGCCTCCGTGACGGCCAACGTCGCCGCGCTGCAGCGCCTGCGCGGCCGCACCGCATTGGCGGACGCAGCGGTGGCCGCGGCCTGAAGTGGCGACGTCGCGCTCTTGCTGATAACTAAAGCGGACAATTTGGCGATTGAGCGGACAACATACCATGAGCGTCACGCTGCAGTTCTGTGGGGCCGCCCGAACCGTCACCGGCTCCTGCTATCTGCTGCAAAGCAAGGCCGGACGTCTGCTGGTCGACTGCGGAATGTATCAAGGCTCCAAGACGCTCAAGGAGCTCAACTACGGCCGCTTCCCGTTCAACCCGTTCGACATCGATGCCGTGCTGCTGACGCACGCCCACATCGATCACAGCGGCCTGTTGCCCAAGCTGGTCCGTGCCGGCTTTGCCGGACGCATCATCGCGACACGCGGCACCATCGACCTGTGCTCCTACATGCTGCCGGACGCCGGCAGCATCCAGGAATCCGAAGTCGTA
This sequence comes from Pseudolabrys sp. FHR47, assembly GCF_005153485.1. Lineage (NCBI taxonomy): Bacteria > Pseudomonadati > Pseudomonadota > Alphaproteobacteria > Hyphomicrobiales > Xanthobacteraceae > Pseudolabrys > Pseudolabrys sp. FHR47. The sequence continues at coordinate 3,856,314 of NZ_CP039740.1, forward strand.
GCGCTGAACCGGCGCAACGCCGCGCGCGGCCGTCCCGAGGTCACGCCGATCTATACCGAGGCCGACGCCATGGCGTCGCTCCAGGCCTTCCAGCCGGTGGAATACGAGACCTGGATCGAGCCGGTCCGCGGCGTCCGCGCGCGCTACTGGAATGCCGGCCACCTGCTCGGCTCGGCGTCTATCGAGATCGAATTCGAGGGCGAAGGCAAAGGCGGCAAGCCGCTGCGCCTGCTGTTTTCCGGCGATGTCGGACCGGACGCCAAGCTGCTGCATCCGGATCCCGAAGCGCCGACGGGATTCGACTACGTCATTTCGGAATCCACCTATGGCGACACAGACCGGCCGCCGATCACGCCGCCATCGCGCCGCGCCCGGCTCGGCGACATGGTGCGTGCCGCCCATGCCGCCGGCGGCCCGCTGCTCATCCCGGCCTTCGCCGTCGAGCGCACCCAGGAGCTGATCGTCGAACTGATCGACCTGATGGAGGAAGGCCTCGTGCCGTCGGCGCCGATCTTTCTCGATTCACCGCTGGCGATCCGCGCCACCGAAGTCTTCCGCCAGCACGCCTCGGAGCTGACGACCGACATCGAGGTCAACCGCATGCTGGCGTCGCCGCACTTGCGCTTCACCGAGACCGTCGACGAGAGCAAGTCGATCGCAAAATTCACCGGCTTTCACGTCATCATCGCCGGCAGCGGCATGTGCGACGCCGGCCGCATCCGCCATCATCTCAAGCGCTGGCTGTGGCGGCCCAATGCCACCGTGATGCTGTCCGGCTTTCAGGCACAGGGCACGCTCGGCCGCTTCCTGGTGGACGGAGCGACTGCCGTCCGCATCCAGGGCGAGGAGATCAAGGTCAAGGCGCGCATCGTTTCGTTCGACGAGTATTCCGGCCACGCCGACGGACCCGAGCTGGCGCGCTGGATCGCCGGGCGCCGGCCGATAGAACGCGCAGTGTTCCTGGTCCATGGCGAAGAGCCGGCGCTGGCCGGTCTGTCCGAACGCATCGCCGAGCGCATCGTGCCGGCCGCCAAAGTGCACGTGCCGATCCTCGACGACATCTATGAACTCACCACGTCGGCGCCGACACCGCTCGACGGCAAGCAGCGCCGGCGGCTGACGCCGGAAGCGGTGATTTCGCTCGACTGGCACAACGAGATGTCGAAGCTGATCCTCGACATCAACGATCGCATCGAGGCCGCCGCCGACGACCGCGCCCGCGGCGTCATCGTGCGCCGGCTGCGCCGGGCTCTCGATCAGAATTAAGACGGCGAGCGGCGAGCGTCAGATATCGCGGCCTTCGACCTCTTCCTGCAGCTTCTTCACCACATCGGGGATACGCTGCAGGCGCGGATAGACGTCGAGAGCGCGGCGATAGGCGTCAAGTGCGCGCTTGTCGTCGCCGATGTCCTGCAGGATGAGGCCGAGACCGGCCAGGGCGCCGAAGTGACGTGGCTCGCGGCGCAGCACTTCGCGGATGTCGGCGAGCGAACGGCCGTATTCCTTCTTCATGTAATAGAGCGTGGCGCGGCGGTTCCAGCCTTCGACGTAATCGGGCCGGATCTTGACGATGCCGTCGAGGAGCTTGATCGCCAGATCGGTGTCCTTGGCCTCGATGGCGGTCCGCACCCGCGTCATCAGCAGGTTGGCGGTGTCACTCGTCGACACCATCCACTGCGCCCAGATGCGCTGCTCGATGGCCTTGGCGCTGGTCTCGTCGGGCGCCACTTTCAGCGCACCGAACAGGAAATTGAGGTCTTCGCTGAACGGCTTGCGCTTGGGCACATTGGCCGGCGGCTCGACCCAGCTGCCGGGCTCGGCATAGGACGGCGAGGCCACGGCGCCCGCGAGAGCTAAGGCGGCGGCAACGAGGATGGCGGGCGCGCGGAATCGGTCCATGAGAGAAGACTAGCGTCTCCTCCAATCATGGCAAATCAGCAGCTTTTGATGAGGAAACCGGCCTGAGGCCGGAAAGGGCCTGGCGGCGGTCGCCTTAGCCCTGACGGGCCTTAAAGCGCGGATTGGTCTTGTTGATGATGAAAACGCGGCCTTTGCGCCGGACCAGCTTGTTGTTCCGGTGGCGCCCACGCAGCGATTTCAATGAGTTACGGATCTTCATTGCAATCTCACAGGCTTTGAGTTGCGGGGTTTTTAGGGGTCCGGAGCCCCCCTGTCAACGAAAGGTGCGCCGGTGTGGTTTAGGCCTCCCCTGTGCTCTACATTCCCCGCCAAGGCCCCGAGAGGGTCTGGACAGAGGAATCCGAGGAGTAGCCATGCAGCGCAGCCGCGACCGCTTTCTGACCACCCACACCGGCAGCCTGCCCCGCCCGGACGACCTGATCCGGATGATGTATGCCAAAGAGGAAGGCATCCCGGTCGAGCCCCATGCGCTGGCCGAGCGGATCAGGTCCGCCGTCGCCGAGATCGTCAAAAAGCAGGCCGACGCGGGCGTCGATCTCATCAATGACGGCGAGATGTCGAAGCCGAGCTACGCGACCTATGTGAAAGACCGCCTCAACGGCTTCGGCGGCACCGGCAACACCTTCGTCTATCAGGACGTTCACGAATTCCCGGCTCTGGAAAAGAAGGTGTTCGGCGATCCCGGGCGCTCGCGCCGCAAGACGCCGGCCTGCAACGCGCCAATCAGTGTGCGCGACAAGCAGGCACCGCTCGACGACATCGCCAACCTCAAAGATGCGCTCAAGACCGTGCCGCATGTCGGCGGCTTCATGAGCGCCGCCTCGCCGGGTGTCGTGTCGCTGTTCTTCCGCAACGACCACTACAAGGATTTCGAGACCTATATCTACGCGATCGCAGACGCGATGAAATATGAGTACGAGGCCGTGGCCAATGCCGGCCTGGTCCTGCAGATCGACTGCCCCGATCTCGCCATGGGCCGGCACATCCAATATGCCGATCTCGACCTCGCCGGTTTCCGCAAGCGCGCGCAGCTCCATATCGAGGCGCTCAATCACGCGGTGGCCAATATTCCCGAAGAAAGCCTGCGCATGCATCTGTGCTGGGGCAACTACGAGGGCCCACATCATTTCGATGTGCCGCTGTCCGACGTCATCGATATCGTATTCAGGGCCAAGCCGGTCGCCGTCTCGCTCGAGGCGGCAAATCCGCGCCACGCGCATGAATGGGCCGTGTTCGAAAAGGTGAAGCTGCCGGACGGCAAAGTACTGATCCCCGGCGTGCTCGAATCGAAATCGAACTTCATCGAGCATCCCGAACTGATCGCGCAGCGTATCGGCCGTTACGCCAAGCTCGTCGGCCGCGAGAACGTCATTGCCGGTTCGGATTGCGGCTACGGCACCTGGGTCGGCCAGGCCGCGGTCGATCCGCAGGTGGTGTTCGCCAAGCTCGCGGCCATGGCCGAAGGCGCAAGGATCGCGAGCAAGCAGTTCTGGTGACATCGCATCAAGAGTGTCGTCATCGCCCGCGAAAGCGGGCGATGACGGGACGCGCTAGACCGGCGGCGATTCCTGCTCGGCCTTGGCATTGCGCCAGCGCTTGTAGAAGTGCGGGGCGAAAATCACGAGCGCGATCACCGCCAGCATCAGCAATGCATAGCGGATATTGTCGGTGTCGCCGGCCAGCGCCTGGGTGCCGGCATAGCCGATATAGGTGTAGGCCACCGTTGACGGCGCCATGAATACGACCGTCGCCGTGACATAATGCCAGAACGGAATGCGCGTCAGCCCGAGCATGTAGTTGAGGATGGTGTAAGGGATCACCGGCACCAGCCGCACGAAGGCGACGAAGCGCCAGCCGTCTTCCTCAACGCTCGTCATCACCTTCTGCACACGCGGTCCGGCGCGGCGGCGGACCCAGTCGGCCGCGCCGTGACGCGCGACAAGAAAGGCGCCGGCCGCGCCCAATGTGCCGCCGACAAGATTGATCAGGCTGCCATAGATGGGGCCGAACACCGCGCCGCCGACGACATCGAGGATGCCGCCGGGCAATCCCGCCACGGTGCTGATGGCATAAAGCAGAATAAAGCCGGCCGGCGCCCAGTGACCGAGGCTTGTGACGCGCGCCTGCAACGATGGCACATCGGTGACGCCCCAGAACAGCCAGACCATGGCAAGAACAGTCGCCGCGACCGCGAGCGCGGTCAGGGCCAGTAACAGCCAGCGACGTTGACGTGTCATGGACTTGTGCGTGCTTGCGGAAGCGTTCGGAAAGATGGCGGGAACCTGAAAGCCGGCGGTGCCTACCACGCCGCGCCGGAACCGGTCAAACTGCTGATTTTCAAAGGGTATTAAGAAACCAGACGCGGCAACCGGCCCTGCTCCCGGTGCAGAGCGGCCGCGACATTGGCGCGGTTTATTTCGGCGGCCCGCCGTGCCAAGCACCGCGGTACTCAACGCATTTCACGCAGAGGCCAGTTATGACCACCGTCGCCCGTACCTTCTTTCACGTTCCCGTCTTCGGGTGGCTGCTGAAGGACGCTGTCCACGGCGCGGCGGACGCGAAGTACTACTTCTTCGGTAATGTCCTCGTTCTGCTGGCGGTGCTAGTCTATTGGGTTGGCTATCCGCTGCTGATCGTGCTGGCGCTGACCGCCGCGGTCGTGACGCTGAGCATGATCCTCCTGTTAACGGCGACCGACCTGATTGATCAGCGCGCACGCCGCATCAGGGCGCGAGCGGCGGCCATGCGCCGTTAGGCGCTCGCACGCAGGCGACACTATAATACAGGGCAAGTCCGCATTGCAGGCCGCTGCCAAAGCTCCATTAGAATGCGGCAGCGATTCGATGTCCCTTGCATGTAGAAAGCGGAGCAGCCCATGGCATGGACGTATTTGATTCTCGCCGGTTTATTTGAAATCGGCTGGCCCATTGGCCTGAAGCTCGGCGGCACCGAATCCTTGTCACGCCTGATGTGGATCGGCTTCGCGGCGGTCTGCATGATCGCCAGCGGTTTCCTGCTTCTGTTGGCGCAGCGGGAAATTCCGATGGGGACAGCCTATGCGATCTGGACCGGTATTGGCGCGGTGGGAGCCTTCACGGTCGGCATCATCGCTTTCGGCGACGCGAACACCGCAATGCGCTGGGCATCCGTCGCGCTGATCACCGCGGGCATTATCGGCCTGAAAATGGCCTGACGCGACAGCGCCGCCAACCTTGCGACCAGCTTCAAAGGTCAGGTCGGCATTTCGCCCGAAGATATCAGAGGACAGCCCTCACACACTCGTCGATACGTCGTGGCAGCGCCGTATCGAGCACCTTGCCGATAATGACAAGCACGGGCCCCGTCAGTTGGGCTTGGGCGATGTCGTCATGCAGCGCGGCGATGGTCGACACGACGCGCCGCTCCGACGGGCGCGTTGCATTCGCGATCGCCACCGCGGGCATTCCCGCGTCGAGACCTGCCGCAACGGCGCGCGTGACGAAAGCGGACAGCGTCTTCACCGGCATATAGATCGCCGTCGTCGCCGCGCCGTCAGCAATGCTCTGCCAGTCGATATCGTCCGGAAGTTCGCCATTGGCGGCATGGCCGGTGACGAGTTGCAGGCGGCGCGCTTGTCCGCGGCCCGTCAGCGACACGCCAAGCCGGCTCGCCGCGCCCTGAACGGCCGAGATTCCGGGGACGATTTCGACCGGGATGCCAGCCTGTTGGCAGGCCGCGATTTCTTCGCCGGCCCTGCCGAAGATCAACGGATCGCCGCCCTTGAGACGCACGACATGGCGGCCCTGCCGCGCGAGCGACACCATGATGTCGTTGACATCGCTCTGCCTGCAGGACGGGCCATGCCCGCGCTTGCCGACCAGAATTTTGCGGGCCTCACGACGGGCGAAATCGAGAACCTCGCCGGAAACGAGATCGTCGAACAAAATCACGTCGGCGCTCTGCAAGGCGCGCACAGCGCGCAGCGTGAGCAATTCCGGATCGCCGGGCCCGGCGCCAACCAGCGTCACCGATCCGGCATGCGCCGTCGGGCCGAGCCTGTCGACATCCGCCATGAGAGACGCAAGATCGCTTTCCGCCGGCGTGCGACCGGGATTGGCGATCGCCAGCCCAGCGAACAATTGCCAGAACTTGCGGCGCCCCGCGAACGACAGACCGCTCTCCTTGACGCGTCCGCGCCAGAAGCGCGCCGCCGCGGCCCAGGCCGCAAAGCCGTGCGGCAGCACGGCTTCGATCTTGGCGCGGACAGCCTGCGCAAACACCGGCGCGGCGCCATCGGTCGAGATACCCACCACCAGCGGCGAGCGATTCACGATGGAGCCGAAGGAGAAATCGCAATAGTCCGGCTTGTCGATGACGTTCACCGGCGCGCCGGCGGCTCGCGCCGCAGCGGCAAACCGCGCGGCATCGTCCTCGTCGTTCTCGCACGCGCCGACGGCCAGCGCCGCGCCCGCGAAATCCTCAGGCTGCCAGCCGCGCGCATGCCAGGTCACAGTACCGGGCAACGCCGCGCCGATAACGGCCTGCATCTCTTCGCCGATCTCCTGTGCATAGACGGCGACATGAGCGCCGGCCGCGAGCAGAAGCTCAACCTTCCACGCGGCGGCAGCGCTGCCACCGGCAACCAGCGTCTGCCGTCCGGACAACGCGAAGAACACCGGAAGCCGCGCCAGCGTCCCCATGCGTGCGCTACGCTGCTCCATCGGCTGGCGCGGCACGATCGTCATGCGCTGCGCCTTGCGCCGGTGTTGGCGTGGAAGTCGCGCCCGTTCGAGGTCTGCGCGACGAAGCCCGCGCGGACGGTGAAATCGCCGAAGTGTTCGCCCGCGTGCCGATCGCGCGCATAGGCGGCGAACACGGGGTCAAGCGTGTTGACGATGCCATCATGATCGAGGCTCTCGGCATAGAGCTTCGACAGACGGGAGCCGTCGAACGCCGCGCCGAGATAAAGATTGTATCGGCCCGGCCCTTTGCCGACGAGGCCGATCTCGGCGAGATAAGGCCGTGCGCAACCGTTCGGGCAGCCGGTCATGCGGATGACGATGTCGTCTGCCGACAGGCCGTGACGCGCCAAGCTCTCATCCAGCGCATCCATCAATTGCGGCAGGTAGCGCTCGCTTTCGGCTAGGGCGAGACCGCAGGTCGGCAGCGCGACGCAAGCCATCGAATTACGCCGCAGGCCCGACCACGGCGCGAGCAAGCCGTTGGTTTTGGCGATCTCGTCGATCTGCGCCTGCTTCTCGACCGGCACATTGGCGACGATGAGATTCTGGTTCGGCGTGATGCGGATATCGCCGACGCCGAGCCGCGCGATCTGCCGCAAGGCCGACATTTGCTGCGCGCCCGGCCCGGCATCGCGCAGCCGCCCGTTCTGCACGAACAAGGTGAGATGTGCCTTGCCGTCATCGCCTTGCGTCCAGCCATAGCGGTCGCCCATCGAGGTGAAGGCGAACAACTTCGGCGCTTCGAACTTGATCCCGGCGCGCGTTTCCACCTCGGCGCGGAATACGTCGAGACCGCGATCCTCGACGGTGTATTTCAGCCGCGCATGCTTGCGGCTGGTGCGGTCGCCCCAGTCGCGCTGGACCGTGACGACTGCTTCGGCCACACGCAGCGCTTCATCGGGCTTGCAGAAGCCGAGCAAATCGGCCGTGCGCGGATAGGTGTCGGTCTCGCCATGGGTCATGCCCATGCCGCCGCCGATGGTGACATTCCATCCCGTCACATCGCCCGCCGCGTCGACGATGGCGATAAAGCCGAGATCGTGGGCATAGACATCGACGTCGTTCGACGGCGGCACCGCGATAACGGTTTTGAACTTTCGCGGCAAATAGGTCTTGCCGTAGATCGGCTCGACATCGTCCTTGGGCTCGCCGCCAGCGATCTTCTCGCCCTCCAGCCAGATTTCCCGATAGGCCGCCGTCTTCGGCGTCAGATGGTCGGAGATGGCCTGCGCCAATTTGAGCGCCACGCCGTGGGCGCGCGACTGATACGGGTTGGGATTGCTCATGACATTGCGGTTGACGTCGCCGCATGCCGCAATGGTGTTGAGCAGTTGCTTGTCGATCTCCTTCAACGTCGCGCGCAGGTTCGACTTGATGACGCCGTGAAGCTGCACCGTCTGCCGCGTGGTCAGGCGCATCGTGCCGTTGGCGTAAGTGCGGGCGACATGATCGAGCGCCAGCCACTGCTCCGGCGTCACTACGCCGCCGGAAATGCGCACGCGCAGCATGAAGGAAAACGCCTTCTCCATGCGCTTGCGGCCGCGCTCGGCGCGCAGGTCGCGGTCGTCCTGCAGATACATCCCGTGGAATTTGACCAGCTGCTGATCGTCCTCGACGATCGCGCCGGTGATGGCGTCCTCAAGGCCCTCGGTCAGCGTGCCACGCAGATACTCACTGGCTTCCTTGATGTACTCGTTGCGGGCCAGTTCTTTGGTCATGGTCGGGGTCCCGGCCAGAAGCGCGGCGCTCATGGCGCCACGCCCGGCGTTAATAGGTGTCGGTCAGGTAGCGTTTGTCGCGCTCGATTTGAGCCACGGCGGCTTCGGCGGCCTCGGCGCTCAGCGATTTGACGTCCTGATAGGAGCGCACCAGCGCGGCGCGGACGTCCTTGGCCATCGCCTTGGCGTCGCCGCACACGTAGAAATTGGCGCCGCCATCCAACCATTCGACGATGTCGCGCCGGCGCTCCCAGATGCGGTCCTGGACGTAGATCTTCTCGGGCTGGTCGCGCGAGAAAGTGACGTCCATGCGTGTCAGGTCGCCTTCCTTCAAGGCCTCCTGCCATTCGAGCTGATACAGGAAGTCGTGAGTGAAGTGACGGTCGCCGAAGAACAGCCAACTGCGGCCCTTCGCGCCGGCCGCGCGGCGCTCCTGCACAAAGGCGCGAAACGGCGCGATGCCGGTGCCGGGTCCGACCATGATGATGTCACGGCCGTCGGAGGGCAGACGGAAATGCTTGTTGGAACGAACCTTGACGCGAACCTTGTCGCCGCGCTTGCGCCTCTCCGCGATATAGTTCGACGCGACCCCCTTGCGGGCGCGGCCGTGCGTCTCGTAGCGCACGGCGGAGATCAGGAGATGGGCTTCGTCTTCGTTTTCGCGGCGGGATGACGCGACCGAGTAAGCGCGGGGCGCCAGCGTGCGCGTCACGGCGCGCAAATTCTCGGCGGTCAGGGCGATCGGGAAGTTCGAGACGAGATCGATCAGCTGACGGCCCTGGATCCAGTCGCGGGCTTCACCGCTCTCGATCAGTTCTTTGACGTATTGCTGGCCCGTCGCGGTGGCGTAGGTCTCCAGACTCTTCAGCGAAAGCGTGTGAATGTCACGCTGCGAGACCAATTCGTCGCGCAACGCACGATCTTCCGATAGCCCTGCGGCCTTGAGCAGCTCATCCACCTCAGCCGGATCGTTCTCAATGTAGAGATCGAGCGAGTCGCCCGGCTCGTAGGGCAGCACCGTGTCGGTGAAACGCAGCGCGAGGTGAACGGTCTCCTTGTCCGAGCGGGACGAGTTAAGATTGGTCAGTTCAACGATCTCCGCCTCGACAATGTCGGGCTTGACCGCGGCGGCCTTGCCGAACTCGACGGGAATGATCTTGCCGCGCGCAGCTTCCGGCGGCGCCAGCGCCTTGACAGCCTTGTCTGTCCAAGCCGCCGCCGGCTTCTCGAAATCGAGGTCGCAATCGAGGCGATCGACCACACGCTTGCCGCCCAGAGCTGCGAGGCGTTCGTCGATCTTGCGGCCAACCGCGCAAAACTCGGCATAGGCCGTATCGCCAAGCGCCAGCACGGCGTATTCCACGCCATCGAGCGGGCCGAAATCAGCCGTCATCAATTCATTGTATTTCGCTGCAACCCGCGACGGCGGCTCGCCCTCGCCCCATGTCGCCGCCACGAAGACCAGCCGCCTGGCGGATTTCAGGGTCGCCATATCAAGATCGGCAAGGTCGATGACCGACGGCTTGAGACCGCTCTTGCGGGCGTTACGCGCAATGTCGTTGGCGAGGCGCTCGGAGTTGCCGGATTCGGTCGCGAACACGATGGTCAACGGCTCGGCGGCAACGGCGGCCGGCGCCGCGATCTCCACGACTTCGCCGGAGACGGATTCGACGCCGGCGAGAAAACCCGCGAGCCAGGCGCGCTGCGTGGCGGTAGCACCACCAACGACCTGATTAAGAAGCGCGATGTCTTCGTCCCCGAACGGCGCTGTTTTCGGGATCTGCACCACAGCCATCGCACAACTCCCAGCGTCGGGACACGGCAGCAAGCCGCCTGATGCCCGCAATTACTTGAGGTTGTTAGATAGAAGGCTCCGGCAGAAACAGGCAATAGAACCGCTGAAATAAGAAGGAAACCATTGTCCCCGCCGTCATCACGGCGATAATTTTTCACGACCTTGGCGAAAGCGACCAACCTCACCTACGCGGCTGCGTCCATTCGTAAGGCGTTAATAACGTCAAGCTTCGGATACCTTTCATCGCCACGCCACTCATCACGGAGGACAGTCGAAAAGCAGGCAAAAACTTTCGGCTTTCGAACGCCGCGTTAGAACACAATACTTCTCCGCCTATCACGAGCCCCGGAAGATATTTCCAAATATTCATTCGTATCAGTCAGTTCATTGACCACCGCAGATTCAGGTTTAAAACAACTCGCATGGAGCGCGTGCAATTGTCGCTTCAAGTTCATAACTGCTCCGATGACACGCCGCGCCCATCAGAAACGTTTTCTTCGTTTCCAGTCCGCGCGGCGCCCGGAGTGCGAATTGGTGCCCGATGGAACGTCTCGATGAACTCGAAGCACAGAGCATATTCATTCTGCGCGAGGCCTTTGCGCGCCTGAACAAGATCGCGCTGCTCTGGTCGCTCGGCAAAGACTCGAATGTGATGATCTGGCTGGCGCGCAAGGCCTTCTTCGGCCGCGTGCCCTTCCCGGTCATGCATGTCGACACGGGCAAGAAGTTTCCCGAAATGTACGCTTTTCGCGATCGCTACGCGAAGGAGTGGAATCTCGACTTTATCGCGGAAGAGTGCCCGCCGATCGACGCCGTCGATCCGTCATTGCCGCCCGCGGCGCGGTCCGCAGCGCGCAAGACGGAAGGCCTCAAACTAGCTTTGGCCAAACACGGCTTCGACGGGCTTATCGCCGGCATCCGCCGCGACGAGGAGCCGACGCGCGCCAAGGAACGTGTGTTCTCGCCACGCGGCGCCGAAGGCATCTGGGATGTCCGCGACCAGCCGCCGGAGTTCTGGAACCACTTCAACGCCTCACCGCCGCCCGGGGCGCATCTGCGCATCCATCCGATCCTGCATTGGACCGAAGCCGATATCTGGGCCTATACGCGCCGCGAGAGCATCCCGATCATTTCGCTCTATCTGAGCAGGAACGGCCAGCGCTACCGATCGCTCGGCGACATGGACATCACTTCCCCCGTCGCGTCGGACGCGTCATCGATCGACGAGATCATCGCCGAACTCGATTCCACCAAAGTGCCGGAGCGTTCCGGCCGCGCCATGGATCACGAATCCGAGGACGCGTTCGAGCGCCTGCGCACCGCCGGATATCTCTAGGGTCGCCCACCATGAACGTTCTGGTCTCTCCGCACACCGTCACCAACCTCCAGCAACCGCAGGCAACCCGCATCGTCATCGTCGGTGACGTCGATCACGGCAAATCGACCTTGATCGGCCGGCTGCTCTACGAAACCGGCAGCCTGCCGGACGGCAAGTTCGAGAGCCTCAAGGCCATGAGCGCGCGGCGCGGGATGCCGTTCGAATGGTCGTTCCTTCTGGACGCGCTGCAGACCGAACGCGATCAGGGCATCACCATCGACACCAGCCAGATCCGCTTCCGTACCGCGCTCCGCGATTTCGTGCTGATCGACGCGCCGGGCCACATCGAATTCCTGCGTAACATGATCACCGGCGCGGCCCAGGCTGACGCCGCGCTGCTGCTCATCGACGCCACCGAAGGGGTTCGCGAGCAGACTCGGCGCCACGGCTATCTCCTGCATCTGCTCGGCATCCGGCAGGCCGCCGTTATCATCAACAAGATGGATCGGGTCGGCTACAGCCAAGACCGTTATCGCGAAATCGCCGATGAGATTGCCACCTATCTCGGTGCGCTCGACATCGAGCCGGTTGCGATCGTGCCGATCTCGGCCCGCGAGGGCGACGGGATCACCGTGAAGACCCGGGCTATTGCCTGGTATGACGGCCCGACGGTCGCGGAAGCCCTCGATCAATTCACCGTGGCGACGCCGCCTCAGGATCTCGATCTGCGCCTGCCGGTGCAAGCTGTCTATAAATTCGACGACCGGCGCATTATCGCCGGCCGAATTGAAAGCGGTCGTATTGCCATCGGCGACGAGATCGTTGTCCTGCCCGGCAACAAGGTTGCGCGCGTGAAATCCATCGAAAGCTGGCCGGTGGCCGACGCCGCGCACCCGCCGTCGAGCCTCGAGGCCGGCCGCTCGGTCGGCGTGACGCTCGACCGCGAACTGTTCATCGAGCGCGGCCATATCCTGGCGCTCGCCACGGCGCCGTCTCCGATCGTTAATGGCATTCGCGCACGGATATTCTGGCTGCACCCGGCGCCGCTCAAGGCGGGCACGCCGATCGTTGTGCGATCGGGCACAGCTGAAATCCGCGGCCGCGTGTCGGCGATCGTCGACGCGCTCGATCCCGCCGATTTGCAATCGGATGGCATCGAGATTATCGCCCAGAACCGGATCGGCGAGATCGATATCGCCCTCGCCGCACCGGCGGCGTTCGATACCTTCGCGGACAATCCGTTTACCGGCCGCTTCGCCATCGAAGTCGATGGCCGCATTGCCGGCGGCGGCATTGCCGTCGAGCTAAAGCAGGCGGGCACCGAACGGCATCGCCCTGCCGCGAACGGCCGCGATGCCGAGGCGGTGGAACGCCGTGTCGCCGCCCTGCTCCCCCGGTTGAAAGAGCAGACCGCGACTGAGCGGCTGGCGACCTTGCGCGATTCAATCGACGGCAAGATCGTCTTCACCACCAGCTTCGGCATCGAGGATCAGGCCATCCTGCACATGATCGCCAAGGGAGGCCTCGATATCGACGTGGTCAGCCTCGACACCGGACGGCTGTTCCCGCAGACCTACGATCTCTGGGCGGAAACCGAGCGTCACTTCGGCCTTCGCATCAAGGCATTCTATCCGCGCCATTTCGAACTCGAAGCCCTGGTCGAGCGCCAGGGAATCAACGGCTTCTACGAAAGCCGCGATGCACGCCAAGCCTGCTGTTTCGTCCGCAAGGTCGAACCGCTCAGCCGTGCGCTGGCCAATTCGGCCGCGTGGGTCACAGGCCTGCGCGCCGATCAGTCCGCGAACCGGAAGGACATGGCGCTCGTTTCCGCCGACAAGGCGCACGGTCTCGTCAAGCTGAGCCCGCTGTTCGACTGGTCGCGTGAGCAAGTTGTCGCCTTCACGGCATCGAACGGCGTGCCTGTGAACGCGCTGCACGACAAAGGCTTTGCGTCGATCGGCTGCGCCCCATGCACCCGCGCGCTGCGCCCCGGCGAACCGGAGCGCGCCGGGCGTTGGTGGTGGGAAGACGAGACGAAGAAGGAATGCGGCCTGCATCCTGGCCGCTAGAGCGTTTGGGAGCGAAGTGGAAACCGGTTCGCATCCCTTTCACAGGTGTCTGTGATCACGCCGTGGTCTCGAGCGCGTAGCGCGTTCGCGCACGACGCTCGACACCACTCAATGCTCTAGCTAACCGCCCGGGCCGCAGCCAGGTGAGGCGCGTCGACATCGAACATCTCATGCTGCCACGCCTTGTACCAATCCTTGAACAGCCGGTGCTGCGTCTCGACATAACGACGCTGGCTTTCGGAAAGCGCATCGGCCGGATTGAAATGAAGGACGTACTCCTGATGTCCTTCAAGCACCATCAGATACTTGTAGTAGAGGACGAGATCGACGCCTTCGTCGAAGGACGACAACACCCCCAACGCACGCTCGAGTTCTTGAGCGCGGCGCATGGCGGTCGGATCGCCTTTCGCCGCCTGCTCGCACAATGCAACGAGGTGCAGAACCTCCTTCGGCAGGGCATTGCCGATTCCCGTGATAGCGCCACGGGCGCCGCAATTGATATAGCCGTGGAACACCTGCGTATCCACACCGACCATCAGCGTCAGATCCGGATCGCGGCCGGTGATATGCTCCGCAGCGTAGCGCAGAGACTCGGCGCCGCCGAATTCCTTGAAGCCAATCAAATTCTTGTGGCGGGCGCGCAACTCGAAGAAAAGATCCGCCTTCGTTTCGTACCCATAATAAGGGCTATTGTAGATGACCGCGGGCAAGCCGCCCGCCTCCAGCACGCTTTCGAAGTGGTCGCGCTGCGCCGCGACCGACGATCCGCGTGACAAGACGCGCGGAATGACCATCAAGCCGCCGGCGCCCACCTTCTTGGCGTGCGCGGCTATCGCCGCGGCCCGGCGGGTATTCTGCGCGCCGGTGCCCACGATAACCGGTACACCCGCCGCGGTGAGCCGGGCGACGCCCTCCATGCGCTGTTCGTCATCGAGCAACGGCCAGTCGCCCATCGACCCGCAGTAAACGACAGCCGACATGCCGCTCTTGATGAGGCTCTTGCCGGTCTCGACCAACGCGTCGAAATTGGGTTGCCGCGACGGGGTGCAAGGGGTCATCAGCGCCGGAATCGTGCCGGAAAAGATGTTTGATGTCTTCACGACGGGTTTCCTCCTGTGTTGTTGGCCCCCGGCCACCCGACGGCCGCGACCAAGAGAGGCGCCCGGTCGCGGTTTGCGCGACCGGACATCTCAGGCGGTTAGCGATGGATCAGAGCGTCTTTCCGACCTTGCGCAGTTCGGCGAGGACAGGCGCTTTCGGCAGCCAGATCTTGTCGTACTCGGCGACAACGGCAGCCGCGTCGGCAGGATTCGCCGTCTTGACCGGAATTGAGGCGGCCTTGAACTGCGCAACAAGCTTCGGCTCGTTGGCGGCCAGTTCATCGATCTGACGATCGAGCTGCTTCTTGACGACTTTGGTGATGAGATCCTTGTCGGCCGCGGGGAGCGCCTGCCAGACGCGGCCCGATGCCAGTGCGATGACCGGCATGAAGATCGCGTTCATCATCAGGATCGTCTTCGAAACCTTGTCGAACCGTTGGTTCCACGAGAACTCGAGATCGGCCTCAAGGCCATCGACCTGACCATTGGTCATGGCATCGAAAACCTGAGGCGTCGGGATCGGCGTCGGCGCAGCGCCGAGAAGCTGGTAGAAGTCGCGGTAAGCCGGCGTCGGATTGATGCGCAGCTTCATCCCCTTGAGATCCGCGATGGAGGAAATTTCCCGCGCGGAGAAGACAGCGCGCATGCCGGTGATGCCCCAGGCCAGGCCGACAGTGCCGGTTTCGCGCGGCAGCACATCGAATAGGCTTAAGGCAACCGGATGCCGGACGAGTTTGGCAATCTTGTCGGTGGAGTCGACGACGTAGGGCGCCGTGATCGCGGCGATCGACGGCACGCGCGAACCAAGTTCGGCCGCCATGATCCATCCCATGTCGAGCGCGCCGGATTGCATCTGCTGCAGCATAGCCGCCTCGCTGCCGAGCTGGCCGGCGTGAAACACCGTCATGGTCAGTCGGCCGCTGGTCTCGGCCTTGAGTTCGTCCGCCACGCGCAGCGCCGCATTGTTCCAGGGGTGACCGGTCGGCGTCAGGATACCGAGGCGAAGCTCGCGTGCCTGAGCCCGCAGGATGGTCGGCGCGGCGAGCGGCAGAGTCGCGCCCGCAGCGAGGAGAAGACGACGAGATATCTTCATTGGATTTCTCCTGATGATGGTCCAGGTCATTTGACCAGAACGAGTGAGAGGGAAGGAAATATCGAGAGAAACACGAGCAGAATGCAGGCAACGATGAAGAAGGGCAGCGTCACCATGAACATGCGGCCGGGCTTTGCCCCCGTCACGGCGGCTGCGACGAAGAAGCAGAGCCCAACGGGAGGCGAGAGCAGCCCGAGCACCAGATTGATCACCGCCACCACGCCGAAGTGCCGAGGGTCGATGCCGTAAATATCGGTCGCGATCGGCAGGAGGATCGGCACGGTCATGATCAGGCCGGGGATGCCGTCGATCACGGTTCCGATGACCAGCAGCGCCAGATTGGCGAGCAACATGAACTCGACCGGGCTATGCGCGATGGTCTGGATAGACGCCGCGAGCGATTGCGGGACCTTTGCGTAGATCAGGACCCAGGAAAACACGCTAGCCGCTGCGACCAGGAACAACACGATCGCTGCGTAGATGCCGGCCCGAAGCAGCATGTGCGGCAGCTGCTCAAAGCGGAACTGCTTTGTCCAATAGCGGCCAACCAATGCCGAGGCCACCGATCCGATGGCGGCCGATTCAGTCGGGTTCGCCAGACCGCCAAGGATCGAGCCGACGATGACGATCGGAATCAATAATGTGGGCGCAGCGCCTGCCACGATCACTGCCCGCTCCTTGAGCGTGCGTCTTTCGCCGGGCGGGTAATTGTAGAAAAACCCAAGCGCGGCGATCGTGGCAAAGAACAGCAACGTCAGAAGTATGCCGGGAACAACACCCGCGGCCAGCATATCGCTTACAGAAACCTGCGCGAGCACGCTGTAGACGACGAACATGACCGAAGGCGGAATGATCGGGCCCAACATACCACCATAGGCGGTGAGACCCGCGGCGAATGTCTTGTCGTACCCCTTCTTCTCCATCTCCGGCACCATGATCTGTGCCATGACCGCGACCTGGGCGGTCGCCGAACCGAGAATGGCCGCGACGAACATGTTTGCGAGCACATTGACGTAAGCAAGGCCGCCCTTGAGCGATCCGACGAACGCCATGGCAAGGTCCACAATGCGCCGGGTGATGCCACCGCCATTCATGATTTCGCCGATCAAAATGAACAGCGGAATGGCGATAAGCCCGTAACTATCGACGCCACCGAAGAGCTGAAGCGGATAGTTCTGAAAGAGAATTGGATTTCCGGACAACGTCAGGAAAACGATGGCCCCCAGACAAAGGCACATGCCAATCGGAACGCCGACCAGCATGATGGCAACGATGGCGGCGATCGACGTCATGTCAGTTCACAATGCCTTCGGCCGGTGTCGACGCGAAGTCGGGCAAAGTGGACCGCTCGGCGAGGCCGAGGTCTTCAAGCAGGTTGGCCGTTCCGTGAACGACCAACTCCGCGGCAAAGATCGGCATGATGAGATAGAGGACCCATGTCGGCCAATTCAGCGTCTGGGTTCTCTCGGTGTAGAGGAAATTGAAGCTTTGGGCGGCGAACTCCTTGGCGTCGAACCCGGAAGCGGCGATCCCTACCGGGTCCATCCAAAGACAGCACATCCAGCCGAGCATCAGCCCGAATGCGAGAACGCAGGCCGTTGACACGGCGCGGGCTACCGCCGCGGCCCGGCTCGACAGGCGTTCGGTCACCAGTGTCATTGCGAAATCGAGACGCATACGCGTCATCGCCGAACCGCCGATAAATGTCAGCCAGACGACAGAAAACACCGCGGATTCGTCGACCCAGTAAATCGGAACACCGGCGTACCGCGTCACCACGTTGAGCAAAACCAGCACGCACAGCAGCGCCATAAGCCCTTTCACCGCCGCGTGTTCGGCCCGCAACAGGTGGCGGGACAACGCCATCAGATAGCGGACTGCGGCCGGCGATGTGGCTGGGCGAAGCGTCACGGTACGTCCCATTCGCGGAGCTTGGCTCTGGATATTGTTGATTGTAGATTGTATAAAATATTTATGTCAAAGGATTTGTGGGTCGAATCGACTAAAAGCGTCCCCGTCATGAGGCAGATCGGTCACCGCACCCTGTCGTCGGCCATTAGCGAGCAAATCCGTCAGGAGATCCTGAGCGGAAAACACCCGGCCGGCAGTCAGTTACGCCAGGACGCGCTTGCCGCGTCGTTTGGGGTCAGCCGCATTCCGGTGCGGGAGGCATTGATCCAACTGGAGTCCGAAGGGCTCGTGCAAATCCTGCCGCACAAGGGCGCGATCGTAACGCCCCTTGTCCTGGACGAGATCAATGACGTGTTCGACCTCCGCGTTATGCTGGAGGTTCGGCTGCTCAAAGCGGCCTGCCCCAAGATGACGGCCGAGACTTTCGTTAAGCTCGACGCAATCCAGGACTCTTTCGCCGCCGCCATCGCAAGTAACGATATCCGGCGCTGGGGCGAGTTGAATGCCGAATTTCATCTCGCCCTATATGCAAATGCAAACCTGCCACGTAGCCTTCAATTCGTGACCGGGCTGCTGCAAACGAGCGACCGCTACACCCGCCTGCAACTGTCATCCAAAGAGGCATTGCTGCGCGCTCAAAACGAGCACAAGAAGCTGATAAAGCTGTGCAAGGATGGCCGGACCAAGGATGCCTGCGCGCTTCTCGTCTCGCATATCGAAGCGGTGCGGGCCGATCTGGTTCAGATCATCAGCGCGCTCTGAGGGGCGAGAGTTCATTCTCTCGCCCTTGCTTTCGCCCTTGCCGCCATATCAGCTCATTATTCCTAGAACGTATGTTGCAACTTCATGGTGAAGTTGCGACCGACCTCGAGCAAAGGATTGGTCATCGACTGGGCATAGGACCTGTTGGAGAAGGTCGAAGCGTCGCGGTATGCAGTGTCGAAGATGTTTTCCAATCCCAGGATGAGCTTGGTGTCACCCAGTTTCGGCGACACCAACTTGCCGAGATGCAAGGTCGCGTAGATCTTGGGAACAGCATAGCCCGCGGTTTCGTACTCCTGCGCGGTGTCGATGCGGCTCTTTTGGGTCGCCCAGTCGATGACGCCCATGACCGAGTAAGCCGAATCGACCGCGACATATTGAATGCCAACGCGGCCGCGGAACGGGGCGATATAAGGTAGCGGCTTGCCCGAGGTGAGGTTGGTGCCATAGGTGTGAGCGGCACTTCCGAAGACGTTGTAACGGGGCGTGACCTGCCACCGCCCTTCGATTTCGACGCCTTTGACTTCGGCTTCCGCGACGTTTTGGGTCTGGGTGTAGCCGGACGCGCCCTGATAGGTCACCGACACGGTTTGCAGGAAGTTTTCGTAGCGGCTGTTGTAGCCTGTAATCTTCACGTTCCCGTTTGCAGTGTGAAAATTGAAGCCGGCTTCGTAAGTCACGCCTTTTTCGGGCTCCAACGCGGGATTCGGCACGGTCGTCGACGACGAGGAGTACATTTCCGAGTTGGTCGGCTGACGGAAAGATGTCGCCACATTGGCCAGCACGTCGACCATTGGCAGCACCCGATAGACAATGCCGAAGCTCCCGGTCGGCGCGCTATTGGTGACGTTGTCGCGGCCGATGAAGGCCGGCAGCATAACCGCCGAGATCGGCGACAATTCGCTTGTCGTGTTGAACCAGTCGTAGCGGCCGCCGAAGGATACGGTCAGCGGGCTCACCGGCGTCCACTCGTTCAGAATGAAGGCGCCGATATTCGACTGGGTCGTGTCCGGACCGGATTTCGCATTGGCCGAATTGGTGACGCTGGTCACGACACCCGAGGCATTCCGTACCTCGGTCCGAGACCATTGCTCGCTGCCCGGCCGCTCTTCGCGGAATGTGTCCGTGCCGACGGTCGTCTTCAGCTCTCCGAAGGCTCCTTGAAAGGGCATGACGCCCTGCAGCCTGCCACCATAGATCAACGGGCCGACGACGTGATTGCTCGACGTTACAGTCCGGTTCGCCACGGTGTTGTTGATCGTTTCCACCGTGGTGTTGAAATAATTGACATAAGTCGATGCCTGAACTTCCCGGAACAGGCCGGAATCGAATTCGCCCTTGTAGGCAAGCCGCGCCATCGTCACTTCGTTCGGGCTTTGCCTGACCTGCAGATAAGGATAGCCCGGCGTGCCGCCGACACCGCCGGCGCGGCCGTCGGTCTCGGTGTATTTGCGGAATGAGAACTCGAGACGTTGACCGAGCGTCGGCGTGTAGCCGAGCTTGAGACTACCCCCGAGGCTCCGATAGTCGCTGTTGCGAGCCGCACCATCCGGCGTCTGGTAGTCGCCACCCCAGCGACCGCTAACGCCGCCGAGCACATCGAAACCGTGGCCAGCACCTTGCGCCCATTCATAGGTATCGAACGATTTGGCCGCCGTTCCATATCCCGCCGACCAGCCACCACCGGTGAAGCGAAACGGGCCATTCGGATCGCCCTTCGGTGTGCGGGTAACGACATTGATGAGACCGCTGAGCGCCTCGCTGCCGTAAACCACCGAACCCGGGCCGCGAATGACTTCGACGCGCTCGATTTCTTCCGGCGAGAAGTAGCTGAGCTGCAACGTATTGCGTCCGCGGAAGCGATCGCCATCGACATACATCGGCACCCGGAAGGAATTGGTGGTGAAGCCGCGCAGGTACACTTGTCCGCCGATTCCGCCCGCACGCGCCACCGAGACTCCAGGCACCGTGGCAAGGACGTCAAGCAACGAAGTCGGACTCGTCTGCTCGATCTGTCCGCGCTCGACCACCGAAATGCTCTGCGTTGGCGTGTGGGTCATCTTCGGCTTCGGCAATGTGGTGCCGAGCGTCTGTAGCGACGACGACATGCCCTCGCCGATCACGTCGATCGTCGGCAGCTGCACGCTACCTCCGGCCGCGGTCTGCGCTGCAGTGCTCTGGGACTGCGCGCTCGCGACGTTCAGCGTCATCAGAGCGCCGATCACCGGTGCTGCCGATCGCAGCAGGACATGGCGCGATTGGCGCCGCGCCCCAGCCTTACCCTTGGCCGCCCCACGTGAACTATTAATACTGTCGTCTGACATCCTCAACCCCAGGTTTTACTGCTTTATTGCGGTATTGAGGGCACAATATTATGGGCCTTAACGTAATGTATAGTATTAAGTGCCGTCTTATATTATTCTAAACTGAGAATGCTCCTTCTTTTTAATTATTATAATTTAGAACCAAAAGTATTCGTCTCTTAGTTCTTGCCTCAATACACATCCGGCGCCTAAGAAAGGCGTTGAAGGTCGGATGCGTAAGGCGCGTCCTGCCGATCGCGTCACGGACAGCCAACGTTGCAGGCACACACGGATTTCATGGCCGCGCCGACCCGGAGAATCCAGATCGCAGCAGCGGCGATGCTCGTGATCACGACTGCCGCGGCGCAGGCCATCGAGATCACCGATCAGCGCAGCCGCACGGTCACATTAGACAAGCTGCCGCAGCGGCTGGTCTTCATGCCGATCCCGGCGCCGTCGACCTTTGTCACCATCGACGGCAGCGGCGACAAGATCGTCGGTATGAATTCGTATTCAGCGACGGCAATGCGCGACGGCATCATGGGCAAGCTTTTCCCAAGCCTGTCGAAAATCAAAACCGACGTCGTGATGAACGCAAGCGACCCGAGCAGCTTCGCGCCCAACGTCGAGAGCATCCTCTCTTTGCAGCCCGATCTGGTCTTCCAGTGGGCAACCGGCGCCGACAACATCAGCGTCCTGGACCGGACGGGTATTCCAACGATCGGCCTACGTGTCTCGACTGACACGGATTTCATCCGATACGTCACAATCATGGGACAGGTCGCCGGCAAGGAGCAGCGCGCGGCGACGCTGCTGCAGCGACAGAATGACGAGCGCCAGCGGTTGAAGAAGGAGCTCGGCGCACTCAAGCCGGAGGAGCGGCCGCGCATTCTCTACTTCAACCGCGCCACCAACATGCTCCGCGTCAGCGGCAAGGGCACTTTCAACGACTACTCCATCGGCCTCGCGGGTGGCCGGAACGTCGCGACCGAAATATCGTCGTTCAATACCGCGACGGTCGAACAAATAATCACCTGGGATCCACAAGTCATCCTGTTAGGCAACTTCGATCAAGCCATGCCAGCCGACATCTACGCCGACCCGCGCTGGCAGGGCATCGACGCCATCAAGAATCGAAGGGTATATCGCGTGCCCCTCGGGGGTTATCGCTGGGATCCGCCGAGCCAGGAGTCGGCCTTGAACTGGCTATGGCTCGCCGGCCTCCTTCATCCCGAAATCGTGCGCACCGATCTGCGTGGCGCCATGCGTGACTGGTACATGTTTCTCTATGCTCATACGCTGACCGATGACGAGATCGACAGCATCCTGTTCATGGACAAGAATCGCGGGTCCGCCGGCTACGAGCGTTACGCCAAGCAATGACACAGGCGGCACCGATCGGGCAGATCACGGCGGAGAACAATCGCACCCGCCCCTCGGATCTATCGTTCATGACAGCCTTGTACATCGGGCTGACCGTGACCCTGATCGCGGCACTGCTTTGGAGTGTTACGTCCGGGCGCTTTGCCGTCCCCTTCGCCAAGGTGATCGCCATTCTCATGGCACATGTTGTCGATCAGGCGCCCACATGGACACCGACCGAGGCCATCGTCGTCAATGTCGTCCGGCTGCCACGCGTCCTGACGGCGGCCATCGCCGGTGCCGGCCTTTCGCTCTGTGGTGCCGTTCTGCAGGGCCTATTTCGCAATCCACTGGTCGGGCCACAAACCATCGGCGTTTCATCAGGCGCCGCACTTGGCGGCGTGACGGCCATCCTTCTGACCGGCTTCGGCGTGCTGGTGCCGGTGGGAGCCTTTGTTGGCGCGGCGGCCGCATTGCTGGCCGTACTCGCGCTTCAGCGAAGCGACAGCGTATCACCGGTATTGACGCTGGTGCTGGCTGGCGTCGTGGTGAGCGCATTCTGCGGCGCGCTGGTCGGCTTCGTTACTTATATCGCCGATCCGGAAAGCAAACTCCCCGACATCGTATACTGGCTGCTCGGCAGCTTCGCGGCAGCAACATGGTCGAAACTTCTGCTGATTACCGGGTGGACCGTACTCGCCTCGATCATCATGCTCGGCATGCGTTGGCGCATCAACGTATTGTCGCTCGGCGACGAGGATGCCAGAACGCTCGGGGTCAATCCGGTTCGCGACCGCCTGATCCTGCTGGCCGCATCATGCGTCGTGATATCCGCGCAGGTCGCGGTGAGCGGCATCATCGGCTGGGTCGGGCTGGTGGTACCGAATCTCGCGCGCCTCATCGTCGGTGCAGATCATCGCCGCCTGTTACCGGTTTCGGCGCTGATGGGTGCGATCTTTCTCGTCGTCGCCGACACCTTGTCGCGTAACCTGACCGCTGCCGAGATTCCGGTTGGCATCGTCACCGCGATCGTCGGCACGCCGATCTTCGCCGTTCTGCTGCGCCGGACGACACGGAGCAGCGCCGCATGATAAACATCGAGAAAGCTGGACACTGGTTCCGGCCAGGGCATTGGCTGTTCCGCGATCTGTCCTTCACGCTGACCGCTGGATCGATTACCGCTATGCTGGGACCCAATGGCACCGGCAAGACGACACTGCTGAGAGCTCTTTGCGGCACGCTCGCCCTGCGTGAAGGCAGCATCGCCGCCGACGCCGCGATCGGCTACGTACCGCAAGCGCTCAATGCCAGCCACGCCTATAGTGCACTCGACATGGTGCTGCTCGGCCGCGCCCGTTACCTTGGACGCTTCGGTGCGCCGCGCCGCGCCGACAATGAACGCGCCATGGAATGCCTGTCTGAAGTCGGACTCGCCCATATCGCGGTACAACGTTACGACCGCTTGAGCGGCGGGCAGCGTCAGCTGGTTCTTCTGGCCCGCGCCCTGGCCAGCGATTGCCGAATTCTGGTGCTCGACGAACCTGCTTCTGCTCTTGATCTTGCCAATCAAGGCATCGTTTTACGTTTGCTGCGCGAATTGGCGGCGCGGCGCGGACTGGCTGTGCTGTTCACGACCCATCACCCCGATCATGCGCTCGCCATTGCCGATGCCGTGCTGTTGATGTTGCGCGATGCACGCCACGTTCATGGGCCGATCGACGCCGTTCTGACAGAGATGAACCTGTCGGAGCTTTACGGCGTGCCGGTGCGGCGGATCGATGCGATTGCCGAGCATGAAACGGCAACCGCGTTTATTCCGCTCTACGGCTTGCGAGCGGCCCCGTCGCGAGCCGGGACAACCTGAGAACTCGCCTGGTTTTTGGCCCAAGGCAGGAAGCTGTCGAGGAAGCGCGTCGTGGCCGGCATGAAGCCGCTGCCATGATGATAAAATGGATCCAGTGTCGCCACGATGATGCGCCCGCGGGTGGTGACAGTATCTTCGTAAAGAAGCGCTCCGCCAGGATAGTCCCCCTCGGCTGGCACATCGATCAATGTCCGGGCACCGGCCGGCGGCGTCAGGACACCATGGAAGTGCCAGATCGTATCTTCGAAGCGAACCGCTTCGAATAGCGCATGGCGGGGATCAACCAACCGGTGTGGCGGTTTCGCGCCAGGCTCGAGCCACCACCAGAAATTGGTCGGGCGTGACGCCCAGACCGCGCCGGGGAGCCACGTCTCCGCCTCGTTCTCTCCAAACACGATCAGCGTGTTGCCGGCATCGGCGAATTCGATGAGCAATTGGTGATGCGCACGCAACTGATCCGGATTGATCCGGTCAGGCACGATCAGAAGGCTGATGCCATCGAGATCCCGCGGCGCAAGTTCACGCACGTAGATTGCGCGGTGGAAGTTCGCACGATAACGCGGACCATAAATCGTGTCGTGATGATAAAACGTGCCGCCGTCGAGCACCGCGAGCGTCATATCGAATCTCCGAACAGCCAGGCAATCAGTTGCGGCGCAATTAGCGCCGTACTATCGCCACCACCGTACTGCCAGAGATCATTGCCACCGTGAATCAACACACGGCCGGCTCCGAGCCGGTAAATGAAATCGACCGGCTGCGCATCCTGACCGACAGTATGGATGACGGTTGCGCCCGGCGGAGGCTGATGACCGCCGCGTCCGTAGAACCCGGCAACCCCGCGCCGGAACGTCAGGTCGTCTTCATTGACGCCTTTCCATATCGCATGTTCCGCGACGCGACGAATCCGGAGATGCTTGAGGCTTTGCCCCGGCGCAGGAGTGTAAGCTCCAATATCCGGCAAAAAAGGGTAAGCGATGTGCCCGTTCGCAAGCACTGTGCCACCGTTCCGAACAAACTCCGCAATGCGCCCGGCGCGCGCCGCCAGGAACCGCTGATCGGCATGCATGCTGAATAGAAGAACACTGACGTCATCAAGGTTGATATCGTCGAAGTCATAAAGGTCGCGGCGAATGATGCGTCCGGCAGCGGCAGGATGCTCCGCGAAAGAGCCCATCGCGCGGTCGCGATAGCCGAATGTAAACAGGAGCGCCGACATGCCCTGTCCTTCAGACAACGGTCAGTGTGAAAAGCTGGTCAGCGGGTCTTGCCAGCACATTCTCCGCAATAGACCGCTTCAATGCGCTCAGTTCGCGCTCTTGTTCCGCGGTTCGTGACGGCGTGAAGTTGAGCGTGAAGAACCTTTCCGGTAACGCGTCCGGCCGAAGGCCTAGAATGGCCGTCCGCCCGGATATCGAAACACGGAAACTGTAGGAAATGTCGGCGCCAGGAACGAGGCGGCTTTCAGCGAAAGAACGATCAACGACATAAGAGTTGCGGGTAACTGCCCGGGTTACGAACTCGAAAGCGTCGCGCACGCCCGGGCCCGGATGACCGCTTGTAATCGTTATGTCCTTGCGCCGCGGCGGAACCGACGGCGACAGCGCCGCGAATGCGAGCCGCAGCGCCTGGAAAGTTACCGCGAGCATCGCAAGCGCTGCTTGGCCGTGATAGGCCGCTACGGCATCGAAGCCGATACGTATGATTTCTTCTTCACCTTCGATCAGAACGATCGGCGCCACGCCATCCATGCCAAAAACCCACACCTCAACGAGGGCATCGCTTTAGGTCCTCATCAGATGCAACGCAAGACGCCGTTCAAAGATTATAATTATTGTAATTCGTATAAATGAGCCCGTGTTTTTCTGACGGTTTCGTCCGATCGAGAAGTTGATCGGTTCAAGAGCGACGACACTATCGAAGGATTTGGCAGCATCGAAGAGGCGCAGGCCTTCTTACGGCGCGCCGCCGGGACAGTCGGACCCGCTTTAAAGACCGACGAGCACCCACAGCACCACCGCGTCCTTGGCACCTTTCGAAGTCCAAGTATGTTCGGTGGTTGCGTCGTAATAAACGCTGTCGCCCTTGTTCAGCTCCAGCGGCTCGTAAAGCCGGCTGTGCACCACCAGCGTGCCTTCGAGCACCATCACAAAAATCTCGGCGTCGGACTTGGCCCAGGCTGCGTACTCGTCGGGCGAGCGCGCGGTGACGGTGGTCAGAATCGGCGTAGCGCGCTTGTTCTTGAGATCGGCGCAGAGCAGAACGTTGTTGCAGGTCGCGGTCGCATGCGCGCTACCGGCGCCGGCCCGCGTAATGCTGCGTCGGCCGCCCAGACCTGCCGGTTCGTCGTCCTGACCGCCGAGCAGAGTCACCAATTCGACGCCGAGCCCCTCGGCGATGCGCTGCATCGTCGAGATGGTCGGCGACAACTCGTTGCGCTCGATCTTGGAGAAGGCCGACGCGGAAACGCCGGTCTGGGCGCTGGCATCCTGCAGTGTCAGGCGGCGGGCTTTGCGAATTCGGTGCAGCCGGGCGCCGACATCGACGGGCGACCTCGAATCGTCATGAGTGACGGCGCTGTGGTGTTCGCCGCGGCGGCTTCGGACACGCTCCATATCCCCATGATCCGCTTGCGAAATTTCCGGCATTCTCGATCTCCCTGCCCGTCCCGCAACCGCAGGGACGGCCTCTGCCCGGCCAAGCTGTAGCATATACAGTCAGACCGCTTCATTTATAATCATAGCGATATTTTTTCGGATAGTACATTTTTTGTCTTTTAGTGTTGACAGCCATAAAATAGTCGATGAGGCTATAAGCACGAAAAATGCCGATGACTTGAGCTCGGCAGGCCGAAAGGCCTCGCCGCCAGTGAGCACAGGACCTCGGCTATGCAGGGACCTTCAGGAATGCCGCTCGCCAAGTCCGATCTCACCGGCCTCTTTACCGCTATCGTCACGCCGCTCACGGCCGACGGATCTGTCGATATCAAGGCCCTTCAGGCGCTGGTCCGCTTCCAGCTGGAAGCCGGCGCGTCTGGCATCGTCCCGATTGGTGGCACCGGCGAGTACCCCGCATTCTCCCGCAGCGAGCGGCGCGACATCGTCGCCGCCTGTGTCGATGCGGCTGGGGGCAAGCCCGTCATCCCTGGAGTTTTGTCCACCGGTTTTGCCGATGCGCTCGAGGCGGGCCGCGATTTCGCCGCCGCCGGCGCCGCCGCCGTCATGACGGTGACGCCCTATTACGCGCCGGGCACCCAGGCTGGAATGCGGGCCTACTTCCAGCGCTACCGCGACAGCCTCGACCTACCGGTGATGCTCTATCAGATCCCGCGCCGTACCACGGTGGCAGCGATGGCCGACACCGTGCAGGCGATGGCCGAAGACGGTTCTATCATCGGCATGAAGTATTCGTCGTACGACATGCCGGACTTCATCCGCACCATCAAATACTGCGGCGACAAGATCGCGATCCTCAGCGGCGAGGAGCCGCTCTTTGCCACCCATGTCGCACTCGGCGCGCAGGGCGGCGTGCTCGCTTCGGCGACGATTTATCCGAAAATCTGGCTGGAGATCTTCGCTCTCGCGAAGCAGGGCAAGCTGAAGGAAGCGCTCAAGCTCCAGGACAGCATCGATCCGGTTGTCGACTCCATCTATGTCGAAACCAATCCGGGTCCTCTGAAGACCTACATGGAACTGGCCGGCATGCCGGTCGGTGGGGTGCGCCTGCCTTTGCTCGGCCCCTCGCCTGAAACGCTCGTCAAGCTCAAGGCCGCCGCGCAGTACGCCAAATCCGTCAAACTGGCCTGAGCGGAGACGCGCCCGTGCTCGAACGCCTGCGCACCATCGTCGGAGACAAGGGATTGCTCAGCAATCCCACCGACATGGCGCCATGGCTGTCGGATTGGCGCGTTCGTCGTACCGGTCACGCCATCGCCGTCGTATCGCCGGCCAACACCACCGAGGCCGCCGCGGTTATCGCGCTGTGCGCCGAGGAAGAACAACCGATCTTTCCGGTTGGGGGCAATACCGGGCTTTGCTTCGGCGCCGTGCCGGAAAGCGACCAGCCGAACAAACCCGGCATCGTCATTTCGACACGGCGCATGAACCGTATTCGCGCCATCGATCGCGCGACCGGACTGGTGACGGTTGATGCCGGCGTCGTACTCGGCGACTTGCACAACGCCGCCGCCGACATCAGTCGTCAGTTTCCGCTTTATCTTGGCAGCGAAGGCAGCGCGCAGATCGGCGGCCTGATCTCCACCAATGCCGGTGGCACCGGCGTCGTGCGCTACGGCCCGATGCGCGATCTCGTCGCTGGCCTCGAGGTTGTCATGGCGGACGGCCGCGTTCTCTCCGACCTGACCGGCCTGCGCAAAGACAATACCGGCTACATGCTGCGGCACCTGTTCATCGGCGCCGAAGGCACGCTCGGCCTCATCACCGGCGCGACCTTAAAACTCCATCCGCGTATGTCGAACGCGGCTCATGCCTGGGTGTCGGTTCCGGACCCTGCCGCCGCGGTTACCCTGCTCGCGGCGTTCCAGGATCGCGCCGGTTCCTACATCCAGGCATTCGAACTCGTCTCTGCTTCGCAATTCGAATTCGTGAAGCGTCACATCGACCGCGTTCGTTTTCCATTCGACACCATTCCCGCCTGGTCCGTCATGATCGAACTCGGCAGCGAAGACTCCTCGACCGCGCTCGCCGATATTCTTGAGAAGATGCTCGGCGAATACCTCGAGAACGGCACCGTGCTCGATGCCGCGATTGCCGCTTCCAAACAGCAGGCGGCCGACTTCTGGCACGTGCGCCATTCGGTATCGGAAGCCAACAAGAAGGAAGGCATCGGCATCGTGCACGACGTCGCGGTCCGCACGTCCGACGTCGCCGCTTTTATCGCCGATGCCGACAAGGTCGCTGCTGCGCGCTATCCGCAGGCCGTGACGGCGGTCGTCTGCCATCTTGGCGACGGCAACGTGCATTACATCCTGATGTTTCCGCGCGAATTCTGGAACGCACTCAAAGACCCGGACGCTTTCGCGCTCGAGGTCGAACAGGCGGTGCATGACGTCGCCGCGAAATATTCAGGCACGTTCAGCGCCGAACACGGCGTCGGCCGCAAGCTGACCGAGGAACTACAACGCCTCGCCGACCCGCTTCGCTACGAACTGATGGGCCGGGTCAAACAGATGTTTGATCCGAAAGGCCTGATGAATCCCGGTGTCCTGCTGGCCCGCCCGGCCGGCAAGACGCCACACCTGATGCCGGTCGCGTCTTCACTGAAGCAAGTACCAACCAAGGGGAGTTTCTAATGATCGGAAGAAGAGATCTTGCTGGCCTTCTGGGCGCTGGTGCCGTCACCGCGACCGCACTGACCCTCACCTCGACCGCCGCCAAGGCGCAAGCCGCGCAGAACACCTTCGACAAGGTGATGGCGGCCAAGAAAGTCCGCGTCGGCTCCGTCGCCGCCGGCCTGCCGTGGTGGTACCGCGACAACGCCACCGGCAAATGGGGCGGCCAGTTCTACGACATCTCCTCGGCGCTCGCCGAAGACATGGGCGTGCAGCTCGAACTCGTCGAGACCACCTGGGGTAACGCGGTGCTCGATCTGCAGGCCGACAAGATCGACGTGATGTTCGGCCTCAACCCGACGCCGAAGCGCGCCATGGCTGTCGATTTCACCGGCAAGGTCTATGACAGCGCGCTCGTCATCATTGCCCGCCCCGGCTACGAGCCGAAGACCTGGAACGAACTCAACGATCCGAAGGTCAAGATCTCGGTCGACGTCGGTTCGGCGCACGATCAGGTCGCCGGCCGTCTCGCCCCGAAGGCGGAGATCATCCGCTTCAAGTCCATCGACGAAGCCACGCTCGCCCTGCGCAGCGGCCGTGTCGACGCACAAGTGATCTTCTGGATGGGCGCCGTTCGCGCTGTGAAGAAGGACCCGCAGCTCGGCAAGGTCGTGGTGCCGCAGCCGTTGTTCGGCTCGACCTCGAACGCCGCGGTCCGCCGCGAAGCCGACAAGACCTGGCGCGATTTCCTCACGACCTGGATCACCTACTCGGCAGGCCTCGGCATCATCCGCACCGCGGTTGTCCGCAGCCTCGAGCATGTCGGCCTGTCGCTCGACGACATCCCGCCGGGCGTGACTTTCTGATAGCAACCTCGCGAAGGCTCCCGGCGACGGGAGCCTTCGCCCCGTTCGTCGCGGCGGGGCGTGCCCTTTTACCGACACGCAGAAAGAGCGGTTCGTTAAATGTATACTTGGGATTTCAACGTCGTCTGGAAGTACCACAATCTGTTTCTGGTCGGCACAGGCGTCACCATCGGCCTGACGATCGCCATCGTGATTCTCGGCCTTCTGATCGGCCTCGTCGCCGGACTCATGCAAATTTCCCGCTCGCCGACATTGCGCTGGCTTTCCTGGGCCTACATCGAGATGTTCCGGCTGACGCCACTTCTCGTGCTGCTGCTGTGGTTCTATTACGCGCTGCCGATCATGACTGGCATCAAGCTGGACGCCCTGTCGGCATCGGTCATCACACTGTCGCTCTATGGCGGCTCGTTCTATGCCGAGGTCATTCGTGGCGGCATCGTCTCCATCGAGCCGGGTCAGAGCGAAGCAGGCCTGGCGCTGGGCATGACGCCGGGCCGCGTCATGCGCCGCATCGTACTGCCGCAGGCGATCAAGCGCATGATCCCGCCGCTGATGAATCAGTCGATCATCCAGTTCAAGAACACCTCCCTGGTGTCGGTGCTGGCGGTGCCGGACCTGCTCTACCAGGGCCAGATCGTCGCCATGGACACCTACCGAGCACTCGAGGTCTACACGACCATCGCGGCCATTTACGTCATCGTGCTGCTGCCGCTGACCGTCATCGTCAAGCGCGCCGAACAGCATCTGGCGCAGAGCAATTGAGGCCCGGTATGACCGAACCCTGCAAAATCGAGGTCGCCGGCCTGCGCAAGAGCTTCGGCTCGCTCACGGTGCTGCACGAGATCAGCCTGAAGATCGACACCGGCTCGGTGGTGGCGCTGATCGGGCCGTCCGGCTCCGGCAAGTCGACATTGTTGCGCTGTCTCAACCTGCTGGTGCTGCCCGAGGCCGGCCGCATCCGCATCGGTGATGACATCTTCTCCTTTGACGACGGCAGCAAACTGCCGTCAGCGCGCGAGCAGGCGCGCTTCCGCTCCAACACCGGCATGGTGTTCCAGCACTTCAACCTGTTCCCGCATATGACGGTGCTGCAGAACGTCATGGAAGGCCCGCTCTCGGTCAGGAACAAGCCGAAGGTCGAGGCCGAAGCCATCGCCCGCAAGCTGCTCGACAAGGTCGGTCTCAGCGAAAAGGGCGACGTGTTTCCGAACAAGCTGTCCGGCGGCCAGAAGCAGCGCGTAGCGATCGCCCGGGCGCTCGCCATGGAGCCGTCGGTGATGCTGTTCGACGAGGCGACCTCCGCGCTCGACCCCGAACTGGTGGGCGAGGTGCTCAATGTCATGCGGGCGCTGGCCGCCGAAGGTATGACCATGATCATCGTGACCCATGAAATCGGTTTCGCCCGCGAAGTCGCCGACCGCGTCATCTTCATGCGCGAGGGCCGGATTGTCGAGGAAGGCCCGGCTCGCGAGGTCATCGAGACTCCCAAAGAGGAGTCCACCCGCGTATTCTTGAGCCACTTCCACAACAGAAGCTGAGTCGGGACGACCGTGAACGATGAGAAGAAGCTGACCGTCGCCGTCATCGGTGCCGGCATTGTCGGCCTTTGCACCGCGCTGGAATTGCAACGCGACGGTCATGACGTCGTGATCATCGAGCCGGACGCGCCCGGCGGTCGTCAGGCCGCCTCGTATGGCAACGGCACCTGGCTCAACCCGGGTTCGGTCCTGCCGATGTCGACGCCCGGCCTATGGAAGCAGGTGCCGGGCTTCCTGCTCGATCCCAATGGTCCCTTCATCATCCGCTGGCGCCACCTGCCCGGTCTGATGGGCTGGCTGATCCGCTTTGTGCTGGCGGGCCGCACCTGGCCGCAGATCGAAACCTGCGCGGCGCAGCGTTACGAATTAAGCCGGACGACGGCGCAGGATCACGCCGCGCTGGCGGAAGAAGCCGGCCACCCCGAACTGATTCGCCGCAACGGCCTGATGTTCATCTACCCCAAACAGGCCGATATCGATGCCGAGGGGCAGGCCTGGCGCCTGCGCGAAAGCCTCGGCATCCGCTTCCGCAAGATCGGCAGCGCCGAATTGCGCGAACGTGTGCCCGAGCTGAGCGGCAGCTATACGCTCGGCATGCAGATCGATGAGGGCGGTCAGGTCACCGATCCGGGCGCTTATTGCAACGCGCTGTTCCAACTGGCGATGCGCCGCGGCGCGTCGCACAAGAAAGCGCGCGCCACGGGCTTCAGCTTCAATGGCAACCGGCTCGCGGCCGTCATCACCGATGCGGGCGCGGTGACCTGCGACCGCGCCGTGATCGCCGCCGGTGTCCACTCGCGCGACCTCGCGATGAAGGCCGGCGACACGGTGCCGCTGATTTCCGAGCGTGGCTATCACGTCGTCATCCCCGATCCGGGCTTCGATATCCCGACCGGCCTGATGCCGTCCGACGGCAAGATGGGCGTCATCATGACGCCGCAAGGTCTGCGTCTTGCCGGTCAGGTTGAACTGGCCTCGGTCTCCGCGACGCCGAACTGGCAGCGTGCGAAGATCCTGCTCAATTACGTGCGCCGGATGTTTCCGGGGCTCGCCGCCAAGGTCGATGCGATCGAGAACGATGTCGGCTCGCCGCACTATTGGATGGGGCATCGGCCTTCGACACCGGACGGCCTGCCCTGCATCGGCGCGGCGTCCGGATCGACCGACATATTCCACGCCTTCGGCCACGGCCATGTCGGCATGATTCAGGCGCCGGCAACCGGCAAACTCGTTGCGACATTGGTCGCCGGCCGGCAGCCGGCCTACGACGCCACGCTATTTTCGGCGCGCCGGTTCGCGTGATGGAATGGGTTCATTCGCGCATATCCTGAGCATCGAAGACGCCCGCAAGGCGGCGAAACGCCGCCTGCCTCGCCTGCTGTTCGAATACATTGATCGCGGCGCCGAGGATGAAATCTCCATCGCCGCCAACCGTGAGCGGCTCGATGCCATCGAGCTTGCGCCTTCGGTATTGATCGATGTCACCGGTCGCTCGATGGCAGCCGAGCTCTTTGGTGCGGTGCAGCCGAGCCCGCTGATCATCGCGCCGACCGCGGTCGCCGGCCTTGTCTGGCATGACGGCGAGATCGCCCTCGCTAAGGCCGCGGCCAAGGCCGGCATTCCGTTCTGCGTGTCGACGCAATCGATCACGCCGATCGAACGCATTGCCGCCGAATCCGGAGCGCGGCTGTGGTTCCAGCTTTATGTCTGGAAGAACCGCCAGCGCACATTGGCGCTGATCGACCGCGCCTTTCAGGCCGGCGCCGAAGCACTGGTGCTGACGGTCGATACCGCCGTCGGCCCGATCCGTGAGTACAATCTGCGCAACGGCTTTAGCATTCCCTTGAAGCCGTCGCTGCGCGCCGGCATCGACGTCGCACTGCATCCACGTTGGACCGCGAATGTGATGTTGCGTGCGCTTCTGACGTCCGGTGTACCGACTTATGCGCATTACCCGGATGAATTCCGCACGCCCATCGGCCGCAAGTCGCTGTCCACGGAGGTCGATCTCGCGCCCGACGTCACTTGGGACGATGTGCGCCTGCTGCGTGAGCGCTGGAAGGGCAAGCTGATCCTCAAGGGCATTCTCACGGTCGAGGACGCCGAGAAGGCGCTCGCGCATGGTGTCGACGGCATCGTCGTGTCGAACCACGGCGCGCGCAATCTCGATTGCGCACCGGGACCGACCGATGCGCTGCCGGCGATTGTCGCAGCGGTTGGCGAAAAACTGGAAGTGCTCGCCGACAGCGGCGTGCGCCGCGGCGCCGACATCGCGCGCTTCATCGCGCTCGGCGCCAAAGGTGTGATGATTGGACGCGCCACGCTTTTCGGGGTTGCCATCGGCGGCGCCGATGGCGCCAGCCATGTTCTCAATTTGCTGCACCAGCAATTGAGCGCGACGATGGGCATGCTCGGCGCGCGCGAATTAAGCGACATCCGCCTCGCCTGATCCCCCCGTGTCATGCCCCGCGAAAGCGGGGCATCCAGTATTCTCCGAAGAACGGGTGGCTACTGGATCGCCCGCTTTCGCAGGCGATGACAACGGTGGAAATGGTCTGACAGCGAATGCTCAGCCTTTCCGCTTCATCTTCCCACAGGCCACTGCGATGCGGCGCAGCGTCTCGATCAGTTCCGCTTCCGACGTCGTGCGACGTCGACTACCTTCCGACCCGACGAAGTAGAAAAGCACATCGCTCCAGACCCAGCTGGTTCACTCGCGGCCTCATCCGGCTTTCTTGAACCGGATGTGGATATTCTTCTCCTGCGTGAAGGAGAACATTTCCTCGAAACATTCCTCGCGGCCGATGCCCGATTGCTTGAAGCCGCCGAACGGGGCGCCGAGGAAATGCTTGCTCACCTCGTTGACCCAGACGAAGCCAGCCTCCACGCGCGCGGCCGTGCGCATCGCGGTGTTGATGTCATTGGTCCAGATCGAACAGGTGAGCCCGTATTCCGGCGCGTTGACGGTCTTGATCATCTCGGCCTCGTCCGACCATTTCAGAACCGCCTGTACAGGCCCGAAGATTTCCTCGCGGGCGATGCGCATCGTCGGCGTCACATCGGCAAAAACCGTCGGCTCAACATAGAAGCCGTTCTTTAGGGCTTCGTCGTCCGGCCGCTTGCCGCCGGTAAGTAAGCGAGCGCCCTCCTCCTTGGCCGAGGCGATGTAGCTCAGCACGCGCTCATACTGCAGTTTCGAGACGATGGCGCCCATCGTCGTCTTCGGGTCGGTCGGGATGCCGGGCTTGAAGCGCGCAATGCGCTGCTTCATCAGCTCGAGCACCCTGTCGTAGATCTTCTCGTGCAGAAACAGCCGGCTGGTCGAGCCGCAGGACTGCCCGCACCAGGTGAAGTTCATGCCCCCGACGGCAGCGGCGGCCACTTCTTCAGGATCCGCATCCGGATAGGCGATCAGGGCGTTCTTGCCGCCGAGTTCGAGCAGCACCGGCTTCACCGTCTCGGCGGCGGCACGCATCACCGCCTTGCCAGTCGGCAGGCTGCCGATCAGCGCGACCTTGGCGATGCCCGGATGACCCGCCAGCGCCGCGCCGACTTCACGACCGCCCGGCAGCACATTGAACACACCCTTTGGCAACACGCCATCCAGCAATTCGGCAAGGCGCAGCGACGACAAAGGCGCCTGCTCCGGCGGCTTGATAATCACAACATTGCCGGCCGCCAGCGGCGCCGCGGATTTGCCGGCGCAGAACATGAACGGGTGGTTGAAGGGGATGATGCGGCCAACGACACCGAGCGGCTCACGGACCGAGAAATTCATCACATTCGGACCCATCGGGATCGAATTGCCCTTCATTTCGGTGACGAGCCCGGCGAAGAATTCGATCTGCGCCGCCGCGACCATGGCGTCGCTGACCATCTCACTGACCGGGTTGCCACCATCGGCGGCATCGATCATCGCCAGTTCGCCGGCATTGTCGCGCAGGATCGCGGCGATTCGCTTGAGGATTTTCGCGCGCTCCAGAGGCAGCACGTCGCGCCATTCACGATACGCCGCCTGCGCCGCGGCGACCGTGCGGTCGACATCGGCGCCGTCGCAGACCGCGACCTTGCCGAGGCTCTCGCCGGTGCCGGGATTGATGGTGTCTGCATAACCGCCGCCCACCGGCTTGTGCCAGGCCCCGTCATAATAGGCGTCCCGATGCTCGGGCAGTCGCACAGTCGACGGAAACGGTTGAGGCGTGGTCACATGAGCGGTCATCGGTGTTTCTTTGTCCTGGTTCGCCCGCGGCGTCGCCGCCGCGGGCCTGAAGTCGCGGCATCAAATGCCGGTTATTTCTTTTTCGGTGGTACCTGGAAAAATTCCGCCAGCTGCTCCTTGGACAGCGGCGCCGATAGGAACTTCGTGGCGATCGCGTCGGCCATCACGCTGTCGATGCCCTGAATGCGATCCGGATCGAGGGCGGCCTCGGAATAGAACTCCGACATCGCTTTCTTGGTTAGATTCTCCGGGATGCCCGAAAAGTCCTTGTAATATTCGAGTGCCTTTGGATCGGTGTACATCCAATGCAGCGTCTCGCGATAAGCATCCATAAAGCGCGCGATGACCGGCCCATCCTTTTTAAGCCGGTTGGCATTGGCTATTACGAGGCGCACGGTCTGATCGCGCATCGACGGCACGTCGCTGCCACGGCCGATGATGCGGATTTTGCCCTCTTCTATTTCCTTGAGTCCGAAAGGCGGCGCAGCCCAACCGACATCCACCTGCCCGGACATCACGGCCGTGAGCGTCGCCGGCGGGCTGCCGGTTTTTTCCGCCTTGGATTTCAGATTGAAGGTATTAAGGAAGCCGAGCACGATCATGTTGGTCGATGACCCGGCGGTCGAATAGGCGATCGTCGTCTTTTCGGTAGCGTCCTTGATGCTCTTGAGCGGCGAGTCCGACTTCACGTACCAGTAAAGGTCGTTTGAGCCCACCGTGGCCGAACCGATGCCG
Organism: Pseudolabrys sp. FHR47; assembly: GCF_005153485.1. NCBI lineage: Bacteria > Pseudomonadati > Pseudomonadota > Alphaproteobacteria > Hyphomicrobiales > Xanthobacteraceae > Pseudolabrys > Pseudolabrys sp. FHR47. The sequence goes on from NZ_CP039740.1 coordinate 3,892,898, forward strand.
CGGATCGGCGCGCCCTTGTCGAAGGCGCGCAACGCTCCGCTGGTGCCGACGCCAATACCAATATCGGCGGCGCCGGAGATGATGGTCTGCAGCGTCTCGCCCGCGCCCGCGGTGTACAGCAGCTCCAGCGCCAGGCCGTGCTTTTTGAAGATGCCCGCGCGGTTCCCGAGTTCCGCAATCGCGGTCTCCCAGTTGCCGCGCTGGCCGATGGCCAGCTTGAGGCTATCCTCAGCGAATGCGCCCGTTGCTGTCGCGGCGAGCATCGCCAGGGCGAGGGCCTGCCGTCCCCATCGTCCGTATCGCATTGTCTCCTCCTTTGGTTGACGTTTTTGGTCTTATTTTCGCGTTTCGAGGCCGCCGAAGCGGCTGACGATTGCGTTCGCGCCGATCGCGAAGGCAAACAGGGTAATCAGGAGCGCGTACATGCGCGGCATGTCGAAGATGCTGTAGGCCTGCATGATCAGGTAGCCGATGCCGCGGTTCGACAGCTTCGTCTCGGCGAGCAGCGTGCCGATAATGGCGATGCCGAGGCCCAGGCGGATACCATTCATGACCGAAGGTCGCATTGCCGGCAGATAGACCTTCTGCGCCATCTGCCATCCCTTCGCCCGGAAACTGCGGCCGACGCGGATCAGCACCGGATCGATCTGGCGCATCCCGGCGGCGGCGCTCAACGCAATTGGGAAGAAGCAAGACACAGCGCCCATCGCGATCTTCGATCCAGGACCGACGCCGAACCACATGATCATGATCGGAAAGAAAATGATCTTGGGCGTGGGCCCGAGATAATAGATGTAGGGTTCGAGGGCGCGGCCGAAGAAGCGGGAGCCGCCAAGCAGAACCCCGGTCATGAATCCGATCGAGCCGCCGATGGCCAGCGCCGCCAGCACTTCCGACACGGTGACCAGCAAGTTCCAGTAGAAGACCTGACTCACGAGCAGCCCCGCCAGTGCCCCACCGATGGTCAGAAGCGACGGAACGACGTCGCGGTAAAGCCAGCCCGAACGCGCCAGGATTTCCCACCCTGCCAGCAGCAGCAGAAGCAGCAGAATTCGCAGTTGCATGACGCCGATCAGTGGCGCCGCACTCTTGGGTTTCGCGCTCATGATGCCCGCCGAAGCCATTGTTCCAGCCTCTCGGTAACGATGAAGAACAGGACGCTGACCAGGACAACGAACACGATGGTCGCATACATGCCGGCCATGTCGTAACGCTCGGCAAGGTCGTTGATGAGCTGGCCGAGCCCGCCGAAATTGATGAGAAACTCGACGCCGACGATATTGATCAGTGCGAAAATCAGTCCGAGCCGCAAGCCGACGAAGATCGTCGGCAGCGCCGACGGGAGCATGATCTTGGTGATCATCTGCGACCGCGTCAGGCGGAAGCTGCGACCGACATTGACCAGCGATTGCCGCGTGCCCGACAGTCCTTCAATAGTCTTTAGAATGAGGGGTGGCAGCCCGGCAATGACGCCCATTACGATAATGGTCGCCGCCGAGCGACCAAAGATAACGAGGAACAGCGGATACATCAGAACGATCGGTGCCGAAGCGAGCGCCGAAATCCAGGTCTCTGTCGCCTTGCGCAATAGCGGCATCTGATAGAGCAAGACGCCAATCGGAATTCCGATCAGAGCCAGAGCCACCATCGCGTAAAAGCATTCCTGCAGTGTGGCCAGGAAGCGCGTCATCAAATGTTCTTCGCCGAACAGACGACCGAAGCTGGCCATGATCTCTGTCGGCAGCGGCACGATGAACCGGTTGAGGACGCCGGCGCGCAACAGTCCTTCGATAATGACGGCGGCCGATACAAGGCACAGGAAGCCGAAGGCTGGCGGCAGATATCGCCCGGCGTTTCCGGCAACCGCCCTCATCGCGCCCGCTCCGATTCCTGCATGCCGCGGCTCGCTTCCTCCCGCAGATCGCCCCAGATCCGGCCGACATAGGCGCCGAACTCGGGGCTGCTAACGACATCCGAGGTGCGCGGACGCGGCAGGTCGATCTCGACCATGCGCTTGAGCTTGCCCGGGCGGTAAGTCATCACCAAGATGCGATCCGAGAGCTGCACCGCCTCGGTGATATTGTGCGTGATGAGCAATGTCGTCTGCTTCAGCTCCTGCTGAATCTGCAGGACCTTGTCGCCGAGCAGGAGGCGCGTCTGCTCGTCGAGCGCGGCGAACGGCTCGTCCATCAGCAGAATCTTGGGTTGCGACACCAGCGTGCGCGCGATCGCAACACGCTGGCGCATGCCACCCGAGAGTTCCGACGGATGCCGGTTCTCGAAGCCGCTCAAGCCCACGAGGTTGATGAAATGGCGCGCCTTCTCTTTTCGTTCGGCTTTCGGAACATGCGCGATCTCGAGCGGAAAGCAGACATTGTCCATGACCGTGCGCCATGGGAATGTCGACTCCTCTTGGAACACCATGCCGATCGAGGGATGCGGGCCACGCACCACCTCGCCATCGACCGTAACGGTGCCATCATGGTCGGGCGTCAGCCCGCCAATGATGTTGAACAAGGTCGACTTGCCGCAGCCCGATGGTCCAATGACGCTGAGGAATTCGCCGGATTCGACACCGAAGGAAATATTGTCGACGGCGACGATCGGGCCTTCGCGAGTTTCGAACGTCTTGGTGACGTCCACTGCCGACAGGACGTACGCGGCGGCGGCTTGCACCGATGCATTCTTTTTCAGGGCTTGTGTCATTCCGCCCCCTTTCGCAGCATGACATTGGTGGTGGCCGCCGCATAGCCGGGCTCGACCCGGACATCGATCACGGCCACGCCGCCGGCCTCGACCACGGCAATCGCATCGGCGTAAGCCTTGTCCATCTCCGCCACCGTCCGCACCGGGCCGTAGCCTTCCGCACCCTGCGATCGCGCCATCGTGGCGATGTCGATCTCGGGGTCGGCCATCCGCTGGCCAATCCATCGGTTTTCGACCGGACGGTCGCGCATGCGAGCGACCCGCTCCTGGTGCAGTTCATCGTTGAAGAACGAGCGGTTGTTGGCGATGACGAAGAGCAGCGGGATGCGGTAGTGCACCGCGGTCCAGACGGCCGTATTGCCCATCAGGAAATCGCCGTCGCCGCAGATCGCGACGGGCATCCGGCCGCTGCCCTTCAGCGCCAGCGCCGCGCCGACGGAAATGCCGGGGCCGCCGCCAATGCCGCCGCCACCATCGCTGCCGAGGAAGTCGAGCGGATGGCGCAACGGCCACCATCCCCCGTTCCACGACAACGGCAGATGAGTCAGCGATACGGCGCGTTCGCCGAGCGCACGGCGCAAGCCCATCGCCAGATGCTCGACGCTGAGCGCCGTGCCTTCCGACGGCATAACAGCTAGCGCACGCGGCTGAACCCGCGCCGCCGGCGACGCATTCGACGCCCGAGCCAGCGCGATGACGGCTTCGTCGGGGTCGCAGCCGACAAAAAGGTCGACCGGCGCCAGAGCCTGGTAATCCATGCTCCAGCCATTGTGGATCTGCTGGTCGGCGGAAATCTGGATCACCTTGGCGGAAGGCTTCGCGCCTGCCGAACGCAAGGCCCCGGCAAGATCGACCCAGTCGAGGCTGAGAATGAGATCGGCGTTGGCGATGGCGTTCGCCGCCTCGCCGCCCGGTACCAGCATCACCGGATCGCCGGCATGCAGCGGATGATCGGTCGGGAACGAAGCGCCGACCTTGATGTCGGTCAGCACACGGGCGTTGAGCTGTTCGGCAAGGCCGACACGTGCGCTCCACGCATCGATCCGGCGCGAGGCGCGGCCGGCCAGAATGACCGGAGACTTCGCCGCCTTGAGCAGCTGCATCGCTTCATCGAGCGCGCCGGCGGTGATGCCAGAGGCAATCGGCGGGGAGAGCCGCGCCACATCGGGAATCGCGATCGGCGCCGCTAGCTTCGCCTCCTGCATCTCGGCGTCGAGCACGACATAGGTCGGCCCCTGCGGCACCGTATTGGCGATCCAGTTGGCGCGCACCAAGGATTCGCAAGCGGCTCCCGCCGACGCCGGCTGATCGTCCCATTTGGTGTAGTGACGAACGACCGCACCTTGATCGCGTGCAGTGTGGATCCAGTCGATCCACGGCCGCCGCTTCATCGCATCGACGGGACCGGTGGCGCCGATGACCAAAACCGGCATGCGATCGCACCAAGCGTTGAAGATCGCCATGGTCGCGTGAAACAGACCGACGTTGGAATGCACGGCGGCCGCCATGGCACGGCCGGTGACCTTGGCCCAGCCATGCGCAATCGCGACCGCGGTTTCCTCGTGCAGGCAAAGCAGCATCTGCGGTTGCTCGTTGCCGAGGTGATTGACGAGCGAATCGTGCAGGCCGCGATAGCTCGCTCCGGGGTTGACTGCGATGTATGGGATATCGAGCGCCCGCAGCGTTTCGGCGACCGCGTCGCTACCGAAGCCCGCCGCATTGCCGCCCGTCCGTACAGGACGTTCGATCGCGCCGTCGCCGTTTTCAGGCACAGGCAATTGCTCGCTGGCGCGTCGCGTCACGGCGAGTCCTCTCTATTTCATTCAGCCGCTTGGCGCGGCCGTTATCTTGGCATCACGATAGGCTTTGACATTCGCCATGAGAAGCCACTAAATTCGCGCCGCTTTGTTGCAAAATAATCAACAATCGAGGGAACGCCATTGGATCGCTTCCGCACCATGGAAAGCTTCGTCCGGGTTGCGCGAACGGGCAGTTTTACGGCCGCCGCCGACCAACTGGGGCTGTCGCGCGCCCTGATCTCGCGCCATGTCAGCGATCTTGAACGGCGGCTCGGCGTCCGGCTGATGACCCGCTCCACCCGCACCCTGCAACTGACCGAAGAAGGCCGCGCCTATCTCGATTACTGCGAAACGCTGTTTCGCGACATCGAGGACAAGGAGCGCTCGATCGTGATGACCAAGACCGAGCCGGCGGGAACCTTGAAACTGATCACGCCGAAATCCTTCGGCCAATTGCATCTCGCCGACGCCATCATCGATTTCGCCCGCGCCCAGCCGCGCCTGACGATTTCGCACATCCTGGAAAACATCTCGTTTCGGGCCAGCGAATTCGCCGAACGTGGCATCGACCTGGCCTTGCGCTTTTCGCCAATCGCCAACCGGACGCTGGTGTCGCAGCATATCGCCGACATGGAATGGGTGCTTTGCGCCGCGCCGGACTATCTGTCGAGCACCGAGCGGCTAACCAAGCCGTCCGACCTGACCCATCATCCCTGCCTCGTGCATATCCATGCCGCGCCCGACGATCATTTCTGGCGCTTCGAGGGGCCGCGCGGCAATGTTGCCGCCCGCATTTCGGGATCGTTCTATTCGAACAGCGCACTGACATTGCGCAAGGCCGCCCTGGCCGGGCTCGGCATCACGCTGGTTCCGCGCTACAGCGTGGCCGACGACCTCGCCAATGGTATGCTGGTCAATGTTCTGCCGCGCTATCGCGTGCCGTCGCGGCCGCTGCTCGCCATCTATCCGCGCGCCAACCAGGTGCCGCGAAAGGTGCAGACCTTCATCGAGTTTCTCACCAAATGGATTGCGACGCGCGACGTCGGCCGCCAGCCGTCCCGCCACCACCGTCCCGGCATCCCGGCGCGGCCGGTGCCCGCGGCCTCGCCCAAGCCTCAACCGCGGCGGACTGCCCGCATCGCCCAGCGCTCCCAGGCGCGATCAACCGCGTAAGGCCTCAGATTGAATTCGCCGGACATGGCGACTTCGCCGGGCGTCAGCGTCTCGTATTGCCCAAGTTGCGCCGCCGCAAGCTGCGTGCGTGCATTGTTGGCAAGGTAGACGCAGCGGAACACCGCCTCGCGCACCGAACGGCCAGCCACTGTGGCGCCATGCCGACGCATCAGAACGACGAAGTTCTCACCGAGCGCCCGGGCCAGCGAAGCGCCCTCCTCCGGCTTGGCGACAAGCAGATTGGTGTCGCCGAATTCATCCTGACTGTCCCACACCGGTACCGTCGCGCCGATGGTCGCACCGAGATGGGTAACGGGCCGCAACGGCACATTGGCGATGCAGAACGGCATCACCGCAGGCGCATGATGATGGCATACCGCCATCACATCCGGCCTCGCTTTGTAGATTTCGCCATGAATGACTCGCTCGGAGTAATACGATCGCTTGTCCGCTTCGAGCGGGTCGCTATCGAGCGTGAAGCGGACGATGTCGGCTTCCTCGACCAGTTCGGGCGCCCGCGCGCGTGATAATAGATAGGTCGATGGATCGTCCGGCGCCCGCATGCTGATGTGCCCGAAGCCGTCCAGCACATCCTCATTCGCCAGCACATGATTGGCGACGACCAGTTCGGCAATGCAGTCCTTAAGCGACGCCATGGGCTCAATCCTTGTCAGATGCTGAACTGCTCGTGAGTCCCCGGGTGAAACAGTTCCTCGGGCGTTACCAATCGCGACGACAGGCCCTGCGCATGATGGTGCTTGAGGAACACCTCCAGCGTCTTGCGATTGGCGTGAAGGCCGTAGGACCAGAAATCATCGCCCATCGTCGCGCGCGCCTCGGCGACGCGTTCCTCCATGAACGGCAAAGTGACCTTGCTGGCGGAAGGATCGGCGAGCAATTCCAGACCGACATTCTTCGCCTGCGAAAATGCCTTGAACACCGCGGCCGGCAGCCACGGATGCTGCTCGACAATGGTGCGCCTCACCCCGACCAGATGCATGATCGGGAAAACACCGGTGCGCTTGAAATTGTCCTGCGCCGCCGCGACCGGGTCTGAAAACAACCAGCCGACGTTGGGCGTGTCGCGCGGCAATGCCGGCGGACGCGGCGCAATAAAGCCGTCGATCATGCCTTCGGCGAGGAGCGCCGAAATCGACTTCCCGGCCGGAGCATCCTCCAGATGCACATCCGTCGGCAGCGTGATCTTGATCTTCTCGGGCCGGTCGGCGTCGGCAATGCCGCCGCGCACCCAGTGAATATCGGACGGCTTGACGCCGAAATCGTCTTCGAGAATGGCACGCGCCCACACATTGGCCGTAAGCTGATATTCCGGCAGGCCGACCTTCTTGCCCTTCAGATCCGCCGGCTTCTTGATCCGGTCGGTGCGGACCCAGATGGCGTTGTGTCGAAAGGCCCGCGAAAGGAAGCACGGCACGCCGACATAGGGCCCGCCACCCTGCGCCGTCTTCACCGTGAAACTCGACAGCGACAATTCGCAAATATCGAATTCGGCATGACGCAGCGCACGGAAGAAGATTTCTTCCGGCGACAGCGTCATGAAGGTGGGATCAACACCGTCGATCTGAACGGTGCGGTCGATCAGCGCGCGCGTGCGATCATAGGGACCGACGGCGACGGAAAGATTGAGCTGGGCCATGACCTCGCCTTTACGATTATAGCTGCCGCCGATTGTTCCGCGACGGAAGACTTACTTTCAAGGCTATGGCCCATATCGTCACCCGCATCCGCACGCAATGAATAAATCAGCTCCGCAGCTCGCCCATCGGCCCGCATACGCTCCGACACACCGCCGCGACCTGGCTCATGCAGCGCGGCGTTCCCACCTGGGAGGCTGCGGGCCATTTAGGTATGTCTACCGAAAAGGGCTGAAAACGTTGGTGGGCCCGACAAGACTCGAACCTGCAACCAGACCGTTATGAGTGGCCTAATCTACCTGGGAAGGTCAGGCCTCGGCATCCCAAGCATCACTACGCAGATCCTTAATTCCGGCGACGAGGTTCCGCTTCTCGATCTTGTTGGAGACCGTGCGCGGAAAGCTATCGACGTAAGCGTAAAAGCGCGGCACCTTGAAAGCCGCGAGATGACGGCGCGCATGGGCGAGCACTGCCTGCGGCGGCAAATCTGATTGCTGAAGACCGGGCTTGAGCTGCAGATAAATCTTCACCTCCTCGCCCCGCATCGGGTCCGGAACCGGCACGGCGGCGCAATCCTCGATCTGCGGCAGCTCGCGGATAACAGCTTCCACCTCGCGGGCAGCGATATTCTCGGACGACCTTCGGATCATGTCCTTCAGCCGCCCGACGAGCCACAGAAAACCCTGTTCATCCACCTCGAACAAATCGCCGGTCCGGAACCAGCGCGCCCCGCCATCGTCCGCTTCCCGAAAGGCGTCCGCATCGGCGTCCGGGCGGTTCCAATATCCTTTGAGGATGCCGCGACCTCGTACCCACAATTCACCGCGCTCACCGGGCGACACTGGCCGGCCGGCTTCGTCGCGAATTGTCGTTTCGCGAAACGGACCGTCAATACCGACCGAGCCGGAATCGTACATTGTATCGAGCGCAGGCGGCATTTGCATGCCGAGGCCGATCTCAGTCATGCCGAAGGCTTCGCGCGCGAGTACATTGAAACGCCGCTTGAAGTCGCGGCAGGTCTCGCCGTCCCAACCGAAGGTCGCGACCTGTTTGAGCGCCGTCGTATTATCGTCGGGAGCTTCCGGCTGGCGCGTCATCAGGATCGGAAACTGGCACCATTCGATGCGGTACTTCTTCACCCAGCCGATAAAGCGCGTCGACGACAACTGAGGGGCAATGAACAAAGTGCCGCCGACGACCATCGTCTTAAGCAAATGCCATTGCGGGTCCATGTAGAAAAACGGCTGCGCCGTCATCAGCCGGGACGCAGGCACGGCGTCCCACGCTGCCGCCGCTTGTGCCAGGACCATCCAGTAGTCGTGGCTGAGCATGCAGCCCTTGGGGAAGCCGGTCGTCCCAGAGGTGTACTGGATGTTCATCAGGTCGTCCGGGCCGATGCCCGGATCAGCCGCCCGCGTTTCCGGCGCCGCTGCGATAAGCGCATCGAAATCCGCCATGCCCGACGCGGCCGCGCCATCCGGCACAAGAATGCGCCCAGCCGGCGGCAACCGATCGCGCTCCTCCACATCCGCCAGGACCGCGAGGAAAGATGGGTCGATCACCAGGGCGGATGCGCCGGAGTCGCCGGTGACATATGCGATCTCGCGCGGCGTGTACCGCGTGTTGACCGGCACATGGATCGCGCCGATCTTGGCCAGGGCAAGGAACAGGAGCGGGTAGAGGATCCGGTTCGGCAGCATGACCGCAACACGATCGCCACGGCGGATACCCAAAGCGGCCAGAGCATTGGCGATCTGGTTCGACCGGCGATCGGCCTCCGCGTATGTCGCGACTTCGCCTCTATCGAACACGTTGATGAGGCAGCGATCGCCAAATTCGCTCGCACGCCCGCGGCAGAAATCGCCGATCGTCGTGGTCAGGAAACCGGCTTCAAGCGCCTTGACGCGCGCCTTCTCAATCGCAAGCGCGGCGGCGGATACCCGTCCCGTCATCGCCGTCAATCCTGCTTGCCGTTATTGCCGTTGCGGAAAAAGCCGGTGCCCGCACCGGGGCCGGCATAAGCAACCCGCTGGAAGCGGAACAGGGTTCCCGCGTAATCCATGGCCTGCTCGCGCGGCATATCCATCGCACGGTTATAGGCATCGAGTTCGACCTGCACGGCGACCGGCGGATGAGCGGCGATGACATCGGCCATCGCACGCGCTTCGTCCATCAAGCGATCCGGCGACACCACACGGTTAATGAGATGGACCGAGAGCGCCTTCTCGGCGCTGATGGTTTCGCCGAGCAACAACATTTCCATAGCCACAGCCTGCGGCACGATGCGGCCGAGCCGCGTCATAGCGCCGGCGCCGCCCATCCCGTAGGCGATCTCGGGCAATCCGAACTGGGCGCGATGCGTCGCAATGCGCAGTTCCGTCAGCAACAGGAGATAAATGAGGCCCTGCCCCAGGCAATAGCGATCGACCGCGCCGATGATCGGCTTGACGCGGCGCAGTCGCATCACGTCCTGCTCCCAGCCTGGACGCGTCAGGCCGGTGCGCGGCTCATGAACGTGCGGCGACAAATGCGCTTCGAGCGCCTCCTGTGGTGTCAGGCTGGGCAATTCGGTGCGAATGTCATCGCCGGCACAGAAACTCTTGTCGGCAGAGCCGGTGATGATGCCAACGTGGATATCCGGGTCGCAATTGAAATCGACCAGCGCGTCATACAATTCGCGATGCATCTGCGGGGCGAAAACATTGACCTTGCCATTGTCGATGGTGAAGGTCGCGATGGCGCCGGATTTTGAATAGACGATTGGCATGGCTGATTTCTACGGGTTGTTGCGCAGACGCGCGGCGAACAGAATGACCGCGCTCATGACAAAGAGAACGAGCGTCGATACGGCGGCTAATAGGGGAGAGAACCGCAATGTCGCTTCATCCCACATCAGCTTCGGCAGCGTCGATTGCAGCCCGCCTGACGTGAACAGCGCGACGTTTAATTCATCGAGCGAGATGACAAATGCGAACAATGAGGCCGCGATGACGCCGCCGGCAATCAGCGGCAGCGTTACATGCCGCACCGTGGCAAAGGGCGTCGCGCCGAGCGACGCGGCGGCAAGATCGAAGCGGCGGTCGTAGGTCTTCAGGACCGCCGTCACTGCGATAAATACATACGGCAACGCGATGATGGTGTGGCCGATCACCAGTCCGATGGTCGTGCCGACTAAGCCGAGCCGGGCATAGACGTAGAACAGCGCGACCGCGATCACCATGCGCGGCACCAGCAGCGGGGCGATCATCGCAGCGAAGGCCGCGCTCGCGCTACCGCCTTTCAAGCGCATGAAGGCGAAAGCCGCAGGCACGGCAACGACAAGACACAACGCCGTCGTCGACAGCGCGACGAGAAGAGAACGGCCGGCCGCATCAAGCCAGTTCGACGACGAGAGAACCTCGCGATACCAGCGCAAGCCAGGTTGGCCGGGGGGCCAGGCCAAAAATTCGCGTTCGGAGAACGACACCGGCAGCAACACAAGAAGCGGCACGATCAGAAACAGAATGGTGCCGACGGCGAGCGCGGTCGTTGCCTGGCCGCGGCGGCCCGGCAACGGCGCCGGTAGGCGCAAAGCCTCGGCAATGCCGGCAAACATATCGCCCAGCGCCCCGACGATCCGCCGGCCGAGAATGCTTTCGCCCGACGTCTGGCGCGCGGTTCCCGACAGCGTTGAAAGGCCGACCAGCCGGTCGAACAGAAAGAACAGCAGCAGCGCCGTCAGCAGCAGCAGCAGACACAGAATGGCGGCGAACGGCCAGTTCACCAGTTCGGTGACCTGCTGGATGACGAGCTGGGTGATCATCGTCTCTCGCGCGCTGCCGAGCAGCGCCGGCGCCATGAAGAAACCGAGCGCCGAGATGAAGACGAGCAGGAACGCCGCCGTGGCGCCGGGAAACGACAGCGGCAGGTAAACCCGGAAGAAAGCCTGCACCGGCCGCGCGCCGAGCGTGCCGGCGGCAACGACCAGACGCCGGTCGATCCGCTCCATCACCCCGACCATGGTCAGAATGGCGAAAGGCACGAGCACATTGGTCATGCCGATAACCACCGCGCTCCAGCCATAGAGCAGTTCAAGCGGCTGCCCGGTAAGACCGAGCGCCGTCAGCGTCGCATTGACCGGCCCCTGCCGCCCGAGAATGACGATCCAGGCGAAGGTCCGCACCAGGAAGCTCGACCAGAATGGCAGCAACACCAGCACCGTCCAGGTCGATTTGCTGCGGGGATCGGCATTGGCAAGGATGAAGGCCGCCGGATAGCCGACGACGACGCTCAACACCGCGACCCACAGCGAAATGTTCACCGAGGCCAACATCACCTGCATGTAGGTGCCGGCCTCCCACATGCGCCTGACGTGGTCCAGCGTGATCGAACCATCCGCTCCGACGAAACCTTGCGTCATGAACCCGCCGATCGGCACGACGAAGAATAGCCCTAGCAGCAAGGCTGCCGGAACAAACAGAATGATTGGGCCTGCCGCCTTCCTCACGGAGCCTCCACGAGCGGCACAACATCTTCGGGCGAAACTGCCATCGCGATGGTCGCTCCCTGCTCGAGCAGATGGGCACCGCCCAGCACCGTCATGGTGAGCGTCAGACCGCCACCCACAGCAATGACCAGTCGATGCACAGCGCCAAGATGGATGATGTCGATCACGGTGCCCGTGAATGCGGAGTTTTCCGAAACTGCAGCAATCCGCAGACGCTCCGGCCTAACAAGCACCGTCACCTTGTGCCCTTCCGGCGGCAGACGGCCCGGATAGGCCGTACGCAAGAGGCAGCCTGCCACATCGATCGCGCCGCCGCGAACGACGCCGTCGATAAGATTGCTCTCGCCGACAAAGGCGGCAGCGAAGCGGCTGCGCGGCCGGTCGTACAACGCCACCGGCGTGTCGATCTGTTCGACGCAGGCCTCGTTCATGAGACAAACGCGATCGGACAGCAGCATTGCTTCTTCCTGATCGTGCGTCACATAAACGATGGTCTTCTTCAATTCAGCATGGAGTTTACGGATTTCGAGCTTGAGTTCGTCGCGCAGCTTCTTGTCCAGCGCGCCGAGCGGTTCATCCATCAGGACGAGTTGCGGTTCGAACACGATGGCGCGTGCGAAAGCGACGCGCTGCTGCTGACCGCCGGAAAGCTCGTTCGGCAGGCGCGAGGCAAGGTGCCCAAGCCGCACGAGATCGAGCGCACGGCCAACCGCGGCTTTCACTCTGCCTTGCTCCTGCTTCCGCATGCGCAGAGGAAACGCCACGTTCTCGAAGACGCTCAGATGCGGGAACAGCGCGTAATTCTGGAACACGACGCCGATTTCGCGGCGATAGGCCGGGCTTAACGTGATGTCATGACCGTCGAGCAGGATATGGCCGCCGGACGTCTCGGTTAGCCCCGCGATCATCATCAGCAAGGTCGTTTTGCCTGAACCCGAAGGCCCCAGCAGCGTGAGAAACTCGCCGTTGGCCACAGTGAGGTCGGTCGGGTGCAACGCCACCGCATCGCCGTAGCGCTTGGTGACGCCCCGAAGGTCGAGCTTGGGAGGTGTCATGGAATCTGCAACCGGATCATGACGCCGTAGCGCCGAGGGCGCTACGGCAGACCTTGATAAGACCGAGCGAGCGCGCCGGGATCAACCCACCAGCCATTTGGTAAAGCGCTCGGTCGCCACATCGCGCGTCCGCGTCCAGAAATCGACGTCGACATTGAGCGCGGTCGCGCGGTTCGCCGCGAATGTCGGCATGGTCTTGGCGATATCGGGCGCGATCTTGTCGAGCGCGGCCGCGATCGTCGGGCCATAGCCAGTCGCGGTGGCGAATTTCGCCTGACGCTCCGGCGCCAGCGCGAACTTGATGAATTCGCGGCAGACATCGACATTGGGACCACCCTTGAGAATGACCCAGCCTTCCGTCTGCCACAGCGCATGGTCCCACATGATGGCGACAGGCGCGCCGGCCTTGATCGCGGCCTGGATACGGCCGTTCCAGCTCGGGCAAAAATCGACCTCACCGGATTGCAGCAACTGCGTCGATTGCGCGCCCGAGGTCCACCAGACGGCGATATCCTTCTTGACGCTGTCGAGCTTCTTGAACGCTCGATCGAAGTCGAGCGGGAACAGCTTGTCAGGCGCGACGCCATCGGCGAGCAAAGCCTGTTCGATACTGTCGACCGGCGAGCGGCGCATGGCGCGGCGGCCTGGGAACTTCGCGGTATCGAGGAAATCCGCCCAACTCTTCGGCGGGGTTTTGACCCGGTCGGTACGATAGCCGAGCACGGTGGCCACGACGTCATTGCCCGCATAGAACGGTGAACGGAATGCCTCCGGCAGCGCTTTCCAGCCAGCGGAGTCTTCGATTTTCAGGGGCTCCAGATAGCCCGGCCCATCCGCGGCAAGTTGATTGGCGACCTGGCGCGCGACGATCGACATGTCCCACGTATAGGTCTTGGTGCCGACCATCTGCTTGATCTGGCCGATCGGATCGTTGGCGCCGGTGATCGGCTGCACTTCGATACCCGTCGCCTTGGTGAATTCGAGGGCATAAGCATCGTTGAACGAGGTGCCGATGCCGAGATCGCGCACGACGATGCGCCGCTTTTGCGCCACAACAATCGTCGGCATGCCCAGCGCCGCGATGGCCGATCCGGCCGCACCCACGAATTTACGCCGCGAGATTTTCCCCTGCTTCGTCATGCCGTGACCCTCTTTTATTTTGTGACACAAATGTCAGTTTTTATAAGCTGACATACGTGTTAGTTTTTGGCAAGCTGATTTTCATGATTAGGAGGCGACGACAGGAATGAGACCGGCACGGCAAAAGCGAACGCCCACTCGGGCGGATCGCAGCTCTTTGAGTTCGGCCGGTGCGGTGAAGCCTGCCTTGGGCTTGATCGACATTCTGGAAGCAGCGGCGGCGGAGCCCGAGTTGCGCAAGGGCGAACGAACGCGCCGGCGCGTGGTCTGGGCGAGCGCCGTCGCGCTCGAACGAACGCCTTTCGCGGAACTGTCAATGAACGACATCGCCGAGATCGCGGACGTATCGCGCGCGGCGCTCTATCAATATGTCACGTCGAAGGAAGAAGCAGCCCGCCTCGTCCTGCTGGCGCTGCAGGATCTGACGCTCGCAATGCCGAATGCTGGCTCAAGCGGACGCACGCCGCTCGAAGCCATCATCAACACGAACCGCTACTACATTAGCTATTTCGAGAAGAACGCGATCTTCATGGAGCGCGTGCGTGAGCTCCGCGAGGTGATGCCTGATTTGCTCGCCGAGAAGCAACGCGTCAATCGCCGCTGGGCCGAGCGCATCCTCGCGCACGTCGTCAAGCATCGGCGTACTCCCCTTAATCTCACGATGCTGAAGATGCGGGTGTTCGCCATGGAGTGCATGATCGATGACGTGCTGCGCGAACTGTTCGTTATTCGAAATCCTGACCTGATTGAATTGGCGCAGGATCGGGAAGCGTTTATCCAGCAATTGTCCCTCATTTGGTTCAATGCACTGTATAGCGACGACTAGAAATGACTTCAGAATTCATGGGATGTCTTCGGGCGTCGCCGATCCTTCCATCTTCCTGCACTAGTGGTTTCAATTGTCGTTGCCGTGGCGTCGCCGGTCATAGCGGGCCGGGTCTTAGCCATCACAGCTCCGAGGATCTGAGGAAGGCGGCGGAGGCGATACACGGAAGACTGAAAGTACTTCTGTGATCGTGGATGCCAATGCCCGCCTCAACCGCCACTAAAAGGCCGAAAACATTGGTGGGCCCGGCAGGACTCGAACCTGCAACCAGACCGTTATGAGCGGTCGGCTCTAACCATTGAGCTACGGGCCCGGCGCCGCCGAGGCTTCAAGACGGGGCGGCGGCCTCATCTAACAAAGCGCAGGCGGGTCACGCAATTGGCGTGCGGCCAGCCTGTCATTCGCGGATCAAGGCAGCCCCGTGAGCACGACTCGCATTGCGTGCAATTTACAGGTTCGCGCAGGACAAAGATGAGCGGCCGCAAGCCTTTGGCGTTTTCCACGACTCAGTTATGCACAGGTCATGCTGCCGATCTTCCGAATTATTTCAGTGGGCGGCGTAACTCTCGCCATAACAATCCTGGTCCTGGCACTCATCCCGCCGGGCGGAACACGTTTGGTGCGACCGCAGCACGACGTCGTTGTCGCGCGTGGTCCGTTGATGGATTCTGGCACGCATCCGGAGTGGCGGCAGTTTCTCATTCATGCGGCGCTCCGCCGCGCGGGTGAACTGGAGCGCTTGCGCGATCTCCGCGACACCATCGTTCGTACACCGGACATCGTTGAACCTGGACCGGAATTCGAGACCACCGTCGAAACGCCGGCCGCGCCCGACCGGCCGTTGTTGGCCGGCTTGACGTCCGGTGCCGAGAACCGCGATCCGGAGGAGTTCACCGGCTCGATCGGCCGCGCGTCGGGCTCCACCATTCCGATCGAGATCGGCGAAGCTTCCTCGACTGAATTGCCGGTCGCCTCTGCCGAAGAGACACCGCCCGTCATTCGCCTTCCGGCTCTGCAAATGCCATCGCTCGAACCGATGCCGGCGGTCGAACCTCCGGCCGTCAGCGGGCCGGCCAAGAAGCCGGAGATGCGTTCACGCGCGGTTCAACAACGCCCACGTCGCAAACCGCCCGCGGCGCCCGAACCGCAGCCACTCCCGCCACCTTTCAATATTCTTGCGGCGATCTTCGGCAGCCTGGCCAATGCCCCGCAGCCAACGGGCAATCGGCAGGCGCTGAATACGCGCGCCGTGACCCGGTAGGGTGCCGCCGCTCTCAGAATCGATTGCGTGATTGCGCCACAGCCGCCGCCGTATCAGTGCGAGCTGACGACGACAGCATCGCCCGAGCTGACCGCTTCGGCCGGGACCATCTCAGCCATCGCGTCATCGCTGGCTTCGGCCCGCGCGGACAAAGGAGCGTCGGCCACCGCCGAGGCGACCGCAGCGGCAGCGGCGTCGGTCGCCGGCATCGCTACGCCCTTGCTCTTGGCAGCGTAATAGTAGCCGGCGGCATAGTAGCGCACGGCACGGTCGGCGTTACCGTTGGCAACCTTATAAGCCCCTGCGAGATACTTCACCGCATAGGCCATGTTGGTGTCGGCATCGAGCAGGCCGGCGACATCGCCGCGGTAGCCCATGGCGCGCGCCGTGCCGAGGCGGATCTGCATCAACCCATAATTGCCTTTGGAAATGGCGCGGGGATTGCCGCCGCTCTCACGCTTGATGACACGGCGCACCAGGGCCTCCGGGACATTGTGCGCGGCGGCGTGCTTGGCGATGAGACTGTCGAGATGGCTGCCGTTTCCGTCTATTGCCTTGCCGGCCTTCTGCGCCAGGGCCGGTGTGCCCACGACGACAGCTCCAAGAACCAAAGCAAACGACAATCCATGGCAAGCACCGCGCATCAGTCCAACTCCGTGTGGTGGGGGTAGTGCGCTTCTGAAGGCCAAGTCCGGCGACTTTGTGGCCGCACAGCAGCCGAAAATCAGCCAATTTGACCTAAATCAACGATACCGCCCGGGTCCGATGCCTAATTTTTCGAAACTAGAACTGGGGGAAAAGCTCATGCCGACCGACACGGTCATCGTCGTTACGGGCGTCGTCGCCGCCTTCATCGTGTTTGCCGTCGCCCTGGCCTGGGCGGAACACCGCACCAACCGAGGCTGACGCAGCGGCTGCGGCGCCATCCTCGAAGGGTTGGCGAAGCGGTAAAATCCGGTTATTCGGACAATCAGGTCGTGACGCGGACCTATGCGCCGCGCCGCCGACTTAATTGCCGGGAGCCATCGCGCCGCATGCGGAACAGTCTCGGTCCGATCGCATCTCTGCTGCTCGGCATTGGTTTTCTGCTGTCCGGCAATGGCCTGCTGTTCACATTGCTGCCGCTGCGCGGCGCCGCGGAGAATTTCGGCGCGGTCGGCCTCGGCATCATCGGCTCCTCCTACTATGTCGGCTTTGTCGCCGGCTGCGTGCTGGCGCCCTATGCGATCCTGAGCGCGGGGCATATCCGTGCCTTCGCTGCACTCGTCGCGCTCGCCGTCACCGTTGCGCTCGCTTACGGCCTTGCACCCAACGTGTATGCCTGGATCGGCTTGCGGCTTCTGAACGGCTTCTGCCTCGCCGGCATCTATCTTGTCATTGAAAGCTGGCTCAACAGCAGCACCACCAATGACACCCGCGGCCTGCTGATGTCCGCGTATGTGATGGTGAACTTTGGTGCCTTCACCGTCGGTCAGTTTCTGGTCACGCTCTATCCGGTCGAGCAGGCGAACAGCTTCATGATCGCCGCGATCCTTGCCTCGCTCGGCATCATCCCGGTAGCGCTGACGCGCTCGGCGCAACCGGCGCCGATCACCATCGTGCGCTTCCATCCGGTCCGGCTTTATAAGGCCGCGCCTGTCGGCCTGATCGCGGCCTTCATGGTCGGCGTCGCCAATGGCGCGTTCTGGAGTCTGGGGCCGATTTCAGCGGCCGGCAGCGGTCTCGACGTCTCCCATGTCGCGATGTTCATGAGCGCGGCGACGCTCGCCGGTGCGTTGTCGCAATGGCCGGTCGGCCGCCTGTCCGACCGCGTCGACCGTCGTCTCGTCCTGTTCACGGTCCTGACCGGCGCGTCCCTTGTCGGATTGACGCTATGGCTGTCAGCGGCGTCCGGCACGTTGCTGATCGTGTTCGGCCTTGCCTTCGGTGCGCTGACACTGCCGACCTATTCGCTGGCAGCCGCCCACGCCTATGACAAGACGCCGGCCAGCGAGACGGTGCCGACGGCCGCAACGGTGCTGCTGGCCAACGCGCTCGGCGCCGTGGTCGGTCCTCTGCTGGCGTCCGCCGTCATGCGCGCGATTGAGCCGCGCGCGCTGTTTCTTTTCATTGCCGGCACTCAGGCCCTGCTGGCGACCTATGTCTTCTACCGGACCAAGGTGCAGCCATCGCTGTCCGTGGATGAAAAGACCGGTTTCGAAATGACTGCGAGTGCGCCGGCCGGCACCATGCTGACGCCGGAGGTACCCGACCCGCGCGATCCGTCGGTCGCCGTGCCGGACGATTATGCGCAGGAGCCGCCGCGGGACAACCGCTGAATATCCGCGCCGGCGCTGAACGACAAAAGCCGGAAGCACGCGGCTTCCGGCTTTTCGTCAGGAACGTTCGATTGAAAAGAGGTCAGACGTCGGCGAAGGGATGCTTCCGCCGGGCCTCGTGCGCCTGCTGCAAACCTTCCGAGAAGGCTTCGGCCAGCATCTTCAGGTAGTTCAGGAGGCCGGTGGCCTGAGAAGCAACCGACCAGCGATCATGCGCCAGATGCGCATTGGCGGTGGTCATCTATTCAACTCCAGATCAGAAGCGGCTATTCGGCGACAGGAAACGGCGCTCGATTTCGCGCTCGGATTCGTCGGTGAACTTGCCGCCGGTTTCGGTGATGTAGCGCGCGACTTCGCGCTCGGCCTGGCGCATGCGGGCTGCCATCAGGCCGTCGAGTACGCGGGCGAAGAAGCCGCGCTTCGGAGCCGCCTTGGCCGGCGCGTAGGTGGGAGAAAAAGCCGCTTCAGCGACAGAGGGGGTATAGGACATGGAATTCGCTCCTGGTTCGGCCGAGCCGCAAGATCGTGCGCTTTCAGGCCTTGTTGCATTGCAATATATCTTGCATTGCGGAATCGAGTAGGTGCAGCGCAACATAAAAGGCATGCAATTAACGCATTTCAATTATTGCCGTCAGGAAACCAGATTTGTTTCTTTTGTTCTGAATTGACAAGTATATGGCGTTTAACGACGAGTTTTCCGTCCGCCCAGTCGTAGGAAACGAGTTTTTTAACGAATCAGAGCTTTTCCGCCGCTTGGATATCGGCCATAAGCGCATAGCTAAACACCGAGCAGCAGCGCCGAGAGCGCCTGCAATACCATTCATTCATTCGACCCGACGGCCGGTGGGCCTTGCGCCCCCTGCGATTCGCGGTGGTCTCTATAATTTTCGAGGAGCCTGACCATGGCCAAGAAACCGGGAAGCAATCCCAAGGGCGAATTCGTGATGTTCGACGTCGTCTATGAGGACGGCTCGCAGCGCTCCAACCGCCGCGTCCCCGCGGACATCCTCGGCGGCCTCGAGAAGGACGAACCGGCGCGGGGCTTCATCATCGAGCAGGACCGCGAGATCGCCGAGAAGTCCGGCCGCGCGCCGCTCGCCATCAAGTCCATCGCCCGGACCGGGACCAAGCCGAAAAAGGCGATGGGCGCCAGATGATGGCCATCACAGTCTAGCCCCCGGCTTTGTGGTTCGATCGATCGCCCACGATCCGAACCACGGAGCCCGCCATGCACCGCTTCGTCGCCGTTTTTACTGCCGCTTTTGTCGCAGCCTTTCCGGCAAGCGACGCCCTCGCCCAGAACCGCGATGTCGCCGGAGCCCGCGATTATCCTGGCATCGGCCGTTTTAGCGGCAGCGTGATTACCGGCTACCAGACCAAAGATTTCGACGCCGTGCGGCTGCAGGCCGCCGCTTTCAAGGACGGCCAGCCGACCGACGCGCGGACCCTCGAAGGTCGGGTGACACGCATTGCCTATCGCACCGGACCCGGGCCTTCGATCCTTGAAGTGTCGCGCAATTTCGAGAACCAGCTCGGCAAGGCCGGGTTCGAGACGCTTCTTGCTTGTAACGCCGACGATTGCGGCGGCATTCCCTTCAGCGAGAAGATCGACGCGCTGCCGATCCCCGCAATGTGGATCGACGGCTTCGATTATCGCTACTTCGCCGGTCATAAACGAGACGGCAATGCCGACATCTACGCGACCGTCATCACCAGCAAGAACAACGACGACATCTATGCCCAGCTTGTCGTCGCCGTGGTCGGTGCGTTGGAAAACAAGATGATCGACGCCGCGGCGATGGCCAAGGGCCTCGGCGAGAAAGGCCATATCGCGATCTACGGCATTTATTTCGATACTGACAAGGCCGTCATCAAACCGGAGAGCGCGCCGACGCTCGCCGAAATGGCCAAACTGCTCGGGGGGCAGCCGGCGCTCAACGTCTTCATTGTCGGGCATACCGACAACCAGGGTAGCTTCGAACACAACATGACGTTGTCGCGCCAGCGCGCCGATGCCGTCGCAGCGGCTTTGGCCACAACTTACAAGATCCCACGCGGCCGGATGAAAACCGCCGGCCTCGGCTTCCTCGCGCCGGTGGGCTCGAACGCCACGGATGAAGGCCGCGCGTTGAACCGCCGCGTGGAACTGGTACAGCCGTAGCCGCCGGCAGGCTTGCCATGAGGACGCTGCATTGCTGAGTGCCGCGTTCGGGCGTATTTTGACTTGATGAAAACGCTGTTTCGCCAGCCGCTGCTGCGCCTGCTCGTCATCAATTTGGCGATCGGCATCGGCGCAGCGGTGGCCATGATCGGCGGGCTGATGGCGCTGAACCCGCACCACCTGCGGGACCTGATCCTCAACGACCAGTCGGGCGGCGCGGCCTTCGGCCTTCTATTGTTCGGCCTCGTGATCACCTTCGGCAGCGTTGCCATGGGCACTGCTATCATGGCGCTCGGCAGACCGAAGGACTCTGAACCGCCCCGCGGCAAATCCATCCCCGCGACCGTCCCGGTGCGCGCCCGCTAGTAGTTGTTGCCCCCGAGCTTCTCCGCGAACAGCACCATGGTCTTGCGGTAGATCTCCGAGCGATTCCACTCGCGCATGACCTGGAAATTCTCGGTGCCCTCGCCGTAGGGCTGGCCGGCGCGCCAGCCATTGGTCTTGAGCAAATTCGCCGTCGAGGCCAGCACGTCCGGCACCGAATGGCGCAGATCGACATGGCCGTTGCCGTCGTAATCGACGCCGTACTTGATGTAGGACGACGGCAGGAACTGCGTCTGCCCGATCTCGCCGGCGAAAGCGCCGACCAGGTCCTTGAGCGGCAGGTCGCCGCGGTTGACGATCATCATCGCCGCGATCAGTTCGCCCTGAAATAACTCCGTGCGCCGGCAGTCATGCGCGAGCGTCGCCAAAGTGCGCACCACCGGGCGCTTGCCCATGTCGCCACCGCCATTGTCGGTCTCCAAAGTCCAGATCGCCATGATCAGTTCCTTCGGCACGCCGAACTGCCGTTCGACGCGCGCGAGCAACTGCGCATGCTTCTGCATCAGCGCCGTCGCGCGCTTGAGGCGGGCGGGGATGACGCGGGTCTTGGCGTAATCCTCGAAACTGCGCTTGAAGGTGTAACGCTGGCGCTTGTCGAAGGCCAAGACCTCCTGGTCGATGCTGACGCCGGACAGGGCCTCGCGCACCACCGATGCCGATACGCCCTTGGCCTGCGCCTCGCGGCCGATCTGCGACAGGAAGGTATCGAAGTCGCCGCCGCATTTGGCGGCCTGCGCCGGCAGCGCGAACAGCGATGCGGCGAGAAGAGCGAATGCGGCGATGTGTTTGTTCATGATCAATTGTCTCACGCCTTCAGCTCTCCCGCCAGATACGCGATCGCCGCAGCGGTGCCGCCGGAACCGTGCGGCAGCTTGAGCGCCGTCATGCCCATCTCGATCGCGCCCAGGGTTCCGAGCACCATCGGCGCGTTGACATGGCCCATATGGGCGATGCGGAAGCCACGCCCTTCGGTGGCGCCCAGCGCGCGGCCGAGCACCACGCCGCATTTGTAATTGCAGTAATCGACCAAAGGCTGCGCGCTGTCGCCGCCGCGCGTGATCACCGTCGTCACCGTGTCGCAGCGCTCCGATGCCTCGATGACGTTGAAGTCGAAGGTCTGGCCTTCGCTCCACACCGCCACGGCGCGGCGCACCGCTTCGGCGAGCGCGCGATGGCGCGCGAACACGTTCGGCTCGCCCTCGGCGAACATGATGTCGAAGGCGGCGCGCAGGCCGAACAGCAACTGCTCCGGCGGCGTGCCGCAATATTTGTGGTAGTGCACCGGGCCGTCGCGGAAGGTCCAGTCCCAATAGGGCGTGCGCATGTTCGCTTTTTTATGCGCCTCGAGCGCGCGCGGGCCGGCGGCGGTGAAGCCAAGACCCGGCGGCGTCATCAGCCCCTTCTGCGAACCGGACATGGCGAGATCGACGCCCCACTTGTCCATCTCGAACGGCACGCAGCCGAGCGAGGCGACCGTGTCGACGCAGAGCAGCGCCTCGTGACCGGCGGCGCGGATCGCCTGCGATATCGCCGGAATGTCGTTGATGACGCCGGAGGCGGTGTCGATCTGCGCCACCAGGATGGCCTTGATCTCGCCTTTGGCATCGGCCTTGAGCCGCGCCTCGACCTCGGCCGGACGCACCGCGCGGCGGAAATCGCCGGGCAGGATTTCGACCTCGGCGCCCAGCATCTTCGCGGCCTCGCCCCAGCCGATGGCGAAGCGGCCGCTTTCCAGCACCAGCACCTTGTCGCCGCGCGACAGCACATTGGTGAGCGCGGCTTCCCAGGCGCCGTGGCCGTTGGCGGCGTAGATGTAACAGCGGCCAGCCTGCGTGGCGAAGACGCGCTTGAGATCGCGCATCAGACTATCGGTGAGTTCGACCAGCGGCCCGGTATAGATGTCGAGCGCGGGGCGGTGCATGGCCTGCAGCACGGCATCGGGAACGTTGGTGGGACCCGGAATGGCGAGGAATTCACGGCCGTTGGCGAGAGAAGAGACGGAGGAGGACATTGGGGAGCAGAAGCCTTCTATTTGGAGGCCGGTCAGTAGCATGATTTGGCGAGGCCAAGGGATCACGATTGTTGATCGAAATCATCACCGCCGCGCCCCTGCGCCGGCCGGCGGCGGCTTCAGCCTGCCTTCCGCCTCCGCCCGGGCGAAAGCCTTTTTCATGGCCCGCTGGAGACGCCCCACGAAGCGGTCCCGCTGCGCATCCGTCATGACCCGCGGCGGCAGCGGCACCGCACATTCGCCGCCCGGCAAGGTGCAACCGCGCTGGCGCCGGCAGGCACGCTGCGGACAATGGCGCCAATCCTCCCTGTTCTCGGCGATGATCACCCGCAGATGGCGCGCAAGCTCGGCGCGGAAATCCTCGATGCTCTGGTTGTCGTCGAAGCCGTCGTCTTCCTCATCATCCTGCGGACGCGGCTGTTCCTTCATGCGCGGCATGGACCTGTCTCCTGATCGGTTGTGTGACTGAAAGGCGCGTTTCATGAGGGCGCGCGGCCTCACCCGTATTCTTTGAGCGGCGCCGGGTGCGCCGGAATTCCTTGGGGCCTTCCACCCGCGCCTTTTCCCGAGAGGGAAAAATGCGAGGGCGTGGAGCGCCGAAAGGCGCATCCTACGGCCTCCCGCCGGGTGGCGGGGCGCGCCCCTCGAGCAGGGACGCGTCGCCTTCCGGCGCTCCACGTTGTGGCGATTTCTGTCCGCGGGGCCGCGCTTCCAGCCTGCCGGCCAGCGATCGAGCCGCCCTCTTCCGGAGCGCGGACCCGACCTCCGGCGGGCTTTCGCCCGCCTTCACCGGCAAACCGACTAGCCATTCAAGGCAGGGGTCCGTAGTGACCCCGGTCGGCTACCCGCGGCCTCCCGAGTGCGGGGTTACGAGCCCCGCCCGCAGGCGCCACACCCTGCCCCACGTTCAGCGAGCGTCTGCAGAACGCCCCTCGCCTGGGACAAGGCGGGGATGAAGGTATATAGGCCTAGGACGGAAGTCAAGGGTCATTTGACCTAAGCAACCTTGCTCAGCCTCCTGAGAGCTCCAGCACCCTTTCCCGGACCTGGATGATCCAAATGGCTACCAACCATTCCTAGATATTTCTTGGGGACTTTCTTCGGAATCTCTGCAGCAGGCGTTTTTCTCTTCCTGGACGGAATTAGGGAAAGCGGGCCGCGTTTTCGCGTGGCACCCAAAAGCTGAGCACCTATCTCAAGTGCTAATGCCTCGGCCAGTGCAGAAGGAACGCCGTTTCCCACTAAGCGTTGTATCTCAGCTCGCGTGCAAAACCCAAAATCAAGATTGGGAAATGTTTGAAGCCGACAAAGCTCTTTCGCCGAAAGCTTCCGATTCTCCCAGTGAAAAGGCCCCGTCGACGGTCCTGGCTGCGCCTGAATTGTCCATGACGGCTGGTCTTTGGCAAGCTTCAAAAGAAAATTCCAATAACGCGTTCGCCAACCAAAAAGCGGGGCTCCACCACCGCGAGGCGTGTGCCACAAATAATTCTTTCCTTCTGGAATTGTCGGCAAAAGGTCGGCCCACTTGCCCGTCACCGCCAAGCTCCGCTTGTCTGCGCTCTGGGACAGACCGCCGATTGCGTCCCACGCCGTTAGATACGGCGGAAGCATTCCTTCTGCAGTTTCATCTTTCGGACCATGTGTCGCCTTAGGAAATTTAAAAGGCGCGCCGTCTCGCGCACCAACAATGAAAACTCGTTCTCTTAATTGCGGGACGCCAAAGTCTGCAGCATTGAGCGACGCCATAGAAAACGAGTAATTCACGCCGGTCAGACTATTTATCTCCGATAAACCCGCCCGAATGAAATCAATGGCCTCACTTTTTCCTGCGAAAGAGAACCCGAGGACATTCTCTAAGAGAAAAGCTCTCGGAAGGGTCGCCTTCAATACCTTCAAATAGTGAGCCAAAGTGCCGGCTCGAGCATCCTCGAGCCGCCTCGAACTTCCCGTTGCCCAGTACCCGGACTTAGAGAATGGCTGACAAGGAGGACCGCCAATAAGTACATCAGCCTCCCGCGACCTGAGGCCCGCGAAGTCAAGCAATCTCGACATAGAAACATTGCCGATATCGTCCTCAACCACCCGCCAAGCCGGGCGATTTCCGGACAAAACACGGCAGGCGACCGGGTCGATCTCAACAGCAACTCTGGTAGAAAACCCGGCCGCTTCAAAGCCGAAATCTAACCCACCCACTCCGGTATATAGCGATATCGCTTTCAATTTGCTCATTTGGTTTCTGCTGAAGATCGACCACACGCTTTCTCAAAAACCAGTTCGGGCTTCGAGATAAAGATTGGCTCCTGCACCACTAGATTATTCGAAATTCGTCCAACGCATTTCTGATGCGGAGGCAATTCACTGGTCATTGCATATACAAAATTCCATGTCTCGCTCACTGGATGCAGACATGCGGCCAAGACCTTGAAGTCACCCGGCCGATAGTAACGCGAACACGGGTCAGCTTTCGACGCTCGGGTACGCTGAAAATCAACTTTCACCAACCCCGCACTGGTCTGCTTCCGCAATACATTCTTACACTCCACAAGAATTGGCGCACTGCCCCTCCATCGCAAAGAAATATCGGGCTTACCTTCTTCTTCAATTCGCCGGCATTCAGTTACCCCGGGAATTCCTTTGAGCAATGTCTCAAGATGGCTTTCGGCAACCCATCCTCGCACCGCCATTTTCAGCCTTCCCGTCCGATCAATCAGGTTTAACAAATCCGCCGACGGCATGTTCAATTCATGTAGCAACCGGTTCGCCGCCAAGCTTGCTTTACCTTTCTCGAGAAGCTTGTCCGCAATGAGGTGACGCTCGCCAGGGTCGAATCCTAAGGCCATTTGCTCAAGCTGGATCAAATCAAAAATGCGATCTTTGCGCCCGCCAACAAGAACTTGAATTCTCTTGTCGGCATCAAAATCCGGCGTTGGTCGACTTCTCGTTTTGGGTTGCCTATAATCTCGTTCCCACGCAGCCCAGCCACGGTCTAAGATTTCTTCTACATTTTTTGATTTGAATTCAATAGACCTCGACATTGGAGACGGGTTGTTCATCAACGGATCTGCAGCAATGAAGATGTCGCGCTCCGGATCAATTCCCAAAAAGATCGTAGTAATTAAGGAATGAGGATCAACGGCGATTTCCAAGACGCCTCTCAACTCGCCACCATACTTGACTTGAAACCGATGCTCGTCATCAGGGCGATTGCGCGTCGGTTTAGCGTTAGCAAAGAAGGCATACACGAGCACACCTTGCCGGTCGCCCGCAGGTGTTTCAAACACGATATAAAAAGGCGCCTCGTCAGGCTCGGACTTGAATATGATTCTACATCGCTGTTGCTCGAGACCTTCAATCACAAAATTGAGCAGCGGAATTTTGTCCGCCCTCCGAACCGAGTAGGTTTTCCACGTGAGTGCCTTGGCTCTGCCTGAGGCCGATTCGGGCGTTTTCATAATTCAAGTTTAGCGGCTTTGCCGACCATTGGCATCGCATCAGTGTCATGCCGTAGGCGGAGCAGTTCCCCGGCGCGCAAGCGCGCGCCGACCTCTCCCCATAGCTCGCCGGGACGGCGAGCGTTCGCTCGCCCATGGGGAGAGGTGAAAGAGAGTGTGCGCCGCCCGCCCCCCGCCAATTGCCCCGTCCCGTCTAGCTTGCGATAACGCTGCCATGATCACGCAAGCCGCTGTTTTCCGCGCCGTGGGCGCGCCGCTCTCGATCGAGCCGATCACGCTTGACGCCCCGCGCGCCAGCGAGGTGCAAGTCAAGGTCAAGGCGGTCGGCCTGTGCCGCACCGACCTGCATGTGATGCGCGGCGAGCGCCGCGTCGCCATGGCGCCGATGGTGCTCGGCCACGAGGCCGCCGGCATCGTCGAACAGGTCGGCAACGCCGTGAACGGCATCGCGCCCGGCGATCATGTCGTGCTCACCTTCATCCCCGGCTGCGGCCGCTGCCGCTGGTGCGCGCGCGGCCTGCATCATCTGTGCGCTCAAGCGCCGCGCATCACGCAAGGGCCGCAGCTCGACGGCAGCTATCGCCGCAGCGACGCGCAAGGCCGCGACGTCGGCGCCTTCTGCATGATCGGCGGCTTCGCCGAGCGCACCGTGGTCGACCAGGCCTCCGTCATCGTCATCGACAAGGACGTGCCGCTCGATCTCGCCGCACTGGTGGCTTGCGGCGTGCCGGCCGGCGTCGGCGCCGCGCGCCATCGGGCCAAGGTGAAGGCCGGCGACAGCGTGCTGGTGGTCGGCTGCGGCGGCGACGGCATGAACGTCGTGCAGGGCGCGCGGCTCTGCGGCGCCACGACCATCATCGCCGCCGATGTGGTGGACGCAAAGCTCGACTGGGCGCGCGGTTTCGGCGCCACGCATACAGTGAACGCGCGAGGCGAGGCGCTGACCAAAGCCGTGCTCGACCTGACCGAGGGCGTCGGCGTCAACCACGCCTTCGTCTGCATCGATCCGCCGGCGACCCTGCTGCCGGCGTTCCGCGCCACGCAGAAGGCCGGCAATGTCGTGGTCACCGCGATCACGCCGGACACGGTGAAGTCGATCGACATTCCGCCGATCGAACTGTTCGCGACGCAGAAGGCGGTGATGGGCGCGGTCTATGGCTTCATCAGCCCGCGCCTGCAGATCCCGGAGCTGCTGCGGCTTTATCGCACCGGCGATCTGCGGCTCGCCGAGCTGATCACGCGCACTTACGCGCTCGCCGACATCAACCAGGGCTATGCCGATCTCGATGCCGGCAAGAATCTGCGCGGCATGGTGCTGTTCGACTGAGGCGGCGGGGCTGGCGTCTCAGGCCTGCGGAATCGGCCGTGGCCGGCCGTTCTCGTCGATGGCGACGAAGGTGAAGTTGGCGTCCGTCACCTTCTCGTGGTGGCGCGTCATGAAGCGCCGCGCCCAGGCCTCGACATGGATCTTCATCGAGGTGCGGCCGATGCTCTCGACCAGCGTGTAGACCTCGAGCACGTCGCCGACTTTCACGGGGCGGATGAACTTCATGGCGTCCACCGCGATGGTGACGACGCGGCCATGGGCGCGCTCGATGGCGGCGATGCCGCCGGCCTGGTCCATGCGCGACAGCACCCAGCCGCCGAAGATATCCCCGTTGGCATTCGTGTCGCCCGGCATGGCGCTGATGCGCACCGTGAGTGTGCCGCGCGGCTTGTCCTGATCGCTCATCGTCGTCGTCCTCGAATCCGAAAGTTCCGGCGGACGACAAAAGCGCGGCGGCGCGACGGAGGCAAGACGCAAAACGGCGGGCACGAGGCC
The DNA here is from genome assembly GCF_005153485.1 of Pseudolabrys sp. FHR47. Taxonomy (NCBI): domain Bacteria; kingdom Pseudomonadati; phylum Pseudomonadota; class Alphaproteobacteria; order Hyphomicrobiales; family Xanthobacteraceae; genus Pseudolabrys; species Pseudolabrys sp. FHR47. The sequence goes on from NZ_CP039740.1 coordinate 3,921,147, forward strand.
CGCCGTTTGCATGAAGCGCTGGATCCCCGCCTTCGCGGGGATGACCGCAAGATGCGGTCAGTTATCGAGGAACGAGCGCAGCTTGCGGCTGCGCGACGGGTGCTTGAGCTTGCGCAGCGCTTTCGCCTCGATCTGGCGAATACGTTCGCGCGTCACCGAGAACTGCTGGCCGACTTCTTCCAGCGTGTGGTCGGTGTTCATGCCGATGCCGAAGCGCATGCGCAGCACGCGCTCCTCGCGTGGGGTGAGCGAGGCGAGGACGCGCGTCGTGGTCTCGCGCAGGTTCGACTGGATCGCGGCGTCGATCGGCAGCACCGCGTTCTTGTCCTCGATGAAGTCGCCGAGGTGGCTGTCCTCTTCGTCGCCGATCGGCGTTTCGAGCGACAGCGGCTCCTTGGCGATCTTGAGAACCTTGCGCACCTTCTCCAGCGGCATGCCGAGCTTCTCGGCGAGCTCTTCCGGCGTCGGCTCGCGGCCGATTTCGTTGAGCATCTGGCGCGAGGTGCGCACGATCTTGTTGATCGTCTCGATCATGTGCACCGGGATGCGGATGGTGCGCGCCTGGTCGGCGATCGAACGCGTGATCGCCTGACGAATCCACCACGTCGCATAGGTCGAGAACTTGTAGCCGCGGCGATATTCGAACTTATCGACCGCCTTCATCAGGCCGATATTGCCTTCCTGGATCAGATCGAGGAACTGCAAACCGCGGTTGGTGTATTTCTTGGCAATGGAGATGACGAGGCGTAGGTTCGCCTCCACCATTTCCTTCTTGGCCTGGCGGGCTTCGCGCTCGCCCTTCTGCACCATCTGCACGATCTTGCGGAATTCGCCGATCTCGACGCCGGTCTGCGCCGCGAGGTCATGCACCACGCCGCGCATGTCCTTGATCTTGTCCTTCTCCTTGGCGACGAAATTCTTCCAGCCCTTCGCCGACAATTTGGAGATGCGGTTGAGCCAGCGCGGATCGAGCTCCGAGCCGATGTAGTTCTTCAGGAAGTCGTCGCGGGCGACGCCGTAGGATTCGGCAAGGCGCATCAGGCGGCCTTCGTTCGACACGAGGCTCTTGTTGATGGCGTAGAGCTGCTCGACGAGCGAGTCGATACGCGCCTGGTTGAGGCGCAGCGACTTCACCTCGGTGATGATCTCGTCCTTGAGCTTCTTGTACTTGCGCTCCTGGGCCGGCGACAGCGAGGTGTTCTTGAGCCGGAATTCGATGTCCTGCTCCTGCAGACGGCGCAGGCGCTTGAAACTGTCGGCGATGTTGTCGAAGGTCTCGACCACCTTCGGCTTCAGCTCGGCCTCGATGGCGGCGAGCGACATGGAGCCTTCCATGTCGTCTTCATCGTAATCGCCCTCGGCGGCGCTTTCGGCCGGGTCCTTCTCCTCGTCATCGCCCGCTTCCTTGAAGGGCGTCGCGGCGGCGGGCGCGGTCGGCGCCGCGGCGGGCTGCACGACCTGCAAATGCGGCGCGCCGTTGCCGTTATTCATCGGCTTGCCATCGGGGCCGACCGGCGTCTGCATCTGCTTGGCCTCGGGACCGGCATAGGTCGCTTCGAGGTCGATGATGTCGCGCAGAAAAACTTTGCCTTCGTTGAGTTCGTCGCGCCAGATGATGATGGCCTGGAAGGTCAGCGGGCTTTCGCACAGGCCGGAGATCATGGCCTCGCGGCCGGCCTCGATGCGCTTGGCGATGGCGATTTCGCCCTCGCGCGACAGCAGCTCGACCGAGCCCATCTCGCGCAGATACATGCGCACCGGATCGTCGGTGCGTTCGGACGGTTCTTTCTTCTCGACAGTAGCGAGGGCCTTGCTCTTGGTCTCGACCAGTTCGCGGCCGGAATCGTCGTCATCGTCGTCGTCGGCTTCGTCGGTGGCCTTCTCGCCTTCCTCGTCGCCGTCGGCGTCTTCCTGCTCGATGACGTTGATGCCCATTTCGGACAGCATCGCGAGCGTGTCCTCGATCTGCTCGGAGTTGACCTCCTCCGACGGCATCACGGCGTTGAGCTGCTCATAGGTGACATAGCCGCGCTTCTTGGCGGCCTTGATCATCTTCTTGACGGCGGCATCGGAGAGGTCGAGCAACGGCAGCGGCGTATCGGGGGCGCCTTCGGCTTCCTTCTCGGGAGCGTCTTCGCCCTTGGCCTGGGTGGCCTTCGCCTTCGACGCCATCTGCTTCTCCTGGACCTTCCCGGCCATATCGTACTCCGCCTCGTTCCGTATACTTTTCAACGCGAGCATCCCCGGCGCGGATGCCAAAAAAGGGCCGCCGCCGGCAATGGCAGGGCCCGAATCAGGCCTGGAGTGTCGTCGGCGGCGCCTTAAGCCCCGATTAACCCCGTAAATGCAGCGGAAAACGGCCTCATTCCCCGCCGTGGAAATCGTCCTGTCGCCCCTGTCCCACCCCTAGTGCGTGACTCGGGTCGCGGTCTCGGTCAAGCCAAAAGCGGGCAAAATCGCCCATTCTGAGAGTCGCTTAGAGCGTTCGGGCACCTCGCCCGGAAGAGGCCCCGAAGCCTTCAATAAGCGCTTCGGTCCCATCCACGCTGGCGAGACGCTCTTTCACGTCGCGCAGCCGCAGATAATTGGCTTCGGTCGCCTCCTGGCCCAAGGCCAGCTCGGCTTCCCTCAGCTCCCTAGTTAGTGAATGCCACTGCCGATGCAAGGCGACGAGCTGTTGCCAGGTCACCAAAACATCGTCCGGCGCGGCATCGGGGCGGACGCCCCAGACCGAGGCCGTGGTGATCGCGGCAAAGACCCGCTCCAGCGTGTCGGAAAGCCCCCGCGCGGCGAGTTCCGACCGCAAAATGTCGGGCTCGAGCCCTGCGGCGTGGTCCATCGAATGGGCGGCGATGTCGATCAGGGCGGCTTTCAGCTTTTCCGCCTCGCCGTGGCGGAACTCGAGCGACGCCAGTTCTTCGAGGTGGTCGTGCAGCAACCAGGGGTAGTTGATGGTGGCCTGCAGGATCAGGGCTTCGCGGGTCGGCACCGCTGTGCGGTGGCCGCGATGGACGGGGCTCGCCGCCATCTGCTGGCTGGCAACCACATAAGGCCCGCCGGCGACACCGCGCTGGGGTCCGCCACGCTGGCCGGCGCCGCGCGGCGGCCAGTTACCTTGCCGGCCGCCAAAACCTGAGCCCTGCCCGCCGAAACCTCCCCGCTGGCCGCCAAAATTACCGCGGCCGAAACCCTGATTCTGCGCCGGAGCGAAGAAGGCGCGCAGGCGCTCGTTGAAATCCTGCCGGTAATATTTCCGCACGGATTCGTCGGCGATCTGCTGCGTCACCTCGTTGATGCGGGATTCCAAAGCCGCGCGGCGCTCGGGCGTATCGAACGCGTGGCCTTCGGTCATAAATTGCCACAGCATCTGCGCCATCGGCTGGGCAGCGTCGACGACATCGCGGACGGCGTCCGGCCCTGACGCGCGCAACAGATCGTCGGGGTCCTGCCCCTGCGGCAGCAGCGCGACCTTCAAACTCTTGCCGGGCTTCAAATGCGGCATCGCCAGCTCGACGGCGCGCCGCGCGGCGCGTAAGCCCGCGCCGTCGCCGTCGAAGCACAGGATCGGCTCGTCGGTCATTTTCCAGATCAGACCGAGCTGATCCTCGGTCAGCGCGGTGCCGAGCGGCGCCACCGCGCCGGCATAACCGGCCGTCACCATGGCGATGACGTCAACATAGCCTTCGACCACGACCACCGGCGCACCATCATGCGCGGCCTGGCGCGCGGCGGCGATGTTGTAGAGCGTGTGGCCTTTGTGAAAGAGCGGCGTTTCCGGCGAGTTGAGATACTTCGCCGCGACATCCTTTTCCAGCGCGCGGCCGCCGAAGGCGATGATGCGGCCGCGAATGTCGGTGATCGGGAACATCACGCGGTCGCGAAAACGATCGAACGGCACCGGAATGTCATCGCCGGCGATCAGCAACCCGGCCTCGACCATGTCGGCGGTGCTGATGCCGTGCGAGCCGAGATGCTCCTTCAGCGCATAGCGCTCGTTCGGCGCGTAGCCGATGCGGAATTTCACCTGCGTCGCGGCATCGAGGCCGCGATCGGCGAGATAGCCGCGCGCTTTGGCGCCGAGCCGCGACGAGAGCGTCGTCTCGAAGAACTTCGCGGCGATCTCCATAACGTCGTGCAACGTCTTGCGATGCGCATCGCGGCGCTGGTCGTCCTCCGAGACTTTCGGCAGCGGCATGCCAGCCATCTGCGCCAGTTGCTCGACGGCTTCCGGGAAGGTCACGCCTTCGGTCAGCATGACGAAATCGAAGATCGAGCCGTTCTTGCCGGAGGAGAAATCAAACCAGGCTTCCTTCTGGTCATTGACGAAGAAGGACGGCGTTTTCTCCTTGTTGAACGGCGACAGCCCTTTGTACTCACGGCCGGAGCGGACAAGCTTCACCCGGCGCCCGACCACTTCCGAAACAGGAAGGCGGGATTTCAGCTCTTCAAGGAACTGGGGCGTAAAGCGCATAAGGCGGAAAGTCCGATTCGAACCTTCCTTAATATAGGGAGTCCGACCCGGTGTTTCCGGAACCTGCAGGGCGGCCCCGAAAGACCGGGCTTTTCGAGGCTTTTCCTAGTTATGCACAGGGCGGCGGGGTATCCGGAAACGTCGCTCAGTCCGACAACTTCGCCTTCACCGCGCCGCTCGCCTTGCCGAAATCCATCTGCCCGGCGTATTTGCCGCGCAGGATGGCGATGACCTTGCCCATGTCCTTCATGCCGGCGGCGCCGGTTTCCTTGATGGCGGCGTCGATCGCGGCGGCAACTTCGGCTTCCGACATTTGCTTCGGCAGATAGGCCGAGATCACCGCGATCTCTTCCTCTTCCTGCTTCACGAGATCGTCGCGGCCGCCCTTCTTGTACATCTCGACCGATTCCTGGCGCTGCTTGATCATCTTCTGCAGCAGGCCGAGCACCTCGGCATCGCCCATGTCCTTGCCGGTGGTGCGCGCCTCGATGTCGGCGTTCTTCAGCGCGGCGTTGACCATGCGCAAGGTCGAAACCGCGCGCTCGTTCTTAGCCTTCATCGCCTCCTTGAGGGCGTTGTTGATGTCGTCGCGGATCATGGTCGTTCCTTCTTGAATTACTTGACCGGCTGGTGGCCCTGGTTCTCGCCGAAGGCCTCCTCGCGATAGAGGCCGAGGGAATGCATGACCGGCAAATCGTTAAAGCAGAACAAACAGGCGTCCTCGCTTGACGAAGAATTGCCGTGCTCGTGGAAGGCCCAGGACGGCACGCAGAAGATATCGCGCTTCTTCCAGTCGAAGCGCTTGCCGCCGATGATCGAATAGCCCTCGCCCTTGGCGCATTGATAGATCGATGAGCCGGTGTGGCGATGGGCGCGGGTTTTCTCGCCCGGCCGCAGCATTTGCATCGAGGCGCCGATGGTCTGCATCACCGGGCCGCCGGTGAGCGGGTTGACATAGTTCATCAGCACGCCGTCGAAGGGCGAGCCGTCGGTCGCCTTGGCGAATTTGGTGAGCGACTCGTAAGTCGGCTCCCATTCGTATTTGAGGAGCGGCGAATAGGGCTTCTGCCAGTCCTGCATGGCGGGCTGCAAACCGGGCGCGCCCCAGGTGAGCGTCGCGTCGTCGACGGCGTAAGTGACCGGCTGCTTCAGGTCGGGATGCACCTTGTAGAAATTGGCTTCCAGCGCATTGACCAGCGGAATGTCGAGGCCGTCCTGCCAGATGCAGTCGGTGCCGGAGGCGTCGACGCCGTGCTCGTGCCATGAGCCGTTTGGCGTCAGCACGAAATCGTTCTCGCCGAGCGTCATCTTGTGGCCGTCCACGATTGTGTAGGCGCCCTTGCCCTCCATGATGAATCTGAGAGCCGAAGCCGAATGCTGGTGCGCCGAGGCGGTCTCTCCGGCGCGCATCACCTGCAGGCCGGAATAGAGCCAGCCGACCGCGGCGGCATAATCGCGCCGGCCCGGATTGTTGAGATAGATGACGCGGCGGCCGGCCTTTTCCGGCGCGACGAGTTCGATCGAGCGCAGCACCGGCTCGCGCAGGTCCTGATAGCGCCACAGCACCGGCACCGAATCCGATTTCGGCTCCCAGGGCTCGATCTTGTTGGCCACGGTCCACAGCGCCGCGGCCTCGAATTTCTCGAGATCGCCGTAATAGGCGGTCAGTTCGGCGGTGTCCTCGACATTGGCCCGGCCGGCGACGTCTTCCCGGTACTGGTCGTGCCTCGGTTGCGCGGTCATGGCCTGAACCTCCTGCCTTCCAAATGCGCGGGGACGACCTAAAGCCGCCCTTGCCTCACCCGCCATAATACGCAATCAAGAGGCTTATGACACAGGACAAAGCCGCCCCCGGCGGAGCCTGGGCAGAGCCCAAGGCCACCGCGCTCATCGTGCTCGCCGATGGAACCGTGCTCGAAGGCTTCGGCGTCGGCGCCGAAGGCCACGCCGTCGGCGAAGTCTGCTTCAACACCGCCATGACGGGCTACGAGGAAATCCTCACCGACCCGTCCTATGCCGGGCAGATCGTCACCTTCACCTTCCCGCATATCGGCAATGTCGGCACCAACGAGGAAGACATCGAGTCGCTGAACATGGCGGCCCGCCCGGGCGCCTGCGGCGTCATCCTGCGCACCGACATTACCCAGCCCTCGAACTACCGCGCCACCCGCCCGCTCAATGACTGGCTGAAGGCGCGCGGCATCATCGGCCTTTCCGGCATCGATACACGGGCGCTGACCGCGCTGATCCGCGAGAAGGGCATGCCGAATGCCGTGATCGCGCATTCGCCGTCGGGCAAGTTCGACCTCGAGGCGCTGAAGAAGGAAGCCCGCGAATGGCCGGGCCTGGTCGGCATGGACCTGGTGCCGATGGTGACCAGCGCGCAGCGCTTCACCTGGGACGAGACCGAGTGGCAGTGGGGCAAGGGCTACGGCCGGCAGGACAAGCCGGAATTCCATGTCGTCGCGGTGGACTACGGCATCAAGCGCAACATCCTGCGCCTCTTGGCCAGCGCCGGCTGCAAGGTGACCGTGGTGCCGGCGACGACAAGCTATGACGAGATCATGGCGCTCAAGCCCGACGGCGTGTTCCTGTCGAACGGCCCCGGCGATCCGGCCGAGACCGGAAAATACGCGGTGCCGGTCATTCAGCAGGTGGTGAAATCGGGCACGCCGACCTTCGGCATTTGTTTGGGCCACCAGATGCTCGGCCTCGCGCTCGGCGGCACCACGATGAAGATGCATCAGGGCCACCACGGCGCCAATCATCCGGTGAAGGATATCACGACCGGCAAGGTCGAGATCACGTCGATGAACCACGGCTTCGCGCTCGACAAGGACAGTCTGCCGGCCAGCGTCGAGCAGACGCACTTCTCGCTCTTTGACGGGTCGAACGCTGGCATCGCACTCAAGGACAAACCGGTGTTCTCGGTGCAGTACCACCCCGAGGCCTCGCCGGGCCCGCGCGACAGCCATTATCTGTTCCAGCGGTTTGTCGAGCTGATGCGGGAGAAGAAGAAGGCGAAGGTTTAGTTCTTCGTCATTCCGGACGACTTGCGCAGCAAGTCGATCCGGAATCCAGCGCTGGATTCCGGGTTCGCGTGCTTTGCACGCGCCCCGGAATGACGGCGATTGAACCCGATGCCGCGCGGGACGTTTGATAGATCATGCAAACGCCCATCACCTATTTCTTCCACGACGACGGCGCGGTGCCGAACAATCCAGCGCTGCCGATGCTGGTCTACAAGGCCGCGCTCGATCTTTCCGGCGTACGCGACCCGGAAGCCGAAATCGAAAGACTGTTCGACGCCCATGACTGGGGGCATGGCCGCTGGCGCAATGGCATCTTCCCCTATGCGCACTATCACTCAATGATTCACGAGGTGCTCGGCATCGCCCGCGGCACCGCCAAGGTGCGCTTCGGCGGCAACAACGGCGAGGTGCTCGATCTCGCGCCGGGCGACATCGCCGTGCTGCCGGCCGGCACCGGGCATCAGCGGCTCGCGGCATCGTCCGATCTCGTGGTCATCGGCGGCTATCCGCCGGAAGGCACCTACGATCTGTGCCGCGGCGACCGGCCCTCGGACCGGGATCGGGCCCTCAAGACGATTCCGAACGTGCCGCTGCCGGGCTGCGACCCGGTCGGCGGCAAGAATGGCGCGCTGACGATGCTGTGGCGCGGCGCCTAGGGATCACGCCGCGCGCGGCATGAACGGCGCCGGATCGATGTAAGGCGTCTCGCCTGTCATCATCTCCGCGATCAACCGTCCGGACGCCGCGCCCATGGTGAAGCCCTGGTGGCCGTGACCGAAGTGCAGCCACAGCCCGCGATGGCGCGGCGCTTCTCCGATCACCGGCAACATGCTCGCCATGAACGGCCGCGTGCCGAACCACGGCTCGGGATCGACCGACGTGCCGAGATCGATGAACTCGCGCGCATATCGTTCGGAGCGCTTGAGCTGCGTTTCCTTCGTCGACATGCTGAAATCGGCAAGGTCGGCGCCGGTCGTGATCCGCAAACCGCGCGCCATCGGCGCAACCACATAGCCGCAGCCGGCGTCGAGCAGCGCCCGGGTCAGCGGCGCGCCGCCGGCGAAGTGGCGGTGATAACCGCGCTTCATCACCATCGGGAAGCGATAGCCATAAGGCCGCAGAAAAGACGGCGACCACGGCCCGAGCGCGACCACGGCAACCGGGGCTTCGACGGTCCCACCGTTGACGGCAACCGACCAGCCTTGCGCCGTCTGCCGCAGCGAAGCAGCCTCGCCGGTCTCGATCGTGCCGCCGTTGCGCACGAACAATTCAGCGTAGTTCTTCACCAGACGGCCGGGGTCGCGCACCGACCATGGCGCGGTCCAATGAATGGCGCCGATGATGCGCTCGCCTACCGACGGTTCGAGCGCGCGCAAGGCGGGGCCATCGAGCAGCCGATACGGCACGTTCCACACCGCGCCAACATGCCCGGCCTTGGCGATCGCCTCATCGAAGGTCGCCTGGTCGCGAAACACATGCAGGTAGCCGTCGCGCTGGATCAGGTTGTCGCTGCCGGACTGATCGATGAGCCCGCTGTGTTCGATAACCGATTGAGCGGCCAGCGTCGCATAGGCCATCGAAATCCGCTCATGGCGGTGCGGCTCGGAATTCCACCAGTAGCGCAAGAGCGGCCCGGCTTGCTCGGGCAGCGCCGCGAGGCGATAGCGGACGTCATTGGCCAGGCCGATCGCGATGCGCGTCAAGCTGACGAGGTCGCGCGGCATGGCGTAAGGCTGCACCGCTTCGCACTGAATGATGCCGGCATTGCCGTGGCTGGTCTCTTCGCCGGGCCCGCGCCGGTCGACCACCACCACCTGCCAGCCGCGCTTCTGCAAATGCAGGGCCGTCGAGACGCCGATCATCCCGGCCCCGAGCACTATTGCCGAACGCATTGGAGTCCTGCCTTCTGTCCTGCCGATGCCGGACGAAACTATGTTTTCAATTTCAGAAACTATTTACACCAAAGGAACCTGGCTTGCACGCCCGTTTTGTGGACGAAGGCCGTAGAATCGTCCGAAATTACCTAGTTTGTGGCAATTTTCTACCGAAAAAGGCGACTTCAAGGAACGGAAGATAGTTTTCATAATTTGAAATATTTCACGAAACGCGAATGTTCTGTGGTAGCCATGGCGGCGATGACCGATACGCTCCCCAGCAAACTCGCCCCGTCGCAGCTCGGGCCCTGCCTGATGGCCGCGCGCAAGGCGCGGGGCGTCACCTTGAAGCAGCTGGCCGAACGCAGCGGCATTTCCATCTCCAGCCTGTCCAAGGTGGAAAACGGCCTGATGTCGCTGACCTACGACAAGCTGCTACAGGTGGCGAACGGGCTGGGCATCGAGATCACCGAGCTGTTCTACACGCCGCAAGCGGATACCCTTGCCGCGCAACGGCCGCTGGTGACCGGCCGCCGCAGCCTAGCACGGCAGGGCAGCGGCCAGGTGGTCGAGGCCGACGCCTATACTTACAAATTCCGCTGTACGGATCTGGTCGGCAAACGCATGGTGCCATTCCTGGTCGAGGTCCGCGCCCGCAGCCTCGACGAGTTCGGCCCGCTGCTGAAGCACGCCGGCGAAGAGTATATCCAGGTCCTCGATGGCCGCATCGAAGTGCACACCGAGTTCTATGCCCCCGAGATTCTGGAAGCCGGCGACGGCATTTATCTCGACAGCAATATGGGCCACGCCTATCTCAACGCCGGCGATGCCCCGGCCCAGTGCCTGTGCGTCTGCACGGCGGAAGATCACGATACGGTCGAGGCGCTCCGCCAGAGCGTGACCCGCACCGCAGCCCTTTGAGCGTCATCCCATGGACTGGATCAGCTTCTACGATTTCAAGCACTCGGTGATCTATGTGAATGCGCGCCATCGCGACGTTCACTATGAGACCATTGCGAAAGACATCCGCGCGCTGGTGCCCTCGCCCGACGCCATCGTCATGGACTACGGCTGCGGCGAAGCGACGAGCGCGGCGCTGGTGGCGGAGGCGTGCAAACACCTCACACTGGTCGAGGCGGCGCCGAATGTGCGCGCAGCCTTGCGCGAGCGTTATGCGGCGAACCCGAAAATGTCGGTGATGAGCCCGGACGAAGCGGCGGCGACGCCCGACCACTCGGTCGACATGATCGTACTGCACTCGGTGGCGCAGTATCTCACCGCCGCCGAACTCGACGCCATGATGGCGACGTTCCACCGCCTGCTGAAACCGACCGGCACCTTCGTGCTCGGCGACATCGTGCCGCCGCAGATGGCCTCGGTATGGGCCGCGTTGTCGCTGCTGAAATTCGGCGCCGCCAACGGCTTCTTCTGGGCCGCGGTCGGCGGGCTGATCCGCATCCTGGTGTCGGACTATTTCACGCTGAAGAAGACGCACGGCCTGTCGCACTACACCGAGGCCGAGGCGCTGGCGAAACTCAAGGCCGCGGGCTTCGAACCCAAACGCGCCGCGCACAATACTGGCCACAACCAGCACCGCATGACATTCATCTCGAAGCCGGCGTGAGCGCCGCCGTGGTTAATAGCGGCGTTAACCGCAATCCAAAATGCCGCAGCCTGTTAACGACCATGTGATCGCGGCAGTATAGGCTTCGCACATGGCCCGGTGGCGGAGCGCGTACGCAAAGGACCCCGCAAGGTCCTTCACCCTGGTTCAAATCCAGGCTGGGCCTCCACTCTTTCAGCCGCTGCCGCGGCGTTGACTTCTCTTCGCCGCTCGCCCGACACTGATCGCCAGCGTCATCGTCCGCGAAAGCGGACGACCCAGCGCTTCGAAGAAAGAGCTGGATCCCCCGCCTTCGCGGGGGATGACAGCGAAGGGGCGGGCCAGGAAACGCGGACATGGCAGAGCGAATGCTGATCGGCGCCGGCGCCGGTTATTCCGGCGACCGCATCGATGCCCCGATTGCCGTAGTGCGTGATCTCAAGGCCTCCGGCGAACGCGCCGCCATCATCTTCGAAACGCTCGGCGAACGGACCTTGGCGCTGGCGCAATTGCGCCGCCGGGAGAATCCCGGCCTTGGTTATGAGCCGAAGCTCAAAGCCCTGCTGACGCCGGTGCTCAAGGACTGCGTCGAGTCGAAGATTTCCATCGTCGGTAATTTCGGCGCCGGCAATCCGCCGGCGGCCGCGAAGCTGATCGCCGACCTCGCCGCCGAGCAGAAGGTGCGGGCGAAAATCGGCGTCGTTACCGGCGACGACATGCTCGGGCCGGAAGGCATCGAGGTGTTGCGCGCTGCGAGCAATGAATTGCCTGACGACAAATCGCTGGTTTCCGCGAATGCCTATCTCGGCGCGGCGCCCATCGTCGAAGCTTTGGGCGAAGGCGCCGACGTCGTCGTCACCGGCCGCGTCGCCGATCCGGCGCTGACGCTGGGACCGCTCATTCATGCTTTTGGCTGGGCTTATGACGACTGGCACCGGCTCGGCGTCGGCACCATGGCCGGGCATCTGCTCGAATGCGGCGCGCAGGTCACCGGCGGCTACTTCGCCGATCCCGGATGGAAGGATGTGCCGGAGCCGGATAACATCGGCTTTCCCATCGCCGCCATCGAACGCGATGCGAGCTTCGTCATCGGCAAGGCGCAAGGCGGCGGCCTCGTCGATCGCCGCACCGTCGCCGAGCAACTGCTCTATGAGGTGCACGACCCGGCCGCTTATCTCACGCCCGACGTCACCGCCGACATCAGCAACGCTGAGATCGTCGAACTCGGCCAGGACCGCGTGCGCGTCGACGGCATCACCGGGCACCAGCGGCCCGACACGCTGAAGGTGACGGTCTGTTACGACGGCGGCTGGCTGGCCGAAGGCGAGATCTCCTATTACGGCCCGAACGCGCTGGCCCGCGCGCGGCTTGCCGCCGATGTGGTGAAGAAGCGCAGCCCGAAGGACATCCGCATCCGCTGCGACATCATCGGCGTGCTCAGCGTGCTCGGCGACGATGGCGGCAGCGCCTTCAACGACATCGACTCATTCGGCGAGCCGACGCGCGACGTGCGCCTGCGCGTCGCCTTTGCCGGCAACGACAAAGCGCTGGTCGAGCGTGGTCTGCAGGAAGTCGAGGCTTTGTACTGCGCCGGGCCGGCGGCCGGCGGCGGCATTCGCCTCGCGCTGCGCCCGCGCATTGCCGCGACCTCATGCTTCATTCCGCGCAGCGCCGTGACGCCAAAAGTCGAGATCGTGGAGGCGCGGTCATGACACGGCTCGAACTGCACGCACTGGCCCATGCCCGCACCGGCGACAAGGGCAACCGGCTCAATATCTCGCTGATCGCCTACGAGCCGGCGATCTATCCGCTGCTCGTGCGGCATGTCACCGAGGCTGCCGTCGCCATGCGCTTCATCCATCGCAAGCCATCGTCGGTGAAGCGGTACGAACTGCCGAAGATGCACGCGCTCAATTTCGTGCTCGACGACGTCCTCGACGGCGGCGTGACGCAGGCGCTCAACCTCGATTCCCACGGCAAGACGCTGAGCTTCCATCTGCTTGGCATGCGCATTCCGGTGCCTGACGAGCTTGCAAAATACGCCAAGGTTGGCGCCCCGGATGCGGCCGCGATCATGGACAGCGCTCGGCGCGAATAGTATGACGCTGCCGGTTCGAACGGCTGGCAGGCAGAGTCAATGTCGAAACAGGAACAGCGCGCGGAGGCCGAGCGGCTGATGCGCGAGGCGATGGAGCGCAAGGGCCTCGCCGTGAAGCAGGGTGATACCCGTATCGAGACCAAGTGCGGCAAGTGCGGCGCCGTCAACAAGGTCTCGGCCAAGGCGGGCGAGACCCGCGTCATGTACAAGTGCAAGGAATGCGGGCACGAACAGCGGGCGATGTGAGGCCGGCGGCGGGACGCATCCGGATTTTCCGCGGAATCGTGACAATTTGAGGCGAACCCGCGCCAAGTACTTGTGGCTTGAGGGGTTTCAGAGGCTTCCCACCCCGCCGATTCTGGTCTAAGCACCCCTCGCGGCCCAGCGCCGCCCTCTTCGCAGAATTGCGCTTTCCGGCCGGCTGACCGGTTTCTTTCAGCCTGAAAGCGCGCGAAAGCGCGCCCTTTTTTTGTGCCCAGTTTCCGGGAGCCGATCCTTCCGCATGCCCAAACGCACCGACATCAAGACCGTGATGATCATCGGCGCCGGTCCGATCGTGATCGGACAGGCCTGTGAATTCGATTACTCGGGCACACAGGCCTGCAAGGCGCTCAAGGAAGAAGGCTACCGCGTCGTCCTGGTGAACTCGAACCCGGCGACGATCATGACCGATCCCGATCTCGCCGACGCCACCTATATCGAGCCGATCACCCCCGAACTCGTCGCCAAGATCATCGAAAAGGAACGCAATGTCGTTCCCGGCGGCTTCGCGCTGCTGCCGACCATGGGCGGCCAGACCGCGCTGAACTGCGCGCTGAGCCTGCGCAAGATGGGCACGCTCGAAAAGTTCGACGTGCAGATGATCGGCGCCACCGCCGACGCCATCGACAAGGCCGAGGACCGCGAGCTGTTCCGCGAGGCCATGACCAAGATCGGCCTGCCGACGCCGCGCTCGCATCACGTCAAGACATTGATCCAGGCGCTCGAGGCGCTGGAGGATATCGGCCTGCCGGCCATTATCCGTCCGTCCTTCACGCTCGGCGGCACCGGCGGCGGCATCGCCTACAACAAGGCCGAGTTCATTGAAATCGTCGAAGGCGGCATCGACGCCTCGCCGACCTCCGAGGTGCTGATCGAAGAGTCAGTGCTCGGCTGGAAAGAGTTCGAGATGGAAGTTGTCCGCGACAAGAAGGACAACTGCATCATCATCTGCTCGATCGAGAACATCGATCCGATGGGCGTACATACCGGCGACTCGATGACGGTGGCGCCGGCGCTGACGCTCACCGACAAAGAATACCAGATCATGCGCGACGCCTCGATCGCGGTGCTGCGCGAGATCGGCGTCGAGACCGGCGGCTCGAACGTGCAGTTCGCCGTCAATCCGGAAGACGGCCGCCTCGTCGTCATCGAGATGAATCCGCGCGTGTCGCGCTCGTCGGCGCTGGCATCAAAAGCGACCGGCTTCCCGATTGCCAAGGTCGCGGCCAAGCTCGCGATCGGCTACACGCTCGATGAGATCGCCAACGACATTACCGGCGGTGCCACGCCGGCCTCGTTCGAACCGACGATCGACTACGTCGTCACCAAGATTCCCCGTTTTGCCTTCGAGAAATTCCCCGGCGCCTCGAACGTTCTGACCACGTCGATGAAATCGGTCGGCGAAGCCATGGCCATCGGCCGCACGTTCCAGGAGAGCTTGCAGAAGGCGCTGCGCTCGCTGGAGACCGGCCTCACCGGTCTCGATGAAATCTGGATCGACGGTTACGACCACGACAAGGGCCTCGACGACGCCGACAACAAGGCGGCCATCCGCGCCGCGCTCGGCACGCCGACGCCGGACCGCCTCCTCAAAGTGGCGCAGGCCATGCGCCTCGGGGCCTCGGACGATCTGATCTACACGGCCTGCCGCATCGACCCGTGGTTCCTGCGCGAATTGCGCGGCATCGTCGAAGCGGAGGCCGAAGTCGTCGCCAAGGGCCTGCCGCCCACCGCGGGAGCGTTCCGCCGTCTCAAGGCGATGGGCTTCTCGGACAAGCGTCTCGGCAAGCTCACCGGCAAGAGCGACGATGACGTCGCCGCCGCGCGCCGCAAGCTCGACGTCCATCCGGTCTACAAGCGCATCGACACCTGCGCGGCCGAATTCGCCTCGCCCACAGCCTACATGTATTCGACCTACGAGACCGCCTTCGCCGGCCAGATGGCCAACGAGGCGCGCCCCTCGGACAAGAAGAAGGTCGTCATTCTCGGCGGCGGCCCGAACCGCATCGGCCAGGGCATCGAGTTCGATTACTGCTGCTGTCACGCCTGCTTCGCGCTCAAGGATGCCGGCTACGAGACCATCATGGTCAACTGCAATCCGGAGACGGTGTCGACCGACTACGACACGTCGGACCGGCTCTATTTCGAGCCACTGACGCCGGAAGACGTGCTCGAGATCATCGACACCGAGCGCTCGAAAGGCACGCTGCATGGCGTGATCGTGCAGTTCGGAGGCCAGACGCCGCTCAAGCTCGCCAGCGCACTGGAGAAGGCGAATGTGCCGATCCTCGGCACCTCGCCCGACGCCATCGATCTCGCCGAAGACCGTGATCGCTTCAAGAAGCTCATCGACAAGCTGAAGATCCGCCAGCCGGCCAATGGCATCGCCACCTCGCCGGGCGCGGTGCGCGAGGTTGCCGACAAGATCGGCTATCCGGTCGTGATCCGCCCGTCGAACGTGCTCGGCGGCCGCGGCATGGAAATCGTCCGCGACGGCGCGCACGCCGATCGCTACGTCCAGCGTCTCGCAGCCACGCTCGACAAGCCGTCGGAACTGATCGTGTCGGCGAAAAGCCCGCTTCTGATCGACAGCTACCTGACCGACGCCACCGAAGTCGATGTCGATTGTCTCGCCGACGGCAAGGACACCTTCATCGCCGGAATCATGGAGCACATCGAGGAGGCCGGCATTCACTCAGGCGACTCGGCCTGCGCGCTGCCGCCGCACTCGCTGTCGAAAGAGACCATCGCCGAACTCGAGCGGCAAACGCGCGAACTCGCGCTGGCGCTCAATGTCGGCGGTCTGATGAACGTGCAGTACGCCATCAAGGATGGCGACATCTACGTGCTGGAAGTGAACCCGCGGGCCTCGCGCACGGTGCCGTTCGTCGCCAAGGTGATCGGCCTGCCGGTCGCCAAGATCGCCTCGCGCATCATGGCGGGCGAGAGTCTGGCCAGCTTCAAGCTCAAGCAGGCGACCTTCCGGCACAAGGCCGTCAAGGAATCGGTATTCCCCTTCGCCCGCTTCCCCGGCGTCGACACAGTGCTCGGGCCGGAAATGAAATCGACCGGCGAAGTGATGGGTCTCGATATGACTTTCGAGACCGCCTTCGCCAAGAGCCAGATCGGCGGCGGCACCAATTTGCCCCGCTCGGGCACGGTGTTCGTGTCGGTGCGCGACGAAGACAAGCCGCGCATCCTGCCCTCGATCAAGCTTCTGACGTCGCTCGGCTTCAAGTGCATCGCCACATCGGGCACCCTGCGTTATCTGGCCGAGAACGGCGTCGAGGCCACCAAGATCAACAAGGTGCTGGAAGGCCGGCCGCATATCGTCGATGCGATCAAGAACGGCGGCGTCCAGCTCGTCTTCAACACCACCGAGGGTGCCGCGGCGCTGGCCGACAGCCGCTCCCTGCGCCACGCCGCCCTCTTGCATAAAGTGCCGTACTACACCACTCTTTCGGGAGCCGTCGCGGCGGCGCAAGGCATAAAAGCCTATCTCGGGGGCGACCTCGAGGTCCGCGCGCTGCAAAGCTATTTCACCGGGCGGGCCTGACCGGCCCCCCGGATGACGGCGAGTGTGAGGCCGGGCAGAACAAGAGACGGTCGCGGGCGACAAAGCTCGCCGCGGCTGGGCAAGGTTTTGACCGGTTAGAAAGTTCGCAGGACTCCGGAACGGATTTGCCGTGTCCGGAGTCCAATTACGATTGGCCTGTCCCTGCCGGGACGGCCTTACGGATGGAAAGGCTTGGCGGCGCGCGTCAGTCCAATGACGCCAGCAGCGGCCAGGAGGAGAAGAGAAGATGGATAAGATTCCGATGACCGCCGCGGGCTACACCGTGCTGGAGGAGGAACTCAAGCACCGCCAGTCGGTCGAGCGCCCGCGCATCATTCAGCAGATCACCGAGGCGCGCTCGCACGGCGACCTGTCGGAGAACGCCGAGTATCACGCCGCCAAGGAACAGCAGTCGCTCAACGAGGGCGCCATCGCCGAGCTTGAGGACAAGCTGGCGCGCGCCGATGTCATCGACGTGTCGAAACTGTCGGGCGACACGATTACCTTCGGCGCGACCGTGACTTTGATCGACGAGGATACCGAGGAGAAGAAGGTGTGGCAGATCGTCGGCGAGCCCGAAGCCAATGCCAAGGCCGGCAAGATCTCGGTTACCTCGCCGCTCGCCAAAGCGCTGATCGGCAAGTCCAAGGGCGCCACGGTCGAGGTCAACGCGCCTGGCGGCGCCAAAGGCTACGAGATCAAGAAGGTGGAGTGGAAGTAACCGCTTCGCGCGCGCTGCGATCCGATAAAAATGGCCGGGCATTGCCCGGCCATTTCATTTGTGATGTGCGGGGCGCGTTGGCGAAGGCCTAGAACTCTTCCTCGCGTTTGAACGCGACGGCGAGATTGCCCTGCATTTGCGCCACCGGACCGCCGCGCGTCTTGGCCTGGGCCTCGGACTGCTTCGCCGCCACGGGTTTTGGCTGCACGGTTTTCGGTTTTGCGCGGCCCGCCACCGTATCCATCGCGTGCTCCGCCGTGCGCGGCCGGAAGTAGGCGATGCGTTCGTCGGCCGCGATCGCCCTCGCCTGCTGCTCCAGCGTCTTGGCCGTCGCCGCGTTTTCTTCCACCAGCGCCGAGTTCTGCTGGGTCACCTCGTCCATCTGAGTCAGCGCCCGATTGATTTCCTCGATGCCGATGGCCTGCTCGTTGCTGGCATTGGCGATCTCGGAGACGATCACGGCGACGCTCTTGATCGAGTCCAGAATTTCGGTGAGCGAACCGCCGGCGAGCTTGACCAGTTCGACGCCGTCTTTGACCTGATCGCTCGAATTGTTGATCAGGTCCTTGATGTCCTTGGCCGCCTGCGACGAGCGCTGGGCGAGGCTGCGCACCTCGGTGGCCACCACGGCGAAGCCGCGACCGGCCTCGCCGGCGCGCGCCGCTTCCACCGCGGCATTGAGCGCCAGGAGATTGGTCTGCCGCGCGATCTCGTCGATGACGCCGATGATGTCGGCGATCTTCCGCGAGGATTCTTCGATCTTGGCCATGGCCTCGACCGTCTTGGCGGCGACCTCGCCGCCGCGATCGGCGACGGCACAGGCCGTACCCGCCAGATCGCTGGCCTGCTTGGCGTTCTCGGCGTTCTTCCTGACCGTCGCGGTCATCTCTTCCATCGACGCCGAGGTCTGTTCCAGACTGGCGGCCTGCTCCTCGGTACGCTGCGACAGGTCGGTGGTGCTGGTCGAAATCTCCGCCGATGCGCTGCTGATCTCGCTCGTCGCCGCTTTGATGGTGTTGATGGTGTCGCCGAAGCGTTCGACGATCAGGTTCGCCGCTTCCGAGATCTGGCCGAGTTCGTCGGCGCGCTTCGTATCCGGAAGCACGACATCGAAATTGCCGTTCGACATCTCGCGCATCGCTTCGCGCAGCTGCGCCGTCCGTTTGACGATATCGCGGATGAAGTAAGTCGATATGCCGACCACGAGCAGCAGGATGACAAGCCCCGTAATGCCGCCGACTATCAAGGCGCGATTGCGCTCGGCCCTGAGATCGTCGTTGTAGACGCCGGTGCCGACGATCCAGCCCCACGGTTCGAACAGTGCGACGTAGGATATCTTCTCGACCGGCTGCGTGTGGCCGGGCTTTGGCCACATATATTCGACGAAGCCTGAACCGTGCGCCTTGGCAACCTTGACGAACTCCATGAAGAGCGCGAGCCCGTTCGGGTCCTTGTTATTGGTGAGATCCTTGCCGTCGAGTTCCTTCACGATCGGATGCATCAGCATCTTCGGATGCAGATCGTTGACCCAGAAATAGTTGTTGCCGGCGTAGCGTATCTTCGAGATCAGTTCGAGCGCCCGCTTCTGGGCATCGGCCTCGCTGATCTTGCCGGCTTTGGCGAGCGCATGCTCGCTTGCCACCAGCGACATCACCGAATCGGTCAGCCCCTTGAGTTCCTGCTGCCGCCGCGCCTGGGTGGTGTCGGTCATCATGTTGATCAGGACGGCCAGGATGACGACCAGGCCAACCGCGGACAGGACGACCACGCTGTAGAGCCGCGCACGAATGTCGAATCTGGGCATGAATTTTCCCGATAAAATGAATTGCGGGGTGACGACGGCGGAGCCGTACGCATTCCAACGCAGGAAACGCCTGCGCTTATTCCAATAGAGGTGCTGCGACCCCAAATCCGGGCCGGCATCAGATTCGTCAAAATCTACGGTTGTTTATTGAATAAATTGTTTATTTACGCAAAACGGAGAAACGGCAAACCAGATTGCCAAAGCTGCCGGCACTTTGCCGTCCGGCATAATATCAATTGCGGCGTGCGACAGCGTGATTCGTCCTGTTTCTAATTCGGCGCGTCCGCTTCACATCGGCACCATCGCCGCGTCCTTGGACTGCCGCAGCGTCAGCGAGGTCTTGACGTTGCGCACATTGGGGCCGGCGGTGAGCTTTTCGACGAAGGCCTGGAAGGTCTTGAGGTCCGGCGCCACGCATTTGAGGACGAAGTCGATCTCGCCGGACAGCATCCAGCACTCGCGCACCAAAGGCTGCGCGCGCACGAAGGCCTCGAAGGCCGACAAGTCGCTCTCGGCCTGACTCGACAGGTGCACGAAGGCGAAGACCACCACCTCGTAGCCGAGCATCTTCTCGTCGAGCAGCGCCCGATAGCCCTTGATGTACCCGGCCTCTTCCAGCGCCCGCACCCGGCGAAGGCAGGGCGGTGCCGAGATACCGACGCGGCGCGCCAACTCGACGTTGGTCATGCGGCCGTCGTCCTGCAGCTCCTTCAGAATCTTGCGGTCAATGGCATCGAGGGTGGCTGGCACGGGGCTCTCCTGGCGGGACGGCGGTCGATCCGGCGGAATATCCATATAGAGAAATATTCTTTCGCGAAAGATTGTTGCGCTGTCTATTCACGGTCATGCGAGGCTGTGCACCGTCCGGGTTGCGTATCTTGCATAGCTCCTAGAAAGCCATAGATTGAGCCGGGCCAGAAAGCTCTCCCCAGAGGGCCAATCCATATCGCCGGGGCCCCCTAATTCTCGACCGCCTCAGGGGGCGAAATACAAAATGTCCAAGACGATCCATTCCAAAGTCGTGATCATCGGCTCGGGGCCGGCCGGCTACACCGCCGCGATCTATGCCTCCCGCGCCATGCTGCAGCCGACTCTCATCCAGGGCATCCAGCCCGGCGGCCAGCTCACCATCACCACCGATGTCGAGAACTACCCAGGCTTCGCCGACGTCATTCAGGGCCCCTGGCTCATGGAGCAGATGCAGGCCCAGGCCCAGCATGTCGGCACCAATATCGTCTATGATCACGTCAGCAAGGTCGAACTCGGGGCGCGGCCGTTCCGGCTGACCTGCGATTCGGGCGACATCTATCTTGCCGACGCGCTGATCGTGGCGACCGGTGCCCAGGCGCGCTGGCTCGACCTGCCCTCGGAACAGAAGTTCAAAGGCTACGGCGTTTCCGCCTGCGCCACCTGCGATGGCTTCTTCTACAAGAACAAAGAAGTCTTCGTGATCGGCGGCGGCAACACCGCGGTCGAGGAAGCGCTGTTCCTCACCAACTTCGCCTCGAAGGTCACGGTCGTGCATCGCCGCGACCACTTCCGCGCCGAACGCATCCTGCAGGACCGGCTGTTCAAGCATCCCAAGATCGAGGTGGTGTGGGACACCGTGCTGCACGACGTGATGGGCGACGAAAACCCGCTCAAGGTACGTCGCATCGCGCTGAAGAACCTCAAGACCGGCGGCGTCACCGAGCACGCGGCCGACGGTGTCTTCATCGCCATCGGCCATCAGCCGGCGTCCGAACTGTTCGCCGGTCAGCTCGAAATGAAGCCCTCGGGCTATATCGTCACGGCGGGACACTCGACCGCGACATCGGTGCCGGGCGTGTTCGCCGCCGGCGACGTCACCGATGACATCTATCGGCAGGCGGTAACTGCGGCGGGCCAGGGTTGCATGGCCGCGCTCGAGACCGAGCGCTTCCTTGCCGCCCACGACACTCAACAGGCGGCCGCCGAATGATAATGCCTCATAATCCGAATAACTCGATGGACTGGGACAAGCTGAAGGTGTTTCACGCCGCAGCCGAAGCCGGGTCCTTCACCCATGCCGGCGAGCGTCTCGGCCTCTCGCAGTCGGCGGTGTCGCGCCAGGTCTCGGCGTTGGAAACCGATCTCAACGTCTCGCTGTTTCATCGTCACGCCCGCGGCCTGATCCTCACGGAACAGGGCGATATGCTCTACCGCACGGCGCATGAAGTGTTCATGAAGCTGGAAGCGGCGCGCACCAAGCTCACCGATTCGCGCGAGCGGCCGAACGGCGAACTCAAGGTGTCCACCTCGGCCGGCATCGGCATTCATTGGCTGACGCCGCGCCTCGGCGAATTCCTCGATCTCTATCCCGACATCCAGATCACGCTGATCACCACCGACGAAGAGCTCGACCTTGCCATGCGCGAGGCCGACGTCGCCATTCGCCTGCGTCAGCCGACCCAGCCAGACCTCATTCAACGCAAGCTGTTCTCGGTGCACTTCCACGCTTATGCATCGCCGGATTATCTCAAGCGCTTCGGCACGCCGCGCACCTATGAAGAGCTGGACCAGCATCGCGTCCTGCTGCTCGGCGGCAACGTGCCCGCGCATTTCGCCAATCGCCGCTGGCTGGTCGAAGTCGGGCGCGAAGCCAAGCACCCGCGCGTTCCGCATCTGACCATCAACAATGTGCTCGGTCTGTTGCGCGCCTGCCAGCGCGGTCTCGGCGTCGCGATGCTCCCGGACTATCTCGTCGAAGAAAACGGCGGACTGGTGCAGTTGTTCGGCGAACAGGACACGCTCGCGCTCGACGCCTACTTCGTTTATCCCGAAGAACTCAAATCGGTTGCGCGCATTCAGGTCTTCCGCGACTTCCTCGTCGCCAATGCGCAGCGTTGGAATTTCTAGGCCGCGGGGCGTTTGAGGACTTTCATCGCGGGCCGCGCAGGAGGCCAGCCATGAACCGCAACGCTATCGGACTGGCGCTTTTGTCGGCGGCTCTGTTTGGCGCCTCCACGCCGGCCGCCAAGGCGTTGCTCGGAGCGGTCGATCCAGCCCTCCTCGCGGGCCTTTTCTACTGTGGCGCAGGCATTGGCATTGCCATCCTGCGACGAGCGCTTCGCTTTAGAATCCCCGCCTCGGCCGCACGGGAAGCGCCACTGTTGCGCGGCGACATCCCGTGGCTCGCAGGAGCGATCATCTGCGGCGGAATCCTCGGCCCGCTTTTGTTGATGTTCGGCCTTGCCCGAACGGACGCATCGACGGCATCGCTCCTGCTCACGCTGGAAGGCGTGGCAACCGCCCTCCTCGCGTGGTTCGCGTTTCACGAAAACTTCGACCGGAGGATCGCGCTCGGCATGGCGTGTCTGATCGCCGGCGCGATCGTGCTGTCGTGGTCAGGCGCACCGACGCTGTCGGGTCTTGCGGGCATGGCCGCGATCGTCGCCGCCTGTATCGCATGGGGTTTCGACAACAATCTGACGCGCAAAATCTCGCTGGCCGACCCGTTGCAGATCGTCGAGATCAAGGGATTGGTGGCCGGCCCCGTCAATCTGGCATTGGCGATGCTTTCAGGCAGCCGCATGCCATCGCTCGACATCGCGCTGATCGCCGGAATTGTCGGCTTCGTCGGATATGGCGCAAGCCTGGCGCTCTATGTCCTGGCGCTGCGTCATCTCGGCACGGCGCGAACCGGCGCCTATTTCGCGACGGCTCCGTTCATCGGCGCCGTCGCAGCATTGGTATTTCTAGCGGAGCCCGTAAGCCTGCAACTTGTCGCTGCCGGATTACTGATGGCATTCGGGGTCTATCTGCATCTCACCGAACGCCATGAACACACGCATGTGCATGAAGACATGACACATAGCCACACACATGTTCACGACGAACATCACCAACATGAGCACGAACCGGGCGATCCGCCCAGTGAACCTCACACTCATGTTCATCATCATGCGCGCTTGAGCCATACGCACCCGCATGTGCCGGACATGCATCACACTCACCAGCACTGAAGATACGCCGGTCGTTTTGCGTGGTGTCTCGCATTGCGAAACACGGCGCGGCCTGCGCGCATTTTTCGCAGGCCATCGCATGCATGGCTGACATTCGCGCAGCGGCATTGCTGACAGCGCATCCGCCGAGCATAGTTTGGGCGCTGCGGGACGGATGAATATCCTCCCAGAGTCGCCGATACCGCAGCAAGTTCCCCTCTGAGGTTTGCCGGCCCCCACGCCGGCATCTCCAACCGGGCCCCGTTTTCGGGGCCCGGTTTTTTTTCGCGAGCGAAGCCCTGCGACAAACGCGGCCTGCGACCTTTCGCGCTCGGCGACGCAAGAGAGATTTTCGGCATCCTGCGTTCCTGTGACCGGCGTCACAGCCGCGTCCGGTCATAGCCGGTTAACTGCGGCTGTAGTCAGCGGTGTCCAGATGAGGAACCCATGTCTGCTCACGCCGTTGTGACCACAGTCGGACGAAGTGCGATAGCCGCCGGTAAGAGCGCACCGGTGTAAAATAGTCACAGTTTTGTTCGGAATGCCGGCGCCGCGTTTGAAAAGGCGCAACCGTTGGCGATCTATCATTTAACATGAACTGGCCTTACAAGGGGCCATCCTGACAGTCCTGGGAGATTCTGCGGTGAAGATTGTTGCCATTGACCGTCTGCTGGCGTCGTCCGCCCTCGGGCTGGTACTGATGCTGGGCCCACAGGCGGGATACGCCCAATCGCTGGAAGAGCAACTTAACGCCGCCGTACCCCAGTCCGAGCCGATTGCGCCGCCGACCCTGAAGGATCTGGTACCGCAAGAGGCGCCGATCCAGGCCGCCCGGGCTGCGGCACCCGCACCGGTCGCCATCCCGGCGCCGGCCACAGTGCCTGCGACGACCACCGTCCAGGCGACAGCCGACAGCGCGACCGCCAATGCCGCCGTCACCGACAAGCTGCGCGAGATGGTCACCGGCAAGGCGCTCGACCGCATCGTCAGCCGCCGCCCCGAGCGCACCGGCGTCGAAGCCTTCTACAAGGCCCGCGACTACGCTCCGCTCTGGGTCAATAACGGCGCCGTCACCGAGCGCGCCAAGGGCGCTATCACCACGCTGTCGAAAGCCGGCGAAGTGGGGCTCGATGCCGCCGACTATCCGACGCCGGACTTCGCCGCCGCCAAGAGCGCCGACGAACTGGCCGACGCCGAACTCAAGCTGACCTCGGCTGTTTTGAACTATGCCCGCCAGGCGCAGATTGGCCGCATTCACTTCTCCCGCGTCGCCGCGGATATCGAGTTCAACCAGACAGCGCCCGATCCGGCGTCGGTTCTCGATAATCTGGCGAAGGCGAGCAACGCCGCTGACGCGCTCGAGAGCTACAACCCGCCGCATCCGCAGTTCAAGGCTCTGCGCGCCAAGCTCGCCGATCTGCGCGCCGGCAAGCCGGTCGTCGAATCCAAGACCGAAGACGCCAAGCCCGCGCCGGCGATCCAGATCGCTTCGGGCCCGATCATGCGCCCCGGCATGAAGGACAAGCGCGTCGCCGATCTGCGCAAGCGTCTCGACATTCCGGGCGACAAGAACAACACGCTTTATGACAACGCGGTCGTCGAGGCGGTGAAGACCTTCCAGACGACGGCGGATCTCGACACCGACGGCAATGTCGGGCCGTCGACGTTGCGTGCGCTGAACGGCAACAAGCCGGAGCCGAAGACGATCAACCGCGCCTCCAACGATCCGATCGACACCATCATCGTGAATATGGAGCGCTGGCGCTGGCTGGCGCGCGATCTTGGCAATCCGCATGTCATCGTCAACGTGCCGGACTATCGCCTGACCTTGTGGAACAACGGCAAGGTCTACTGGACCACCAAGATTGTCGCCGGCAAGCCGGGCAGCCACGCCACGCCGATGATTTCGGCGGAAATGAAGTTCATCACGGTGAACCCGACCTGGAACGTGCCGCCGTCGATCATCGAGAAGGAATACCTGCCGGCCCTGCAGGAAGATCCGGGCGCGCTCGACCGCATCGGCCTCAAAGTCGAGCAGGCCGCCGACGGTACCGTGCGCATCTATCAGCCGCCGGGTGCCGCCAACGCGCTCGGCCGCATCCGTTTCAACTTCCCGAACAAGTTCCTTGTCTACCAGCACGACACGCCGGACAAGAACCTCTTCAAGCATGAGAAGCGCGCCTACAGCCACGGCTGCATGCGTGTCGAGAACCCGCTGATGTATGGCGAGAAGCTGCTGTCGCTGGCGCTGCCGGAGCAGAAGTACACCGCGGCCAAGCTCGAGAGCATGTTCGGCGGCTCGGAAATCAACATCAACTTCCCGAACCACCTCTGGGTGCACCTGACCTATCAGACCGCGTTCGTCGACGATGAAGGCAAGCTGCAGTTCCGCGAGGACGTCTACGGCCGCGACGCGCGCATGATCGCGATCCTCAAGGGCAGCGACCGCAAGGTCGCCGACATCGCGGTAGCGCGTCCGCCGAACACCTCGTCGAAACCGGTTCGTATGCCGGTCGGCGCGCTGGGCGGTGGCGGCGGATACAGCGGCCCGAACTTCTTCGAGGCCCTGTTCGGCGGCTTCGGCCGGCCCGAGCCGGTCTACCGCCCGCGCGGCGACGTCGGCGGCCCGCGCTACGGCCGCGACGGACGGATCGTCGTCCGCTAACGGAAGATCGAATTTCAAAGATAAAAACGCCGGCGAGACATCGCCGGCGTTTTTTTTATTGCGGGCCCGGTGAAGCGGCCCGCTCGCGCGGTGACAAAAGATAGATGCCGAGCGCGACAGCCAGCACCACGCCGAAGGCCGTGAACAACCGGCCATAGATCAAGTCGGGCGCGACGGAGGCGATTTCAGACGCTTTCACGTAACGTCCCGACAGCCATTGCCCAAGACCGGCGCCGCCGAAAAACAGAAGGTTCATCATCGTCACGCCCTGGCCGAGCACATGGGTCGGCAGAAAGGCGCGGGCATGAGCCAGCAGGATCGCGAAGCTCGCGCCGAACCCGGCGACGACAAACAGAAGCACGAGGGCGAATGTGCCCGAATAAACGCCGAACAGGCCGAGCGCGAGCCATGCCACCACCGTCACCGCGGCGCCGCTGACCACGGTGACTTTGGCATCGCCGAGATAACGGTTGATCGGCGCGTAGAAAATCCCGCCGAGCGCCAGCGCGAGGCCCATCGCCGTCGCGGCAAGACCGACGGAATAAGGACCGAAGTGGTGAACCTGCGCCAGATAGGGAGCTATCCACAGCCCGCGCACCGCCGCCACCACCGCGTAACTGACGAACATCAGCGGTGCGATCGGCCAGAGCGCGCGGATGGCGACGATCTCCCGTGTCGCGGCCAGGGGCGAAACCTTGCCGCCGGGCGCCGTCACGCGCGGTGGATCGCGCAGCACGATGACGATCAGCAGAAGGCTGACGACAGTGATGCAGGCCATGCCGAAGATGGTCGGGCGCCAGCCGAACAGACTGACGGCCAGCGTCAGCGGGGCGCCGCTGACCGGATCGCCGAGCGTGCCCAGGCCGAACAGCAGCGACGACAAAGTCGCAAACCGATGGGACGGATAGACGCGGCCGATGACATAGAAGCCGGCCATCATCACCGGCGAGAAGCCGGCGCCGAGCAGCGCCATCGCCGTCAGCGCGTGCCACGGCTGGGTCGAGACGCTGAGCAGGACGCCGCCGGCGACCGCGGCGGCGAGGCTCAGAATAAGGATCCGGCGCGGGCCGAACCGGTCCAACGTCAGCGCGACCGGCACCTGGGTGAAGGCGAAGGCCAGCAGGAACGTGGCCTGCAGGCTCGCCAGCCCGGCGGAATCGAGGCCTACATCCCGCGACAGCTCGCCCGCCACCACCGCCAGAAAGGGCCGATAGAAATTGCCCAAGAAATAGGGAAACAGCAGCGTGAGGAACACCGGAGCAGACTTCCTTTTTCAGGGCAGACTGTCTGATCGGTCTCCGCAGGGTGGTACAGGCGGGTGGACTTGAACCACCGACCTCCGGTTCCACAGACCGGCGCTCTAACCAACTGAGCTACGCCTGCAAAGTGATGATGTGACGACCGGGCGGGTACCGCTTGGGCCTCACAGGCTGCGGGACCCTCAAAAGGCCCTGCGCGCGGCGCGAACCTAAGAGCCGCATCCGCCTTTGGCAAGCGGTTTGGGCGACCGCGCCGGCGTTGAATTGCCCGACCGGAAGCGATGGCAGAGCCGCTACGGGTGCAAAAGAAAGGCCTGGGGCATGCCCCAGGCCTTTAAAACTTCGAATTCGCGTTCGTACGGACCGATCAGGCGGCCTTGCTGAACTTGGCGAAGCTTTCCTTGATCGGCTCGGCGGTCTCGGTCGCGACCTTCTGGGCGTGCTCGGACAGCTCCTTGGCCTGGGCGTTGAGCGCGTCGAAGCGGTTGCGCCAGTAGGCCGTGGTGAGGGCGATGACGTCCGAGTAGGACTTGGCGCCCATCAGCTCGGCCATCAGGTCATAGGCGGCGTTTGAGTTGGCGCGCGCCGTCTCGATCAGCTTGGCGCCATAATCGGCGCAGCCCTTCGAGGCGATCGAATAGGTCGTCTCGAGCGTTTCGGTCGCCTTCTCGGCGTTGGCCTTCATCTTGTCGTAGCCTTCCTTCGCCTGGGCGATGCCCTTCTCGGCGAATTCGCGGAAGGCCGGCGGCACTTCGACATTCGGCATTTCGAACTTCGACATATCGAACTTCGGCATCTGGAACATCGCGTCGGTGTTGAACGCGACGACTTTCGGGGTGTTCGTTTCGTCGGACATGGTCGTCATCCTTTGGCGAGGACGTTTTTCCGGCGACGCTGGGCGGCCGTCCTCTGGCTCGATGCGGCCCGCGCCTCACATGCACCCGCGCGCACAACGGCGGCGGAAACCAATGAACGAAAGTATAAACCAAATCGAGTGCATTGCAACAAAAATATTGCGATGCAACATAAAGCCGCGGCAGTCCGCCGCGGCTCGCCTAAGCCACTGCAATCATTTCAGTATTTTCCCACGAGCCGCAGGTCGTGGGGTCCGCCGGCGTTGAACGCGCCTATTTCGGCGCCATCTTGCTGGCGTGCTCCGACAGGGCCTTGGCCTGCTCCGAGAGTGCTGCAATCTGTGCCTTGATGTAGTCGACCTGCAGCTCGGTCACTTCCTTGGGGTCCTTGGCCCGCAGCAAACGCTGGGCGAAATCGAACGAGGTCGTGAGGTTGCGCTCGGCAAAGGTCATGGCGAGCTGACCGGCCTCGCGGACGCTGGTCTGCAGGGACTTGGCCTGAGTCTCCGCCGTGCCGACCGCATGTTTGCTGGCGGCGATGAAACTGTCGAAGGCCTGCTTGGCCTGCTCGACGCTCTTTTCCGCGAATTCGCGCATCTCAGCGGGGATTTCGAACTTTGGATCCTGCGCCATAGTAGCTCCTTCCGAAATTGCCGAACCAAACCCGGTCGGCCTTTTTATAACCCACCCGTTCGAGCGGATGTATGACGGCCCGCCCCGGCTCCGAAGCCGTCAAATGTGCGGGTTAACGTTACCGCCCTATGACCGGGGGCGATAGGGCCCCAATCGTGGACGACCGATGGCCGCAGGCCTATTAATGCTTTGTTAGCCGTAACAGTTGCGGCTTGGTGCGGCGCGCGATGAGCGGGACAAACGACCAACACCTCTGGCTCGACGACCCTCGTCTGGCCGATTACGCCCTCGCTCCCGTGCCGGTGTGGCTGTGGCGGGAGGATGGTACCGCCGTGCTCTGGGCCAACGCCCCAGCTGCCGCGATCTTCGATGCGTCATCGGCGACCGAACTCGCGCAGCGGCGTTTCGACCCTGGTCACCCTGCGGCAACGCAGATCAAACGCCTTGCCGGCACGCTGCCAGGCGGCGGCACCAAGCGCCTCGAACGGCTGCGCGGCTTCGGCGCGCCGTTGGGCAGCGCGCTCACCTGTTTCTGCGCGCGCGTCACGCTGCCCGATCATGCGGCCGCGATTCTCGTCGTTTCGACCGAACGCGTGGCGCGGGACCTGAGCCTGCCGGAACGCGCGCATCGCCTCATCGCCAATGTCGAGCGCCCCGCCGCGGTGTTCTCGGCGGACGGTGAATTGATCAGCGCCAATCCGCCGGCGCGTCAGCGCCTCGGCGACAAGCGCGACATCGCCGTGCTCGGCCTCGACAAACTCGCGCGCGAGGCCAGCCGCAACGGCCGCGCCGAAGGCGACTTCGCGCTCGGCTATGGAGTCATGCGCAAACTCGGCGCCGGACAGACCGTCGCGATGCTGCTGCAGTTCACCGAGCCCAAGCCTGTGCACGAGCTCAAGCCTGTGCAGCAGCAACCATTGCCATACGACGTCGTGGCCATGACGCCGACGAAATTGAAGCCGGCACCCGACACGCCGCGGCCCCAAGCCTATCGTTTCGTCTGGCAGATGGATGCGGCGACGCATTTCACGCAAGGCATGGAGAACTTCGCGCGCCTGCTCGGGCCGGAAACGGCCTCGGTGCTGCTGCGCGCCTGGCCCGAAATTGCGCAGGCCCTGAACATCGACACCGACGGCCGCGTCGCGCGCGCCCTGGCGGCACGCGAGACCTGGAGCGGCATCGTCGTCGACTGGCCGATGGACGGCTCGAACGAGCGCGTCGCCATCGAGATGTCCGGCCTGCCGACCTTCGACCGCGACCGCCGCTTCACCGGCTTCCGCGGCTTCGGCATCTGCCGCGCCGGCTTGCGCGATATAGAAACCATCGCTGCCGTCCCGCCACCGAAGCCGGTCGAACCGGCTCCGGCCAAGGTCATCGCCTTCCGTCCGGCGACGCCCGAGCCACAACCGCCCGCCCCACCGATTGCCCCGGTGGCGGAGCCGGAGCCCACGACGGACAAACCTTCGCTCACGCCGAATGAGCACAGCAATTTCGAGGAACTGGCGCGCGAGCTCAATGCGCGACTCAAAGGTGGCGGGGCCAAATCTCCGCTGCCCGAAGATGACGCACCCGACTTCGGCTCCGAACCGCTCGTCGTGCCGCAGCCGGAGCCTCCGGCGCAGCGCATGTCGGCGAGCGATGACAGCCGCGCCATTCTCGAGCGGCTGCCGCTCGGCATTCTGGTTTATCGGCTCAACAACCTGCTCTACGCCAACCGTGCCTTCCTCGACTGGACCGGTTACGACAACCTCGCCACGCTCAACGAAGCCGGCGGCCTCGACAGCCTGTTCATCGAACCGGCGAGCGGCGACACCAATGGCAATGGCGGCAAATCGCTCAACATCGCCACCGTCAACGGCCAGCAGAAGCCCGTGAAAGGCCGCCTGTTCAGCGTGCCGTGGGGTCAGGAGCCGGCGCTGGTGCTGATGATCCAGACCGGCGCTGGCGAAGCAGAGAACAAGCCGAACGAAGCGTCGCTACGCCGTCTCGAGTCGGAAGCCAACGAATTGCGCGCCGTGCTCGATACCGCCACCGACGGCGTACTGCTGCTCGATCGCGCCGGACGCGTGCTCGCCGCGAACCGGAGCGCGCAGGCGCTGTTCGGCTACGACGCCGCCGACTTCACCGAACTCTCCATCGACGACCTGTTCGCGCCGGAAAGCCGCCGCACGATGGTCGACTATCTCGATCGCGTGTCCGGCGATCGCGGCACGCTACCCGACGCGGGGCGCGAAGCCATCGGCCGCTTCAAGCGCGGCGGGCTGGTGCCGCTCTATGTCACCATGGGTCGCATCGAGGATGGCGACAAATACTGCGCGGTACTGCGCGACCTCACCGCCTGGAAGCGCACCGAGGAAGACCTTATCAATGCGCGGCGCGAGGCCGAGCGTGCCTCGACCGCCAAATCGGAATTCCTCGCCAAGATCAGCCACGAGATCCGCACACCGCTCAGCGCCATTCTTGGCTTCTCCGAAGTCATGATGGACGAGCGCTTTGGGACCATCGGCAACGAGCGCTACAAGGAGTACCTCAAGGACATCCACTCCGCCGGTGGCCACGTCATTTCGCTGCTCAACGATCTGCTCGATCTGTCGAAGATCGAGGCCGGCAAGCTCGATCTGACTTTCGTCAGCGTCAACCTCAACGACATCGTGCAGGAATGCGTGGCGATGTTGCAGCAGGAGGCCAACCGCCAGAGGGTCATCATCCGCACCTCGCTGGCGCCGAACCTGCCGCCGATCGTGGCGGATGCGCGCTCGGTGCGTCAGATCGCGCTCAACATCCTGTCGAACTCGATCAAGTTCACCGGCGCCGGCGGCCAGGTGATCGTCTCGACGACGGTCAATGACGATAATGAAGCGAGCCTGCGCATCCGCGACACCGGCACCGGCATGAGCGAGCAGGAACTGCAGATGGCGCTCGAGCCGTTCCGCCAGATCGCCACCACCTCGCGCTGGGGCGCAAGCGGCACCGGCCTCGGCCTGCCCATCACCAAGGCGCTGGCGGAGGCCAATCACGCCCGCTTCCGCATCACCAGCCGGCCGGAAGATGGAACTCTGGTCGAAGTCGCCTTCCCCGCGACCCGCGTGCTGGCGGAATAAAAATCGCCTGATAAGCTTGCCTTTCGGTCCGCCGCCTCGAGGCGTCGGGGAAAGGTGTCCATGAGTCGCCTGTTCCGTTGCGCGCTGCTTCTTGTCGCCGCGTTCGCGATTTCAAACCTCGCATTCCCGGCGCGCGCCGCCGAGAAAGTCGATCTGCTGCTGGTGCTGGCGGCCGACGTGTCGCGCAGCGTGACCGGCGACAAGTTCAAGCTGCAGCGCGACGGTTACGCCGCGGCGATTGCCAATCCGAAAGTGCTCGAGGCGATCAAAGGCGGCCGCAACGGCCGCATCGCCGTGATGTTCATCGAGTGGTCCGGCGCCGGCAACCAGAAGGTCGTGATCGGCTGGAGCGTGATTGACGGTCCGCAGGCGGCGCATGCCTTCGGCACCCGTCTGCTCGAAGAGCCGCGTGCCTTCGCCGACCGCACCTCGATCAGCGGCGGCATCGACCTTGCCATGGCCGAACTCGCCAAGGCGCCGTATTTCTCGGAGCGGCAAACCATCGACGTGTCCGGCGACGGCACCAACAATTCCGGCCGCGATGTCCGCCTGGCGCGCGATGAAGCGGTCGAGAAAGGCATCGTCATCAACGGCCTTGCCATTCTCAGCGATCAGCCCATGCCGTGGAATCCCGAACACACCCATCCGCCCGGAGGCTTGGCCAAGTATTACCGCGACAATGTCACCGGCGGACCGGGCAGCTTCGTGATGGAAGCCGGGGACTTCGAGTCCTTCGGCGACGCCGTGCTGAAAAAGATGATTGCCGAAATCGCCGACGCCTCGCAGCCCGGCAAGGACGCGCCGTTTGTACGATGACCCGCCGAGGTATGGCGGGGCCTGCCCATGGCAGATTGTCGCAACATCGAAGCACTGTTTGAAATCATTCTAACCAGAGCCGTTCCTCCTTCGCCGGCAAGTCCTTCCCGCTGACACATAGGACTTTGCTACCCTGTAATAGTTCTAAAGTATTGTTTTTTAAGAAGAACTTGTTGACCGCCGCGCTGCCGGACCGCCACATACAGCAACGAGACCCGCCGCCAATCATGCGCCGCCGGGGTCCTTCGGGAGGTCTTGATCAATGCTCAAGCGAATTCACGCTGCTTCGCTCGCCGCCGCCTTTGTCGCCGGCGCCATTTCGCCCGCGCTCGCGCAGGGTGAGGTCAATGTTTACAGCTATCGCGAAACCAAGCTGATCCAGCCGCTGTTCGACGCCTTCACCAAGGACACCGGCATCAAGGTCAACGTCATTTCGGCGAGCTCCGGACTCGAGCAGCGCATCAAGACCGAGGGCGAGAACAGTCCCGCCGACGTGCTGCTGACCGTCGATATCGGCCGCCTCGAGGAAGCCGTGAAGGCCGGCATCAGCCAGGCCATCGTTTCCGCCGAACTCGACAAGGTGGTGCCGCCGCAGTTCCGCGACCCGGAAGGACACTGGTACGCCATCTCGATGCGTGCCCGTGTCGTCTACGCCTCGAAAGAGCGCGTGCAGCAGAACTCGCTCACTTACGAAGAACTTGCCGACCCGAAATGGAAGGGCAAGATTTGCATCCGCTCCGGCCAGCACATGTACAACAACGTACTGATCGCGGCCTATATCGCGCATCACGGCGAAGCCAAGGCCGAGGAATGGCTCAAGGGCGTGAAGGCCAATCTGGCGCAGAAGCCGTCGGGTGGCGATCGCGAAACCGCGCGCGACGTGGCCGCCGGCAAATGCGATCTGGGCATCGGCAACACCTATTACTACGGCCTGATGCAGGCGAACCCGCAGCAGAAGCCGTGGGCAGACGCCACCAAGGTGATCCTGCCGACCTTCGCGGGCGGCGGCACCCACGTGAACGTGTCCGGTGTCGTCCTCGCCAAGCACGCGCCGCACAAGGCGGAGGCGCTGAAGCTGATCGAGTGGCTCGCCGGCGAGAAGGCCCAGCACATGTATGCCGACGTCAACTACGAGTACCCGCTGCGGCCCGGTATCGCCATCAACCCGGCGATCGCGGCCTTCGGCACCTTGAAGGCGGACCCGCTGCCGCTGTCCAAGATCGCCAATGAAAGGAAGGCAGCGGCGGCATTAGTTGATAAGGTGGGCTTCGATAACTGATCCGGTTTCGAGGTCCTCGACCATTATGCGTTCCGATACCGGCGGCCCCGCCCTGCGCGGGGCCGTTGGCCGTTTACCGGCTGACCGAATTGCGAGCCTGACCATCGCGCTCGCCGCCGCCGCGCTGATCGCGCTGCCGCTGGCGAGCCTGATGCGTTTGGCCGTGACCGGCGACGCCGAGTTGTGGCCGCATCTGGCCGCCTACGTGCTGCCGCACGCCATCGTGCAGACCGCGCTGCTGCTGATCGGCGTCGCCGCCGTCACGGCGCTGACCGGCATCGCGCCGGCCTTTCTCGTCGCCGGTTTCGAGTTTCCCGGACGCAAGGTGCTGGAATGGCTGCTGCCGCTGCCGCTCGCCATCCCGACCTATATCGCCGCTTATGTCTATGCCGACATCCTCGACGCCGCCGGCCCGGTGCAGAGCGCGCTGCGCGCCGTCTTCGGTTTCAGGACGGGCGCCGATTACTGGTTTCCGCCGGTGCGCTCATTGGGCGGCGCCATCCTGATCATCGGGCTGGTCGTCTATCCGTATGTCTATCTCACCGCCCGCGCGCTGTTCAAAACCCAGAGCGCGAGCTTTGCCGAAGCCGCCCATACGATGGGCGCGACCTTGTGGCAGACCTTCCGCTACATCTCACTGCCGCTGGCGCGGCCGGCGATCGCGGTCGGGCTGGCGCTCGCTCTGCTCGAGGCGCTCAACGACATCGGCGCCGCCGAATATCTCGGCGTGCAGACGCTGACCTTGTCGATCTTCACCACCTGGCTCAATCGCGGCAGCCTGGGCGGCGCGGCGCAGATCGCGCTGGCCCTGCTCGCGGTGGTGACGCTGCTGATCGCGCTCGAGCGCACGGCGCGGCGCCGGCAGTCGATCGAAGGCGACGCGCAGGACGGCACGGTGACGCGGCGTCTGCCGCTGACCGGCCGCGCAGGTGTGCTCGCGGCGATCGCCTGCGCGATCCCGGTCGCATTCGGCTTCGTCATTCCCGGCGGCTATCTGTTACGCGAGGCGATCCGGCGCGGGCTCATTGCCGGCATCGAGCCGTCGCTGCTGACCGCCTTGGCGACCACGGTGGCGCTGGCGGCGGCCGCGACCGCCGTGGTGCTCGCGGTTGGCATCGCCGCGGCCATCCCGCTGCGGCTGGTGCCGGTCAAGGCGGCGCTGTCCCTCCTTGCGGTCGCCAGCATGGGCTATGCGGTGCCGGGAACCGTGCTGGCGCTCGGCCTGCTCTCGCCGCTGGTTGCCGGCGACGAGATCCTCAACGGGCTGAGCAGGTGGCTCACCGGCGTCCCGCTCGGCCTGGTGCTGGCCGGCTCCAGCGCGGCGCTGATCCTCGCCTACACCGCCCGGTTTGCGTCGATTTCGATCGGCGTCGTGCAAGCGGGCCTGGCGCAAATGCCGCGCGAGTTCGACGAAAGCGCGCGGCTCGACGGCGCCGGCATTGGCGCGCTGCTGCGCCATATCCACCTGCCGCTGCTGACGCCGGCTCTGACCGGCGCGGCGCTGCTGGTGTTCGTCGATTGCCTCAAGGAACTGCCGATGACGCTGCTGATGCGGCCGCTCAATGTCGAGACGCTGGCGACCTCGATCTATCAGTTCGCGACCCGCGGCAGTTTCGAGGACGGCGCGCTGGCGGCCCTGCTGATCGTGCTCGCGGGCATCCCCCCGGTCATCCTGCTGATGCGGGCCCCGGACGCGCGAGAGGCCCGGCGTTAACGCCGATCGCGGATTCCCGGGGACCGGGGGCGGCCGGCGAACCGGCGGCCTTGAAAGCGTCACATGGGCCACTCAGGTTGGCGTCAATCGAGCCAATGGTATATTCCCTGGCCTCCACCGGGGCCAACCGGCTCGACCCACTCGGAATAACCCATTTTGACGGCATTCGCTGGCATTCGACGCTTGGGATTCGTGCTGCTTGCCGTCGGCGCGGTGACAGCCGGCGTGCTGACGACCGCTGGCTACCTGATATCGCCCGACACCGTCCGCGGCGAGGTTCTGGGCCGTATCCGCGCCGCCACCGGCCTCGACCCGCAATCGAGCGGCAAGGTCAGCGTCAGCCTGTTCCCGAAGGGCAGCGTCAGCTTCTCGGACGTGGTGCTGGGCGACCCCAAGCGGCCCGCACTGACGGCCGAACGGCTAACCGCGCGGCTGCGCTTCTTCCCGCTGCTCGTCGGCAAGGTCGAAATCTCCGACGTCTCGCTGGAGAAGCCGACCATTGCCATCGACCTCGAGCGCGACGGCGGCTCGAACTGGTCGGCTCTGATCGAGGCCCTGGCGCAGGCCCAGAAGCCGCGCGCCGGTCACGGCGTCGCCGGCTTCTCGGAAATGCGCATCGACGACGGTACCGTGATGCTGCGCAAGGACGGCGGCCGTAGCGTCGAAACACTTTATGCGGTCGACTTGTCGCTGGCCTGGCCGTCGATCGCCAAGAGCTTCGTCGCCACCGGCCACTTCGTCTGGCATGGCGAAAAAGTCGATGCCAGTGTGACATTGGCCGATTTCGGCGCAGCGCTCGCCGGCAACCGCAGTGGCGTCAAACTGCGCCTCTCCGGCGCGCCGCTCAAGGCCGCCTTCGAAGGCGCTTTCAGTACCAAGCCGACGGTCAAGGTTGAAGGCACGCTCGCCGCCGACGCGGTGTCGCTGCGCCGCGCCATGACCTGGGCCGGTCACGAACCGCTGCCCGGCGGCGGCTTTGGCCGCTTCGCCATCAAGGCACAGACCTCGGTGGTCGGGGATTCGATCAGCCTGTCCGGCGTCAATGTCGAACTCGATGGCAACAGCGCCGAAGGCGTGCTCGCCTTCTCCAGCGAAGGCCGCCAGACGCTGCAGGGCACGCTCGCGTCCGACACGCTCGACCTGACACCTTACATTTCCACCATCCGTCTTTCGACCGCGAACCAGCGCGCCTGGAATAACGCGCGGTTGACGCCCGACGGCCTCAACGGCCTCGACTTCGATCTGCGGCTCTCGGCCGCGAACGTCATCATGGGCGGCGCCAAGTTCGGCCGCACTGCGATCGGCGCCAATCTGCGCTCCGGCAAGCTGTCGGTCTCGATCGGCGAGTCGCTGGCCTATGGCGGCGTCATCAAGGGTTCGGTGGCGCTAAGCCATACCCTCACCGGTGTCGATTTCAGATCGCAACTGCAGTTCGCCGACGTCGATCTCGAAGCCTGTCTCGGTCAGCTCTTCGGTCTGAAGCGTCTCGAAGGCAAAGGCACGATGTCGATGGCGCTCGAAGGGGCCGGCGAGAGCATTCTCGCCATGACGCAAACGCTTTCCGGCACGGCGACTTTGACCGGCCGCGAGGGCGCTATTGCC
Source organism: Pseudolabrys sp. FHR47 (assembly GCF_005153485.1). Classification (NCBI taxonomy): domain Bacteria; kingdom Pseudomonadati; phylum Pseudomonadota; class Alphaproteobacteria; order Hyphomicrobiales; family Xanthobacteraceae; genus Pseudolabrys; species Pseudolabrys sp. FHR47. Next base: position 3,958,452 of record NZ_CP039740.1, read on the forward strand.
GGGCTCAATGTCGAGCAACTGCTCAAGCGTCTGGAACGGCGACCCTTGTCCGGCGGCGGCGAATTCCGCACCGGCCGCACGCCTTTCGACAAGATCGATGTGTCACTGCGCGTCGCGCAGGGCACGGTGGACGTGCAGGATATGAAGGTCGAAAGCGCCGCGGTGCGCCTCGTGCTCGCCGGCACGGCGTCGATTCCCGACCGCGAACTCGATCTCAAAGGCACCGCCGCGCTTGTGGTGGCGAGCCGCGCCGGCGCGCCACCATTCGGCCTGCCCTTCGTGGTGCAAGGTTCGTGGGACGATCCGATCATGCTGCCGGATGCCGAGGCGCTTATCCGCCGCTCGGGCGCGGCCGCGCCGCTGCTCAATGCCGTGCGCGAGCGCAACGCTCGCGACGCCGTGCGCTCGGCCCTCGAGCGACTGACCGGCGGCGGGGCCCAGCCCGCAGCCGAAACCGTGCCCGCAGAGCCGAAGCCCTGACGCTTCAGGACGGCGTCAACGTCCGCCGCACCGCGTCCTTCCAGCCGGCATATTTCCACTCGCGCGTTTGCGCATCCATGTGCGGCACAAAGCGTTTGTCGAGCCGCCACTGCGCCGCGAAGCCATCGAGATCGGGACACAAACCGGCGGCGCGGCCGGCGAGATAGGCGGCACCGAGCGCGGTCGTTTCCATCACCACCGGGCGATCGACCGGCGCGGCGAGGATGTCGGCAAGAAACTGCATGGTCGCGTCGCTCGCCGTCATGCCGCCGTCGACGCGCAGCACTGTTTTCGTGCCCCGTGACGTCGGCCAGTCGGCATGCATGGCTTCGATCAGGTCGCGCGTCTGATAACCCACGGCATCGAGGGCGGCACGCGCGATTTCGGCACCGCCGGAATTGCGCGTCAGGCCGAAGATGGCGCCGCGCGCCTGGGCATCCCAATATGGCGCGCCGAGACCCACGAAGGCCGGCACCAGATAGACCTCTTCCGCCGGATCGGCCTTGGCGGCGAGCACCCCCGCTTCCGACGACTTGGCAATGATCTTGAGACCATCGCGCAGCCACTGCACTGCCGCTCCGGCGATGAAGATCGCGCCCTCGAGCGCATAAGTCCGCTTGCCGTCGAGTTGATAGGCGATGGTCGACAGCAGGCGGCTCTGCGACGTGACGCGCTCCGCGCCGGTGTTGAGCAGCATGAAACAGCCGGTGCCGTAGGTCGACTTCATCATGCCCGGCGTGAAACAGCCCTGCCCCACGGTCGCGGCCTGCTGATCGCCGGCCATGCCGAGAACCGGAATAGCCGCGCCAAACAGGTCGGGCGTCGTGACGCCGAAAGAACCCGCGCAATCGCGCACGTCCGGCAGCATTGCCATTGGCACACCAAACAGCCGGCAAAGCTCTTCGTCCCACTGGCCGCTACCAATATCGAGCAGGCTGGTGCGTGCGGCATTGCTAGCATCGGTCGCATGGACTTTGCCGCCGGTGAGACGCCACAGCAGGAAACTGTCGATCGTCCCGAAAGCGAGCACGCCACGGTCCGCCTTGCTGCGCGCACCCTCGACGTGTTCGAGCAACCAGGCGATCTTGCTGGCGGAGAAATAAGGATCGACGATCAATCCGGTTTTCGCCGCGATCTCCGCTTCGTGACCGCCGGCGCGCAAGTCCTCGCAGAACGGCGCGGTGCGGCGGTCCTGCCAGACAATGGCATTATGGATGGGCTCCCCGCTCGCGCGGTCCCACACGACGGTCGTCTCGCGCTGATTGGTAATTCCGATGCCCGCGACATCCTTCGCTGCAAGGCCCGCTTTGGCGATTGCCTCGCGCACCACGGCAATAGTCGCGCGCCAGATTTCTTCCGGATCGTGCTCGACGTAGCCCGGCGCCGGAAATATTTGCGGAAGCTCCCGCTGGGCCAGTGCGCAGGGCTTGAGCGCCAGATCAAAGACGATGGCGCGCGTCGAAGTCGTGCCCTGATCGATGGCGATGAGATACGACATCCTTAAGCCCCCGGCCGCGTCAGTGCGCCGAGGCTAAGGCTTCGCAACCGGAATGAAAAGCCCGGATCAATTCAGATAGATAAGCGTCTTGCTGTCGTCTTCGTCACGATGAATATCGACCAGCTTGCGCGGCGCCGGGCCGTAATACTGACCGGAGCGGATATTGGGACGCGGGTTGAGCAGCACCGCGGCCATACGGTCGCGCAACGACTTGGTCGACACGGGCTTCAGCAGGAACTCGTTGACGCCGATCTCGATCGCCTCGATCACCTTGGCGCGTTCACCGTGTCCGGTGAGCATAATGATCGGAATGTCCGGCATCGGGAAAGTCTGCGGCGAGCGCACCATGCGCACGAACGCCGGGCCGTCGAGGCCAGGCATGCTCCAGTCCAGGATCACGACGTCCGGCTGCTCGCGGCGGATGGCATCGAGACCATGCATGCCGTCATGCGCCTCGACGATGTTGCGCACGCCCATGCCGGTCAGCAATGTACGCACGACCTTGCGCATGAAGGGCTCGTCGTCGACGACCAGCACTTTCAGCTTTTCAAGGCGGCGATCCAGCTCCCTCGAATCGTATTGCATAGGCGGCCCCGATAACGGTGTCGTCACGACCGCATTAAAGCACAGCCCCGTCGATACGAGGTGAACAACGGTAACCCAATTGCATTGACGCCGGTAAGGTTCTGTTAAGCTTGAGCCGGACGGCGCAGCGCGGCGATCAGCCGGTCGATCGCCTCGCGCTCGTCCGCCGTGGCCGACAGGCCGAGCTTGCCGCGGCGCCACAGGATATCTTCGGCGGTCTCAGCCCATTCGTTCTCGACCAGATAGCGGATCTCGGCAGCGGTTAGATCGCCGGTCAGGACTGGCCCCAGGGCCTCGAGACTTTCGGCGTCGCCGAGGAACTTTTCGACGCGCAGGCCGTAAGCACGCAACATGCGCCGCGCCGTCGTTTCAGACAGGAACGGCCAGCGAATCTGCATTTCCGCCAGTACTTCTTTCCAGTTCGCCCATTCAAATTCGCCGCCCGGCAGCTTGGCCTGCGCGGTCCATGGCGCACGACCGGGAAAAACGCGGTCGAGCTTCTTCAGCGCCGCCTCGGAGAGGCGGCGATAGGTCGTGATCTTGCCGCCATAGATTGTCAGCAGCGGCGCTTCATTGCGTGGCGTCTCGAGCTCGAGGTGATAGTCGCGGGTGACGTCTTCCGGCTTGCCCTTGCCGTCGTCATAAAGCGCGCGCACGCCGGAGAACGACCAGGCGAGTTCGTCCGGAGTCACCGGATGACGAAAGTAACGGTTGACCACATCGCAGAGATAGAGAATTTCGTCGGCGCTCGGCGCCGGCGAATTGAGATCGCCGACGAAGTTCTCATCGGTCGTGCCGATCAGCGTGAACTCGCCGGCGAAAGGCAGGGCGAAAACGACGCGCTTGTCGGGCGCCTGGAAGATGTAGCCACTGTCGTGATCGAACAGCTTGCGCACGACGATGTGACTGCCCTTGATCAGGCGCAGACCCGCCTTGAGTTCATGGCGCAGCACACTGCCAGCGACCTCGCCGATCCACGGGCCCGCGGCATTGACCAGCACCTTGGCCGTCGCGGTGTCGCGGCGGCCGTGATCGTGCAGCACAAGTTCCCAGACGCCGCCGCGGCGATCGGCGCGAACGCAGCGTGTGCGGGTGCGGATCGAGGCGCCGCGCTCGGCCGCATCGAGGGCGTTGAGCACGACCAGCCGGCTGTCGTCGACCCAGCAATCGGAGTACTCGAAAGCGTAGCGGAAGGCGCGCTTGAGCGGCTGGCCGACGACGTTGTGCGTCAGGTCGATGGTCCGCGCCTTGGGCAACAGCTTGCGGGCGCCAAGCACGTCGTAAAGCCAGAGACCGAAACGCAGAAGCAGCGGCGAGCGTTGCCCGGCGGCCGGCGGCAACACGAATCGCATCGGCCGGACGACATGCGGCGCGATGCCGAGCAGCACCTCGCGCTCGGACAGCGCTTCGCCGACCAGCCGGAAGGCGCGATGTTCGAGGTAGCGCAGGCCGCCGTGAATGAGCTTGGACGACGCCGACGACGTGCCCGCCGCCAGGTCGTTCATCTCGACCAGCAGCACCTTGAGGCCGCGCCCGGCGGCGTCGCGCGCCAGCCCGGCGCCATTGATGCCGCCGCCGATAATGGCGAGGTCGTAATCGGCCGCTTCGGGCCCGGCCTGGGGGGTATTGGCCATAAATCTCTTCGGTTCGGCGGCCGATCCTGGAAGGCGGCAATCGGGGACGGTCTGCCCGGCCAACCTAGGCGGCCCGACGTTAACGTCGATTAAAGCCGAAAAACCGCCCTCGGGACACCAAATGCCTTTGCCACCGCCCTGGCTTCGACATATCTCTTTTGTTGTTACGGTTTGACGTCACGCCCCGCCGTTCAAGGTCACTATGCCGACCCCCCGACTACTCGTTATCGAAGGCAACTCCCCCGCCACCATGGCCGAACACGTCGCGGTCGGCGGCACCCCGGCCAGCGAGGGCTATGCCAATCTGCTGCGCGAATTGCTGCCGGTGGCCCAGGTCGATATCTGCTACCCGGCCGATGTTTCGACCCAGTTGCCGCCCGGCGAAGCCCTGGAAGGCTATGACGGCATCGCCATCACCGGATCCAGTCTGCACCTTTACAACGGCGGTGCCGAGGTCACGCGGCAGATCGATTTGGTGCGCCAGGCCCTGACCACCGGCACACCGGTGTTCGGCTCATGCTGGGGCCTGCAGATCATCACCGTCGCCGCCGGCGGCGTGGTGCGCAAGAACCCGAAGGGCCGCGAGATCGGCTTTGGCCGCGGCATCCGCCTCACCGAGGCCGGCCGCAAGCATCCCATGTATGTCGGTAAGCTCGACGTCTTCAATGCGCCGACCGTGCATCTCGACGAGGTCGAGGCTCTGCCGGCGGGAGCGACCGTGCTGTCCAGCAACGCCATGTCGCAGGTGCAGGCGGTGGAGTTCCGTACCCCGGCCTCCACGGCTTGGGGCGTGCAGTATCATCCCGAATATCCGCTCAAGGAACTCGCGGCCATCGTGCGGCGCATCGGCACCCGCCTGATCGGCGAAGGTTTTTTCGCCGACGAAGCCGACATGAAGGAATTTGCCCGCGACCTCGACGCGCTCGATCGCGATCCCGCCTGCAAGCGCCTGTCGTGGCGTCACGGCATCAGCCAGAATGTGCTCGACAAGAAGCTGCGCGTCAGCGAGGTGGCGAACTGGGTCGAATACCAGGTGCTGCCGATGCGCGTGAAGCGCGGGCGGGGATGAGCCGTCATGCCCCGCGGAAGCGGGGCATCCAGTAATCTCTGACGCTCGACGGCACCGTGAAGCCCGCGGATACTGGATCGCCGCTTTCGCGGGCGATAACATCGAGGAAAACTCCCATGACCTTCACCGGCAAACTCGTCCTCGTCACAGGCGGCACCGGCGCGCTCGGCGCCGCCGTTGTGGATACGCTGCTCGGCCAGGGCGCGCAATGCGTCGTACCGCATCGTGACGAAGCAGAAGCGCAGCGCTTTGCCCATCGCGGCAACAAAAACGTCAAACTGGTCGCGGCCGGCGATCTCGCCGATGAGTCGGTCGTCGACCGGCTTTATGGCGGGCTCAGGCTGTGGGCTTCGATCCATGTCGCCGGCGGCTTTGCCGCGGGCCCGGTCGAGGATACCGACAAGGCCGCGCTGATGAAGCAGATCGACGGCAATCTCGTCTCCTGCTTCCTGTGCTGCCGCGCGGCGGTGAAGGCGATCAAGGCCGCCGGTGGCGGCGGCCGCATTGTCAATGTCGCGGCGCGGCCGGCGCTGGAGCCGCGCTCGGGCGCCGGCATGAGCGCCTACACCATCGCCAAGTCCGGCGTCGCCGCTCTGTCGATCGCGCTGGCCGAGGAAGTGGCCAAGGACGGCATCCTCGTTAACGCGGTGGCGCCGTCGATCATGGATACGCCGGCCAACCGCAAGGGCATGCCAAAGGCGAATTTCGACAAATGGCCGAAGGCCGAAGAGGTCGCGGCGACGATCGTCTTCCTCGCCTCGCCGGACAACGCCGTCACGCGCGGCGGCGTCGTGCCGGTCTACGGCAAATCCTAGATTTTGTTTTGTCGCGTTTCCGGACGGCGAACCGGATTCCACTTCGCCTGGAAACGCTCCTAGCCCGCGATCGGCACCAATTCGAGCGAGGGCCGCACATTGCGCTGCACGCTCGACGCCGCGACCACGGTCCGCTGCTCGGCGAAAGCCTCGTGGTTCTTCTCGATGTGCTCGAGATTGTAGAGATAATTGACCATCAGCCCGTAGGACTGGGCGATGCCCTTGTCGGAAGCGTCGGCGAGCCAGTCGAGACGCTCGAGCCGCGCACCATTGCCGAGGTGGAAGCGCGCCACCGGATCGATCGGCAGCCCGCGCGGCGTCTTGGCACGGAGATAGTAATACGCCGCGGCGCGCAGCATCGGCTCGCGCATTTGCGCCACCTTCTCGGCGTCGAGCCACCAGTTCGGCTCGTCGAGCGCAGCCAAAGCCTGCTTGTCGGCTTCGTTGATGGCAGGCGAGGTCTCCTGCCCGCGCTCGCGCTTGAGCCATTTGGCGAAGGTCGGCGCCGGCGACAAGGTGACGAGAGTCGTGAGCTTGGGCAGTTCGCGGCAGACTTCCTCGACCACCTGCTTGATCAGGAAGTTGCCGAACGACACGCCGGCCAGACCCCGCTGGCAGTTCGAGATCGAATAGAACACCGCGGTACGCGCCTTGTCCGGCTCGACCGGCTCGCGTTCGGGCGCCAGGATCGGCGCGATTGCCTCCGGGATGTCGCGGGTGAGCGCGACCTCGACGAAGATCAGCGGATCGTCGACCATCGCCGGATGAAAGAAGGCGTAGCAGCGCCGGTCCCGCGGATCGATGCGGCGGCGCAGGTCGTCCCAATCGCTGATTTCGTGCACCGCCTCGTAGCGGATGATCTTTTCCAGGATGTTCGCCGGCGTCGACCAGTCGATATGGCGCAGCACCAGGAAGCCGCGATTGAACCACGACGTGAACAGGTGGACGAAGTCTTCGTTCACCGGCTGCAGATCCGGCCGGTTCGGCAGCGCGTCCATGAGCTGCTCGCGCATCCGCACCAGCGCCGCGGTGCCACCGGGTGCCAGATTGAGCCGGCGGAACAGTTCCTGACGGCGCGGCTCGGAGGCGACGTGGAGCCGGGCGGCGGTGTCGTCATTCGGGTTGGCCTGCCAGGCGGCGATCGCTTCGCTCACCCGCTCGGGCTGCACGCCGAAACGGCTGACGAGCGCCTCGAAGAAGGCGATGCGCGGGCCGATCGTCAATTCGGCATAGCGGGACAGGATGTCGCGCGCCCGCGCCACGCCGGAGGCTTCGCCGCGCCCGGACAGTAAATCTTCGCAAAGCTCGATGAGGCCGTCCGACCGCGCCGCGACGTCGCCGCGTCGGCTGCGGTCGAGCAAGGCCCGGCCGCGGTCCGAAATCGATTGCAGGAGTTCGCCGAAAAACGAGGTGTTCATGACGCTCCTATCCTAGCGGCTTTATTTCGCAATGGGCCCCATCAAATAGTCGGGGAGCCATGTGGCGATCTCGGGGAAGATACACAAGATCACGATGCAGAGCACCATCATCCCGACATAGGGGACCGAGCCCCAGAGCACGGTCTTGGTCGGCACATCCGGCGCTATCGCATTGACGACAAACAAGTTCAGCCCAACCGGCGGGGTGATGAGGCCGATTTCCATGTTGATCGTCATGATGACGCCGAACCATATCGGATCGAATCCCGCCGCGGTGATGATCGGCAGCAGAATCGGCGCCGTCATCAGAATGATGCCGGCCGGCGGAATGAAGCAGCCGCAGACCAGCAGGAACACGTTAATGAGGCCCATCAGCACCCATTTGTTGACGTTCAGGGCGGCGATCGCCTCCGCCAGGGTCTGGGTGATGTAGAGCGACGTCAGCATGTAGCCGAACAGCACGGCGGTCGCGATGATCATCAGGATCATCACCGACTCGCGCGTCGTGGAACGTAGAATGTCCCACCACTGCATCGGGTTCCACATGCGGTAGATGAGAACGGCGAACAGAACGCAGAACGCCGCGCCGACGCCGGCCGCTTCCGACGGCGTCGCAATGCCGCCATACAGCACGTACATCACCGCGATGACGATGACGAGAAATGGCGCGACCTTCGGGACCGCCTCGAACTTCTCCTTCCACGAATAGCGGAAGTCCGCCGCATAGGCGCGGAAGCCCGACTTCCAGATGTAGTACACCGTCCAGCCCATGAAGAGCGCGGTCAGCAACAGACCAGGCATCACGCCGGCCAGAAACAGACGGCCGATCGAAGTCTCGGTGGCGATGCCGTAGAGGATCAGCGTGATCGACGGCGGGATGAGAATGCCCAAGGTGCCGCCGGCGCAGATCGATCCGGTGGCGACTTCATCCGGATAGCCGCGCTTGCGCATCTCCGGAATGCCCATCTTGCCAATGGCGGCGCAGGTCGCCGGCGAGGAACCGGTGAGCGCCGCGAAGATGGCGCAAGCGCCGAGGTTCGACACCACCAACCCGCCGGGCACGCGATACAGCCAGCGATCGAGCGCGATGTAGAGATCGCGCCCAGCCGGCGACGAACCGATCGCCGCTCCCATCATGATGAACATCGGGATCGACACGAGCGTGAAGTCGTGCAGGCCCGAATAGAGCGTCTCGGCGGCAACGTGCAGGGATGCGGGTCCCTGGAAGATGACGAGGAAGGCGATGCCGACCGCGCCAAGCGCGAAGGCAACCGGCGCGCCGGTCAGGAAGACGGCGACGGTGACGACAAAGACAAGTACGCCTTGGGTTGCCGGACTCATATGCCGGTCTCCTTGATCGAAACGGCCGGACCTTCGCCGGTGATGCCGAAGGGCGGCTCGCGCCCCGTCACCAGGTCGAGAAAGTCGACGATGTATTGGAGAGACAGGATGCCGAGACCGACAGGCATGGCCATGTAGGGAATCCACAACCGCGCGCGCCACATCGAGTCCGAGCGCCAGTTGTTCTCATAGGCCTCGAGCCAGAACGAAAAGGTAAGCCAGGTCATCACCAGGACGAACAGCAGCGAGATCGACACCGCGAAAAAGGCCAACCACCAGCGTGCGCGCGGACCGGCATAGATCGGCAGCACGTCGACATTGACGTGCCCCTTTGTCAGCAAAACGTAAGGACTGCCGAGGAAGGTCGCGGCGACGAGGCTGAAGGTGACAAAGTCGGTCTGCCAGATTGTGGTCTCGTTGAGCACGTAGCGAACGAATACCATCTGGCAGACGATGACCACGGCTGCGGCCGTGAGCGCCGCAGCAAACACGCCAAATGCGACTGACAACCACCGCACGATGCGGGTGAAGAGTTCCATGATCCCCTCGGAAGATTTCTCAAGAAAAATCGGCCGGCGCGAGGCCGGCCGATCGGTAGCGGATGCCGGTTACTTCACGGCCAGAGCGGCGTCGATCAGCTTCTGACCGTCGGACACTTCGCTGGCGAATACCTTGTACGAGCTCTGCTGGGCGATCTTGATCCAGGCATCGTACTCTTCCTTCGTCAGCGTGACGACTTCGACATTGTTCTTCTTGAAGGTCTCGACCATCTTGTCGTCGAGCTTGCGGCTTTCGGCGTTGAAGTAATCTTCCGACTTCTTGCCGGCGGCCATCAGCGCCTTCTTCTGGTCGGCCGAGAGCTTGTCGTAGCTCTTCTTCGACATCAGCACCGGCTCGTACATGAACCACAGCGCGTTCTCGCCCGGCGCGGTGATGCACTTGACCTGCTCGTAGATGCGGAATGAGACGAAGCTGCCGTTCGAGGTGTCAGTGCCCTCCGCGACGCCGGTCTGCAGCGCGTTGTAGACTTCGTTCGACGGAATGTTGACGATCGAAGCGCCGGCCTGCTGCCACATCTGCGCAAAGGTCGGGCCGGCCGAACGGACCTTCTGGCCCTTGATATCGTCCGGCTTACGGATGCAGCCCTTCTTTGAAGCGACCGAGCCCGCGAGCCAGGCATCAGCAACGACGACGACGCCGGCCTTCTCGATCTTGGCCTTGATCTCCTTCATGAAGGGCGAGCTGTTGAGGCGCGCTGCACGGTCATGGTTGCGCACCAGACCGGGCATCAGCGTGGCCGAGAAGGCGCCGACCTTGCCCGAGGCATAGTCGAGCGGAAACGCCGCGAAATCGAGCTGGCCGTTGACCAGAGCGTTCCACTGATCGTTCGGCTTGAACAGTGACGCGCCAGGATAAACCTGGATGTCGACGCCGGCCGCCTTCATTTCCTTGGCAATGATCTGCACCATCTCGTCGCGCGGATCGCCCTTGCCGCCCGGAAACTGGTGCGAGGCTTTCATGGTGATCTGGGCCTGCGCCGAGGCCGACAGCGCCACAACGGCCGCGGCCGCCAGCAGAGTGGTCAGTTTTTTGGTCATCCTATGTTCCTCCATTCGATTTGCAGTCTTTTGTTGTGGCGGATTTTCACCCACCCAATGTCACGTCCATAGAATAGCGGTTGCTACAGCATTTGCCCCCGCGGCGACATTATCCGCCGGTGCGGCACAGCGCCATAGCGCGACCCGGAATTCCTGCGCAACCCCTTGGGCCCCAGAGCAATTCCGGTATGGCCAGCCTTGGACGATGCCTCTATAAGCGCCACCGACCTGCCACTGCCCAAGTTCCCGGAGATTTAGAATATGTCCAAGCCGCTCCAAGGCGTCCGCGTTCTCGAACTCGCCCGCATCCTGGCGGGTCCCTGGGCAGGACAGACGCTGGCCGACCTCGGCGCCGACGTCATCAAGGTGGAGCGCAAGGGTGCCGGTGACGATACCCGCCAGTGGGGCCCGCCCTTCGTCGAGAGCAAGGCCGGCGACCATCTCGGCGCTGCCTATTTTCACGCCGCCAACCGCGGCAAGCGCTCAATCGAGCTCGATTTCGAGGATCCGGAAGGCCAGCGCATCGTCCGCAAACTGGCGGCGAAATCGGACATTCTCATCGAAAATTTCAAGGTTGGCGGTCTCGCCAAGTTCAAGCTCGATTATGCGAGCATGAAAGAGGAATTTCCGCACCTGATCTATTGCTCGGTCACCGGTTTCGGCCAGGACGGGCCTTATGCCAAGCGCGCCGGCTACGACCTGATGGCGCAGGGCATGGGCGGCGTCATGGACCTGACCGGCATGGCGGACGGCGAGCCGACCCGTATCGGCATTCCGATGTCGGACATCTTCACAGGCGTCTATTCGGTCATCGGCATTCTTGCTGCACTGCACCAGCGCAAAGCCACCGGCAAAGGCTGCTACGTCGATACGGCGCTGGTGGATTCAACCGTTGGCGTTCTGTCCAACCAGGCGTTGAACTATCTCGTGTCCGGCAATGTCCCGAAGCGGATCGGCAATGCCCACGCCAACATCGTGCCGTACCAGGTTTTCCCGGTCGCGGACGGCCACGTCATCATCGCCACCGGCAACACCGGCCAGTACGTCAAGCTGTGCAACATTCTCGGCGCGCCTGAACTGGGCACCGACCCGGCCTATGCCGATAACACCGGCCGCCTGACGCGGCGCGATGAACTGATCGGCAAGCTGTCGGCATTGACCTCGAAAATGAAGCGCGACGATCTACTCGCCCAGCTAGAAGCGCAGGGCGTTCCCGCGGGGCCAATCAACAATGTCGAGCAGGTGTTCGAGGACCCGCAGGTCATTCATCGCGGCATGAAGCTGGAGTATCCGAGCGCCGACGCGAAGTCGGGCAAAATTCCGGGCGTGCGCACGCCGATCGTCATCGATGGCTGGCGCGCCGCCAGCGACCGCCCCTCGCCGAAGCTCGGCGAACACACGGCCGAGATCCTCAAGGAGATCGGCGAAGGCTGATCAACCTTCCCCGCGCTGGCGCAGCGACAACCACTCCCACACTGCGACGACGATCATGATTGCCGTTGTCGTCGCCGATAGCATGACCGGCGTCATATAAAAGGATGCCGGAACGGTCAGGGCCAGAAGGCCCAAGCCGATCAGATGCGAGAGCGGCAGGTTCGGCGCCGAGAGCCGCTTGAACAAAGCGTTGCCGGTGAGATAGAGCGCCGGCCCGCCAACCAGTGCGCATAGCGCCGGCAGCTCGACGTGACCGCCGGGGTGATGCAGCACCAGTTCGTCGCCGACCGCGACACCAATGATGCCGGCGACGATCGGCAGATGCATGAAGGTATATCCCGAGCGCGCCAGGCGGCCGGGATCGCTGGACGCTTCGATCTGCCGGCTGGCGCGTTCGGCGCCGATATTGAAGTAGACCGCCCATAGCGCGACGCTGCCAATGAAGGCTGTCAGGAAAGCCACAATCGTTTCGTTGGTCCAGGTCAGCGTAGCAAAAGTCGCGCCGGTGATCAGGATCGACTCGCCGAGCGCGATGATGATGAACAGGCCGCAACGTTCAGCCATGTGGTTGCCGGCGACTACCCATTCGGCGGTCGTGGAACGGCCGAGCCACGGCAACCAGTAGCCGACGATCGGCGCCACCGTTTCGATGGCCACCGCCAGCGTCCACACTTCGAGCCGCAACGTGGCGTCGACGAAGGCGCCTGCCAGCCAGAACGGCGCCGCCGCCAGGTGCCATGTCGAGATGCGCACGAAATTGCGGAAGTTGACGGGGTCGTGCCGGTTGAGCGACCACAGCATCGTGAGGTCGCGCACCAGGTGCATCGACACATAGGCAACCGCCATGGCGCCGCCGCGATCTTCGAATGCCTTGGGGATCGCCGCGGCGAATACCAGGCCGGCCAGCATGAGCGCGAACAGCATCATGCGCACGGCCGGACGCGCCGGGTCGAGCCAGTTGGTGACCCAGGCCGCGTTGATCCACGACCACCACACGGCGATCAGCAGCACCGTTGCATGGGCAAGGCCCGTCAGACTGAGCTGCGCCAGAAGGCCATGCGACAATTGCGTGACCGCAAAAACAAACACGAGGTCGAAAAACAATTCGACGAAGGTGACGCGGCTACTTTCGTGATGGCCACGAACGCGCAATTGGCTGGTTCGGGCGGCAAAGAAACTCATGCGAGGGGTCCAGGTTGACCAGACATTCATAGCCGTCGCGACGGAAGCCGCCAACCGGCCCGGCACGACGACAGGAGCCAATCCCCCGCCGATGCGTTAGGCTGATGCGATGGCAAAGAGAAAGCGCAAACCGGCGGAAGGCAAAGGGACCAAGGCGGCGACCTCGGGCGATGACGACCTGATCGGCAAGCGCATCAGGATCGACCGCGCAACCTGGGACGCGATCTCCCTGATGGCGCGCGAGCAGATGAAAGACCTCGACGAAATCACCGAGGAAGCTTTCCGCGACCTTTTGAAGAAATACGGCCGCACCGCCGACTTCCGCGAGGCACTCAGGATGAGCGCAAAGCAGGCCGGCAAACAAACTGCGGCCAAGTCGAGCGCCCGCAGGCACCGAGGCCGGACACGCTGACGCCGGGCACGGCTTCGTATTTGCGCAATGGAACTTCCGCGGCCAGTTCCAGTTGATGCGCCATGGACGCCAACACCTGGGACGAAATATTCCGCCTGCTCGCCGCGGCCGGCGCCGGCATGGCGATTGGCGTCAATCGCGAGATGCAGGGCAAACCGCTCGGCATCAGGACGCTAGCGCTTGTCGCCGTTGGCACCGCGCTGGCGACAATGACCGCCATCGATTTTCGCGGCCTTGACGAACATCCGGACGCGCTGAGCCGCGTCGTACAAGGCGTGCTGCAAGGTGTGCTCACCGGCATCGGCTTCATCGGCGCCGGCGTCGTGCTGCGCGACAAGGAGAGCGGAACGGTTCATGGTCTGACCACCGCCGCTTCCGTTTGGGTCACAGCCGCGCTCGGCATCGCCTGCGCATTGGCGGCCTGGCACCTCGTCGTCATCGGCGTAGTGCTGACGCTTGTCGTGCTGGCGGGTCTCGGCTGGCTTGAAAGCAAGCTGTTTCCTGGCGACGACGCACCGAACGGCTCATCAAATCGTTGACAATTTTTAAATTTCGAACGCCGGCGGCCGGTCTATATTTTTGTCCGGGGGACTTATCGGCAGATGGCCGACTCAGATAGCTGTGCCGGAAACACGTTGCCGCCCGGAAATTCTCCATGCGTCTCGCCTTCAAAGAAGCCCCTCCCCTGCAGCCCGACGCCGATTTTGGCCACGACGACATCGAACAGGCCAAGGGCTGGACCAATCTCATGACTCCTGCCCGCCGTGCCGCGCTCGACGCGCTGGAGCGCGAGTTTCATGAATTGGTGGTCCAGGGCATTCTGAGGACCGCAGGGCGCTGACCCGGCTCCGGCGTTGCGCTAGTCTGGATGACAGCCTAAAGCCATCCGCTGGCAACATCGTCCGAAGGCACCATGGACAGCGACATCCTGCGCAGACTGCACTACGCTGCGGCCATCGGCTGCGGCGCCTTCGCGGCGCTGGTGGTGCATATCGTACTCACGGTGTTCGGCGCCGGCCTCGATGCCGTGCTGCGCGAGGTCAATGCCGGCAACGCCAGGCAGATGGCGTCCGCCATCGCCTGGTGGGCCATCGCCGGCGCCGGCTTCATCGGCGGCTGGAGCACCGGCGCCTATCTCATCGCCGCGGCGCGCGGCCGCGAGTTCATGGCGCGGCTGGCGCAGCGTTTCCTCATCGCCGTGGTGTTCGCGATGGCCACCGCGGGCGGCGTCATGAGCAAGAGCGGCAATCTCGGCGGCACCATCGACGTGATCGCCGGCCTGACCGCGCTCGGCCTCGGCGTCTTCTGCGCATTCTGCGGCGCGCGGCTCGCTTATCTCAACGCCGAACAGGTGTAACGCGAAAGCTGTTGCGCTTTACGCCGCCGCTGCCGAACGCGGCCATTCTCATCGCACCAACCGGTCGATGTCCTCGTCGGTGAAGCCGAATTTGGCCATCATGGAACGATGGGCCTCACTTCCGACGAAGCGCTCAAGGACGCTGTCGATCATGCGACGAAACTCGTCGTCCGTTTTTCCGACAGCGAAAGCACCGTAGGCCGGCGGCTTTTCGACGGCCGGCACGGCAACGACGTCGAGCTTCCAATCAGGATGCCCATCGATAAACCCGGCATGGGCGCGAGCGACGCTGGCAAAGGCACCGGCCCGCCCATCGCGAACGGCGGCAGCGGCTTCACCATAGGTCTCAAAGATCAGGATGCGCCGCTCGGGTACGCCGAATTCGAGCGCCGAGCGATGTTGATATTGATCCCTTACAACGGCAAGCGTGCACGCGGTGTTGTCGGCCACCGATGCGTAACCCGACAGAATTAACGCATTGCCTTGCCGGACCAACAGGCCATCGGCGAGCGCCCAGATCGGCCGCGTGAACGCGACGGCTTTCCGTCGCTCGTCGGTCGCGAACAGCCCCGTCGTCATACGCCACCGCCCGTGCACTATGCCCGGGATCAATCTGGCGAATTCGGTCTCGATCGGCTCAAAGGATGCGATGCCAATCTGCGAGAAGATGTAGCGAGCAAGCTCGACGTCGCAACCCGTGACGGTCCCGTCGGCCGTCCGGTAATTGAATGGCGGCTCGATAAGATATGCAAATTTCACGAAGAACTCACGCTCCAATGACTGTGGGCATGAGCTTGACCGAATGAGCCTGCCAAACGCAAGCGGTGTACACAGATCGGGATTGCGCTTTACGCCGCCGCCGCTGGCCGCATTGCGTCCTGCAGCATCATGTCGGCGCATTTCTCCCCGATCATGATAATCGCCGCATTGGTGTTGCCCGACACCAAGGTCGGCATGATCGATCCATCGGCGACGCGCAGGCCGTCGAGACCACGCACCCGCAGCCGCTCGTCGACCACCGCATGGGCATCCGGCCCCATGCGGCAGGTGCTCACCGGGTGGAACACCGTCGTGCCCTTGTCGCGGGCGAAATTCAGTAGTGCCTCGTCGCTCTGCGCCTGCGGGCCGGGATTGATCTCCTCCGCCACATAGCGCGCAATTGCGGGCTGGTTCATGATGTTTCGAGTGAGCTTCATGCCGGCGATCATCACGTCGCGATCGAAGGCTGCTGACATATAGTTCGCTTGAATGGCGGGCGCCTCGGCCGGATCGGCCGACTTGATATGCACGGTGCCCCGGCTGTGCGGACGCAACTGGCAGACCGAGGCGAGGAAGCCGGAATGCGTATGCAGCTTCTGACCGACGCTGTCGGCACTGAACAGGATGAAGTGGATCTGCACGTCGGGTGAGGCCAGTGATAGATCGGTCTTGAAAAAGCCGCCGGCGTAGCCGGCGCCGATGGTCAGCGGTCCCTTGCGGTAGATCGCGTAATCGAGCGCCGCGCCGACGCGTTTCGCCAAGCTCGCCATCGTGTCGTTGACGGTGATCTTCTCGGTGCAGCGATACTGGAAGCGCGCCTGGAAATGATCCTGCAGATCGGCGCCGACGCCGCGCATCTCGTGCCGCACCTCGATGCCGTGCGAGCGCAGCAAGTCGCCGGGCCCGACGCCGGAGAGCTGCAACAGCTGCGGCGAATTGAAGGCTCCGCCTGACAGCACGACTTCGCCCGCAGCTCGTGCCTGGAACACCTGGCCGTGCTGGCGATACTCGACGCCGACGGCGCGCTTGCCCTCGAACAGAATGCGTGTCGCCAGAGCCTGCGAGACGACTTTCAGATTGGCGCGCTTCAGCGCCGGTTTGAGATAGCCCTTGGCCGTCGAACAACGCCGACCGTTGCGTGCGGTGAGCTGATAATAGCCGGCGCCTTCCTGACTCGGACCGTTGAAATCGTCATTGCGCGGATGGCCCGCCTGCTCCGATGCCTTGATGAAGGCTTCGCACAACGGATGCGTCTCGACGTCCGAGACGCAGAGCGGCCCGCCCTTGCCGTGCAGATCGTCAGCACCCCGTTCCTGATCTTCCGATCTGCGAAAATAAGGCAGCACATCGTCGAAGCCCCAGCCGGCGTTGCCGAGCTGGCGCCATTGGTCGAAGTCCTCGCGCTGGCCGCGGATATAGAGAAGGCCGTTGATCGAGCTCGACCCGCCCAGCACCTTGCCGCGCGGCTGGATGATACGGCGGCCGTTCAGTTCCGGCTCCGGCTCGGTCTGGTAGAGCCAGTTGACGCGCGCGTCGGTGAACAGCTTGCCGTAGCCGAGCGGAATGTGAATCCAGATGTTGCGGTCGCGGCCGCCGGCCTCGAGGAGAAGAACGCGGTGCTTGCCGGAGGCCGAAAGCCGCTCCGCCAGAACGCATCCGGCGCTGCCGGCGCCGACAACGATGTAATCGAACGAACCTGCATCCTGCAAAGGCATTTCCCCCGGGCGATTTGTCATTTGCCGGGAGTGTAGCCAAAATTCGTTAGCCGGAAAGACCGGCTTCAGCTGCCGGAATAATCGCCGATGATCGGAAGAAAGAACCGATTGGCGTGCCCCCGGAGCGCGTCGAAGAGGCTTCATCTCCGCAAGGCCGACGAATACTTGCTTCGGTCAACGCAACAATTACCACACACATGCGGTTGAATCGCCTTGCCTTTCCAGAGAATGGAGACCTTTTTCTAACATCTAGTACAGTTGACTTGTATCAAATCTCTCCGGCGCTTCTTCGAGTGAAATAAAGATACAATATTTGTGCCTGCAGCACGACAACACGACATTTCTCGGATTTCGGCAAGTCATTGCACTCATAGGCTTGGGGAGGACTTTCCATGCCTGCGTCCGGACTCTCACGAGACAACTGGAGACAAACTCAATTGAAGCCGGAAACGCCATTTCAACGGCCGGCCAATTGTCCCGTGTCAGAGTGCCCTGCGATTTCGATGTATGAGCAAGAACTGCGTCGGCACAGAGCGACCGAATCCAAGCTGCGAGAGACCCTCGTTCGGGAAAGAGCGCTGCTGCAGCAGAAAGAAGAAGCGACTCAACAGATTGTAGTTCTGGCCAGGGAGTCCGAGCACCGTCTTTTGAACGGACTTCAGTTAATCACGAGCCTGCTCGCGGTACAGAGCCACAGGTCCAAGAACCCCGATACGACGGCCGAACTGAACATTGCCGCCAACCGTATCGCAACGCTTGCACGCGTTCATCGACATCTCCACACCTTGGACAATGTCGAAAGTATCGAATTAAAACAATACCTTGAGAAACTGTGCGACGATCTTTTCGATATGGTGTCGGGCGACACGCCCGAACGATCAATACGTATTAAAGGAACCGAACTCAACATCCCGAGCGCCACCGCCATTCCTCTTGGGTTCATCGCCAGCGAATTGATCACGAATTCGATCAAGTACACAAATGGGAATATAACGATTGAACTAAGCGTAACGCCGAATGGAGACTGCACTCTTTCTGTCAGCGACGACGGCCCGGGCTTGACAGCGGCTTTCGACCCAATAGCCACGCCTGGGTTGGGCATGAAGATAATCGCCGCGCTGACAAGGCAAATAAACGGCGAACTCCATTTCGCCAAGGGCGATCACGGTCAGGGAACCAGATTTTCGGTAACGTTCAAACCTCAGGGAACGAGATCATGAACCGCAATCTTCTCTATATTGCAATTGCCGCCTTGGTCGTCATTGCCGCGGTCGTCAGCTACTAACTCTACCAGGAGCGCCAAAAGACCACCGGCATCGAGATTAGCGTTGGAAAAGGCGGAATCTCCATTGAGAAGAAAGAGTAGGCGTCTGGGCACAATACTGGGAACCGATTCTATTTTCATGTAGCGGCAGCAAAGGGGGATCAGTCATGTCACTCGGACTCATTCTCGTTATCGTCCTGATCATCTTCTTGCTTGGCGGGTTCAGCGGCCGCTTCGGAGGCTACGGCTACGGTTTCGGTCATGGCGGCGTGGGATTGATCGGCACGATCCTGATCATTGTGCTCATTCTGATGCTGCTCGGGCGCATATGATCGGCAGTCAAGGAACCTGATGACCCGCCTCCACACCGAAAACCATCTCGTGAGCCGCATCGGATGGCTGCGCGCGGCAGTGCTCGGGGCCAATGACGGCATCATCTCGACTGCAAGCCTGATCGTGGGCGTTGCGGCGGCGGCCACAACACAACACGAGGTCCTGATCGCGGGGGTTGCCGGCCTGGTGGCCGGCGCCATGTCCATGGCCGCCGGCGAGTATGTTTCGGTCAGTTCGCAATCCGATACAGAACGTGCGGACCTCGCGCGCGAGCGCAAGGAATTGAGCGACAACCCGGCCTTTGAACTCGATGAACTGACAAATATCTACGTGAAGCGCGGCCTCGATAGGGCATTGGCCCGGCAAGTGGCCCAGCAACTCACGGCAAATGATGCTTTGACGGCCCACGTCCGTGACGAACTCGGAATTTCCGAAATCACCGCCGCGCGTCCGGTGCAAGCCGCACTGACATCGGCCGCGACATTTGCCATCGGCGCGGCCATGCCGCTGCTCATGGTCATCGTGGCGCCCGCAAACGCGCTAGTGCCCGTCGTCGCGGGGGCGTCTCTGGGCTTTCTCGCACTGCTCGGCGCGATCGGCGCGCGAGCGGGCGGCGCTAACATTCTCCGCGCCACCGCCCGTGTGACATTCTGGGGGGCGCTGGCATTGGCGATTACGGCCGGTATCGGCAAACTGTTCGGCACGGTGATCTGAATGGGGAATCGGGTTCTCGACGACGGTATCCTTCAGGTCAGTATTTATGCCGCACATCTACATTGCTCCAGGTGAAAGACGGCTGATCGCGCGATTCTGGCAGAGCGCCTCCGGATTCTGGCGTGGCCCGACGAGCTGGCGTGCGTGGTTGCTGGTTGGACTGCTTATCGCCACGGTTCTTCTGCAGCTGTTGACGCAATATTGGCTGAATTTCTGGAATCGTGCTTCGTTCGCTGCTCTCGCTGCGTTTCGTAGCGATGGAACAACATGCTGCGCTCGTCGCGCTAGGCCGTCGTCTTGACGTCCTCGATCTCCTCGTAGCGCAAGGTCAGCATCTGGCCATCGACCGCCGTCGCTTCGACATAAGTTTCGAAGCAGACGAAGTCCGGCAGGATGCCAATGTCGAGACCGCCGCGCCGGATGATGATCTGGGCGCCGCGATCTGTCGCCGCGGTGAGCGCTTTCTGCAGGGCCTGTCGTTTTCCCAAATCCATGTGGCATGAACTGCGCGCCGCCCGGAATGTTCCGGAATTGGACCGGCGGCCTGAGTTACCCGGCCCAAAGCTGGCCGCCGCCATCGACTCTCAGGACCTGGCCTGACACGAATGCGCCCATGGGGCCGGCGAAGAACTCGACCACCCGCGCCACTTCATCCACAGTGGCGATGCGGTCGAGCGTACCGCCTTCTGCCATCCGCGCCGGATCGACCGCGCGCGTTGCGACGAAGCGTTCGGTGCGGGTATCGCCGGGCGCGATGCTGTTGACCGTGATGTCATAGGGTCGCAGTTGGTCGGCGAGGCAGCGGGTGAAGTGTAAGGCGCCGGCCTTGGCCGTCGCATAGATCGAGGCGTTGGTCCGGCCCTTGAAGGCGGCGACCGAACCGATGGTGACGATGCGGCCGCTGCGGCGCTCCATCATCCCTTTGGCGACCGCCTGACAAACGAAAATCGTGCTCATCAGATTGCGGTCGATCACCGCGCGCACATCCTCGGCCTTGATATGCACGACGTCATTCGGATCGGGCTTGCCGCCTTTGGCGGCGATGTCGCCGCCAGCATTGTGGACGAGGATATCGATGGCGCCGAGTGCGGACTCGGCCGTGGCGATCACGCGGGCGATGTCGTCCGGCACTGTCAAGTCGCCGAGGATCTTCACGGTGTGGACGCCGTGCTCCGCGGCAATGGCGGCGGCGACATCCGTCAGCGTCTGCGCGCCGCCGAATTCCGCCGGGCCATGCTCGCGCATGCCATGAACGGCGATATGGCAACCGAGGGCCGCCAGGCGTTCGGCGAAGGCGCGTCCGAGGCCCCGGCCAGCCCCGGTCACCAGCGCAACCTTGCCTTCCAGAAGTCGTGTACTCATGGCTTCCAGCTCTTGTTCGAAAATCTTACAGCACGCCGGACGATCAATCGGCGGTGAGGGTCAGACCGACAGCCAAGGTCTGGGCCAGGCACATCGGCGCCACCATGGTGCGCAGCGATGGCTCCGGCATGTCCGGAATTTCGAACACGACGGTAGCACCGGCGACGATCGGGCTCAGCAGACTGTCGGTGATGGTGATCGTCGGCACGCCGAGCGCCACGATTTCCGGAAACACCCTGGCGGTGTCCGGATTGTAGGTGCGGAAGCTGATGGCGACCAGTGCATCTTGCGGCGTCGCCTGGCTGGCCTGGTCCATGATAGCGCTGCCGAGACCGTCCAGCATGACGACGCGGCGGTCGGACTTGCGCAGCACATAAGTCAGATGCGCTGCGACAGGGAAAGAACCGCCGAGGCCGAGCACATAAATGTGCCGCGCCGTGGCGAGGAGGTCGATGGCGCGGGCGAGATCATTGTCGCTGACGCGATCCTGCAGGCTCTCCAGCGAGACAATGCCTTCCGAGGCAAAGCGCGACAACACCGAATGCGGCGCGCTGCCGCCGTCGAAGCCGCCATCGCGGCGCATGCGTGTGATGCGTTCCTTGTAGCTCGGCACGACATTGTCGACGAGACGCACGCGAAAGACCTGCTGCATCTCGGTGAAGCCGCTGTAGCCGACGGCATGGGCGAAGCGGACGATCGCCGACGGCTGCACCTTGGCGCGCTGCGCCACTTCCGCGACCGTGCCGAGCGCCATTTCGGTCGGGTGCTCGAGCGCGAATTCGGCGATCACGCGCAGCCGGTCGGAGAAATCCGCATGCAGGCGGGCAATCTTCTGCCGCAACTCCTCGTATGTGTCGGCTCGGGACACCTTCGATTTCGCCTTGGTGGTCATGTTGGCGGTCATGGCCTTCGCAATCCTGCCCTCCAATGCCTACCGCGATTCTGACGATAGCTGGTTTATTTCACTTTACAGCATACTTGGAACGTTTATTCTATAGGCGTGGAACGCCTGCGAACAAGTGCGGCCACGATTGGAGGGAACAATGAAGCGACGCTCATCGAGTGGCGGCCTCTCGCGCCGCACGGTCGTCAAAGGCGGCTTGCTGACCACGGCGGCTTTCTTCGGACCATGGCAACACACCCGGGTTCTGGCGCAGGGCGCCAAAAAGCCCATCAAAATCGGCCTCACCTGCGACGCCAGCGGCCAGTACGGCAACAGCGGCCAGGACGACCTGCGCGGCATGCGCATGGCGATCGACGAGTTCAACGCCAAAGGTGGCGTGCTCGGCCGCAAGGTCGAATGGATCACCGCCGATACCGAAACCAACCCGGCGACCGGCACCCGCGTCGCCGAGCGCTTCATCTCGCAGGATGGCTGCGGCTTCCTGATCGGCGCGGTGCATTCGGGCGTCGCCAACGCCATCACCCAGGTCGCCAACAAGTACGGCACCATCTATCTGAACAGCAATTCCTCGGCGCCGAGCGAGGCCGGCGAGAATTGCTCGCGTATCAAGTTCGTGTGGGACGGCAACGGCACCAACTTCTCCAAGGCGGCGGTACAGAACGCGGTGTCCGGCATCGGCAAGAACTGGCTGCTGCTCACCAACGACTATGTCTGGGGCCACACCACCTCGGCCGCGACCAAGACACAAGTCGAAGCGGCTGGCGGCAGGATCATCGACAATCTGCTGGTGCCGCAGAACACACGCGACTTCACGTCGTATCTGCTAAAAGTGCAGCAGGCCAAGCCCGACGTCGTCGCCATGGCGATCGGCGGCGACGACATGAAGGTGCTGCGCCAGCAGATCAGCTCGCTCAAGCTCGAGGAAAAGACGGCCTGGATCAACAACCAGCAGGACTGGCCGGATATCTGGGGCGCTGCCGACACTTTGTTCGGTGTGTTCGGTACCACCTGGTATCACAAGCTGGCGCTGCCGGGCGTCGACGACTTCGTGGCACGCTGGAAGAAAGCCAACCCGCAATCGCCAATCCCGGTACCGGGCAACGTCTCCTACAACGGCTACATGGCGACGCGCGAGCTTCTGCGGGCCATCGAGCGGGCGGGGTCGACCAATAATCACGCCGTCATCAAGCAGCTCGAGGGTCACAAGATGTCGGCCTCGGACCGCATGCAGCACTTCGATGCCTATATCGATCCGGTGACGCACCAGGTGCAGCAGACGATCTATCTGGCGCGGCGCAACCGCAAGCCGAAGGACGAGACCGATCTCTATGAGATCATCAGCTGGTCCAAGCCCGAAGCCACGCAGGACGACGCTGCAGCCCAGAAGTGCAAGCTGAAGGCGTTTCCGGAAGTGCCGACCTTCGAAATGTAGTTTCCGGGTGCACTCACAACCGGCGCTCCGGACAAACGGGTCTGGGGCGCCGGCTTTTCAATCCTGGACGAAAGACATTTGTATCGATGCTCGAACTCCTGCCGCACCTGTTGAACGGCATTGCGCTGGGCCTCTTGTTTTCGCTCGTGGCGCTGGGCTTCATGCTCATCCTTGGCCTGATGGAGCAGATCAACCTCGCGCACGGATCGCTGTTCGCGCTCGGCGCCTATTTCGCCTACGCGGTGTGCGCCGCGAAGCTGCCGCTGCCGAACGAAGCGATCGCCGCCTGGGCCGCGGTGCCGCTCGGCTGGCGCTTTGCCACCGCCATCGTAGTCGCGCCGATCCTGGTGGCGCCGTTCGGCCTGGTGCTGGAGCGGTTGATGCGCCGCACCTACGGTCGCGATCCGTTGTACGGATTGCTGCTTACCTTCGGCGTCGCCATGGTGCTGGAGGAAATGATCCGCGTCATCTGGGGCACGCGCGATTACATGCTGCCGGTGCCGAACGATATTGGCGGCGGTTTCATCATGCTCGATCTGATCTGGTCGACCTACCGCTTCTGGGCGGCCGCGATGGCGATTGTAGCGATGGCGGGCGTCTGGTTCATCGTCGAGCGCACGCGGTTCGGCGCCATGGTCAAGGCGGGCGCCCATGACAGCGAGATCGTCCAGGCCCTCGGCATCGATCTGACGCGGCTGCGCGTGTGGATTTTCGTGCTCGGCACCATGCTCGCGGCCTTCGCCGGCGTGGTCATGGCGCCACTCTGGGGTATCCGCCCGCATATGGGCGTCGATGCCGTGGTGCCGGCCTTCCTGATCATCGTGCTCGGCGGCGTCGGCAGCTTCTGGGGCGCCGTCATTGGCGGGTTGCTGGTCGGCATGGTGGTTGGCCTGTCGGCGGCCTACGCCTCCGAATGGTCGATGCTGTCGATGTATCTGCTGCTGATCGGCGTCGTGGCGTTCCGCGCCCGCGGCCTGTTCGGCAAGAAGAGCGTGCTGGAGGTCTGATGACGCAAATCGAACGCGGCGCTCCGGCCATTACGCTCGCCATGATCGGCACCTGGCTCGTCTTTGCCAGCGTACCGCTCTGGATCGAGAAGGTCGGACTCTATCAGTATCTCGGCGTCGAGATCCTGATCTTCGCCACCTACGCACTCGCCTATAACCTCGTCCTCGGCCATGCCGGCCTGCCGTCCTTCGGCCACGGCGCGTTCTTCGGCATCGGCGCCTATGCCTTCGGTCTTGCCCAGCACCATGTGTGGCCGAACCTGTGGTTCTGTCTTGCCGCCGCCGCAGCGGCCGCGGCAATTGCCGGACTCATCGTCGCGCTGTTCATCTCGCACCGGCGCGGCATCTATTACGCACTAATGACCATCGCTTTCGGTCAGGTGTTCTGGTTCGTCGCCATCAAGGCAACTTCGATCACCGGCGGCGAAGACGGGCTGCTCAAGATCGAGCGCCTGCCGGTGACAGCCGGCTTCGCCAGCTTCGACCTCAAGAGCAACGTCGCGCTGTTCTATTTCGTTCTGGTGGTCTTCGCCGCTGTAACGGTCTTCTTGTGGCGGCTCGTCCATTCGCCGTTCGGCCGCGTCGTCAAGGCGATCAAGCAGAACGAAATGCGCGCACGCTTCGTTGGCTACAATGTCTGGGCCTACAAAGCCGCGGTGCTGATCCTGTCGGCCTGTCTCTCCGGCATGGCTGGCGGCATGTTCGCCATGGCGCAGAACTCTGCATTTCCTGACGTCATGAGCCTGCACTATTCCGGCTACGTCGTGATGATGACGTTGGTCGGCGGCGGCTTGGTATCGTTCTGGGGGCCTGTGATCGGCGCGGCAGCCTTCTTCCTGGCGCGCGACGTTATCGGCGCGGTCACGACCGGCTGGATGCTGTGGTTCGGTCTCTGCTTTGTTATTCTGGTGCTATTCAAGCCCGAAGGCATCGCCGGCCTGTTCCAGGGGTACATGCGCAGCCGCGCGGCACCGAAGAATGCCCCGCCGCAGCCGGCACCGACGTCAGTGGCGAGGTGAGCCATGGCCATTTTCGAAGCCCGAGAACTGCATCTTCGATTCGGTGACCGCGTCGTGCTGGAAGACGTGTCGCTCGCCTTCGAGGAAGGCAAGCTGTCCGGCATCATGGGACCGAACGGCGCCGGCAAGACGACCTGCTTCAACGTCCTCACCGGCCGCTACAAGCCGGACCGTGGCCGCGTGCTCTGGCAGGGGCAGGACATCACCGGCCGCTCGCCGCAGGACATCGTGCGGCTCGGCGTGGCGCGCTCGTTCCAGCTTATGAATCTGTTCGACGAGTTCAGCGTGTTCGAGAACATCGCGGTGGCGCTGCCGGCGACCCGTTCGCGCAGCACCAACATGCTAACGTCAGCCTACGCCGACCCCGCCGTCACCGACGAGGTCTACGGAATCCTTGAACGCATCGGGCTTGCCGACCGCGCGCGGGACGACGCCAAGTCGTTGCCGTACGGCGCCAGGCGCGCGCTGGAGATCGGCGTCGCGCTGGCGTGCAGGCCCAAGCTGCTGTTCCTCGACGAGCCCACCGCCGGCCTCGGCGCCGACGGCCGCGCGCGACTGGCCGAACTTATCGCCCGCCTCAAGGGCCAACTCACCATCGTTGTGATCGAACACGACATGGAGTTCTTGTTCTCGCTGGCCGACGAGATTTCCGTGATCCACTGGGGCCAGGTGATCGCCCGCGGCACCCCTATGGCGCTGAAGCAGAACCCTTGGGTCGAGTCCTCCAATCTGGGACGGCTGAACTGATGCTCGAAGTCAGCAACATCACCGCCTTCTACGGCGAGACACAGGCGCTGTTCTCCGTGTCGCTGTCGCTGCGCGAGGGCGAGGTGCTGGCGCTGCTTGGTGCCAATGGCGCCGGCAAGACGACGGTCCTGCGCTCGATCCTCGGCCTGACGCGCGCACGGCAGGGTGATATCCGCTTTCGCGACAGGTCGATCGCGGCGCGACCGACCCATGAGATCGCCAGCGCCGGCATCGGCTGGGTGCCGGACGATCGCCGGCTTTGCCCGACATTAACGGTACGTCAGAATTTGATGCTCGGCGAAAAGCGAACTTCGTTTCGCGCCTGGTCACTTGACGAGGTGACCGAGATTTTCTCGCCACTGAAATATCTGATGGCGCGCGAAGCCGAGACCCTGTCCGGTGGCGAAATGCAGATGGTGGCGATCGGCCGCGCTCTGCTCGGCTCGCCGGGACTCGTGCTGTTCGACGAGCCGAGTCAGGGGCTCGCGCCGAAGATTGTCGACGACGTGCTCGGCGTTATCTGTCGCCTGAAAGACGCCGGCATCGCCAGCATTGTGGTTGAGCAGAATGCCGACATCGCGCTGTCGGTGGCCGATCACGTCGTCGTGCTGTCGCACGGCCAGGTCGCCTGGAAGGGTGAAGCCGAAGCCCTGCGCAGCGATCCGGCCTTGAAGCGTCAACTGCTCGGAGGCCTGCAATGAGCGCAGCGCCGCTGCTACGTCTCGACGATGTCGAGAAGGTCTATCATCGCGGCACGTTCGACCGCACACCGGCCTTCTCGCTGCGGGTCGATCTCGGCTTCGATCGTCCGGAGATCGTTGGTGTCATGGGACCGAACGGCGCCGGCAAGACCACCTTGTTTGAGATGATCGCAGGCTCGAATGCGCCAACAGGCGGGCGGATCATGGTCGCTGGCCAGGACATCCAGAATGTGCGCTATAGCCAGCGCGACCGGCTGGCGATCCACTATCACCAGTCCTATCAGGTGCGGAATTTCCGCAAGCGCAAACCGTCCTTCATGATGGAACGCGCGGCCGGTTCCTATCCCCTCGTCCATCTATTCGACGAGCCGCAGTTCAATACCCAGGACGGCTATATCGGCTTCATGCTGGATTTCTTCCGCAAACTGCGCAGCGACAACCGGTTGGTCTTCATCTGCCTGCATCCCACCGCGCCATTCCAGATCGACATCATGCGGGAAGTGTGCGAGCGTTTCCTGTTCGTCAACAAAGGCGGGGTGTCCGAGTATGCCACCTTGCCGGACATGACCCGGCAACCGGATGTGCGCCAGTATCTCGGCGCGCTGGCTCCCTGATCGCCCCACCTCCACCCCATATTGCATTGCAACGTGAGTAGCCCCATGAGCACGCCGCAGTATCTCTCCAAGCTCGACCATTACATCAATGGTGCCTGGGTGCAGCCGACCTCCGGCAAAAGCCAGGACGTCGTCAACCCCGCGACCAACCAGCCGATCGGCAAGCTCGGCCACGCATCGAAGGCCGACCTCGACGCCGCGGTGAAGGCCGCCGAAGCGGGCTTCAAGACCTGGCGCAAGATCTCGGCTTTCGAGCGCGCCAAGATCCTGCGCAAGGCCGCCGATCTGGTACGCGCCCGCGCCGAGCAGATCGCCACCGCGCTGACCTTCGAGCAAGGCAAAATTCTCGGCGAGGCAAAACTCGAGGTGATGGGCTCTGCCGACGTCATCGACTGGTTCGCCGACGAGGGCCGCCGCGCCTATGGCCGCATTATCCCGGCGCGCGCCGACGGCGTGCGCAACATGGTGATCATGGAGCCGGTCGGCCCGGTCGCCGGGTTCTCGCCGTGGAATTTCCCGGTGCTGCAAGCGACGCGCAAAATCAGCGCCGCGCTCGCCGCCGGCTGCTCGATCATCGTCAAGTGCCCGGAAGAAACACCCGGCTCGCCGATCGAATTCGTCAAATGCTTCGAGGAAGCCGGCGTGCCGGCCGGCGTCATCAACCTTCTGTACGGCGTGCCGGCGGAGATTTCCGAATACCTCATCGCGCACCCATCTATTCGCAAGATCTCGTTCACCGGTTCGGTGCCGGTCGGCAAACAGCTTGCCTCTCTCGCCGGCCTGCACATGAAACGCGCCACCATGGAGCTCGGCGGCCATGCGCCGGTGATGGTGTTCGACGACGCCGATACGGAGAGCGCGGCGAACCTGATGGCCTTCCTGAAATATCGCAACGCCGGTCAGGTTTGCGTGTCGCCGACCCGCTTCTTCGTGCAGGAGAAGGCCTACGACAAGTTCGTGTCGAAATTCATCGATCTCGCCAAGGCGGTGAAGGTCGGCGACGGCTTCGACCCGGCCAGCAAGATGGGCCCTCTCGCCAATCCGCGTCGCGTCAACGCGATGGAAAGCATCATCCTCGACGCCAAGGAAAAGGGTGCCAAAATTGAGACCGGCGGCAGCCGGATCGGCAATGCCGGCAATTTCTTTGAGCCGACCGTGCTCACAGGCGTGCCGCAGAGCGCACGCATCATGAGTGAGGAGCCGTTCGGTCCGGTCGCGGTGATGATGCCGTTCAAGGACACGGATGCCATGCTCGAGCAGGCCAACAGCCTGCCCTTCGGCCTCGCCAGCTATGCCTTCACCAAGGACGCTAAGACTGCCGCCAAACTGGCCGACTCGATCGAGGCTGGCATGCTGACGATCAACCACTTCGGCATCGCCCTGCCGGAGACGCCGTTCGGCGGCATCAAGGATTCCGGTTACGGTCACGAAGGCGGCATCGAAGGTTTGAGCGCTTACCTGCAGACCAAGTTCGTCAGCCATCTGGCTTGACGACGTCGCTGCACTGAAGTCGCCAGCCAAGCGTGGCGCGTCATTCCGCAGGAATGGCGCGCTCGGAGAGATTCGAACTCCCGACCCTCGGATTCGAAGTCCGATGCTCTATCCAGCTGAGCTACGAGCGCATGGGAAGCGTTTTAGCGCCTTCCAGCGATTTTGCCAGCGCCGTGTACAAAGGCCTACCTGAACGTGTCGTTGTAGCGCGCGATGCAGGTCTTCAGGACCTCCTCGCCTGGACGGGTCCACCAGTCCTGCGCCGAGAAAATCTCGATCTCGGTCGGGCCCTTGTAGCCGGCAGCCTCGATCAGCCCGCGGAACCGCGGCAGGTCGATGACACCGTCGCCCGGCATACCGCGGTCGAGCAGCAGGTCCCTGGTCGGCACCAGCCAATCGCAGATGTGGTAGCCCAAGATGCGTTTCTCGCGGCCGGCACGCGCGATCTGGGCCTCGATCTCCGGGTCCCACCAGACATGATAGACGTCGATGGCGACGCCAACGTCGTCGCCGAGTTGCCCCGCCATATCGAGCGCCTGCTTCAGCGTGTTCACGCAGGCGCGGTCGCCGGCATACATCGGATGCAGCGGCTCGATGGCGAGCGGAACGCCGACCGACCGCGCGTGCGGCAGGATCGCGGCAAGCCCATCCTGCACCATCTGCCGCGCCGCGACGAGATCACGTGAACCGGACGGCAGCCCGCCAACGACCAGCACGAGACACTCCGCGCCGAGCGCCGCCGCCTCGTCCAGCGCACGCTTGTTGTCGTCGATCGCCGCCTGACGTCCCGCCGCGTCAGCGGCCGGGAACATGCCGCCGCGGCAATAGCCGGAAACCTTGAGGCCGTTGTCCTTGATCGCCTTCCCCGCGGTATCGAGACCCACCGCCGCGACCTGATCGCGCCACGGATCGACATAGGAGATGCCGAGTTTCGCGCAGGCCGCCACCGCTTCCGGCAGGTTCCATTGCTGTCGCACGGTGGCGAGATTGATCGAGAGGCCTTCGGTTTTCATTCTGACGTTCCTTGAGATCAGGCGCCGGCCAGTGCCGCGCTCGGGTTCATCGCCGACCAGTCGGGCATGACGGCGCTCGCCAGACCGCTCGCCTGCGCAATCGTGCGCAGCGAAATATCGCCGCCCTTGATCGCCAATCGAACACGCCCATTGCCGGCGCGGGCGTAAAGATCGCCATGGGCAGCGAGAAAGGCGTCCTGCTCAGATTGCGGCGCGCCGGCCATGCCATCGACATAGTGATGACCGTTGCGCTCGACATGCGTGGCGCCGACCAGCGATGCCAGCACGAGGTCCTGCTGCACGGCGACGCCGCCTTGCGTGGTCAGATCTTCCGCGGACATGACGTAATGCCCGCCAGCGGCGCCATAGTGCGAGACGCGGGCGCTGTTGAGCAGCGCGCGATAGAAGCCCTTGCAGGACTTCGACGAGATGCCGGTATATCCGAGCGACTTCGCACGCGGAAAGATGTCGAAGTCGCTGTCGGATTCGTCGATCTCGACGGGGATGTCCTTCGCCAGCGGATGCACCGGTTTGCTCAGCGCCTCGGACCGCGCGATCGGCTGTTCTATCAACAGCAGCGATGCCTTGAGCCGCGTGAGCCGCTTGTCCTCGCCCATGCGCCGCCATAGCGCCAGCACGGCATCGACATTCTCATACTGCTCGTTGCCGTCGAGCGTTGCCTTGTAATCGCCGGCGTCGCGGTCGAGCACGGCGGCGATCTGCGCCAGACGTTCTATGTCCTCATCGACCTTGCCGCCGACCTTGAGCTTGAAATAGCGCTGGCCGTAGGCGGCGATCACCTCCTCGAGACTCTCCGGCAAGCCGTCGTCAAGACGCTTTCCTGCCGTTTCCGCGCGCGTAATCGCATCGACGAGGCCAACGGTGTGCCGCGCGGCGATGGTATCGGCAACTTTCCGCAATGACAGGAAGGCGGCGAGATCAAAACCTTCGAGATCGGGCGTCAGCGCCGCCGTGATGCCAAGGCGATTGTCACGCACCAGCGCCGCCGCCGATACGCCCTCTAGACGGCCCAACGCATCGATGATGGCGCGTTCGGTCAGCGCCTGACCGAAGGACGCAACCAGTCCGTTCAGGCCGGCCGCGGCGCATTCGGCACGATGGCCGGCATTGGCTTCGGCTGCAATACCGAAGGCGGTCTGTATACCAACCGCGATGGCATGGCGCTGTGCAATTGCCAGCGACCGGCGGAGCTGTTCGAAATTGTCCTCGTTAGTGAGGTTTGGCGACTTGTCGAACCATTTCGGCACCAGAAGCTCGGCCGAAATCCCCTCGCCTTCGCGGCCATCGGCCATGCGAATCCGCGCCCGCACGAAAAGCTGCGGCGCCTCGCGCAAGGTGACGACGCCGAACCGGAACGGCAGGCGCAAGGTCACCGGACGCTCATAGGCACGCATGTCGATCAGGCGCAGGCGCGGCGCGGTCATGGCAGGCCCTCCATCACGCCGCGCACATAGCCGATAGCGCGCGCGGCGCAGGTTGGTCCGTCAGGAATGTAGACGAAGGGCTCGACGCCGAAGTCGCCGGCATAGTTCTGCTCGCGCAGCGCGCCGAAGATCGGCGCAAATTCAAGCTCGCCCTCGCCCGGCCCGCGCCGGTTGGGATCGTTGAGATGCACATGCGCGATCATGCCGGTCGGCAGCCAGCGCCGGATCGTGTCCGGCACGGATAGCGGCTCGGTCGGCGCTGCCGACGAGCAGTCGATCATGGTGCGCAGCGCCTTATTGCCGATCGCCTTGACGATTGCGGCCGCTTCCTCGACCGTATTGATATGGTCGGTCTGTCGCCGCGATAACGGCTCGATGCAATAGATAACGTCGTTCTCGGCGGCCGCCTCGCCGGCCGCGGCGAAGCAGTCGATGGCGTGCTGACGGCCCTCGGCCTCGAAACCGGGCTCCAGCTTGCGCTGGTCGGGCGAGCCATGCACCAGCACCTTACCGCCGAGATCGGCGGCGAGCCCGCACAGATCGCGGATGACGCCGATGGTCTTTTCGCGCTGCGCCTTGTCGCGCGACGTGATCGACAGGCCGGCCGGCGCCCGCATCAGATAATGCAACCCGGTGACGACCATGCCGGCATCCGCGGCAGCGCGGCGCAATGCCGTCCGCTCGTTCGCCGTCAGCCTGTGCGGCTCGTCGCCCAGCGTGAAGGGCGAAACCTCCAGCCCGTCATAGCCAAGCTTGGCCGCCAGATCGCACTGCGCGGCAAAGGGCCGGTCGGCGATCACCTCGTTGCAGAGAGCGATCTTCATACACTCTTGTTCCAGCCCATCAGTCGCGTGGCCGCACGACGCACCTGCGGAATGGCGAACAGGATGATGAGCGCGGTTGTGATCCAAAGCGCGGCGCTGATCGGGCGGGTGAAGAACGGCGTGACGTCGCCGTCGGACAGGACCAGAGCGCGCCGCAGGTTCTTGTCGAGAAGATCGCCGAGGATGATGCCGAGCACCAGAGGCGCCATCGGATATTTCATCTCGCGCAGGATGAAGCCGACAATGCCGAAGAAGATCATCACATAGACGTCGAACAGCCGCTGCGTGATGGCGTAAGGTCCGATGACGCAGAGCACGAACACCACCGGCATCAGCCGCTCGCGCGGCACTTTCAGAATGGCGAGCAGCGGCCGCGTCAGCGCCAGGCCGAACACGCCCATCGCGACGGTGGCCAGCAGCACCATCCAGACGACCTGATAAACGAAGGCCGGCGCCTCGATCATGATGAGTGGGCCGGGACGGATACCGTGAATGAACATGGCGGCAAGCAGCACCGCCGCCGGCGCCGAACCGGGCACCGCGAGCGTCAGCGCCGGAATGAGCGCACCGGGGATTGCGGCATTGTTGCCCGTCTCGGCAGCGATCAGCCCCTCGCGCGAACCCTTGCCGAACAGTTCCTTCTCCTTGCTGGAGCGGCGCGCCGCTGCATAAGAAACCCAGGCGCCGATGTCCTCGCCGACGCCGGGAATGATGCCGATGATGGTTCCGATCAGACCCGAGCGGCCGATGGTGCGCCTGTAGCGCCAGAGATCGGCCAGGCCCGGCACGACGCGGTCGACCGTGCGCGTGGCCATTTCGGCGGCGCGCTCCTTCATCACGCTGAGGATTTCGGCGAGACCGAAGGCGCCGACCAGCGCCGGAATGAGCGCGATGCCGCCGGCAAGATCGGAATTGCCATAGCTGAAGCGCGGCTCGGCGTGGATGCCTTCTTGCCCGATCATGGCGACCAGCAGGCCGAGGAAGCCGATGATCCAGCCTTTTAGCGCATCCTCGAACGACGTCATCTGGCCCGCGATGACGATGCCAAAGATGGCGAGCCAGAAGAATTCGTAGGAGCCGAAGCTGAGCGCGAATTCGGCCAGCATCGGCGCGACCGCGGCAAGGAAGAGCACACCGATCAGCGTGCCCAGCACCGAGGCGCTGGTGGCAAGACCCATCGCCTCGCCGGCGAGACCCTTCTTTGCCAACGGGAAACCGTCGAGCGTCGTCGCGGCATTGGCCGGTGTGCCGGGAATGTTGAGCAGGATCGCCGAGCGCGAGCCGCCATAGATGGCGCCGACATAGACAGCGATCAGGACAAGGATCGCCTGCTCCGGCACCATACGGTAGGTGAGCGTGGTCAGCAGCGCGA
Source organism: Pseudolabrys sp. FHR47 (assembly GCF_005153485.1). Lineage (NCBI taxonomy): Bacteria > Pseudomonadati > Pseudomonadota > Alphaproteobacteria > Hyphomicrobiales > Xanthobacteraceae > Pseudolabrys > Pseudolabrys sp. FHR47. The sequence goes on from NZ_CP039740.1 coordinate 3,991,991, forward strand.
CCGCCATGGTCGCGGTCAGACCGGGCAGCGCGCCGATGATGATGCCGATCAAAGTCGCCCAGGCGACATTGAACAGCGTCGTGACATTCGCGAATACGGCGAAGGCGGCGCCGAAGGTGACAAGTCCGTCAATCATGGTTCTTCACCGTCGGCATCACGGTAGACGCACGAGGAACAGGGTTTCGAAGACGAAAGGCACAATGACCGCCGTCGCGATGGCGATGACGGCGGCGATCGCCAGCTTGATCGAACGGGCGCGGCTATCGTCGCTCGCGCGCCACTCGAAGGCGGCGATGAATGTAAAGACGAAGGTGCCGGTCGCGAGCCAGAACGGCGCATGGCCGACCAGCACGACGGCATAGACGAGGCACAATGCCAGACAGAGCACGAAGCGGAACCGCGCGGCGCGCGTTTCGACCGGGTCCGTATCGGGCGCGGCTTTCGCCGTCAGTGCGCCCGCGGCGACCGAGCGCAAAGCGAGAGCAGCGCCGAGAACGAGAATGATGAGGCCGAGCATGCCGGGAACGATGCCAGGCGCTGTCCACGGATCGATCGATCGCTCCTCGAGGCGCGGCATTCGATACGATTCGACCGCGGTTGCCGCGCCGAGCGCCGTAAGCACCAGCCCGGTGATAAGATCGGCTCTAGCGAGCGGTCTTTGCTGCATAAGTTAGGTCCGTCACAAACGCGAAAGAACCGCGGCCCGGCACGTTACCGGACCGCGGCCGTCAGATGGAGCGATCAGCGCGGCGGAATGCCGACGCTGGCCGGATCGACCTTGGCCTGCTTGCGCTCCCACAGGCCCCAGGCCGTTTCCTTCACGGCGGGCATGACCGCCGCCTTCGCGGCATCGCCCGAAACGACGGCGACGATGGCGCCGCGGGAGGTCGCGTAGGTCTTCAATGCATCCGACTTTGCGATCTTGTCGGCCCAGATCATGTCAAAGGTCTTCACCACCTCGGCCGGCACGCCTTTTGGAATGAAGATGCCGAAATAGTTGTCGGTCGCCGGGAACGTCGGGACGAACTTGGTGATCGCCGGGATTTCCGGGACGCCCTGGAGGTTCAGCGGCTTGGTCCCAACCACCGCCAGCGCGCGGATGCGCCCGGCGCGGATCATTTCCGCCTGCTCAACGGCGAGCTGCGTCGTCACCTGAGTCTCGCCGCCCGCAGTGGCGATGATGGCCGGGTTGCCGCCGTCATAGGTGACGTGCTTGGCCTCGACACCGGCGCCAGTCGAGAAGGCGCCAAGCGCGGCGCCGCCGGACGAGTTGATGCCGGCGGTGGCGACCGTCACGGTGCCCGGCTTGGCCTTCATCGCCTTGATGAGGTCGTCGAGCGTCTTGTACGGCGTGTTGGCGTTGACGCCGATCACCGATGAATTGATCACGGCGAGATAGAGGTGCCAGTCATCGAGCTTGGTGTTGAGCAGTCCGGTCACCGCATAGGTGCCGGCATCCTTGGCCGCACCGGACGCGATCATGTAGCCGTCCTTCGGTGCTTCCAGTACCGCCTTGGTGCCGATCGAGCCCGAAGCACCGGGCTGGTTGACGATGACGACCGACTGACCGATCGCGGTTTCGATTTCCTTGCCGAGCAGACGCACGACCTGGTCGGTCGAACCGCCGGCGCCCCACGGGACGACGATGGTAATCGGCTTGGTCGGTTTCCACGGATAGTTCTGCGCCGAGGCGGCGCCAGTGAGGCCGACGATCGCCGCGGCGGTGAGCATCAATGTACGTAACATTTGCAGTCCTCCCTTGTGTTGCCGTTTCAAAATCATGGCCGGCTTTTTGATTGCCGGCTCACACTTGCAGTCCAATTCAGGCCATGCCCTGCACCGCCAGGAATTTGCCCATACGCGATGCGGCGAGTTCGGGATCGTGCAGCACGCGCGCCTTGTCGGCGAGCTTGAACAATTCGGTGAAGTGGAGCACCGAGCGCGCGCTCTGCTGACCGCCGATCATCGAGAAGTGATCCTGCAAGCCATTGAGCCAGGCCAGGAACACGACACCGGTCTTGTAGAAACGGGTCGGCGCCTTGAAGATGTGGCGCGACAGCGGCACGGTCGGCTCCATGATGCCGTGGAAGCCCTGCAAGTCGTTGTTGGCGAGCTTCGCGAGCCCGGCCGAAGCGGCCGGCGCGATGGCGTCGAAGATGCCGAGCAGCGCGTCGGAATGGCCCTGCTCATCGCCAGCGATGAGCTCGGCGTAATTGAAGTCGTCGCCGGTATACATGCGCACTCCTTGCGGCAGCCGGCGACGCATCACGATCTCCTTCTCCTTGGACAGGAGCGAAATCTTCACGCCGTCGATCTTCGCGGCATTGTCGGTCATGATGGCGAGACAGGTTTCCATCGCCTGCATGTGATCGGTCGAGCCCCAGTAGCCTTCGAGCGCCGGGTCGAACATTTCGCCGAGCCAGTGAATGATCACCGGCTCCTTCACCTGGCGCAGGATGCGGCCATAGACCTTTTCGTAGTCGGCCGGCGATTTGGCGGCGCGGGCGAGCGCGCGCGACGCCATGAGGATGAGCCTGCCGCCCATGCCTTCGATGACCTCGATCTGCTCTTCGTAAGCGCGGATGATGTCGTCGAGCGTGACACGGTCATTGGCCTCGAGATGATCGGTGCCGCAGCCGCAGCCGATCCTGGCGCCGGGGCGGCTTTTGGCCGCTTCCAGCGCATGCTTGATGAGCTGCTTGGCGCCGTCCCAGTCGAGACCGCCGCCACGCTGGGCGGTGTCCATGGCTTCGGCGACGCCGAGACCGAGGTCCCAGAGATAATGGCGGAACGCGATGGTCTTGTCCCAATCGATAGCGACGTCGAGCCATGGATCATTATCGGCCAGCGGGTCCGCGACGACATGGGCGGCCGCATAGGCGACGCGATTGAAGCGCGCGGTGTCTTCCTTGGACGGAAACTTGATCGGCTCGCCGGTCGTGTACGGCGCGAAGGTCCGGTCGGCGGTAGGAAGCGAAATCGTCGCCATGTCTCTTTCCTTCTCGGTGTC